>CAYMYJ010000010.1:0-157366 GCA_964394615.1 uncultured Bradymonadales bacterium | reverse complement strand
AGCTTGCTGCTGCCGAGCTTGCTGCTGCCGAGCTTGCTGCTGCCGAGCTTGCTGCTGCCGAGCTTGCTGCCGCCGCTGAGATTGCCGCCGCAGAAGCTGCCGCCGCGGAAGCGAGAGCCACCGCTGAAGCTGAATCCAAGGCCGCCGCGGAAGCAAGAGCCACCGCTGAAGCTGAATCCAAGGCCGCCGCTGAACTTGCTGCTGCCGAGGTTGCTGCTGCCGAGCTTGCTGCCGCCGCTGAAGCTGCCGAGCTTGCAGCTGCTGAAGCCGCCGAACTTGCTGCCGCTGAAGCCGCCGAACTTGCTGCCGCTGAAGCCGCCGAACTTGCTGCTGCTGAAGCTGCCGAGCTTGCAGCTGCTGAAGCTGCCGCTGAAGCCGCCGAGCTTGCAGCTGCCGAAGCCGCCGAACTTGCTGCTGCTGCCGAGGCCGAGCTTGCTGCCGCTGCCGCTGCCGCTGCTACCGCCGAAACTGTTGAACTTGCTGCCGCTGAACTTGCTGCCGCTAAACTTGTTGCTCTTGAACTTGCTGCCGCTGCTGAAGCTGAATCCAAGGCCGCTGAACTTGCGGCAGCCGAACTCGCTGCCGCCGCCGAAGAAGCGCAAGCCGATCAAGCCCAGTCCCCCTTCACCGGTGCAGAGTCATCTGTAGCCCTTCAGGTATCCGAGGCAGATCTGATTCTGTCATCGTTGGCAAATCAGTCGGCGCCCGCGGTGCCCCCCGAGGCGCCAAACGCCTCTCAGAAGCCGGTCGAAGATGAACAACCAGCCTCTCTGGTGGGCGAACCTGGTCCGATGACCACAGGCATCGGCAATATGGCCTACGCCGACCCCGACGAGGTCGATGCCGAAATCGAAGCAGCCTTTGCTGAAGCGGTCTCAATCCCTCAGGTCAGCACGATTCCGGCCCCGTCGTTCAAACAGGCTCCGGCCGAAGTGTCCACGCTACGTGATACGCAGGCCATGAATTCGTTGGATCTCAAAAAACGATTGCTGCAAGAGCGACTCAATCTTCCAAAGCCTCAAAACCCCAAGACCATTGCCACGCCGAACTTGAGCTTGGGCTCGGATCCAGACGATGAAGGACTTCTGAATCTAGGGTCTGAGATTAGTGCCATCATGGGCCTCGAGGGAGAGTCAGGCCATACTCACGCATTTTTCGCCTCTTCGGTGGATAAGTCGGAAAATGCAGTATCCCCGCTGCCCAGAAAACTAGAACCGGCCCAAAAACTCGAACCGGAATCCGAGGAACGGGCTCATTCACCGAACCTTGAACGCCCAGTATCGGTCGCCGACGAAGTTCGTCCGCCTACCTCGCCTTTTGAACGAATTAAAACCGACACGTCGCGCCCGATTTTGGATGGATTCTCTGACGCAGAAGAAATCATGGGTCTCGGCCTGCCGGTCGAAATCATGAGTTTCACGGCCGAGGAGTCGTTTCAGGCCTTCGAGGATATCGAGATCGAGCCCGAGATCGGCGGAGTGGGGGCCGAAAGTACCAAACCGCGTTTGGGTGCTGCAGAGTTTGGCGCGAACGAAGAAGGTCTTGGAGTCGTTTCGACGAGCGCCCTCGAGCGCATGGAGCAGATCGGCGATCCGAAGCATCCAGCCCCCAACGGCGTCCGGTCGGTTCCCGGTGTTTTTGAGGTGGCTCCCGACAATTTTGCCGAAGTCACATCCGCACCGGCTGCGGGTATCTTACGTCGCAAACGCAAGACGACGGTGGCGACTTTCGTCCCCGTTGCGGTGTTGAAAACAGCCCATCAGCACGTTTATGCGGTGGCGGTCAGCGCAGATGGCACCTATGTCGCAACCGCTGGTGGCGATAACCATGTGTGTGTATGGGGCGTCGATGGCGGACTCGTTCATCGTTTGCGGGTTGAACATCCAGGCATCAACGCCGTGGCCTTCAGTCCAGACGGATCGGTGCTCGCCGCAGGCGGCGACGAGGGAATCGTTCATCTCTGGCTTCTGCCCACCGCAGAGTCTGGTCGTGTTCGACATGCGCAGATGGTGGGTCACACCGCATGGGTGACGGGCGTCGATTTCACAGCAGACGGACGTTACGTGCTCTCGTCGAGCTACGATGGCACCGCCCGTATTTGGAACCTTGAGCGCGGCGAAAGTGTGCACGTGCTTAACGGTCATCAGGGGCCGGTGGCCGACATTTCGACATCGCCAGTACGTACGATTACTTTGGGGCATGACGGGACGGTTCGGGTTTGGAATAGCCAGTGGATTCAAGTCGACATCTTCGACGGTTTCGACACCTTGATTTCTGGCGGGACCAATGGGGAAATTACGGCATGGTGTGCGGCAAACGGCCATGTTTTCAGGGATAGCGAAGGCCATCCGAAACCGATGCTTTCGCATCGCGGTCAGGCCCGCGGAATTGCGGTGGGCGAAGACGGAACGATCGTCTCGGTTGGTGAAGACGCCCGTGTGATGATTTATAATCGCGACAGTGCCGAGCCACATCAGTCGTTGAGGACAGGAAGCGCGTGTTGGTCGGTAGATCTACGTGGTAAGCATCTGGCCGTTGGCTGCGATGATGGCGGCGTACACGTATTCAGGATTCAATAATGGCAAAAGTTCCGCACCCGACTCAGATCAAATTTGTCGCAGAGACCAACGTTCTGGAGATTGAATGGAGCGATGATGCTGAGAGCCGCTTGTCTTGCACATTCCTGCGCGGATACTGCCCGTGTGCGCATTGCCAAGGGCATGGCGGCGGTCCACCGAAATGGAACCCGATGACCTCCGATGCCTCTTCGCGAGTCGAAAATGTGACTCCAGTGGGCACCTACGCCGTTTGCATCGCGTGGGGAGACGGCCACGACACCGGCATCTTCACCTTCGAGTTCTTGCGCTCCCTTGAATCAAATACTGATTTCGATGGCGCCCTGATCGCGAAAGGAACCCCGCTAGCCACCGGTCATCGCCTTTAGGCATCCTTCCCGCTTTGCGACCCTCTAGTCGTCGACACCGGTTAAATCCACGGTTTGAACCGTATGAACGTTGAGCGGGTGATCCAGTGGATTGCTCTGACCCCCCTCGAAAGCGAAGCCTTCGTGCAGGGCTGCCTTGGCCACGATATGAGCGCTCGCCGGTGCTGTGATGAACAGAAAGACGGTCACCAAAACCTCGTGCAGGGTGAGCGTTCCAAGGCTTGCTGTGAAGTATACTGACGAGCCGACAAGCATGCATCCCAGTCCAAGCGTGGTCGCTTTGGTCGGTGCATGCAGGCGCATGTAGAAGTCTTTGAGCTTAGCGAGTCCCCACGAGCCAATCAGGGCGAAAAGGGCCCCAACCACCAGCAACACAGAAACGATAATTTCGACGGCGAGGTTCAAGGCTTACTCCATGATGTCGCCGCGCAAGAAATACTTGCTCAGCGCGACAGTACTGACGAAACCCATCATCGCTATCAGCAGCGCGGCTTCGAAATACAGTGTTGAATTCAGGTGAATGCCCAGAAGCACAATCATCGCGATGGCGTTGATGTACATCGTGTCCAATGCCACCACCCGGTCCATCGTTCTTGGCCCGATGGCCATACGGTAGAAATTCAAGAGCAGCGCGATCGAGATCAGGATCATCGCGGCGATAGTCGCGTATTCGAGAATCATTCGAGAATCTCCATGAGTGGCGCTTCGTAACGTTCCTTGATTCCCTTCACCGTGGCGTCTCCATCCGGTGCGTTGAGGCAGTGAACGATCAACAAACGTCGGTCTCCGCTGACGTGCGCGGAAACCGTGCCTGGCGTCAGCGATATGGTGCTCGCGAGCATCGTTATCGAAAATGGATGCTTCAGTTCGAGAGGTACGAAGATGAATTTGGGCTGCAATTTCGACTGAGGCCCGATGATCCACCAGGCCACTTGCAGGCCGCCGATCAGAACATCGTAGAGAAAGACCACGATGTATTTTGCCACTTTGGCTGGATGTCTCACCTGCGGGGCGTCGGGCCAGAAGCGGATCGTCAGTAAGGGGATGCTAAGAGCCAAGATAATCCCGATAAGGATATCGGCTGGCGCAAGCGACATCTGGACCAGTAGCCAGTTCGTCAGCATCAAGAAGCTCAGCATTGGAGCGGGTAAGAACCTCTTCATGGGGACTCCAATACGGAAGAAATGTAGGGAGTCCGCTCCAACAACTGATTTGCGGTCGCCTCGGTGAAACGAGTCAAAGGACCCGCAAAAACGGTCAAGAGGACCACGCAGGCCAAGAGCCCGGCGATGGGCAGGGATTTCCAGCCTGCTTCGCTCGACCGCGTTTCGAGGGTGTCGCTGGTATTCCAGAACAGTGTGGTTCCGGCGCGGCCGGCGGCCACCAGAGATAGGAGGCTCGTCAACAACACCGTCGCCCACATTGCGGTTTGCCACGGTGATGCGACGGCCGCCGCAAGAATCTGGGCTTTTCCAAGGAAACCGCTCAGGGGTGGTAATCCCAGCACACCGATCAAAGTGAAGCAGAAAAACACCCCCAGCAGCAGAGGTTGACGGATTTTGGGTCCGGCTACGAAAGAATCACGCACGTCGGGCCCGCGCTGTGCGGACACCAGGTCTGCGACCAGAAAGAGCGCGCCCATGATCAAGGTGCTGTGCAACAAATAGTACAAGGATGCTGAAATGCCAGCCGCCGTGAAGAGGCCGATACCAGCCAGCATCGTCCCAATTGAGGCCAGAAGTAGATAGGCTGCCATCGTTCGTAGCTTCGTGGCCGAAACGGCCCCCAACACTGCGGCCACCAAGGTGACGAGCGCGACAGGCAATAAATAGGGAAGGACCAGATTCTCGACGAACCCCTGGTCAGGCCCGAAAAATAACGTCGTAGAGCGAAGGATCGCGTAGACCCCGACCTTGGTCATGATGGCAAAAAGCGCAGCAACAGGCGCGGTCACAGCCGCGTAGGAATGTGGGAGCCAGAAGTAGAGCGGGAAGAGCCCCGCCTTGACCGCGAATACGACGATGAGCAGATAGGCGGAAGCGCGCACCAACATTGCGTCAGCAGCTCCCACTTGCGCGAACTTCACAGCCAGATCAGCCATGTTCAACGTGCCTGTGACCGCGTAAATGACGCCGATTGCGACCAAGAAGAGCGACGATCCCAGCAGGTTAATAAACACATATTGCATGCCGGTTCGAGTGCGCGCGGGCCCACTTCCATAAACCACCAAAACGTAGGCGGTGAGCAGAAGAATCTCGAAGAATACAAAGAGGTTGAACAGGTCGCCGGTCAAGAACGAGCCGTTGACGCCTGTGATCTGCATTAAGAAGAGAAAATGAAAGGAAGGGCCCTTCGTGTCTGGGCCTGTGATCGCATACACGTAAGCAAAGAGCGCCAAAACCCCGGTCAATGTCAGCATCAAGCCAGACAGACGGTCCAGGACAAACACGATCCCAAAAGGCATCGGCCAGTCGCCAAAGCCATAGGTCACGATCTCCCCGCCGGCACTCATGCTCAGCAGGTAGGCGGACACACCCAGAGTCGCCGCGATCGCGATGCCTCCGAGCCAGCGCTTGGCGTTTCGGAGTCCATCTCCCATCAACAACGTGATCATTGCGGTAAGCATGGGGATTAGGATCGGCAAGATCAGAAGGTCTTTCATGCGCCCTCCTGGCCGTCGACATGGTCGTTACCCAAGACCACATGAGCCTTAACGGCCAGTGTGATCGCGAATGCGGTCATGGCAAAACCAATCACAATGGCGGTCAGGACCAATCCCTGAGGTAGCGGATCGATGTAATCGGCCTGAGCGCCAAGAATGGGCGGGGCACCCACTTTGAGACGTCCCATCGAAAACAAGAAAAGGTTCACGGCGTACGAGATCAAAGTCAGGCCGAGGACCACCGGGAACGTTCGGCTGCGCAGAATCAGGTAGATTCCACACGTCACCAGAACACCGATCGATGAGGCCATCAGAAATTCGTAGCTGATCATGAGTCCCCCTTTGTTTCTGAGTCGTAGGAGGACCGTTGGTACTCGCTGAGTCGTCCAAGGATCACCATCAAGGCACCCACAACGGCAAGGAATACCCCGAGGTCAAAGAGCGCGGGTGTTCCGATATGAAATTCGCCAAGAAGCGGAACCTTTGGGTGGCCCATGACATGGGTCAGGAACGGTTTGCCCATGACGACCGCGCTGGCACCGGTGCCGATGGCGATCAGGACGCCAAAACCACCGAGCTTCAAGTAATTGATTTTGACACGTGCGTTCGACCAGCTCAGGCCGCTAGCCAAATACTGCATCAACAATGTGACGGCGGCCACGAGTCCCGCGATGAAACCGCCTCCTGGCAGGTTATGCCCACGAAAGAAGATGTAGACCGCGATCAACATCACCAGCGGCATCAGCGGCCGCGTGACGCTTGTGAGCATCACCGGGAATCGTTCCTCATCCATCACTGGGACTTGTGTGGGCTGAGCCGGCTTGTTTCCGCGCAGCATCACCACGATGCCCACCGCGGCAATCACAAGGACCGAGATTTCCCCCATCGTGTCGAAGCCACGGAAGTCGACCAGAATCACGTTCACGATGTTCGTGCCGCCGCCTTCCGAAAGTGCCTTGTCGATGTAAAAGCTCGAAATACTCTTGAGCGGCCGAGTCATGGCCCCCCATGCAAGGGCCGCTGTCCCAAATCCACCAAGGACCGAAAGGGTCGCGTCGCGTAGGCGTCGATTTCCGGTTGAATCGGGGGGGCATCTTTCTGGCAACACATGCATGGCGAGCAAGATCAGTAGGATCGTGACCACTTCAACGGCAAGTTGCGTCAGGCCCAAATCCGGCGCCGAGAAATACACAAAAATCAATGAGACGAGCAGGCCGATCACACTCATGAACACAACCGCGGCGAGTCGTTTTCGTTGGTAGTAGACCGTGAAAACGCATGCGGCGATCAGCAGGCCCCATGGCAAAAGGATCAGCAGTGGTGCCTCGGTGGGGGCCAGGCTGCCATCTTGCCAGCCGAGCTGAAGAAAGGCCCAGAAGCCTGCAATGATCGAGACCGCGATCATGTACGACAGATACTTCTGCAGCGAGCCTCCATCGACGCGCTCCGTGAACCATCCAGACAAAACCATGATGCGATCAAAGAATGATTCAGTGAGATTCATTCCGCTGACGTCGGGAGCTTTTGCGTTCACTTGAAGCAGGCGTTCACGGTTTGCAAAGAGTGCGAATCCAAGCGCCAATGCGACTCCGGTCATACCAAGTGCAGGCGTGAATCCATGCCACAAAGAAAGGTGATATTCGGGCAGCGCGCCTGATGTGGCCGCTTGCGAGGCCGCGGCAAGCAAGGGGGCAGCAAAGAACTCAGGTGCCAACCCGACCAACACGCAAATCGAGGCAAGAATCGCGACCGGTAGCCACATTCCAACCGGCGGATCGTGTGGGTGATGCGGGTAGTCATCGCGCTTTTCGCCCAGAAACACAGCCGAAACAAAACGTATCGAGTACGCGATGCTGATCAGGCCACCGGTGGTCGCCAACACCGGGATGATCCAGGATGGGCTGCTTGCCAAACGTCCATCGGACATCAAGTGGTGGGCTTCTTCAAAAAAGATTTCTTTCGACAAAAATCCGTTCAAAGGCGGAAACCCGGCCATGGCGGCCGCCGCCAAAGTTCCCAGCGTGAACGTGACGGGCATCAAGTGCCGCAGGCCGCCCAGGCGTCGCGTATCACGCGTGCCTGCTTCGTGATCGATGATCCCGGCCGTCATAAACAACGCGGCCTTGAACGCAGCATGGTTCATGATGTGAAATAAAGCCGCCACCGTCGCCAATTTTGTGCTGAAGCCAAGCAGGGCCGTGATCAACCCCAGATGCGAGATCGTCGAGTAAGCCAATAAGCCTTTGAGATCGTCTTTAAAGAGCGCGACGTAGGCTGCAAAAACAAGGGTGACCAGTCCAACGCCAGTGACCAGATAGAACCACATGTCGCTGCCTGACAGCGCCGGATGCATTCTTGCCAGCAAAAATACTCCCGCTTTCACCATCGTCGCCGAATGCAAATAAGCGCTCACCGGTGTGGGGGCGGTCATCGCGTTGGGCAACCAAAAATGAAACGGGAATTGCGCCGACTTGGTGAACGCCCCGAGCAAAACCAGGATGAGCAGCGCCGGATACATGGCGTGCGAAAGGATGAGTTCGTTCGAGGCCAGCACGTCGCTGAGTTCATAAGAACCCACGATATGACCCAGGATCAAAACACCGGCGAGCAAGGCTAGACCGCCTCCTCCCGTGATCGTGAGCGCCAGTCGGGCACCTTTTCGAGCTTCGGGAAGATGGCTCCAATACGCGATCAAAAAGAACGACGAGATGCTGGTGAGCTCCCAGAACATCACCATGAGCAGCAGGTTTTCGGACAAAACCACGCCCAGCATCGCCCCCATGAACGTCAACAACATCGCGTGAAAAGGACCGATGGGGTCGTCTTCGGACAGGTAGAATCTGGCGTAGAGCAGGACCAAGAGACCGATGCCCAAAATCAGAATGCTGAAGAGCAATCCCAATCCGTCCAAGCGCAACGAAAAATTCAGGTTTAGCGCAGCGACCCACGGCCACGAGTCCACGAAGACTCGACCGGCGAGCACATCAGTGGCGCGCGAAAAAAGCAGACCGAGAGATGCTGCTGCGGCTGTTATCGCAACAAGCGTGCTGGCTGTTCGGCTGTATCGCTGAGCGATCCATGCCGGCAAGATGGCAAGAAACGGTAACAGGATGGCTAAGAGTGTCGTCATGAGGTGGCGGCCCTTCGTTAGTCTTCCCGCTCAAATTCGGGGTTGATGAGATGCACTTATCATTAATTCGGCTCGCAGGGGATGCTCACGAACACGAATAATCGAAAAAAATTAGACGCGCGAGCGAGCAGACAGACTTTTGAGTACGTTATCACCGTGCTCCTTGAAGCCCCGCTCAGAGGCGAAGATGGCCTCGATAAACCCCTTTTCATCCACCAGATAGGTCACCCGTTTGGCGACGGGTAAAAGCATTCGTTTGAGGTCGAATTTCTTGGTGATCACGGCATCGGGGTCGGCCAAGATCGGAAAATCGGCGCCTGTTTCAGTGGCAAATTTGCACTGCTTCTCTAAGGGATCGATCGAAATCCCCACCACCTGAGCGCCGAGTTCTCGAATTTGCGGTGCGAGCAGTGCGAAGTGCCGGGTTTCGATCGTACACCCGGACGTAAAAGACTTCGGATAGAAAAACAGAATGAAGGGTTTTCCTGCCAAGTCGGCCTTGCTCAACGAGCCGCCCGTGCTGGCTGGAGCGGAAAAATCCGGTATGGCGTCGCCCACCTTTAACATCTTGACCTCTTAAGTTGCGCTGCGCCTCTAGGATGCCGCCGCCACGCTTTAGTTGCGTCGAATTTCGTGGGTATGCAGGTCCCAAGAACGTGGCATGCCTACAAAGGGCACGGAGGATGGCGACCTTACAATACCTTACGACCGTGCGAGGCGCATGGTGCTTCGACCATGATTCGGCTACTTTTTCTGGCGTAGAGCGTGAGCCGGCGCGGCGCGCCATCCTGTCATGAAGGGCGTGGAAATGATGAAAGTACTTTCGGTTCTGCTCTTTTGTCTGTGGGCGAACGTGGGGTTTGCACAGGATGCCCCGGTTGACCTCGCGTTTGAAGTCGATGGGGCAAAGGTCGTCGCTCGCGATTCGGTGTCGCACGACGTCGTGTGGACCAATGAATATCGCTCAGTGCAGGTTCATGAGGGAAAGCCAAGCTTCCCGATTGCGGGGCCCATTCGTCTTGGCGAGGAGCTTTTTTATGCGGTACGCGCCGACCTCTTCGCGGTCGATCCGAAATCCGGAATCGTACTTCGCCTGCAGACCTATCCAGCACTGATTTCGGACCTTAAGTCGACAAAGACCGGCATGGATATCGTGCTCGAGACGCACGCTGACGACGAGCCTGCTCTGCTGACGGTTGCGTATCACGCCAACGCGATACTCAGTCCTCCGATGATGTCCTTCGGGTGGGCACAGGGACGTGCATTCAAAGATGCGGCTCCTGGGGACTTTTTGGAATTCATGAAGCTCGATGGAAAAGAGCGACAGGCCGTGATCGAGCGTCTGAGCCAGGACGAACGCCGCGATCCAACCAATCCGTTTTTTCCCCTGTTGAGAGGGGTTTTCCTCGAAAAGGCGGGGCTTGCCACGGAATCCAAGGCTGCAATCAAACACGCCATGGCGATCGAAGCGAATTGGTCGGATAAGCTGCAGATGGCGCAAATACTAGACATCGTGGGCCACACAGAGATGGCGGACACGCTCTACCAAGCGGGCAAAACACAGCTTCGCGAAGGCGGCGGCAATATCGACGAATTCTCGGGCCCGATTGCATTCGCGTGTGCCATTCCGCTCACTCGAGCGATCGAACAAGCCGTGAACCAAGACAACGTGGAAGAAGTAGATCGGCTGACGAACCGATTGCGTGATCTTTTGCCTTCATTAGAGTTTCGCGGCGCGACCTGGATTGCGTTGTCGCGTTGGTTCGCAGCTCGCGCAGACAAAGAACGAGCGAACCTGTGGGCCAAGCGTGGCCGCGCTGCGCTTTTACAAACGACTTTCACTCGTAGTGCGGCCGAGATCGATTTGGGGCTCGGGGTGGTGGTCGGCGCTCCGCTTGTGGTCTTTCTCATGACCCTTTTGGTCCTGGTACGAGTAGGGCCGAATCGCCCAACCCGAACGGAAATCGCGAGTCTTGTCATGCTTGTCGTGATCAGCGCGCTTGGCCTGTCTTTGGCAATGCATCGAGTAGCGCTCACGGATGTGTTGGGAAACCAACCTCATGCGTTGGAGGCAGGCGAAATGGCCGATCCTGAGACCCTCAAATGGCTCGAAACACTCGCCGTGTCGCCTGAACGTGATTCTTTGATTGCGGACGCAAAGCAGGCGCGGGAACGCCTGGGCACGAGCGTCGCGCCCAAACCTCTGGATCGGCAGGCTTTGTCCAAAGCTCGCGAACGCGAAGCGACGGCGAAAAGCTGGAGAGGGTTATTGCGTGAACTCGGCAACGCAGTCCTTTCAGGCGGCCGCACCAGTGGATTCGTTTTCTGGGGACTTCTCGCCGTCGGCCTGAGCGTCTTGGTAAAACAGTTTTCACAGAAATGGCGAGCGCGCTTGATGCTACTGATCCCAGGAAGCCATAGCGGTCCGTTTGCGCCGGTGGTTCAGCTTCTTTTCGTCTTGGGCGTTGAACTCGCGATATTCGACGGCGTTCTGGTCGCAGCGCTACGCGGCAATTATGCGAAATTTCTCGGCATCCCAGAAGCAATAAACGTCTTGAATACAACTGGATATGGGCTTGCACTCGCGAGCGCCGCGTTGTTGGTCCACGTGGCGACAATAGCGTTCGCTTGGCGGTCTAGTAGGGTTGCCCCTGCCGTGCAGAGCTAAGACCGCGCTTGCATTCGTCGCCCATCAAGCTCGGGCAGTCGCTCATTCAATAGCCTCGCGATGCCGATGAAACATGTCGTCGAGCGTTCGACTTATCGACAAACGTGTCGACCACCCAGCCGTTTTCAGCGGCCCATCAGCATGAGTGCGGACTCTAGTATTTCACAACACCTTACATCACCTTACTCCGCGCCTCGGCCTCTTGAGGTACGTGGTGCAACCGCCTATCCGTAACGTGTCGCGCAATCAGCCGCTGACCTTTGAAGTGGGACCGTTTGATTTACTTTCGAAAGGTCCTCGCTGCCAAAATTTATGGAAGGAATTGAGATGAAATTAATGAATTGGATGGTTTTATTTTTGCTCTTCAGTGGGTGCGGTGACGAACTGCAAAAACGAGGCTCCGGCCCGATCCAGATCGATGGAAGTTCTACGGATTCGGGGCCCGATGGCACGACCACCGGCGAGCCGACGACGATTGGCGCAGACGGAGGCATCACGAATAATTCAGACAGCGGCACACCCACCAACACCGATGCTGGCGGTCTCGAAGACTCGACTTCGAACGTTGACGCAACTTGCACACCAACGACATCCTGCGCGGCCGAAGGCCAGACATGCGGGGACTTATCCGATGGCTGCGCAACCCGGAACTGTGGGGTCTGCGCGACTGGTGTTGAATGCGTCGAAGGTCAGTGCGTTCGACCCTATTTGGCAGGGGCGTCGTGTGATTCAGACGCTGGTTGTGGCGGACTGCATTGCATCAAACCCGACCAATGGTTCGGCGGTTTCTGCACTGAATATTGTGACGTTGATTCGGATTGTGGCGCTGGTGCGGGATGCAACCCAGATAGGGGTTTCTGCACCCCCATATGCGCCACGGACACAGATTGCGGCCGAGAAGGCTACGGATGTGTCATGAAGGATAATGGCAACAGCTACTGTGACCCCATACCGATTGGGAACGCCAGCCTCGGCGAACCCTGTGAGTTCACGCAAGATTGTGGCACCGCCGGAGCATATTGCACCGGGGACGAGTTTTGTACGAAGGAGTGCAGTGCAGACCCGCAATGTGATTCAAATTCACACTGCGCCATAGGTTTTTGCTTAGCAAACTCGTGTAACTTCGCAGGTTTCATTGACCTCGATCTTGATGGTGATGGTCGCATGGAGTGCGTCTCGGTAGCAGGCAGCGGTCAGGGCGCGGGCGCGGTGGGCGACCCGTGCACGTCAGGTCAGGCGTGTGGCGGCGGGGACTATGCGTACTGCGGTTCTTGGCAGGACGGTTACTGCTCGATTTACTGCGGCGCCAACCAAGGGGTTTGCCCCTCTGGGTCCTACTGCAATGGCACATCTTCAGCCTCTGCGTGCCTCGCAACGTGCACCTCTCAAAGCGACTGTCGCCCCGGATATACCTGCGAAAATGGCACTGACGGCCATTCGATCTGCGTAGATCCAAATTAGATCGGCCAAGTACTAACCAGACGAGCGTTCTTGGACGAGCTATTGGGTCGCTTCGATCTTTTTGACGACCACGTAGCAGTTTTGCAGTCGCTTATCCCCGTAGTCGACCGCCTTGATTTGGGCCGTGAGCTTGACCTTCTGGTCCTTGCCAACTTCTTTGCCCTCGGCGTCTCGAATCACAAAACCTTTGCCGTCCACGTTCTCGACCTCGCTTGAGCCGTCGCCAAGTTTGATCTCGGCGCGGATGATGCCGGTTTGGTCGCCGGGTTTGCCCACCGTCTCGAACGGGCAACGCGTCACGCTTCCCGATTTGGTGCACATCGTGCTGGTTCCCACGACGATGTAGCCCGGGAACTCCATGAGTTGGTCATCATTTGCCGGCGCGCAGGCGTTGGCGTGTTCCGTCGGGGTTCCAGTACAGCCTGCCATCACGCAGATACCCAAAATCAATTCTATCCGCTTCATAAGCTTCCCCTTCGTGAAATCAAGATGAGCAGTCTAAGTACGGTCGGTTGTTTTTCAAAGTGCGAAGAACCACGAAGAATAGATTCGGAATTGTGCCCGCCGCATGCCGATTGTTGTCGAGGGTAAAAATGATGGACGGCAAAACTGGTTAAATGGCGTAAAAGGGAGGCAGCATTTCGAGGCGTGCCTCACGTTTTTTTAAGGCATTTATGGGCATCACGATTGGTTTGGTCACTTTCTTTACTCTACTGATCCTTGCGTTCATTTTTGACGCGAGGCGACGTACCGCCGCATGGACATTGGCGGCCAAGCGTTTGGGGCTTTCGTTTCCTGACGATGATATCAGTGGGGTAGTTGACGGTGTGCAACTCACGATTCAACACGAGGGGCGAGGGGTTGGGAACTCGCGAAAATACTTTACGGTCGTGACACTTAATATGGCAGGCGAACTTCCGTCAGGAATGTCTATTCGACCCGAGAAGATCTTGGAAACGGTCGCCGCATTGATTGGGTCCGAGGTTGTGCAGTTTGAGTTTCCAGGCGTTGACTCCAAATTGATGGTCAATGCACTCGATGAAAGCCAACTTCGAGTTTGGGCGCAGCGACCAAACGTGTCGGCGAGCCTGCAGCGCCTGGTCTCCCTGGAGAGCCACTGGTTTGAAGTCACTTCGCATCAAATCCGATTCGAACGCCGCGGGTCGATGGCCAACGCGGAGAAACTTGAGGCTTTGATTCGGGAGTTGGTCGCGATTACCAAAGAGTTGTCGGCGGACACGGACCAGGAATGATTGCGCGATGAGTACGCGTGGCTCCCTTTCCATGAGTTACCAGAGGCTGACGTCGTCTTCATCCGCGCGGGATGAATCCAACGACTCTTGAGGTTTCGGGACTTGCGAAAAATCCCGAGTGATTGCCACGAGTTCCCGAATCAACGATTCAAGGTCCTTCGCATTGGTCATAATCCCTCGTCTTTCGAAGATGAGGTGGCCGCCTGTGACGTGAAACGTGTAGCTGCTTAGGGTAACGAGGCGTCGCAGGGCACGCTCTACGCCCGGTCTTTTTGCCCAAGAACGAATTTT
This sequence comes from uncultured Bradymonadales bacterium, assembly GCA_964394615.1. Lineage (GTDB taxonomy): Bacteria > Myxococcota_A > Bradymonadia > Bradymonadales > Bradymonadaceae > JBFFMO01. The sequence goes on along the minus strand of CAYMYJ010000010.1, from coordinate 142,957 downwards.
ATTTTCATTGCTCGCCCTGACCAATAATTTTGAATCGAGTGTCGGTAAACCAAGTTGAATGTCTTCGGACCCAATCAGCTTGGCCAACTTGTCCAAGGCTTTTTCGGGCTCGATCGATATTCCTGCCGGGAGAGTCCCTGAAATCTTGAGCATGATGACTGTGAAATCTTGTCGGGATTTCCCGACTCCACGACTGATCGTCCGGACGCTGAGTTCGACGCCCTCGAGTTTTCCCGCGATGGCGTCACTTGGGAACGAAAGTCCCAAACGTTTTGCCACCAGGGTCCATGCATCATTGCGCTGTTTAGCATCATAAAAGTGTGCGAATGCGAACAAAGCCAGAATTGCGACTGTGATGAGTAGAATTTGCATGAGAGAAAAACTCTAACTCGACCTTTGCTTCGTCGAAAGGCTCAACGCCGGACGCGCTGCTAGATCGCTCCATGCGGTTGGTTTAAGATGCCTTACGACTTCTCAAGCATTTCGTTGGATATGAGCAAACCAAGTCCAGTAGTTCAGGCCCTGATCGACCCGGTGGGAACGGCGCGCGTCGTCAAGCGGCTTGCCGCCTTTGCTGGGTTAACGACACTTCATCTGCGCCGCGTGCCCCACGACGTTCAACAAGCCGCCATGAATCAGCTCGCCTATGAATGGGCGCAGGTTCTGCTTTCTGGAATGGGGATGGCGCTGCACGTGGATGGCGAACCTGTTCGCGATTCGGGCGCGCTATTGGTGTCGAACCATCGATCCTACGTCGATATCATTGCGCTGCTCGCCTCCACGCCATGCTGTTTTCTCGCCAAAGGCGACGTTGCGGATTGGCCGGTATTGGGCAAAGCGGCCGTGCGAGCGGGGACGGTATTTGTGGACCGCAAAGCCAAGGATAGCCGTAAGGCAGCTCGCGATATGATGCGGGGATTGCTCGAAGACGGACACACGGTCGTGGTTTTCCCGGAAGGAACGACCTATCCAGGTCCCGGCTGTTCAGATTTTCGTCAGGGAGCCTTCGAGACCGCGATGGAAGCCGGCGTGCCGGTATTGCCAGTCGCGATCGAATATCCGCATCCCGAGGACGCATGGGGCGACGAGGGCTTTGTCGAGCATTTCAGCGACCGGTTTCGACAACCCAAACTCAATATCCATTTGCACTTTGGGCCCGCTCTAACTGGCGAGGACCCTGAAATCCTCGTCAAAGAATCTCGGGACTGGATTTCGGGCCGTCTTCATCGCCTTTGGGACGAGTTCGAGGTCGCCCGAAAGCCGTGACGGGTGAGCCTTCATAGGCTGTATCGATCCGCAAATTCCGTGGGGAATTCGATGCCGTTGGCGTAGAAATACCGGATGAGCTGGCCATGGTGCTGCGCCTCATGTTCCAGAAGATCGAAGAGTAAATTAAGCCGAACAGTGTCTGGCTCGACTCCCTGGATGCTCTCGAATAGCTCTAGCCCGGCCTTTTGCATCGCTTCCCGCATGGCTTCCGCCCGCTTGGGCTTGGCTCCTTCTAGGCTACAAGAAAACCCCGACCATTTTCCGATCTTGATGGCCCTGGCGTAGCTTTCTCGAGCACCAACCAAACACCAAAACTGGCTGCCAATATTATTTGAACGTGCATCACCACAATGTTTTTCCAGAGCCGCGTCATCAAGCGCATCGACGAGCGAGTCTGTAAGGGCGAGGGCCTGCGCCAATCTTGCTGTGATAAAATTATCGGGCTTCATTTAATAGCCTCCGTAAGATCCCGTATGATCTCGGAAAACGCGATTGGTTCGAGCTCGCCGAAATTCTTAAAACCGTTCAATTCCACGGACTCGATGATTTGGTCCTCGTACTCCTCACCGGCCGGAGAATAACCCGGCTCGAAGTTCAGTTGAACACCGGCTTTGCCAGGCAAGTCCTTCGAATACGTGTTGATCCAAGAATCGGCCCACGGCTGCCAACCCAGTTTTGTGAGCCCACGAAGTGTACCGTAGGGGACCTTCTTGCCGACAAATCGCGGAAGGGCGTTGGTCTTGGCTTCTTCTTTTGAAGGCAAAAACGTCGTGCGGCTGAGTTGATCAAAGGGTTGGATGATTTCGTAGTCCGCAAACACGGTCGACCAAATGGCTGTGGTTGGAAGATATAATGGGTGGGCAAGCAACACAGTATGCGTTTCCTTCAGGCTTATTTCCTCGTCCATTTCGTTGGCGTAGGTCCCCTCGTCTGTGACCCGAAACGTGCCTGTGTCTTTGCCCGCCGCGTTTAGGGCAGCCCAGACCAGCCGTTTGGTCAGATGTGACATCCACGGATGCGCGACAAAATGGTCTTCAAAAACCGCGATATCGATGGCTCGCTGCTCTTTCATCGCTCGTTCAAGGCGAGCCAAATGCACGGAAGCACTAGCTTTGGCGTCTTTTGTGAGGCCCGAAAGACGTGCTTTTGCGGCCTTTGCCAGGTCCGCGTCGTCGGTTTTTGCGGGTTTGGGCAAGCTCTTTAGTTTCGTACCGTTTTCGTCATGCAAAACCGGACGAAGTTGTTCGTCGAACGACACCACAAAATGGCGCGCACCAAAGTCCAGCTTCGCGCCGTCTTCGTCGAGCGAAAGCGTTGGAACAAGTCGGTCTTGGAGTTCGTCGCGAGTCATGCCGCGCTTCTGAGCGATAAGTCCAATTCGCTCGGCTGCCGCGGCCTTAAACGCCGGGTATTTCGATTTTTCGGCGAGCAGGTTCATGTTCACAAGTGCGACGTCGCTGCCGATCGACAGCAACGCATCAAGCGCGGCTTGCGCCCGAGCGCTGGCGTTTTGACCCGGCCAGTCTTTGGCCAATGCACAAAGCCGTCGGGCCGTGTCGTCATCCCCCCAAAACCCAAGAGCCTGCATCGCCCATCCTTGTTTGCTGTCGGCTCCGTCTTTGAGCCACGCCTCAAAAAGCGCCCAGGCAAACGCGGTCCTTGATTTTGGCGTCAGGGTTGATTGTGCGTCGCTGACAGCTGGGTGGACCTCGTCGACGTTGCTGACTGCCAGACGCACAAGGAGCGCCTCGACTTCGTCCTTGGTCAACGTTCCACCTTTCATTCGTTCCAAAGGGGGAAGGGCTGCGGGACTCGCAAAGGCCGGCAATTTGGGGATTTTGGCTTTGGGCAAAGTCAGCGGATCGGCGTCAAGCAAGGCGCGCACGGCAGCGTCTTCACCAATGCTTTTGGCGTCCTCGAGGAGCGCTTCCCGATACCCTTGTGCCGCCAGATATCGAAGTGTGCGTTCGCCCGCAATTTGTGCCGCGGCTTCCGCCTTCGTCAGTTTCTTCTTTCCTGGCAGAGCCATGTCGATGGCGCACGCCCAAGCGCAGCGCGGATGGCGAAGGATCCATGCGCGGCATTCTGTTTTGTATTTCTTGCCGGTAAAGCCCTCAAGAATCGGCGGCGCAATCAAGGGATGCGCAAAAGGCTGCGCCCAGGCCACCTTCCCGTCGAGTGATTCCGCCAGCATCGCCGCCAAGAGTCCGATGGCGCCCTCGCCCGCGACCAACATGCTCAGGGCGAGCGCGTAATTTGAGGCGTAAGCATTGAACGCGTAGCCAAGGGCGGAAAGGCGCTTATCAAACTCACGCGAGCGCACCGTAAACGACGCCACGTCCGAGGGAATCGCCCAGCGTTCGCGGTGTTCGACCCACTCGGCGATATTTGTTTTGTTCAGGTTTTCTCCGTTCCACTTCAATTCACATCCGCGACTTAGCGCCAACTCACGCTCGTCGTCGTGCCAATCGGCCTCAAACTCAATCGCGATGCGGAACGTCCTGTCAGGCGCGCGCTTGGCCACCGCGGGTTGGTACGCGCTTGGCGTACCATCGGCGTCCGCGTCGGCTTGGGCTACAACGGGCGGCTTCAACGGTGTGGTCGTTTTTAGGGCCTCCAGAAGCGCGGTGTCTTTCCGCTTGGTCAACAACGCTTCAACCTTCGCCGGCTGAAAGAGATTTGCCAGGGCGAGCCCTTCGGCGCCCCATGGATGGCCCTGCGTGTGTTCGTCGTGCAGTGCGCCAAGCGCGTCGTCGGAATCCAAATGGGCCAACAGAAACGCCCATCGGTTATTTTCTGGAGCGCTGCCTGCAAAAGGGGAGGCCAATTTCATTTTGGATAGAATGGGCGCGGCGTTGAGGCCCTCCGAATCAAGAATCGACGCCAAATAGATCCGTGAACCACCCGCGAAAAACTCGTGTCTGATCCCCGGATTGGTTTCGATGAAACGGTTCAGCCCTGCGACATCCACCGACGCCAGGCCGCCCGCGTTCAATTCATCGTTTCCAAATCCTCGCCCTTGGCACGCCAGCAGAGCTCTGTCGGCGGCTTTGCGCTCAGCGTCACCGGCCGTCGGGCCGAGCGGCAAAAGGAAGCTCAACACCCAAGCCAGATGGGCCGGAAGCCGACCGACGTAGCTCTTTTTATTCGCTTCGGCCAAGACCTCGTCAAATCCCTCTACGATTCGCTTTTTGGCGGCCGCGAACTCCTTATCCGTCGCGACAGATAATAGATCCCGAATCCGTTCGAAGGGCCCCATACGTTGGTAGGGCAACTCGTCTTCGACGCCATGCATCAAGAGCACTGCAGCTTCGCCCAGGCCCAGCGATGCGACAAAGTAGTCGGCTGCTCGTTCATAAGTCGCCACCGAGTACGTGTGATGGACCGACACGCCGCTATACCGACGAAAGAGCGCGCGGGCGAGCTCTCGGTTTTCCTCAAAGGTTGCGTCTTGGGGCTCAAGACCCAGCAGTCGTTCACCGTAGCTACGTTTCTTGGAGTCGTTCGAAATGACGGCGTTCCAAATCGTCGAACGAGCGCTCTGGTTTTTTGAAAATTCGTGCTCAAAAATAGCGTTGTCGCATGCCCACATCGCTCGGCGCAGCGCGGCCCACGCGACCTTCACGCTAGGCACGGGGCGCACGGCTGTTTTTACTCCGCCGTGGCGCGGGAAGATCACTCCCCGCAACGCATGGGTGAAATAGACGCCATTGCGCAGCTCAGTCTCGAAGCTCGGTGGCTCCCACTCTTGCGATTCCGTGGATTTCGGTGGCGCGTGCCAGTGTTTTGGTTGTCCGTCTGCGGGCGCGGGCACACTCGCGATTTTCTTGCCTTGCTGGTCGCAGAGCTCGCCGTCCTTGTCGAAGAACCGTCGGACGCCCTTGTCGAGGTCGTTTTCGGCAGTCCATACCCGCTTACCGGCGCCGTAGACGGCAAAATGCTCCGACGTTTTTTCGCTGGAACGGTGAAAACGATCGAGGCCAACCAATTTGCCATCTTTGAACGTTCCTTCACGCGAAACTTGGCCGTTTTCGTGAAAACGCTGAAAACTCCCGTGCGCTTTTCCGTTCACATATTCGGTCCGGCAACAGCGCGTTCCATCAAGGCGCCACCACGTGACAACACCATGGTTTTCGCCCTTGGCGTTTTTTTCTGCGAACTCCCACTCATGCCCAGACTTGATGGCGCCAGCGGGAACCGATTTGGGCCGTCCATCGCTGGCTTCGGGGAGCTCCTCGATGTCTTCTGCCTCTCCGTCGACCAACGCGTAGCCCTTCTTCACCTTTGAAGCGACCAATTTGTCGTACGCTTTTTTGCACGCCTCATCGCTGTCGAAGTCTTTCGTCTGCTCAACGCCATCGGTACCGATCTTGCCGTAAACCACGGTGTATTCGGTTCCGTTTTGGTCAATCGTCCAGAATTTCGACGACTTGGCGTCCTTGAATTCGTAGCGTGGCATGGCGGTCCCTTAACGCGGCAGATTTGAGAGTGTTTGATTCAATCTAATTTACATCAAATATAGAGGTACGCGTTAGCCGATCCTTGCCGAACGTCGCCACTTTGGGGGACTCCCGGTCCGTCTTCTGACAGAAAACCGGGGTTCATGAGTGTTTCTGCAATGTTCGATCGCTCCATGTTCGCCAGTTTGTGTTTTTTTAATGTTAGATTTCAACGCGTTGTGTGATTCATGGTTCCGTGGCGTAAGCGACGTCACCGCTAAGGACAAGACTGAGATGAGTTTCCCCCGCGAGCTGCTTGCAAGGGTTCTTCTTGAGGTCATGCGGGCCAAGAATGCCAGACATGCGAATATTGCCACGGATTGAAGTGTTTCATGTTCTAGCGGGGCCACTTTGGGATAAGGTTCCCGCGATTGTATTTGGAGACGCTTTGATTCCTTGGGAAATCCTCGACGAAACGCCTGTGCCTGGTGGTAAGGGTAAATTGCAGCTCGCACGTCGTGGTGATGAGTATGTGATCCGCGTTGACGGCAAAGACCTTATGTCGAGCCGTACTCACGATTCGGAAAAGGCGCTTGCGGATCTAACGTGTGGCCGAGTGACACGCTCCGACGCCCGCGTTTTGGTCGGCGGTCTCGGCATGGGCTTCACGCTCGCCGCCGCGCTTGCGGGTCTGCCGGCAAAAGCTTCGGTCGTGCTCGCGGAATTGGTCCACGGTGTGATCGTATGGAATCAGGGAATCTTGGGGCCCTTAGCGGGCGATCCTTTGAAGGATTCGCGCGTCACTGTCTACGAAGGTGATGTTCGGGATCTGATTAAAAAGCCCGAAGACGGCTTCGATGCGATCTTGCTCGACGTCGATAATGGGCCAGATGGCCTGACTCAAGAGTCGAACTCGTGGCTCTATCAATCGATGGGATTGAACGCGGCGATGAAAGCCCTTCGAAAGGGCGGCGTTCTGGCCGTGTGGTCAGCGTTTGATGCGCCTTGGTTCACTCAGCGATTACGCGACGCCGGCTTCATCGTCGAAGTCGAGATGGTCCGCGCTCACGGCAATAAAGGCACCCGCCACACGATCTGGCTCGCCTTCAAGTGAATCAGGCTTCGGACTCGGTCCAGTATACGAATTCACCGTCGTAGATGACCGCTTCGACGTGATTTGAACCAAAATGATAGGGGATGACTTTGTACGAAGGCACATCAAAAAGTGCCAGATTTGCGCGCGCACCCACGCGAAGTCGGCCAATATCGTCGCGGCGCAACGCCTTTGCCGCGCCGATCGTCACGGCCCGCAACGCCTCGCCAGGAGTCATCTTGTAGAGCGTGCAGGCAAGCGTGGTCATCATCGCGATATCCTGCGTCATGGCACTGCCAGGATTGAAATCCGTCGACAACGCGACCTCGCAGCCCGCATTCAAAATATCGCGTGCACGCGCCAGATGGTCAGTGGTGCCCAAAAATAGATTCACCGCTGGCATCAACACCGCAACCACATTGGCTTTTGCCATGGCAGCAATCGCGTCGTCTGGCGTGAATTCAAGGTGATCTGCGCTCGCACAGCCCACCTCGGCCGCCAACATGGCGGCCCCAGCATTGGAGAGCTCGTCAGCATGGATGCGTGGGATCAACCCATGCGCTTTGCCGGCCTCTAGAACGCGTCGGGCTTCGTCGACTGTGAACGCGCCGCGATCACAAAACACGTCGCAATATTGAGCCAGTTTTTCCGCAGCAACCTTGGGGATCATTTCGTTGCAGACCAAGTCGACATAAGCCTCGCGTCGATCTTTGTATTCTGCCGGAATCGCGTGAGCGCCAAGGAAGGTGCCCACAAGCTCGCAGGGCGCGTCTTTATTAACGTCCGCTACGGCACGCAGGCTCTTCACTTCGTGTTTGGTGGTGAGCCCATATCCGGATTTGACTTCGAGCGTGGTCACGCCGCGTTTCACGAAGTCCAGCGTCCGCTGCATCAGCAGTTGAGCGAGTTCGTCCTGAGACGTTTCCCGCAGACGTTTTGCCGTGTTCAGGATGCCGCCACCGGCCTCTAGAATTTCGACGTAAGGCCGGCCGGCATTTCGCAACATGAACTCGTCGGCACGATGTCCGGCAAAAACGCTATGCGTGTGGCATTCGACCCATCCCGGAGTCAGGACACCTGTCTGCATGACCGGAAGATCTTTTTTTCGTGCCGCGTCGGGGCGTTTGTCCCACGGGCCGATGAATTTGATGACACCGCCCTTCACGTAAACGCAGCCGTCTTCGATCAGGCCGAGTAAATCGACATCGCGCTCATCGAGTGCGTCGGCATCGTATTTTGAAAGGCGAGGGGCGTCGTCGGGCATGACCAGTACTTGCCCAGCGTGCACGACAAAGGTCTGAGGATCGGGATTCATTTCTCTGTCGCTTCTTTTACAGGGGGGGGCTCGGCAGGTGTCGTTGGCGTCGAAAGCCGCCAAAGGCCAGCTGCACTCATCAAACGGACCGAAAATAAATCCGCCTCAAAATAGGTGCGGAAGAGTCGGGCGTAGGGTTTCGGGTTTTCCCGAACCATGAATTCCAGGAACGCGTACCGGGTCTCGTCGTCAAATTTTGAGTCGAGCTCGTTCAGAGACTTCTCATCTGTTGCGTCAGACGAAATGGCAATCAGATAGGCTGCCAGCGCTGCGTTGTCGCCACCTTCCGCCACGACCTTTTGGAGCACAGGCTGAAGAGGCTTCACCACGCGATTGGCTTCATCGCGCGTCAAAATAACGTCCCGCAATACGCGAAGGGTGACTTCTCGCTCGCCTAACCGCTGAATCCCGATCTCAAGACGTTTCGTCCATTCTTTTTCGTACTTGGCGACCAAAACCTGAGTCACGCGTCGCTGGGTCGAATAAGGCGTGCCCATGATGGCCGAACTCAGCGCATCAGGGTCCGCATCGGCGCGTTTTTGATAGAGTTCAATCGCCTTATTTCGCACCGAATCCCGAACGTCCTGCATGGCGATCTTAAGCGATACGCTTGCTTCAGGGGACGGGTTGCTTGAGAGCGCTTCAAGCACCTCGATCGTCTCTTCGGCGCTGGCATTATTCAGATACGCCTGCACACGCTTCAGGTAGTCGGAGTTGCCAGCAGCGACAAGACCGAGCAACGCCTGCCTTAACATGGGCGGTGGTACGAGCTTTTCGGGAATGCCAAGCGAGTCGTCTTGATTGGCCGCGTCAAATTTCTGGACGAGTGCCAGAAAGTCGGGAACCGCAGCCTCGACTTTGGCCCCCACCAGCACACGTGCCGCGTTCACACGTTCTTCCTCCGAAAGATCCTGGCGGTTAAACGTCCTAAGAATCGGCTCGGAACGCTCAAGTTGCCCCACTTCGACGAATTTTCGCAGGGCGGCAGCCCCAAGGACCGGGTCGGCATTCCCAACGTATTGGGCCAGTTCCGGGTAGAGCGTGCGCTCAAGGTATTTGGTGTTCTTTTGCGCCAACGCAGCATCGACTCGTGCGATCAGGCCCTGTTCAAACGCATATTTTCGAACAAGTGGGTCTTTATTTCTCAACGCCCTTGCCATCAATTCCCGAGCAAGTGGCTCAGGACCGTGCTCGATGACGGCATCCATGATCGCTTGTCGCTCAAGTGGGCTCGCGTCAGAAAACTTCTCGAGGACGGCCCCACGTGCGTCTTCTTTCCCGGTGGCGAGCAAGGCGCGAAGGGCGGCAATACGCACCATCGGGGAGGGATCTCCGGTCTTCGTTTTGGCAAAGCGATCCAACACAGGATCGTCGAGCAACTCGATGATGCGCAGAGTCTCGGCTCGAACGTAGGGATCGCTTGGGTGATCGACGCCTGTTTGCAGGATTCGAAACACCGCCTCACGGTCGTTGGCGTTGAGGCTCGGGTCGTCGTCGCATCCCCAAAACACGCCCGCCACCAGAAGGGTTATCAGAAAAAGCGAACGTTTCACGGGGTTCGTTTCTCCATCCAGGCGGCGATATGCTGCACATGCTCGGTCCACGAATCCTCGTTCAGAATCTCATGAAAGAGCTCAGGAAAGACCTCGAACTCGCGGTCCATCGAGTTCATCGCATGATAAACTTCTTCGGATGCACGCGGTTCAACCAGTTCATCGGCGCCCGCAACGAGAAACAGAAAGGGTTTTTCGATCGAACCAGCACTTGCCAGCAAATCTGCCTGCGCGGCTTTGGTCTCCGTGAACCAACGCGCCGTGGCGTTGGTCAGGTTCAATGGGTCGGTGCGGTAAAGATCGACGACGTCTTTTCGGTGTGAGACCGCAGCAGGATCGAGGCCCGTTGGGATCGAAAGTGTCGGCCAAATTGAACTCATCACGTTGCCTGCCAGCGCCTTGATGGCTGGAACGTGCGCCTTGATACCGCAGAATGGGCTCGTGACCGCGTATCCCACGATGTCGTCGCGTTGAGTCAGAGCATGGCGCAGCGCGATCAGCCCACCATTGCTGTGCCCGAGCACAAAAGTCGGCACCTCAAAATGCTTCTTGGTTTGGCTGATCAGCTGGTCGAGATCTCGAATGAAATCTTCAAACCGGTTGATATGACCACGAACACCGCCACTCTTGCCGTGACCGCGCGCATCGATGGCCATGACACCAAACCCGGCGCGCACTAGTGCCGCCGCGACATGGTGGTAGCGACCGGAATGTTCACCGTAGCCGTGCATCAATGCGATGCAGGCTTTGGGCGAATCCTGGTTCCATCGCTGCCAATAGAGCTCGGTGTCGTCCCATGCTTTCCAGAAGCCTTCTTCGTGGGAAACGTCGGCCGGACAAGGCTGCGTGGGTGCGAGATCGGAAAAATCGATTTCGGGTATCATGATTTGTCGCGCTTGAAGATGAACGTAGAGTAAGGCGTGAGACGTGTCGCGGCAAGCCGCGACTAGCGGGTGAAAACCAGCCGCCCTTCAAAAGAATTTCCTTCCGGGAATCCTTCCAGTTCCGGGTAATCCATCGACGGTGGGGCATCCTCGATTTTGCGGATCTTGCACCCCTGTGCGGCGGCGGCCTCTTGAATCAGCTCGTCAAGATCGCCGCTTCGTTTGCGGTCGTTTCTGCAAACCAGCATCATGCCGCCGGGTTTTAGCACCTTGAAACACTGCTCCAAAAGCGTGCCGTAGCCCTTTCGAACCGACCAAAAGCCGTCTTCGCCCGAAGCCGCCGTGGGCGGATCCACGATCACACCGTCGAAAAGCTCCTGAGTGGATTGAAGGTAGTTTCGAGCGTCGTCGACGATATTTTCGTTCATCGCCCGATCCAGCCCATTCAACTTCAGGTTGTCGTCGAGCCAATCAAGGTAGCGCTTTGACAAGTCATTGCTCACCACATGTGCGCCCTTGGCGATCAACGCCACCGAGAATGCGCCTGTGTGGCAAAAGAGGTTCAGCCACTTCTGGTCAGGTTTTGCCAACGACGCCAGCTTGAGTCGATTGTCTCGCTGGTCGGCAAAAAAGCCTGTGTCGATGCCTTCCCACGGCTCCAGATAATAGCGAAGCCCGTGTTCACGCCCGATCAAGCGGTCGCCGGCTTTCACATAACGCGCGCGGCCCTTGACGACTTTTGCCTGTGGCAGCTTCTTGCCCTCCCGAATATCGCGCATGTGCTCAACTTCCAGGATCACCATGTCGGGATCGAAGTCAGCCAGACTGTCATAAATGATGCTTCTGAAACCCAAAGCAGCGCCGCCAGTGATCGTCGCCCGCAAGACCGGTCCCACGCGGTCGATTTCGATGCCCGGTAGCCCATCGGCCTCGGCGTGAACCAGACGATAGAGGTCGGTTTCGGCCGACTGCGCCTGGAGTTTTGTGCGTTTGGCGATCGCGATGTCGAGCCGTGTTTCGATCTCGTCGCGGAAATTCCGCACGTCATCCGCTGACTTCGAAAAAATCCGTGCCGCCAATTTGTCGGGGCCTTCGATCAACGCAAAGGGGCCGTTTTTTCCCTCGGGTGTTTGCAGCTGAACCAGCATGCCCGGCTTCATCGACGCGCGGTTTCCAGTATCCCGATCGGCCAAAACCCAAGGGTGGCCAAGCGAAAGGATATCCAGCGTCTTGCGGGAAATCTGCAGCGTCGGAAGGCCGGCTTTTTCCGTCGTGACCTCAATGACTTCTTCCCCCTCAAGCGAGACGCCCTCAGGCCACCAATCCGGTGTGTTCCAGGAATGGGCAAGATCACCGCCCTGATCGTAAAGCGCGGTCAGGCGCAACCGACATGATCCAGCGGCCATGATGCCGTTGCGCTCGCGGTCTCCGACCACAGGGATATGATTGTCGGCGAGCAGGTCGAGCAAAAACTCAACCGGGTCGATGTCGTCGGTTCCTGTGAAATCTGGGGTCAGCTGAACCTCGGCCAATCCATCTTGAATGCGGGCACAGCCGTACTCGATATGAACGCCGCGGAACTCAAAAAATCCCCGTGAAACTCGAGGGGTCGGCACGATGGCCGACCATGTGTTCATGATGTCGCCTTGCGACAAACGTCCGCGCAATCGTGTCGCCGAAGCTTCGTCGAGCGCGATCAGCCATGGGCCGCCCATATTGGTGGGAAGCGGCCATACCGGCTCGATCGTGTCGCGGTCGAAGCCGAGCATATCAGCCAAGAACAACACCGGGTTCATCGGGTTGTCGCGATCAAGTGTGCCCGGCATCCCCACCGTTTTATCGACGATCACCCAGCCGTCGCCACGACCGAGATCGCTTGAAGACGGGAGCCCAAAGGGCTCTTCTCCCACCGGAACTTCCACGACGATTTCGGCGCCGGTATCCAGAGACCTCTCCGGATTTCGCGTGATTCGCCCGTCCATCGTGAATTGGGCGTCTTCAAAAACCTGACGTCTTTGAGCCTCCGTGCCCTCGGGCCAGGCGCGCTCAAGGAGCGTCCAGGCGTCGGCCGCTGGTTCTTCGTTAGGAACGGTAAATTGTAGGCGCATTTACTAAAACTCGAATTTGCCGTGAAGTTCTTCGAGGCCAGGAGTTCCTGGAGGGTTTGGCAGAAACCGCAGATTTGGGAACTGGCCTTTGCAGTAGGACAGGGCCCAATCATTCCTGAAGAGGATGATGGGGTTGGAGTCTCGGTCGACAAGGACCTTGGTGTATTCTTGGCGCTCGAATTTGGTCTGGTCGTAATCTTCGCCTTCGACCCATCGCGCATGCTGGAAACCCAAGCCGCGCAGACGGATATCGACGTTGTATTCGTTGAGCAGACGAAATTGCAGCACTTCGAACTGAAGCATACCTACAGCGCCCACGACCGCATCTTTGTCGCCCAAATAAGGCTGACGGAAGACCTGAATCGCGCCTTCTTCGGCGAGTTGGTCGAGGCCTTTTGTGAGCTGCTTGCGCTTCAGGGCATCCTTGATTTCGACGACTGCAAAATGCTCAGGACTGAAGCGTGGAATGTCGGTGAATTCGACTTTTCCGTTGGTCGAAAGCGAATCGCCGATTCGGAACGTGCCGGGATCGTAAAGGCCGATGATGTCGCCGGCGTAGGCCTCTTCGACCACCTCGCGCTCCGATGCCATCATCTGCTGTGGATAGGCCAATTTGATGGGCCGTCCACCCCGCGAAAGCTTGGCGATCATGTCTTTTTCGAACCTGCCCGACATGATGCGAACGAACGCCAGACGGTCACGATGCGAGGGGTTCATATTCGCTTGAATCTTGAACACAAAACCTGAGAACTCATCGCTCTTTGGCTCGACGACCTTGACCTGCACCTGGTCTGGTGATGGCGCCATATCGACGAATGCCTCCAGAAACGGTTCCACACCAAAGTTGGTCATCGCGGACCCAAAAAACACCGGTGTCAGCTCGCCCTTACGCACGCGCTCAAGGTCGAAGGGGTCGCCCGCGATTTCCAGAAGCTCGACCTCTTCAAGAAGTTCCTTCAGACGCACTGGCCCTAGGATATCCAGCAATACAGGGTCTTTGAGCTTGACTCGTCGTGTATCGACCACCGATTCACCGTGTGAACCGGCCGAGTCAAAAAGAATGACTTCCGCCGTTGCTCGGTCGTAAACGCCCTTGAACTGTTTACCCATGCCTACGGGCCAGTTGACCGGGCATGAACGGATCTGAAGCAGGTTCTCGATTTCTTCGAGCAATTCGAGTGGGGGCCGTCCTTCACGGTCCATCTTGTTGATGAATGTGAAAATAGGCAGGCGTCTCATGCGACAAACCTGAAAGAGCTTCTTGGTCTGTGGCTCCACACCTTTGGCAACGTCGATCAGCATGACGGCCGCATCAGCGGCGGCCAGCGTTCGATACGTGTCTTCCGAGAAATCCGCGTGGCCAGGCGTGTCCAACAGATTCACGGCAAACCCGTGATACGGAAACTGCAGCACCGACGAAGTGATCGAGATTCCGCGCTGTTGTTCGAGCGCCATCCAGTCAGAAATCGCGTGCTTGGCTGCACGTCGTGACTTCACCGACCCGGCCAGATGGATCGCTCCACCGTAAAGAAGCAGCTTTTCGGTCAACGTCGTTTTGCCCGCATCCGGATGTGAGATGATGGCAAAGGTACGTCGGCGATCGACTTCTTTTGCGATGCGTTTTTTGATGGCTGGATCGGACATGACTTCCTCGGCGAAAAGCGCGCGGAACCTAGCAGCACGCACTCGCGCTCGCAAGCGCAGCGACCCACGCCAAAACCGGAATTCCTACGATTCGGCCACCAATTGTAGCCCGCCACGAGGTTTTTATGTGAATCCGATCGAGCCCTTTGGTAGACTGCCCCCGACTTATTTCGTTCGTTTCGTTGTATGCAGAGGCTTAGATGCGCTTTTTAGGAATTTTGCTTCTCCTCTCGTTGGCCGCCTGCGCACCTCCAGAAATGGTCGAACGCGCGGATTCGGTTGATCAAGCAAACACCTCGTCGGCCAATAACGCTGCGGCGGTCGAAAGCGGCAAGGAACTCTACAATCTTTACTGTTCGTCGTGTCACGGCGTCGAAGGCGCCGGTGGAACGGTCTGGCCCGGCAATATTCAGGGTTTCGATCCGATCCTCACGATTGTGAAAAGCGGCCGGGGCACCATGCCTGCAGTGCCGGTCACGACCCAGCAGTCCAACGACATTCAAGCCTATTTGAATTCCTTCGTGGTGGTCGAGACAAACAACACCGCCACATCAAACGGTGAAGCTCTTTTCAACAAATACTGTGCCGCTTGTCACGGCCCCGCTGGAACGGGAGCGGTCATTTGGACCGGCAATATTCAAGGGATCGACCCCATCAGCGATATTGTGAAGAACGGCCGGGGCACGATGGCTCCGGTGGCTGTTACCGATGCGGAAACCGCAGAAATTCAGACCTACTTGAATAGTTTTGGTGTCGACATCACGACATTGACGGGCATCCAGACCTACGCAAATCAATGTGCGAGTTGCCACGGTCCCGAAGGCAAAGGCACTGCGACAGGGCCGATGATTCAATTCACCGTCCCTGAGTTTGGGAAATGGGTCACACGTAATGGCCGTAACGGCATCGGGTATCCAGGCGCGATGACAGCCTACGGTACGGACCGCGTCACCGATGCCCAACTTGATGAAATTATCGACTTCCTGCATGCGCAAACCCGCCCAACCACAGGGGCTGACCTCTACAAGACGTTCTGCGCAAATTGCCACGGTACAGGCAATCAGGATGGCCCAGCCGCCGAAAGCCTGGCCGGCCGCGACAACAGCTCTGAAGACATTCGTCAGGGCAAAGGTGGCACCAATTACGGAAGCCGTCTGGTTTACATGCCGAGCTGGTCTTCCGCTGAACTCAGCAATGGTGAAGTTGATCTTCTGAATGCTTATATCTCTGCCCTTTAAATGGGCATCTTTTCTGTTAAATGTACGACTTCGGATTTGAGGCACTATGCGTAAATACGCCGCGGTTTTTGCTCTCTTTCTGGCTGCTTGTGGGTCCGACGCGACCTCCGAAGAGCCCATCACTATTAATAATAATGGTACTTCCAATAACGCTGCGACGAATAACGCTGCGACGAACAACGCTGCGACGAACAACGCTGCGACGAACAACGCTGCGACGAACAACGCTGCGACGAACAACGCGACGACGAACAACACGACCAATAATGCTCCCCCCGACGGCGCGGAATTATTCCGAATCTATTGTTCAGTTTGTCACGGCGCTGAGGGCGTTGGCGGGACTGTTTGGCCTGGAAGCATTCAGGGCTACGAGCCGATTCACGACATCGTGAAAAATGGGCGAGGAACCATGGCTCCAGTCGCGGTCACGGACGCTGAGTCTGACGCGATTCAGGAATACCTGAACAGCTTCGGAGTCGACGTCACCGCGTTGTCGGGGGTTGAGACCTACGCCAACCAATGCGCGAGCTGTCACGGTCCTGAAGGACAGGGCACAGATAAAGGTCCCATCATTCAGTTCACTTTCCCTGCATACGGCAAATGGGTGACCCGCAATGGCCGGGAAGGCATCGGGTATCCTGGTCCAATGACGGCTTATCCGACCACACGAGTGACCGACGTCCAACTCGATGAAATCGTGGATTTCCTTCACGCACAGACTCGCCCCACGTCCGGCCAAGACCTGCACGACACATTCTGTGGAAATTGCCACGGAGTTGACGGCGCAAATGGCCCGGCTGCAAGCAGTCTGGGGGGATTTGGCTCAAGTCTTTCTGACGTGCGCCGCGGTCATGGCGGGACCAACTACGGAAGCCGGCGTAACTACATGCCAGCTTGGTCCACCACCGAACTCACCAACTCTGAAGTGATAGCGATCGACGTCTATCGAACCGGCATCTAGTAGCCGGCCGAATACCACTTCCACATTTCGTTCAGACCGGCCTCAAGCGTCGTGCTCGGTGAATAACCGAGTTCGGCGCCAGCTCGTGTAAGATCGGCGTTGGTGAGCGAAACGTCACCGGGTTGCATCGGAAACGTCTCGATCTGAGGCGTCTTGCCCGCCGCTTGGCCAATCGCAGCGATCATTTCATCAAGTCGAACCACGCGGTCGCCACCAAGGTTCCAGATTCGATAGCCTTCGATGCGATCGAGTGCCGCCACCACGCCCGTCACGATATCGTCGATATACGTGTAGTCGCGTGCTGTGCTGCCGTCTCCGAACATGGGGATGGGGCGGTCATGGGCCATCAGGTCCATGAATTTATGCATCGCCATTTCGGGTCGCTGACGCGGGCCGTAAACCGTGAAAAAACGCAGGCACGCAAGGTTTCCTCCATGCAAATGATGGTGGGTCTTGGCCAATATTTCCAACGAGCGTTTGCTGGCGGCGTATGGGCTCACCGGATTGTCCACAGGGTCGGTTTCAGCGAAGGGGACCTTCGTATTACCCCCGTAAACACTGGAGCTTGAGGCCAGCACAAAATGATTTATGCCATGTGACCGGCTCAACTCCAGCAGTCTGGAGGTCGCGGTGACATTGATATCAAAATAAAGTGGGGCTTTTTCGATCGACGGCCGGACGCCTGCGACAGCTGCAAGGTGAATCACGGAGTCGATGGGACGCGAATCAAAGATGTCTTCCATCTTATTTCGGTCACGGATATCAGCCTCGTGAAAATCAAACGATCCGAAGGTCCTCGCCCACGCCAGGTTTTTTTCTTTCCGGGCTCGGTCATAAAGAGTCGGCTCAAAACAATCCACAACAGTGACTCGCCGGCCTTCCTGCAGCAGCCGCACCAAGGTTGCTGAGCCAATAAACCCGGCACCACCGGTAAGTAGAATTTCACTTTTCACGCTAAACCCTCGTCAATCAGACAGAAGACTCCTCTACACCAACCGCGCGGCGCGGGCTATGATGGCCGCAACTTGAGGACGAGTCCACAGATGCCCAGCCTTGTAGAAGTCGACGATCGAATCAGTAATATTGAAAATGACCTCGTCGCGTTACGACGTCATCTTCATACGAATCCAGAACTTTCTAATCAGGAATTCGCGACCTCCGCGTTTCTGATTCAGCGACTGCGCGAGCGGGGTTTTATGGTCACCGTGCGACCCGAAAATACCGGGTTTTTCGCCGATTTGACCCCCGACGGCTTCGATCCTTCCAAGCACCGCACCGTCGCGATCCGCTGCGACCTCGATGCACTGCCGATCGAAGAGATGACTGGCCTCGATTTCACGTCGAACACAGCGGGTGTGATGCACGCATGTGGCCACGACATGCATATGACCGTGGCAACGGGCGTTGGGATGGCCGTGAAGCGCACCGAGTTACCTGGGCGTTTGCGGCTGGTGTACCAACACGCAGAAGAAGCCGTTCCAGGTGGTTCGATCGCGATGATTGAGCTTGGGGCGATGAAAGAGGTCGACTTCGTGCTTGGCCTGCACGTCGATCCAGAGCTTGAAGTTGGCAAGATTGGGGTCAAAGACGGAGCGTTTACCGCTGCATTCGACACGTTCAAAATTCGAGTCATTGGTAAATCGGGCCATGGCGCGCGTCCGCACCATTGCATCGACCCCATATTTATCGTCACACAATTGGCCGGTGCCCTCTACTCATCGATCGGCCGTCTTGTGGACGCCCGAGATCCGATGGTGTTTTCGATTGGCAAAATATCGGGAGGCCATGCGCCGAATATCATTCCAGATGACGCCTGCATCGAGGGTTCAATCCGCACGCTTTCGCTCGCCAACCGTGATCTCATTCGGCCCATGCTGGTTCGAATCTGCGACGGAATTTGCGATACTTACGGCGCGACCTATGAAATGGATTTGGTGCAGGGAGCCCCAGCCATTATCAACGATACGAGGGTCAGCAGCGCCATTGCATCCGCGGGTCGCGAAGTGCTCGGAGAAGAAAATGTCTACCGAATTCCCCTGCCGAGCATGGGCTCCGAAGACTTCTCGAACTTCTTGAGTCATGCCCCTGGAGCGATGTTCCGCTTGGGCGTCGCTCGAGCCGGCGAGCCGAAGTATTTCTTGCACTCAGCCAAGTTTTCGCCCGACGAAAGGGCGATATCGGTCGGCGTTCGAGTGTTGGCTCGAGCAGCGTTGGATTTGATGCAGCAGGGCTGACTAAAACACGTAGCCAAGACTGAGTGCCAAACCGAGATTCGTCGTCGAGACGGTCAGGTCTGCGTTTGCACTCGGGATGGATTCGGTGCCGTAGAGCCAAGTTAAATTGATCATCATGCGAAGCTGAAGATGTTCGCTCACGCCGTAAACGACACCTGCGTTGCCATCGGTGACCACACCAAAGGTTGAAGTGGTCTCGTTAACAACCCCTGCCGTCGTCTCTACGTCGCGCTCGCTCGACCCGAAATAAGGCCCCAACGCTGCTCCAATGCCGAGGCCAAGGCCACCAGTCACCGGCACGATATAATTGGTTCGAGCCTGAATCAGCCAATCGCGTTCGGTCGCCGAAGCGTCATTTTCGCGCGCCAAGCGTCGCAGAAGCACACCGCCCACGATGCCGACCTCCAACTGATTGACGATCATGTTTCCAAACCCCAACTCCATCCTCACCAGGTAGTTGGAGTTGTCGCTCGTCGTCCCATCGAGCAACTCGTTCGAGGAAGAGTTGTACGCGAACGTTGTGCCCAAGGTACCCAACCAAGTCCCGCCGACGGTTTGTTGCGCGATTGCGCCTTTCTTAGGGGCCTTCTCGTTGGAGGCATTCTCGCTCGAGGCATTCTGAGCAAACGCGGGAGAGCCCAGAAGCATGCAAACGACGATCAGCAGTGATTTCTTCATCATATTCCTTGGGTTTCCAATTTGAGACCCGTAATAAAATTTACGCGAATCAGTAAAATATTTATCCGCCAACGGCAGACATCCCCGAGCGTGTAGTTTGTCCGTCTAGCCAGGGGTGCGAGAAGCGTTTTTCGGCCACTGACCACAGCAAGGCAGCTTCGACCGCGTCGACATCACGACGTCGCGCGGCATCGGCAAGGCCAATGCTCTCGTCGAAAGCCAGACATGCACGGAGTTCTCCGGTGCACGTCAGACGCAGGCGCCTGCACGAGCCGCAATAGGGGTTCGAAAGCGGAGTGATGAATCCAAACGACCCTTTCCACCCTGGCGCTTTCCAATAACGAGCAGGGCCATTCCCAACATGCGCACCATCAAAGCGGATCAGACCGATCTCTGCCTCAAGCGTTTTTCGAAGGATGCTTAAATCATAGAACGTCCCGAGGCCCTCGAGTGCGTTGTCTCCAACCGGCATCAACTCCATGAAACGTACGCTGATCTCGTGATTTTTCACCAAGTCGATCCAGCCGCCGATCTCGTCGTCGTTAAAGTCTTTGAGCAATAGCGCATTGATTTTGATGGGGCCCAACCCCGCATCCTTAGCCGCTTCAATGCCGCGCCAAACCTGAGATAAGACGCCCCAACGTGTTACTTTTTCGAAGCGATCCACACGAAGCGAGTCCATGCTCACGTTCAGGCGGTCTAGCCCTGCGTCGGCCAGCGCCTTTGCGTGTTTTTCCAGCAGCATGCCGTTCGTGGTCATCGAGACGTTTTCGACGCCGCCCGCTTTGAGCATGCGCACAAACGAGTCGAGGTCTCGGCGAAGCAGGGGTTCTCCACCGGTCAGGCGAATACGATTGATGCCAAGGCTGACCCCGACATTGGCGATGAAACTGAGGTCTTCGTAATCCAGCACGTCTTTGCGAGGCACAAATTCCATGCCCTCTTCGGGCATGCAGTACGAGCAGCGCAAATTGCATCGGTCTGTGACAGAGATGCGCATGGCGTCGTGTACTCTTCCCCAGTTGTCGGTCAGTGTTTTCATCGCCGAGAACCTAGCAGGCCTCGACATTTGCTACAATCACTCGCCGCCGCCGAATTCTGCGATGAGACCGATGCCCAGCTGGCCAAACGTGGCGTCGCGATCCGCGTCGTTAAGTTGCCCCAGAGTCGCGTCCGCACTCACACCTAACCACGAAATCGGGTAGTAGGTTGCCTCCAGTGTTAGCTCGCCCGCCAGGTAGGAGACGTCTGGATCGTCGAGGATGAGTTTCATCATCGGGCCGACCATCCCGATTTCGGCCGTGCCCGTCACCACAAGTCGATCGATGGGAGAAAACCCCAACGACGTCCCAAAAGTCACATCCACGAGCAGGACATTGAACGAAATCGGGTCACTGGTTTCGGGGTAGTCGAAGTTATCAATCCGCGCCGCGAAGAAGAGAGCCATCTTCCCGCCCGGGATCCATGCGGTCTCAAAACTTACGAATTCGCCCAGAACATCCAAGCCCCAGTAGGTCACTTCGCCAGCGTGTGAATCGATGTCTTTGATGGTCATTTCCGGGGTGCCGGCGTTGAGCCTTAGGTCGGCGATGACGCGTGTCCCCGGATAAATGCCGTATGGTTTATAGCTGTATTCCACTTCGCCGTCGTGGATATCGTCGCGTGTGGCATTTTCGACCGCCTCTTGCCGTGCCGCGTACTGTCGCGAGGTGTTCACCAACCCCGCCATCAGGAGGCCGGTCGTGTCGAGGAGACGGAACTCGTGGTAGTTCATCGAAATATCGACCTCATGCTCCTTTTCCAAGATCTTGCTACCATTCGTGTTTTTCACGAAATGGTGGGATTGCGTGCCGAATTTGTAGCCCACACCGCAGCCGCTACTGATCAACGCCATAAAAATAGCCAAAGCAATGATTTTCACTTTTTAAACTCAAAATTGGGAATGATTACGCCAGCATGACGAATCAAGACGCAGGCCGTCAACGACAATGTTTTGACGCTTTATGGCTGGGAATGGAGCCTGACGCGGTCCATCGCCTCTTGGGTTCGCAGCAATTCAGCCTGACGCCCAAGTCCGTCCCAAATCTGGGCGCTTGCTTCGTAGGCCGCGTGGGCTCTGGAGTGATGGCCACTTCTTTCGGCCACTTCACCGGCACGGTCGCAGAGCCAAGCGATGTCATACTCGACGTGTTTCAAACGTCGGAGCTCCGCCAGAACTTCGGCGAAACGCCGGTCGTAACCACTCCAGTCTCCTTGAGACGCTTCGGCGACGGCCTGGGCAAGCTGGAACGGCGCGAAGAGTTTTCGCTGATACTGGGACGTGTCGATCAAGCGCTGAAGGACGCGTTCAGCGGCCGGCATATTCCCTGCGCCGATCTCGCAAAGGACGATATTGCACTCGGCAATCCACCGATTTGAGGGGTTTTTACGATACAAATCGTAGGCCGCTAGATAATGACTTCGTGCACTTTCATAGGCCATCTCATAACGGTCGAGCTCACCCAGATACATGTAACAGCCCGCAAGGCCGTTACGATTGCCGCTCTTTCGGGCGATTTCGGTCGCACGTGAAACGTCGTCGCGAGCGCTCTCGTAGTGGCCTCGCTGCAAGTTCAGATAGGCCCTCGCCCGTCCAAGATGCGACACCCAATAGCTGTCGTTGGCCAACTCAAAGATGGGTTCGGCTCTCAAGAAGTACGCAAACGCGACCTCGTACTGCCCCTGTAATCCTCGGTTCCATCCCAGGCTCACCCAAAACGCAGCCACCTCAGGAAGCCCTTCGCCTCCTGCCGCCGAAATAGCATTTGCGGCTTCTTCCAGCGCTTCGTTGGCCGATTCAAGTGAAACACTTCGCAGAATTTTTGCACGCAGTCGCGCTGCGTCCGCCGCGGCGACCAATTGATTGGCCTTCAGTGCGCCGCGGTAGGCCGCCTCGACCGTCTGGGACTCCAAGGTTTCTCCGTCGCCTTCACGCAGCCAGAGGCGAATGATATCGCCCATCCAGCCTTCACGTTTGCGCGTCGGCACGTCGGCCCGCGACAAGAGCGTCTCGTGCCAGGCCAGCAAACGTCGAGCATCCTCGATATTATCCTCATGAAAGTTGCGCAATGCGACCCAACCCAGCAAGGGCAGGGCTTTTTCGAACTGTCGGGCAGCCGCACGGTGTTTGACGATTCGCTCCAATCGACCCACGTCACGAGTGCCCGCGGATGCGATCTCCAGCGCGTCGGCACAGGCGATATGAACGGTGCTCTGCATCCCGTGTTCTGCCAGAAACTCCAGAATTTCATCGACCAAAGTGAGATCGGAAAACTCGTATTCTCGGCCTTCTGAATCTCGATCCAGGAGACCGAGGCGCAACGCTCGTTCCAGCAAGTCAGGCCTTGGAGAAACATGCATTCGAGTGAGCGTATCGAACCAGAGCTCGGTGTTGAATCGAGTGCCGAAAGTCGCGGCAACCCCCAATGCCTTTCGATCGATCTCGTCGAATTGTGCCAGCACGACTTCAGCAGCCTTTTTGGCGGCGTCGCTCAACGATTCGTCATCCATTCGCCGACGCAAGAGAAACCCATTGGGCGAAGGCACAAGCAGGTCGCGCTCAACCCAACTGGTCAGCCAACGAACCGCTCGACCCGGGTAGCCTTCGGCTTCGCGAATAAGGGTTTCAGCGGTCTGGGGCGTAAGCCAGACCAGTTGGTCGGCCATGTTTGCTATGTCGGCATCAGGCAAGGGTATGAGGCGCATTTCGCTGACCGCGGGGTGGTCGAGAACCTCCATCAAGCCATCCATTCGATCGGCGGTCGTGGTCGCCAGCAATAGGGCCGGGACTTGCTCCTCAAAGATCAATTGTGCAACCGACCAAATATCGTGAAAGTTCTCGACATTATCACACACCACGACCAGCGTGCGGCGGGCCGAAAGTGCCGTCAGCGCCCGGACCAGCGCACTTCTTTTTTCCGAGTGTTTCGCGTCGGACGGTGTGCCGGTCAGAAGGTCCGAAAGGATGATCGCATCCACCAGGTCGTCTTCGGTCGCGGGCCGCCCACCCAGTAACAATTCACGAACGGTCGGAACGGCATCCATGGGTTTGCCGCCCGCCACCTTGAGCTTTCTGCCGACCGCGTGGCCGAGCCCCTCCAAGACAGAGGGGGCAGACCGGACCGTAAGCGCCTGAGCGGCCCCAACTTCCTCTGCAAGGCGTGCCAACCACTCGGCCGTGCGTGTGGCGCCGATGCCAGACTCCCCATGAATCAGAATCGCCCGACTGGTTCCCTGGGCGACTTCAGTCAGCGCGGTCCATAATAGGTTTCGCTCGGCAGTTCTCCCCACAACCTGGGGCACACGGTCACGCAAGAGCCCAAGTCCCAACGCGCGCACATCTCGTCGGAAATCCACGCGTCGCTGCCACGAAATCGGGATGGGTGGGGCCTCAAGGGACCGACGCAGTGTTGGGATCGTCTCCACACTTTCACGAATCGCCTGAATGTTCAGCGTCTCGTCGAGGATCGTGAGGTCAACCGGCAGCGTACGACCCGAATCGTGCGCGACCGAGTCGGTCCAATCATCGACGCCATTGGCATCCAGACGTATCAGCGCAAAGGCCGCATCCGCCGCAGCCTCATAACGGTCGCCCGGTTCCTTTTCCAAAAGCCTCGCCACCCACTCCGGGAACCCCGAGGGCACAGGCGTGCGCGGAATCATCGCGGGCACCGAATCGCGAAGGTGCGAACGCAGCACCGAATACGCATCGCCACTTTCGAAGGGAACCCGTCCGGTCACCATCTGAAACGCCATGCAACCCAAAGCATACAAATCGGTCGCCGGACCCGTGCGACGCCACTCCCCGCGAATCTGCTCCGGGGCCATGTATTTCGGGGTTCCCACGACCCCCGAACGCTCGGTCGGGGCCATCGAATCTTCGGTGCGCGAAATGCCGAAATCCGTCAGGACCGGTACGACGACGTTGCCGTCTCGTCGCAAAAGCACGTTGCCAGGCTTGAGATCCAGATGCACCACATCATGCGCATGAGCGTGGGCCAGCGCGTCCAACAAGACCAAGAGGATGTCCCGTATCGACGTCCAATTCAGCTCTTGCATGATGTCGATCAGGCTGCCGTCCTGGATGTACTCCATCACCACATAAGGGCTGCCCGCTGCGATTGGAGAGCTGCCTCCTTCCTCGACACCAGCGTCCAGAACTCGCGCAATATTAGGGTGGTTCAGGCGAGCAACCGCGCGAATCTCGTTGGCGAAATACTCTCGGAATCGCGCCCGTTTTGTGAATTTAGCCGTGAGGACTTTTAGGACCACATCGCTATCCAGCTCGCGATGCTGAGCCAGCCAGACCGTAGACGTGCCTCCATGACCGATGATTCGGTCAAGTACGTAAGGTCCAACGTTTGGCGATAGAGACATGCGGTGCATGGTACTTGGCGATTCTCACATCGCCAAGCACGACCACTAGGAAGCTTTGAGGGTAATTTTGGGGACGGCAGGTGTCGGCTCAGAGCTGCGTGCTTCCCTTACCGAGCGCCGCGTTCGATTGGTTTCTTCGTGAAGAAACGGCTCTTTATCACGGATGATTCCGCGCTCGAACGCCACGTCGACCAGGTTTTTGCGCATCATTTTTCGGCCCCGAAAGAGTCGACTCATCACGGTGCCCACCGGGCATCCCAAGATATGGGCCACTTCTTTATAAGAAAATTCGTTCAGGTCGGCCAAAATGACCACGGTACGAAATTCATCGGGAAGCGACTCAAGCGAGTCCTTCATGTCCTGGCTGAACGTCTTGTTGAGCACGCCTCGTTCAGGGTCCTGGTAGAACTCCGCCTTTTCGACATTATGGAAATTCTGGCGAATCGGTCGCAAGTCATCTGCGTTCAGGATTTCACGTTCTTTTTTCTTTCTTCGATAACGATTGATGAACGTGTTGGTCAAAATTGTGAACAACCAGGCACGGCAATTCGTGCCTTCTTCAAAACGATGAAAGTTGGAAAACGCCTTCAAATACGTCTCTTGGACGAGATCCTCGGCGTCTTTTTCGTTGCGTGTATAACGAAGTCCAGCCGCATACAGCTCATCAAGGTAGATGAGCGCGGTCTGTTCGAATTTATCGAGAGCTTCGTTGCCTTCTGTCTTATTGTACTCGTTCAACTTGAGCATTTTCGCTCCTGAGCAAGAGTCGAGTTCATCCCGAAACCTGTAGCAAGGAGAGTAGCGGAACAGCTCATGCCGATCCAAAGGTCTCCATTGCTAAGACACCATGCGGATGAAAAAGATTCACCCGAGCGTCGAACTCGTATGAATCCGACTTCTGTGAAGGTAGACACCGATTTCTGACAGACGAGTCAGTCCGACAGGCATGGCGGTGTCCCTGTGTTGCGATTTCTGTGTCAACATGATACTTATTAGACGACGTTTTTAGACGACCTCTATGCAGTTAAGTGAGGCGTACGATGCAGGAAAAGACGGGTGCTCGACTCCTCGTTGTTGATGACGAAGAATCGATCCGGGAAGTTCTAACGGATTTCCTCACGATGGAGGGGTACCGAGTCACGGCTGTTTCAAACGGTCTTGAGGCCGTCGCACGCCTTGAGCGGGAAGAGTTCGACGCGATTCTTACCGACATGAAAATGCCGGGAATGGGAGGGCTGGAACTCATCGACCACGCGTGCCGAATCGCCCCCACCGCGTTCTGCATCATGATGACCGGGTTTGGGACGGTTGAAACCGCGATTTCAGCGATGAAACGTGGCGCTTACGACTACGTCCTGAAGCCGTTTAAAGTCCAAGACGTGATCCGAATCGTCGAGCGCGGACTCGCCAAACAGAAGCTCGAAAACGAAAATATCCAGCTTCGTGAGGCGCTAAAGCTCTACCATGTCTCCGAGCAAATGGCGGAGACCCTCTCCACCGAAAAAATTCACGACATTCTCATCGATACCGCGCGCGAGGAAATCTCGGCTGATGCTGTGGCTGTCTGGACCAAAGACCGCGTCGAAGGTGGCTACGCGCTGGAGCGGCACTGGATGCGCTCGGACCTTGAGACCCGGCACGCCGACATCATTCGAGGCTTCGATGTCGACGCCTTCGCTGCCCTTGTTGGGGACGGCCAGCATATCTTTCACGCCGAAGAAGCTCGAGCGTTGGTGAGCCAACCTGCCGCTGACCTTTTTTCGATTTTGTGTGTCCCCATGCGCGCCAAAAACGAGGCGATGGGTTTCTTTGTGGCCTTTGCTTTTGACCGCAACCACGCGTTCCAAGAAGGCAAACGGAAGATGCTCGCGATTCTTTGCGGTCGCGCCTCAGCTGCCATCGAAAACGCCCGCCTTTACGGCGACCTTCAGCACACCTTCAAGCAGACGATTCAGGCCCTGGCCAATCTTCTCGAAGATAAAGATCCCTACACTCGAGGGCACTCGGACCGTGTGTCGAAATACGCACGGATGATTGCGGTCGGACTCGAGCTGTCAGACGACGAAGTTGAACTCATCGCTGACACCGCGCTGATGCACGATATCGGTAAATTGGGCATCCGTTACGAAGATTTGAACAAGGCTGAACCGTTGACCGAGTCGGAGTATGAGATGTTCAAATCCCATACCACGCGCGGAAAATGGATCCTTGAGCCGATCAAATTCCTTCATGATTTGATCCCCGGCGTCTACACCCATCATGAACGTTGGGACGGCCGTGGGTACCCGCTTGGACTTGCAGGGCTCGATATTCCGCTGCACGGGCGGATTTTGGCGATTGCGGACACCTACGATGCGATGACTTCGCATCGAGCCTACCGTCGGGCGTTGCCGCATGACGTGGCAATGCGCGAGATTCAGGCTTTTGCCGGCAGGCAATTTGACCCCGATATCGTGAAGGTATTTGTGTCCGAGATTGCGCAAGACCGTACCTATCGACGTGCGAAGGCCCAACGCTGGGACGCTCTCAAAGAGGGCGCACGTCGGCATCAGGATGCGCGTGAGCAGAGCCAGGCCGTCTAAACTACATCACGCTCAGTGAGACCGTCGCGTGCGGGCTCTGGGTGACGCCAATCAGGCGTTCAATCAAAGACTCAAGCATCGCCTCATGCGAAGGATGCACGCCGCTCGCGATCAACGTCAGCGCCGCCTCAAGCTCTTGCGAGGGGCGAAACTCGATCTGCAAAACGCCGTCACGCGGCGTCGCGACCAATCCAGGTCCATTTTCCAATCCTTTCCCGGTCATCGCTTGATGAAGTGCCGCGCGCGATAACCACTGTTCGAAAACAGCGCTACGTTGAGGCGTACTCGTCCAAGTCGCGAGAGCGCTCACATCGACCCGAAACTCATGCGTGATGTCGACGCCGGCTTCACGGGCACACACGAAGACCACTGCCAATCCAGCAAAAATCGCCGTCGGTGGGACTCGCTCCATCCACTCCGCGCCTTCCAACCGGGCATGGGCCAGAGCGCTTCCCACGATGTGCGCCGCGCCGGGACAAGCCGAGTCGCCGTCCAAGACCGCTTGTCGAGCTTCGTCGGCAACGTCGCCCCCGATCCGCGCAGGCGCTCCCATAGGAGTTGGTTCGGTTCCGCGCTTCCACGCACCGGCGAGTCGCCCGACTCGATCTGCGGCAAATACGGCCGCTCCCACGCGTTTCCAGCGAACCGCGTCAAAAATGCCAAGGCTCGCACGTTGGTCTGAATGACCCGCGCTTTGGCCCATCAAGGCGAACTCTTTAACCTCGTCCTCGATGTCCATCAGCGTGCGCCGAATATCGTCGTGTGTGGCGTTGCCGCAAAGTGCCACCAGGTCGCAGAAATTCATCACGTGAAAACAAAAATGAGCGAAACTTGTGGCTTCCCGAAGAGATATACCCCGTGACTCCGCGATATCGCTGCACGGTCCGCGCAAGTACTCGATCCATACGTTGAGAGCCGAGAGCGGCACCATCCCTCGCACATGCCGCAGCGCGAGACCTCGAACCGCGATCAGCGCGTTGGTGAGCTGCTCAAGGGGTGGGTCTTCTCGAAAAGTGGCAAAAGAATGCAGAGTTTCGACTTCGCATGAAGACAGGCCGAGGGCCGCGCGAATCGCGACGAGAAACCCTTGTTGTCTCAAGTGGTCGACGGCGCTGATTTCGAAACGACGTGACCGTTCGCTCAGGTTGGCCGAACGCATGACGCCACCGTCCCAGCTTGTTTCCAGCCCGGCTAATACCCTGAGCGCGCTTGGGTCAGCGGAGTGAATCCCGAGGGCCTCACGAATCCGCATCAACGAGTCCGAGTCTCCGTCCATCACCTCAAGACAGGCGACCAACACTTCCACGTCGTCGAGCAACGCCGAGCGTATCTCGCGGTCGCTTGACGCCGAAATGCGGGCGAGCTTCAGGTCTAAGGCTGCAAGGTCGCGCAGCGCGACCGATTGGGCCGAAGGCGTCTGGATTTCGACAAGTCGTCGGGCAACGTACCCATCGGTCAAACAACGCAGCGCCCCGCGGGCACGAAGTTCCTTTGCGATGAACTCGCCTGACGAGCCGCCATCAAGTTCGATGAACGCACCCATCCAGGGGAGGGCGTCACGGACCTGCATCAACGCGTCGGTATCCGAGTCGACGGCAAGCGTCAGAAGCGCATGGCTTGTGACTCTGAGGGTGTCTTTGGGTAATTCCGGGCAGAGCTCAGAGAGCAGCCCAAACATGCGTTCGCGCAAGGCTTGTGTCATCGGTCCCATCCTTGGTCCGGTACTTTTTTGACGGTCCATTCCTTGGACCTGCACGAATACTAGGAAATACCGGGGTTACACGCAACCGCGCGTGTTGTCACAAGGACAGGCCCCTTGCCAAATTCACCCATTTCGCGCAAAAGAAGGTTGAACGTTTGTACAGGCATGTGGATGGCTAGGAAGTATTCTCTGGAAAAAAAGGCGGAAGCCGACGACTCACTTTTGGAACGGCTGAACCCCGCTCAACGCGAGGCAGCGTCCCATTTTGAAGGCCCTTTGCTGATCCTCGCCGGGGCGGGAAGCGGCAAGACGCGCGTGATGACTCATCGAATCGCGTGGCTGATTTCGAATAAAGGTGTGCACCCCGAAGAAATTCTGGCGATGACCTTCACGAATAAGGCCTGTCACGAGATGCGCGAACGCGTGGACGGACTGCTTGAAGACCAACGAGCGTCTGAACGCGTAACGATTTCAACGTTCCACTCGCTTTGTGCCCGCCTTCTGCGGCTGCATGCCCGAAAGATCAACCTCAGCGCCGATTTCGTGATTTATGACGATGCCGACCAGACTTCGTTGATTCGTCGTGTGATGGAGGACAACGACCGCGGAAGCGAACGCAGCGAAGCGCGACGATTGAGAGGTTTCATCGAGAAGATGAAAAACGACGCGTTGACGCCACATCAGGCTCATGAACAGGCGTTTGACGGCGCCACTGAACAGGATGTCGACTTCTATGAGGCTTACCAAACCCAGCTGCGTGCCTCGAATTGTGTTGATTTTGGTGACCTGATTTTAGGCGTGCTCGAGATTTTCCGCCTGCATCCTGACCTCGCCTCCAGTTACAGCCGCCAGTGGCGTTTTGTGATGGTCGACGAATTTCAGGACACAAATGCGGCCCAATACGAGCTGCTTAAACATCTGACCTGCGAGCACACAAACCTTGCAGTGGTCGGCGATGATGACCAGGCGATCTATCGTTGGCGTGGTGCAACGGTTGCCAATATCTTGGGGTTTGAGGAAGGATTCCCAACCGCAAAAGTCGTTAAACTTGAGCAGAATTACCGGTCGTCTCAGGTGATTTTGGACGCCGCCAACGACGTGATTCAACTGAATTGGCGTCGCCGCGAAAAGAAGCTCTGGACCGAACGACAAGGCGGGGAGCCGATCACCTACTTTACCGCGTCCGACGATCGCGAAGAGGCTCAATTTGTGGCCCAGCGTATCTTCGAAATGGCGCGCGATGGTCTTGAGTATTCGTCTTTTGCCGTGTTCTATCGAACCAACGCGCAGGGCCGAGCTTTCGAAGAACAACTCCGCTTCCACGGCTCGCCGTACCAGGTTGTGGGTGGCGTCTCGTTCTACGCACGAGAAGAGGTCAAGGATGTGCTGGCCTACCTCAAAATCGCGTTGAATCCGACCAACGAGGTCGACCTGTTGCGCGTGATCAACAAGCCAACCCGCGGCGTGGGGAAATCCACGATCGATAAACTGCGCGTGGCAGGGGTCTTTGGTCAGGTCGAAGGGTTATGGGGCGCGGTTGGATATGCCGTGAACGACGAACCCAACACTGGGCCCGCACCGATGCAGCACGGTTGGCTTCCCGGAATGGGGCCGGGCGGGGCGTTGATTGACCCCGCATTGGCCGACGTTGCCGGGCTGAAGGGCAGGTCCCTCAAAGGAATCCGCGAATTTCACGACCTGGTCGTCTTCGTTCAGGACAGCCTGCGCGCGTCCAGTTCTCTGGCTCAAACGGTTCAGGGGCTTCTGGAGCGCACTCGATTCTTCGAGTGGCTGCTCACCTCCGACCCCGAGCGCGCCGAAGATCGACAGCAAAACGTGGCCGAACTTGTCAACGCCATCGCCGAATTCGAAAAAGAATGGATCCCCGATCCAGGCGAGCGAACCAAAGAACCCCGGGCGCAGCGGATTTTGCGGGCGTTTCTGGATCGCTCAGCTTTGATTCAAAGCACCGATAACCTTGATGAGCGCGGTGCCGTGACTCTCATGACCGTGCACGGCTCAAAGGGGTTGGAATTCGACACGGTATTTTTGGTCGGCATGGAAGAAGAAATCTTCCCCAGCATTCGGGATAATGATCCCGATGAGCTCGATGAAGAACGGCGCCTTGCCTACGTGGCGATCACTCGCGCCGAGCGCAAGCTCTTCATCACAAATGCTCAAAGACGGCGTGTTTACGGCACGATCCGAAACACCGCGCCAAGTCGATTTGTGCTGGATATCGAACCTGAACGACTCAAGGTCGATCCGCGCAGCTCCAGCCGTTTTGTTGATTTTGCCCGCCCGACCTACTCCAACCAACGCGAGCGATGGCAGAAAGACCTGGTCGCAGTGGGGACCAAAGAGTGGGAGTTCGACCAGTCGCCCGAGACCCGCAAGGGCTCGATCGGCAAGGCGCTCGACCAACTCAGAGCTCGCAATTCCGACGACGAGTTTTCGCAATTAACGCCCTGGGAGGACCTGCCCGCTGCCGCCGCTCCGGAGAATGTCCACGATGTTTCGCATTGGGGTGTTGATGCGGGCGACCCTGACGACCTGACAGGCAAAACCGTGACGCACGCAAAATTTGGCATCGGAAAGGTGAAAGCCGTGTCCGGAAAAGGCGACGAAGCGAAGCTCACGATTCGTTTTCCGACCGTCGGTGAGAAAAAAATTGTCAGACGATTTGTCCGAATTCTCTAATTATATGCAAGGATTGCCACGACATCCGCGCGACTTTGAGTGTTGACTACTTTACAACCTGTCTGTAACTTTACACCTAGATGAGGGTTCCGCGACGCAGTATTGTCACCCCCATGACTTTGTCGCAGATGTTGTCCCTTTTCATTCCTGTTTACCCCACAGGAATGCCGCGCCAAGCGGCCACCTCACAGCAGTATCGTGAGGTAACCTCGCAGCAGTATCGTGAGGAGTTTCACAGCAGTATCGTGAAACAAAAGCGATTGTGTTTACCCTCCCCCAAACACAATCGCGACAAAGGCCCCGCAAGGGGCTTTTGTGTTTCTTGCGCCAAAAATATTCTCGAAAGGTTTTTTTGCTCGAATGGGCAGAATTTGGCATCGTGAGGCGTTGTATTCCCGGACAGGAGGCAGGATGTGGTCTGAATTGCTACAACAAGGCGGGAAATCACTCTGGCGAGAGATCGGCGAGACCATGCTCAAGTCGGGCGCTTCGACGTTTGTCGTCGAGGGGGTCAAGGCTGGCGTCGATCTATGGAAGCAGAAAAAACTGCGCCGCGAGGTCTACGAATTTGATCTCTGGAAAAAGGCGCAAGAAGAATTGCGAGAGCCCGAAGCGGATAAGAATGCGGAAAAGCCAGCCGATGGTGTTGACGCGCCGGTCGCCGAACCTGCTCTGCCCACCGAGACACCTGTGGAAGTCCTACCCGACCCGCCTGAAACCAGACCTGAAGACTAGGATCGCTGTGATTGGTCCGCGAGCCTTATGGCTCGCCTGTGTTTGGTCCGCGAGCCTTATGGCTCGCTTGCGATTGGTCCGCGAGCCCTATGGCTCGCCTGTGTCTGAATAATCGCAGGAATCGCATGCAGGCCATAGGGCCTGCGCAAGCATCACAGAATCGCAGAATGGGCCGGAAACGGTTGCCGAGTCAAAGAGACAGCCTCCTGCGCCACGGTTTGAACTGAACGCCAGTCAACTAGGCCAAGAACGTCTCCATCCAACCTTGAATATCCGTGTTGGCGTCCTCGACCACATAGTGGGAGGCATCCGCCAGAGCGTGCACTTCTGCTTCCGGGAAGCGTCGTTGCCATTCCTCACGGAACGACACATCAAAGCAAAAATCTTCATCTCCCCACACGATCAACATCGGGTGAGATTTGAATTGGCCGATGCCTTCATCAACCAACTTCAATGTCTTGTACGTGGGATGCGAAGGGCTCATCGGGATGTCTTCGACAAATCGGTGAATCGCCACACGATTTGCCCAGGAATCATAAGGAGCCAGGTACGCGGCTTTGATCGGATCGGACAGTTTTTCGTGAATCGCACGAATTTGCGCGATTTCCACAAATGCGTTGAAGCCCCGCACGGCCACGGCACCAAAGACCGGAATGCGGCAGATGGAAATCGAAAACGGAATGCGTGGCGACAAAAAAGCCGCCGTGTTGAACACCACAAACTGTTTGAATTTGTCGGGCATTCGCACTGCGGTTCCAAAACCAATCGCGCCACCCCAGTCGTGAACGACCAGCGTGATGTCGTCCAAACCTAGAGCCTCGACCAACGAACTCACGTCCTGAATTCGCTGCTCCAGCGTGTAAGCGTAGTCCTGGGGTTTATCCGACAGGCCGCAGCCAATATGGTCCATCGCGACACATCGGTGCGTGTCCGAAAACCGTTTGATGAGGTTTCTCCAGTAGAAACTCCATGTCGGATTGCCGTGCACGAACAACATCACCGGACCGTCTTTAGGCCCTTCGTCGATGTAATTCATCTTGGCTCCCGACGACACCGCATGTGTGTGGTGTTCAAAGGGGTATTCGGCCGCCCACGACGCATTTTTGAGGTCTATCGCTACCATTTGATGCCCATCATTGAACAATTGAGTCCACTTCCAATACCCATGAGCGCAAGCTGCTGTCCCGAGGTCACGATCCCGCTTTCAACTGCCTTAGACAGCGTCACCGGGATTGAAGCCGGGCCCATATTCCCAAACTCAGGATAGGTCAGGTAGGCCCGCGAAATATCGAGGCCGAGGCGGTTCAAGACACTTCGTGAGTGCGCAGAACCAACCTGATGCATGATCAAATGGTCGATGTTTTCTGCACTCCATCCCATTTCGACCTGAGCGCGTTCCCAGGCCTGCAGAGCCAGATCTACTCCGGCTTGAAGCAGCGCTGGTGCGTCGGTAATCATGTGATCGCGTTGTCCCCGACATAGTGCATTATGATTCGTTGCCGCCACGCTGACCCGCCCAGTCACCTGATGCGGTGATTGATCGACGGGCCCCAAGACCATCGCTGCTGCGCCGCTGCCCAAAGTCAGTGTCGCAAAATGATCTCGAAGTTCGACTTCGGACATATTGGCCTGCGCCAACACCTGAATCGTGGTTTCCACCGGCAAACGCGACGACTCTCCATCGACGATAAGCGCGTATTCCACTCGGCCGGTACGAATCATCAGGCTCGCGATTTCGATCGCGTCCAAAAAAGCCAGGCAGGCATTGGAAACATCGAAATTCAAACAGAGCGGATTCAAGCCCAGGTTGCCGTGCACGGTGCTCGCGATCGAGGGTTCGATGAAGTCCTTGGACACCGATGTGTTGATCAAAACCCCAATCTTTTGCAGCGGGATTCCGCTCTGCGCCAACGCCTTTTCGGCCGCCATGGTTGCGGCGTCGCTCGGCTGAATATGGGCTTCCCAAAATCGTCGCGCAACGACGCCCGTGAGCGCTCTCACCAAACCAGGACGTTGCCCAAGTCGTGACAGTGTCTCGGCAAAACCTTGTTCGATAACCTCGGATTCTACCCGAATCGGAGCGTCAACATGAGCGACGGATATGATGGATGCTAACGCCACTACTGCCTCTTCAAACCAAAGACAGCCTCAAGCTTGGCCACGAGTTTGAAATACTCGTCTCGCTTGAATGGGCGGTTCAAAATATGGAACTCTTTTTTCACAAGACCAACGCATCCAAAACAGAACAGACATTCGTAGCAGTTCTGAGACTTCACCACGTACGAGCACGCCGCAAGGTCTTTGGATTCCACGCAATAATTGGAGCGGTGGGTATTGGTGCAGCCACGGCAATGCGTGCATTCGGTGCTGGATGAACACCGCTCACAATACGTGCACTTATAACAATCGCTGCTCCGGGTCGTGAACATGCAGTCGAAACAGCGCACGCATCCATCGGACTTGTACGACCCCGGGTTTTCCTCGGAGCGTCCGAATTCTTGGACAAGCTTCTTGAGTTCTGCTTCAAACTCGTTTGTTTTCAGTGGTATAGAGGTGGTCTCGGTCATTTTCATCCCTGACAGGCCGTTGGTTGGGTGCCGCACACTCGCCCGTCCAGCCCGTCAACGCAATTATTGCTTTTGCACTCGTCGTTTCTGGTGCACTCGGTGCCAGTCGAAAGACTGGGTAAGCAGATCTGATCTGCACAGTAAAAATCAACCGCGCAGCGGCCTACCACACAGGGTTCGTCCAGCGAAGGCGCCTGTTTGCACGTGCCTTCCAAAGTGCCGGAATCTCGAGCACAAAAACCGGAAACACACTCGAAATCTTCCTGGCAAAACCCGCTAATCTCGAGGCGAGCTTTGATCCAAGGACGACATTCCGTCGCTGCGAACATGTTGAGATTCGGGCTTGGCACAAAGGATTCGCAGGTCTTTTGCCTTAGCCAAGAAATACAGGCGGCGCGTTCGGACTCATCGACCTCGATGGCCCCTCGCTGCACGGCATCGTCGAGGGCTGGGAGCACAAAGGTCGTCATGTAGTTTTCGACGACCGGCATGCACGACGCGACGTCGTCCACGGATTGGAACAGACGACTCACTTCTTCGGCGTCGCAACACTCAAAGACGCGCTCGCACTGGGCTGCTGCGATCTCGGGAACCGCCGTCTTCAGGTCGACAGGTTGTGCCGGGGAATCTTGGGAACAGGCTGCGACCGCAAGGAAGAGCCATATGTGATGGCGCATAAGTCATCCAGCATGGTTCGGCAGACCTGATACCCCGTCGACCGCGGCGTCTCAAGTCTGGTCGTGCTTTTTGCATGCACTTTGCCTTTGAGATACAACGTGCAGGCTCGCAGTCAGTGAATGGAGTTCGAGATGTTTAAAAGTAGTTTGATTCTGGGTTTGGCCTTGCTCGCCAGTTGTGGCGTTGACATCCAAAGTGGCGCTCAACAAGCGGGGCAAAGCTGCTTTGTCCCCTCGGATTGCTCCGACGGGTTGACCTGTTTCGAGCGCAATTGTGTGCCTCTGGGTACAGATGTGCCGAACAATCCAAACAACAATAATAATAACATGCTCGATGTTGGGCTGGACTCGACCACAGACTCCGACGTGCCTGCCTGTGTGATCGGTTCACGTGAGTGCGTGAGCGACACCCTCGCCGAACTTTGCGTTTCCGAGGGAGGCGTCGCAACGGTTGTTCAGATCGAGTGCACGCTTCAGGAGTTTTGCGACTCGGGTATTTGTGTCGGTGCCGACGGTTGCATCGATGCAGACGGTGACGGCTACGGCGTCGCTTGCGATCGTGGCCCGGACTGCAACGACAACAACGACCGCATCAATCCCGGCGCTCGTGAAAGCTGTCAGACGCAAGCCGACGACAACTGCAACGGTATCGCCAATGAAAACTGCAATCCCGATGGCTGCTGCGCCGACGGTTGTGCCGACTCCGAGTTCTGCAACACCGAATGCGCCTGCCAGGATTTTCAGCCGCAGCTCTGTGAAAGTCAGAATCAACCCTGCTCAGACCTGGACTCCTTTGTAAACGGCTACTATTGCGTCGCTTTGGGAGGCCAGGACGAGGGGCGTTGTTACGGCGTTTGCAGCACGACAGCGATGGACCCTGACTCAACTTGTCCCGACCCGAACACGGCTTGCGCCTTTGGTGATCCCAACGACACCTCGGCACTCTGCGTTTCGAATTGCACCTTCGACCAAGGTTGTGGAGATCCCGCGTTGGGCTGCTTGCCTTACGATGTAGGACAGTCCGAGGGCGTTTGTTTGCCCACCAACCCCAGCAATCCGATCGGCTCTTCTTGCGACCCTGACCAGTTCCTTGATTGCGCAAGCGGAGCCGTTTGTGTGCCGCGCACCAATGGAAACGGCGCCGTGTGCCGTGAGGCTTGCCGTCCTTTTGCGAACACCAACGGTTCAGCCACCACTGACTGTGATGCCGGACATTGTTTTGCGTACTCAGCCGATATCGGCGTGTGTTTGGGCGACAACATGGCCACCGAAGGCGACCGATGTGGGCAGCAATTCTCGATGTGCAACGAAGACGCCGTCGCGTGTTTCCCCACGCAGACTGGCGTCAACCGATGTCAGCGAGTTTGCCGGCTCGGTTTGTCAGATTGTGACCCAGGATTGGAGTGTTTCCAATTCGACCCTCAGCAGGAAGACCTCGGCGTCTGCATCCTTCTCGAGTAATGTCCCAATCCTATTTTGCAGTCACATCGCCCGGGCTTGAGCCCTTTCTCCAAGAAGAACTGCGAGCCCTCGGGGCCCGCAAAGTCACACTTTTGGATGGGGGAGCTGAGTTCGACGCCACACGTAAAGTCTTCTATCGCGTCTTGCAGCACACCCGGATTGCCAACCGGGTGACCATGCGACTCGCGACGTTCAAGGCCCGCGCGTTTCCGGACCTTTTCAAACGAACCCGTAAACAACCCTGGGCTCAATGGCTGCCGCCTGGCGCCAGCGTTGACGTTCGCGCTTCTGCACGCCAATCACGCTTGATCCATTCGGGCCGGATTGCCGAGACCGTCATGGACGCCCTGAGTGAACACCAAATCGGCGACGGTCCTGCCCAGCGCATTTACGTTCGGATCGATGAAGACATCGCGACGCTCAGTCTAGATGCGGCCGGTGAAGAGCTACACTTTCGAGGCTGGCGAAAAAGCCCGGTCGAGGCGCCGCTTAGGGAAAATCTGGCCGCAGCCGTGCTGCGTGCGATGAAATGGACTCCGGACGAAGTTCTTATCGACCCGACCTGCGGCAGCGGCACCATCTTGATCGAGGCTGCGTTGATGGCCTCGGGCCGGCCCACTCGGCCCGATTATGCCGCTAAAAACTGGGCGAATCTTGATGCCGATGCTTGGAAGGAAGTCGAAAACGAAACCGCGTCCGAACTTGCTGGATTATGGGGCTATGATATCAGCGCCAAAGCCATTGAAGCCACGCTGGCAAACGCCGCCACGGCAGACGTCACCTTGAATGCGGCACAGGCCGATGTGGCAGATCTTCAGCCGATAGGTCCTTCCGGGTTGATCCTCTGCAATCCGCCCTATGGCCTTCGGCTCTCGGACACCTCCGCCACAAAAGCGCTGTTGAGCATTTTTGCCCAACGATTCGAGGGCTGGCGGTTGGGTTTCATCATGCCGTCGGAATTTCATCCGTCTCATCGGAAGTTGGACTTTGTAAGAGTCGCCCAGTTCTTAAATGGCGGGTTGCGCGTAAACTTATGGTCGGCCACCCATCGCTGAATCGCGAATTCGGGACACCGACAAAAAGGGGAACAAGGAATGTTACCCAAGAGGACGATTCATGAAGACGTCGATCGTGACCGCAATAATCCTGTGGATTTTCATGCCGGTCTTGGCCATGGCTCAAGACCCTGCCGCTGTGAAACGAGCAGGAAACGAGCTCAAGTTTCGGGTGATTCCCCGATTTGAGGACGCCCCAGCTCCACAAAACGACCCCTTTCCCGCCGCTGCTGAGTGGGTTGAACGAGGCGAATGGCCCAAGGCTTGGGCCGCGGTCGAGAAAACCGAGCCCACTTCGCCTGAGGGCTTTTTCCTCAAAGGCTACATCGCGCTTAAGGCGTCTCGTCCTGAGGCGCTTGGACTTCTGGACAAAGCCTCCAAGGTCGATGCTTTTGTCTTAAATCAATACGCCTCACGCTTTGCGGCCGAGGTCGCGCAAGCTCAGGGTAAGAACGACGAGGCGCTCAAATATGCCGCCCAGGTCGGGCCGGGTCTTCCAATTTCTGACGACGCGCAATGGATCGCGATCCTTTCGCTCCAGGCTTCCAAGAAACCCGGCGAGGCCGCCGTGGCTTTGGCACTGTGGCTGGAAAAACACCCCAGAGACTCCAGAGTTCCAACAGCTCGACTCATGTACGCACGTCTGCTCTTGCCGACTGACCCTGAAATCGCGGCGACCCAAGCCTACGCCATTCTTATCAATTCCCCATTGGATACCCTGGTTGGACAGGCGCGAAACGTCCTTTCCGCCGCTGTGAAAAAGCTCCCGAAGGCGCGGCAAAAAGCCTTCGACCCGAGCTCCGATCAGGCAAAGATGGCGCGCTGGCGAGCGCTCTATCGAAGCCATCGCTCCCAGGATGTGGTCGATGAGGTTGGGAAGGTCGCGCCGAAATTGCCCGAGAATCAATGGTGTGAAGGCAACTTCATGGTCGCTCACAGCCTGACGAAGCTGCGCAAACATGCCGACTCAGCCATCTGGTACAAGAAGGTGATCGACCGCTGCGCAACGGGCGATTGGAGAATTCGTTCACTTTATCTCGGTGGAAAAGCCAGATGGAATGCCGGTCAACGTGCCGAAGCAAGGGCGATGTTTGAGCGGGTGTGGACCGACTACAAGACCCACAGCTACGCCGACGACGCGATGTATTTTGCCGCCAGAATCCTGGAAGAAGACGGCGATGACAAAGGTATGGCCGCCCTCGTCGCCAAACAGACTGCCGAGTACCCCGAAGGCGACATGACTCAAGATGCCCATTGGCTTGAGATCCGTCGCCTCTTCAAATTGAAGCGTTACGATGACGCGCTCACCCGCATCGATGCCATCAAAGTCGTCAACGAGCCGGACCTCTATTCACGCGGCCGACTCTCCTATTTTCGGGCCCGCGCACTCGAATTAGGCGGTCACGCTGACCAGGCTTTGCTTGCTTACTCCAAGACCGTTCGAGATTTTCCGGTGAGTTATTATGCGCTTCTGGCATTCCAACGACTTGGCAAGGAGGCAACCAAACCATGGCTGTGTCCGGGGTCGTCGTTTTGCGACGTCCCGACCGTCTCATCACCCGATATCACTCCAGGCGATTTGAACGACCCTTCGTATCTGCGCGCGCAAATGCTCTTTGCGCTGCACCTGTCGACCCTGGCCCGCGCCGAGATTTTGACCATCGAAGCAAGAGTCTCCAAGGATCCCAACGCGTTATGGTACCTCGCCGATCAACTCGATCGCGCCGGCGCCTACACGCTCTCACACGATATTGCCCGGCGTCAGATCCCAGGTTGGGACCAAACCTACCCCGATGCCATCCACCGACGGTCATGGGAGATCGGTTTTCCAAGACCTTTTGAGGAATTCGTGACGGCAAACGCAAAAACACGCGGGATCTCCCCCGCGCTCATTTGGGCGATCATGCGGGAAGAAAGCGGGTTTAATCCTCGGATCGAAAGCTGGGCTAATGCGCGCGGTCTTTTGCAACTGATGGAAGGAACCGGTGAACGGATGGCCAAAATAGATCACGTGAGTTTTACGGCTGATACGCTCTTTGATGCGTCCTCAAATATTCGTCTGGGATCACGATATCTGCAGGAGCTCGGAGAAGGCGTCGAACTGCATCCCGTGCTGATGATTGCTGGGTATAACGGTGGAATGGGGAATGTCGGACGCTGGCTCAAAGAGGCGGATTCCCCGGACTTAGACCTGATGATTGAAGACATTCCGTTTGGACAAACACGCAATTACACCAAGCGCGTCCTGCTGAGCTTCTGGGTCTACTCCTGGCTTTATGGTGAGGGGCAGGTCCCACGTTTTTCGATGACCTTGCCCACGACGAAATGACCGGGATCGTTTGATCCAGTCTTGATGAACGCGTTTATTGTGGTTGGGTTCTGGGTTATGCTAACACTGTGGATTGTCGCGTGGGCCAGTTTGCGGGTTGCACCATTGGATGCATCCGCTATTCTTGGTCGAAGAGCTTTAGGGTGACGTATGTACAAACTCGTAATTGAGGACGACGATGGCAACAAAACAGTTGTCCCGGTCATCCGCGACGAGATTTCCATTGGTAGACAAGACGGCAACACGATTCGGCTGACTGAGCGGAATGTGTCGCGAAAACACGCGCGTCTTGTCCGAGCAGAGGGCGGAGTCTTCATTGAAGAACTCAGCGCCCGCTACGGCGTACGCAAAAACGGAGAAAAGATCTCCGGCCGTCAGGACTTTACCATTGGAGACGTTTACCTAATCGGTGACTACCGATTAACCCTGCTCGCAGAAGGCGCCGAAGCTGAAGCACCCAAGAACGGTGCTGTAGCTGTCGCATCTGCCATGCCAGCACCGCTCTCGGCTCCCCCTGCGAAATTGCAGAAGCCAGTCAAGCCCGCAAGCTCCGGTTTCACCAGCGAACCGACCATGCTGACGCGACTCGATGGAGATCGCCGAAGTCAGGGAACAGAAATCTTGCCCGCACAGCCGGCCAAGATCGTTGTGGTTTCTTCAAACTTCGCGGGCCAAGAGTTTCCGCTCGTGAACAAAGAAATGGTGATCGGACGCGCCGAAGATTGCGACATCATCGTTGACCACCGCTCTGTATCCCAGAAACACGCCAAAATCGTTCGCGAAGCTTCAGGCAACTACAAGATCGTTGACCTTAACTCGAAGAACGGCGTCAAGGTCAGTGGCGAAGACTACCGTGCCGTCCACTTGAAACGTGGCGATATCGTCGAGCTCGGTCACGTGAAGTTCCGATTTGTGGAACCCGGGGAAAACTACGTCTTCACCCCACAAGCCATCATCGAGGACGCCTTCGGCGAACCGCCAGTCCAGAAAGGCAGCGGGAACAAAAAGATGCTGATTGGCATCAGCGTGGGCGTTATTGCCGTGGTCGGCGTTTTCGCCCTGTATATGGGCACCAGAACCACGGATGAAAGTCCCGCGGATGAGGTTGCTCAGGTTGATGTGGTTCCTAAGACCGAGACCACCGCGCCAGCCGCCGTTTCAAACGTCGAACCCCAGATTGCTCAGGCCCGAGAAAAACTCGCATCCGGTGCGGCAGGCAAGGCGATCACCATTCTTGAATTGGCCCGCGACACCATGAGCCCCAATCCGGAAGAACGCGACCAGATCGACGAGATGCTCTCGTCAGCACGACGTGAAAAACCTCTCGAAGAAGCGCTTGATGATTCTCGCAAGTACCTGCGTGATTCACGTTTTGTCGACGCCCTTTCCGAATTGAAGAAGATCCCACCAGGAGACTCGGTCACACGAGCGATCGTAGAAAAAGAAGATCTCTCTGGAAAAATCATCGACCAGATCATGTCCAAGGCGAATGCAGCTCTCCAAGAGGGCGATAAGACTCAAGCCGGCGCACTCGTCGAAGAAGTCTTGCTCTATGAACCGCACAACGCTGACGCGAATTCGATGAAGGAGTCCTTGGACAAAGCGCCTGTGAAGGTCGCCGCCAAGAAAACGACATCTTCTGGGAACTCGACTCCTAAGAAGCCGAAAATCGATACCGACGAAATTGCCACTGAAGCTCAAAAGAAGGTTTTTGCGGGCGACCATCAAGGTGCCATCAAGACCTGCTGGGGCGTCAAAGACGCCAAATGTTATCGAATCGTAGGCCTCGCCTACAAGAATCTCGGTGAAATCGAGAAATCATGCGCCAGCTTCAAGAAAGCCGGCGTTGAACCACCCCACTGCAAGTGATGAAGAGCTACCGCCATCGCTAACATCCACGGTGTACTGAACGGGCTCAAACCCTCTCAGATCAAATCACTCGAAAAACTCTATAAACGTCGTATTGGCTCCGAGAGTCCTCTAACTCAGGACTTTGCCACTCAGATGACGTTCATCTCCAGGGACATCAATCGGGTTGTCGCCGTTCTTGTTGACCGACAAGGACGTGTTGAACACGTGATGGTTGGCGATACCGAA
This sequence comes from uncultured Bradymonadales bacterium, assembly GCA_964394615.1. Classification (GTDB taxonomy): domain Bacteria; phylum Myxococcota_A; class Bradymonadia; order Bradymonadales; family Bradymonadaceae; genus JBFFMO01. The sequence goes on along the minus strand of CAYMYJ010000010.1, from coordinate 100,221 downwards.
CGCGCGTATCTTCCCGACATCGGCCGTGCCAGAGCCGGTTCAGGTAGATTCCGAGGCATTCGTTTGCTTCGCACCTATCTTGGACCCAAAAAGGGCGTGGAACTCGGCGCAGACGACCTTACTGACCTCAACATGCTGCAACTCGACGCCGTGGTGTCAGTTCGTGTTGGGCCTGGCGGATACCCCGGCGAAACCATTTTTGCCCACCTGGTTCCAACCACGCCAGACGGCAGGACCTATGAGGCTCAGAAGTTCAACAACCCGTCGGAACTGCCGCTGGACTTCCAACAACTTGTCCTCGAACTCGAGGCCGAGTTTCAGCGCAAGGCCCCGGAAACCAAGAGGACCGCGGGCGCGCCCGCGATGCTCATTTACGTGGCAACGCCTGGAGCCCGTAACGAAGACGTCCACCTCGCTGAACTCCACGAGCTTTGCAGAACTGCTGGAGTCGAGATCATCGACACCGTGATTCAGCGTAGAAAAGACCTGCATCCTAAGTGGGCGGTTGGTCGCGGCAAGATCGAAGAAATCAACCTCCGCGCCTTGGAACTCGGCGTGGACCTCTTGATTTTCGGTCAAGATCTCACGCCCGGCCAAATGAGAGCGATCACCACAGACACCGAACTTCGCCTCATTGATCGCACTCAACTCATCCTGGATATCTTTGCTCAGCATGCCACCACGGCCGACGGTAAACTTCAGGTTGAGCTCGCTCAGCTGAAGTACAACGCACCGCGGTTGAGTTCGCGAAACACCGGAATGTCCCGTCTTTCGGGCGGCATCGGTGGTCGTGGACCCGGCGAAACCAAATTGGAAATCAACCGGCGCCGTGCCAATGACCGAATTCGAGAACTCGAAAAAGATATCGAGAAACTCTCGGTTCAACGCCACCTTCGCCGTTCGCGACGAAAGCAACGTCAGGTTCCTGTCGTGGGCATCGTTGGATACACCAACGCCGGCAAGTCCACTTTGCTGAACTCACTGACGCAATCCGACGTGCTCAGCGAAGATAAACTCTTCGCAACGTTGAATCCAACGTCGCGTCGGCTACGTTTTCCCGACGATCGTGAAATCATTTTCACCGATACCGTTGGGTTTATTCACGACCTGCCGCAGGACCTCGTTGCTGCCTTCAAAGCAACGCTCGAAGAGCTTGAGGAAGCCGACGTGTTGTTGCATCTTGTCGATGCTTCAGATGAAGAGTTTCCCGAACGCATCAAGTCTGTTAATCGCATTTTGGCGGACCTTGGACTTGAGCAGAAAGAACAGATTTTGGTGTTCAATAAAGCCGACCGGCTTGAGCCTGCAGATGCGTTAGCGACCGCCCAGCAATGGTCGGCACTTTCGATTTCGGCTCTGTCACGAAGCACCGCGCTGCCGTTGATCGAAGAACTCGACCAGCGGCTCTTCCGACAGTACCGCCAGCAGATGGCTGAGGAAGTCGAAGATGCGAGTAGTTGATTGAATCACCACGCGCGAATAGATTGCCAGAGGAGGCGGTTTAAGCTGAGGGCTTATCGCGAGTGCTCATGACATACGAAGAATTTGAATGGCATATCTTGCGCATGGCGTACGAAGACGAGGTCGATCGTGTTCGGCCGTCGATGCTCGCCTACACTCTGGGCATTCCGATCGAGGTCGCGAACGCGTACTTGGAGCAGGCCGTTTTTTTAAGCGTCCTCGAACTCGAAATCGGAGAGCAGGGCGACCTCGAATATTTTGTTCCCGGCATCGACCGATCCAAACCAGCACCTAAGCCCGTCTGGCGCGAACAACCTGTTCAGCCAGAAAAAAGAGACGCCAACGGATTTGACGGATCGGTGACGGGCAACCCATCACCATCACCAACACCGCCTCCAAAACGCCAATCGCCATCACGCGGCGCAACCGCGTTGCCGCCCAATTTGCGCTCACATATTGCCGAACGATATGGCCCGGATGGTACCAGCGGCTCGGTGAACCCTGTGACAGCACTCGTCGTCCATGACGATCGTGACATGTTGCCTGTGCGCATCGAAAGCAACGACGAGGCATTTTGTGACGCGTCGCGCACCATGTTCATGCGGCAGATTCGGGTTTACGGAGCGCATCAGCCTCAGGCCCTAAAAGATCAAGTGACCCGCCTTTTTCAAGGCTTCGGTTATAGGAAAGTAGACGAAAGCGCAGAAAGACTGCGCTTTGAGCGAGGAAGCGTCATGTTTCTCCTCGCGCTTGTCCCGCTCTTTGTCCTGGTCGTGCCGCTGATCATCTACCTATTTATGTACGCAATGGGGCGCTCGACGATCCATCAGGAGCCCCTTGAACTCGACATACAATTCCGGCGCTCCACAGGGACCGAACCCTACTGGGAAATCGATCTCACCTTCGTGGCGCTGCACGGTGTCGTGCTTGGGGCCGCAGACCAGCAACAGCTTAATCGCGAAATCGACACCCTCCGAGACGAACTTCAGTGGGCGCTTACAGCCCCATAGAACTTCGAGGGCATTGTCGAACTTCGACGGCATTGTTGGTGTACCGGTCCGAATTGCGGTAGAACTTACAAAAGACAAGGGTTTTTTATGCGCTTGAGTAAAGCTTGGCTCGCTGCCGGCACTTTTGTATTTCTCGGGGGACTCGTCTCCGCCTGTTCACTTCTGGTCGACCTGAGTGAATGTGACGCGGATTCCGATTGCACCGCAAAATACGGGGCCGGGAACACCTGCGATTCCGGAGTCTGCCGCACGCCAAATGCAGCGGAACTTCTGGGTGGAACATGTACGGAGTCCTTCGGCGACATCGAAGCTTCGAATGCCTTCAATATTGGCGTGGTGATGCCACGTTCAGGGGGGGAAGAAGGCTTTGGGCAACTTGTCGTCAACGCCGTGCAAATCGCTCAAGATGATATCAACAAGATCGGTGGAATTGGCGGTCGGAAGGTTGGCCTCATCATTTGCGACTCGTTGAGTACAACGGACGGTGCTCTCGCCGCCGCCAGACATCTGGTTGACAAGGCCGGCGTCCAAGTGATTGTCGGCTCAGATTCCTCGTCTCAAACCATTGCCATCGCCAATGACGTCACCATTCCCGCCAAGGTTGTGTTGATTTCGCCTTCCGCAACAACCAGCAGCATTTCGTCGTTGATCGACGAAAATCTTGTCTGGCGTACGTGTCCCAGCGATGACGCTCAGGCAGCCGCCCTTGCGGAGTATTTGACATACACTGTCGAAGGACGACTCCAGAGCAATTTTGACGAAGTAACCATCTGGGTCCTCGGAAAAGAAGGAGAAGCCTACAGCTCCGGCATCAAAGAGGTGTTGACAAGCAAACTTCCCCAAAGCTTTCTCACCAGCGACCGATTCATTTCGAAGGATTATCCCGAAGCGTGGGAAGAATGGCTTGCGGTTAACAGTCCCACCATGGCGCGGCCCGATATTGTCGTCTTATTGGGGTACTCGGAAGGGTGGCTCATGCCTGGAGCGATCGAATCGTTGCATCCCGGTGGAGACATTCTTTATCTGGCGCCGGACGGAATTGGTGACCCGGATCCTACACGTTTGCCTGACCTCGACTTGGAAGGCCGAATTTTTGGTGTTTCTCCCCAAAACGGTGGAACGCTTGGGTACACGCCCTATCTAAACTTTGCGCTCAAGTATAATACTAAATTTCTTGAAAGCCCCGACGGTAAGAATTTCGTGAGCCATGCCTACGACGCAGTGATGATTGCGGCATTGGGGGCGGCCTATGGCGGATTTTCAGGCCCTGAGATTGCGGTGGGAATGTCTAAGCTTTCCACGCCAGGTAAATTGGCCGTGGATGGCACCTCTAACAAATTGGGCGCCGGTTTTGCGGCCCTCCTAATGGGCGAAGAAGTTGATTATGAAGGGGCGTCTGGGGCGCTTACTCTCAATGCCGACGGGGAACCCACCAATCCATCCATTGCGCTCTATTGTTATAAAGACGGCGATAATCCCGAGGTCGCGGTCGTTTACGAAGACCAGAAGTTCACACCTGCATCTTGCGTTGAGCCTGTCGTCGTGGAAGTCCCAGACATGGGAATGAATGACGCTGACATGGGCGACGCCAACTGAATGAATGATATTAAGCTGCTAGACAGCCAACCCACCGAACTTGAACGGTCTCTGGGACGTCTGCGCGGACTCGCCCGTTTGATGGATGACCAGTTTCTTGTGCCAATCGTCAATGTGCGGATCGGCCTCGATCCTATCATTGGTGCCATTCCTGTTGGTGGTGATTGGGTCACGTGGTTGGTGTCGATCTACATCCTCTGGGAGGCCATGCGTCTTGGCGCACCGATGACGGTGTTGCTGAAGATGGCTTGGAACTTAACCTTGGATCTACTCGTCGGCTATGTGCCCGTGGTGGGCGATTTAGCCGACGTCGCCATCAAAGCCAACCGCAAGAACGTGGACTTGGTGTTTGGCCATTTTGGCGCATCCTCCCGACCGTCCAATCCGAACCTTGTGATGATGCCTTCTGGTGTGCAGGAACAAAATCGGCCGAACCGAGTGTTGACCTTCGCTCTAGTCCTGACCTTGACCCTTCTTCTCTTTGTTCTCGCCGCTCTTCCGGCCGCGATGATTTACTGGTGGTTCTTCCAGGGAAAAACATGAAAAGCAGATTTTCGACGGCAGTATTGTGCGGAATCATCGCAACGGGATCTGTGGCTGAGGCCCGCTCATTTCGTGTCGCGCAGCTTCCAAACGGCAACGATTTCAATTGTGTTGCGTGTCATACACGCACGAATGGCGGCGGGCTGAATCCTTTTGGACTCGACACCGCCTACACACTGAAGGGGAGTAACACTGATTGGTCCGCCGTGTACGCTCTGGATAGCGATGGCGACGGCTATTCAAATGGTTTGGAACTCGCCGATCCCAACGGCGTCTGGTCGATTGGCGCCGCAAATCCAGCTGGAATGACCTCCAACCCTGGACGAGCTGATAGCACGTTATGTGGAGACGGGATCGTCAATGGGCCCGAAGAGTGTGACGGAAATGTTGACGGTGCCTCGTGCTCAGATGTTGGAAGCACTGGGGTGGTGACATGCGTTGCGTGTCAGTTTGACTACGCTGCATGTGGATCCACGACCAACACCAATAATGCCACCAATAATGCCACCAATAATCAGACGACGGGGTCTTCAACCCCCACGAATAATTCAAATGGCTCGACTTCTTCTGGCGATGATACTTCCAACAACGGCACTTCGGACACGACGTCCCCGGCGGTCATTCTCCTTGATGACAGCGTTCCCGATGATAGCAGTTGCAGCGCTACAGGCGCCGCTCCAACCATTTGGCTGGCTTTGATCGCGTTCGTGGGGTTTGGACATCGCGGTTGAACCGGTGCTCAAAAATTTCTATAGTCTACGGCCTGTGATGGGGGAGAAGCCTCTTTTCCGAGCCGGCGAGTCATCAAAAGCAGGTTCGGCCATCCGTCTCTTTTGAGGAACTCTTAAGAGGTGGGTATCTTGTTGAATTTAAAGAGGATAGATATGAAAAACGCTCTCGCACTCCTGGCTATTACAAGTACGTTCGCATGGGTTTCAACCGCAGACGCGCATCCATTTCGCGTTTCGCAGATTCCAAATGGCGCTGAGGCTAACTGCCTCACCTGTCACGCCAGCGCCAACGGCGGCGGAGCACGCAACGCGTTCGGAGCGGCAATCGAGGCTTCTTTGAACGGCCAGGATGCCGATTGGTCCAAAGTGTATAATCTGGACAGCGACGGCGACGGCTATTCGAACGGCCTTGAGCTTGGGGATCCCGACGGTACTTGGGTGATTGGTGATGCCGATCCTGCAGGGACTATTTCGAAACCAGGCGACATGAACAGCACGCTTTGTGGAGACGGCATCGTCAACGGCGAAGAAGCATGTGATGGCGACATCGGTGGGGCGGTGTGCACCGATATCTCGGCCGACCACGAAGGAACGGTCGCCTGTAACGACTGTGTGCTCGACTACATGGGCTGCACCATTCCGAACAACTCGACGAACAACGCAACGAACAACGCAACGAATAATTCGACGACCAACACGACGAATAATTCGACCAACACGACGACGAATAATTCGACCAATATCGCGACGAATAATTCGACCAACAACTCGACCAATAACTCGACGGCCAACACCGAAACGCCCGGCACGGCTGATGATGAAGGTTGCACTGCCGCTGGCGCTGTTCCCTCCATCTGGATGGCTTTGATGGCGATCTTCGGCTTCCGTCGTCGCGTTTGAACCCCGAAACGATCATGCCTTACTCACCGGAATTCATCGAAGAGATGCGCGTTGCCCTGGCTTTGAGCCGAAGAAACCTCGCCTTTCGCCAAAAACGAACCCATGACGAGATTTTGAACGTCAAAGCCAGTGACGACGGTGTGCACGACTCGCTAGACACCTCGATGCTTGAGCAAGAAACCGGCTCGCTGGTTAACTTGAAGAGCCGTGAACTCAAGATGCTTCACGAAGTTGATGCCGCTCTTCAGCGGATAATCGACGGCGAATACGGGTTTTGCGAAGACAGCGGTGACGAAATCGGCGAAAAAAGGCTAAGGGCCAACCCTGCGGCGCGTTTTGGCGTCGAAGCGCAAGAATCTCACGAAGAAGATGCACGTCGCAGGAATTTTAGGCCCGGTATGTTCGATGATATGTGATGTAACCAACGCAACTGGCGTTTGTTCTGCTCTTGACCTGGTGAATGCATGAAAACGATGGATCCCGCTAGCAAAGTTCGCTGCTCCTTCTGTGGGAAGGAAGCCCGAGACGTGCGAAAACTCATCGCCGGCCCTAAGGTTCATATTTGCGACGAGTGTGTCTCGTTGTGTCGCGAGATCATCGAAGAAGATCGCCAACGCGAACCCGACCGAACCCACGGTATCGAGGATATGCGTCCCAAGAAAATCAAGGGATTCCTCGACGAACATATCGTAGGGCAAACACGCGCCAAACGTGCGCTTTCGGTGGCTGTATACAACCACTATAAGCGCATCATGGCCGACGACATCGACATGGAAGGCCAGGAGCCTGACGAAGATGACGACGTCGAATTGACCAAGGGCAACATCTTACTCATCGGGCCAACCGGTAGTGGCAAGACACTCATGGCTCAGACGCTCGCAAAAATGCTCGATGTGCCGTTTACGATCGCCGATGCCACCTCCCTAACTGAGGCCGGTTACGTCGGTGAAGACGTCGAGAATGTGATTAAGAACCTTTGGCTCGCCGCCGATCGCGATGTTGAACGCGCCAGCCGCGGCATCATCTGCGTCGACGAAATCGACAAGCTTGCCAAGAAAAGCGACGGCCCTTCATCCACACGCGATGTGGGCGGTGAAGGCGTCCAGCAGGCCCTTCTGAAGATGGTCGAATCCAGCAAGGTCATGATCACCCCTGAGGGCTCGCGAAACCGTCCGCAACAAGAGTTTATTCAGGTCGATACGACCAATATCCTCTTCATTTGCTGCGGTTCATTCCAAGGCCTGACCGACATCATCGGTCGCCGAATGGGGGAATCCCGCATGGGCTTTGGTGCCGACGTCACCGTCAAAAAAGAAAGCGACAACGCGATCTTGCACCGGGTGAAACCAGCCGACCTCACCAAATTCGGGCTGATCCCCGAATTTGTTGGTCGCTTCCCCGTCATCGTGACCTTTGACGAACTCGACGAAGACATGCTGGTCAACATCTTGTGGCAACCCAAGAACAGCCTGATCAAGCAGTACCAAAAATTGTTTGAACTCGAGAACGTCAAGCTCCGCGTCAATCCGGAAGCCATGCTGGCGATCGTTCGCGAAGCCATCAAACGCAAGACGGGTGCTCGTGGCCTGCGCGCCATCATCGAAGAGGTCATGCTCGACATCATGTACGAGATCCCAAGCCTCGAAAATGTGCGCGAATGTGTGATCACCGAAGAGGTCGTCCTCAAACGTGAAAAACCCATGCTTGTTTACGAGAAGCAGAGCGCATGAAACTTGGCTTCTCGGTGTTCTTGGTGGGGATTGCAGGTCTCGGGTCGGGATGTCTCTCGACTGCGACCTTCTACTCTGAGCCACCTCGAGCCCGGGTGACCATGGATGATAAAAAGATCCTCGGAGAGACACCTCTTCAGGTCGAAGAGCAGGTCTACCTGTGGACCGAACACGCGATCACCATCGAAAAAGATGGGTATAAGCCGCAAACCGTTCGGCTTCAGACCGAGTTTTACAACACTCGGTCCGCGCTTTTGTGCATTTGCTCGCTCACCATCCTATGGCCTCTCGCGATGACTTCCGATTTCGTCACCTCCGAGTTCAATGTGAATCTCGAACCAGTGGCAACCCTTTCGTCGAGTGACCTTTCACCGACCACTAAAATACAGTTCTCCGGACTGAACACGGCCCCCTGATGCAACCTACATGTCGCCATCGTCCAGATTGCGACGGATGTCCTCGTTTCGAACAAACACCAGAAAAGCGTGCTGCTGAACTCCTCGCAGGGTTGCACAGGCTCGCTGGTCTCTTCGAATTGAAGCCTCCGTCCTCGATTATCCACTCAGAAATTGACCTCGGTTACCGAAACCGCGCCCGAATGGTCGTGCGCAACGGCCGTTATCCGCTGGGTTTCTTTCGCGCCAAAAGTCGCGAATTCATCGGCATTCAGGCGTGTGTCGTCCACACCGACGCGGTCGAAGAAGTGCTCGGTACCGTGCGTTTGCTGGGCAAACACGAGGTCATGCAAGCCGCAAAATTTGTCGACGTGCGTGCCGGCGAAAACGCGATTCTCACCGTGTCGCTTAAAGGCGAAGTCACCGACGAGGCGATTCAGGACTTCAAGGCGCAATTCCTTTCGATGCAGCCCGATATTGGCCTGCAATTGAACCGTGGGAAAGGTCACGGAGTTTTGGCCGGGCAGCAAGAGGTGATCTCGGGTCCAGAAACCGTACGGTTCGTGGTTCGAGGCCTTTCCTTTGAAGTACCACCCAATGCATTTTTTCAGCTGAACACCTCGATGCTGGAAACCATGCAAGACCGCATGGCGCAGTGGATCGAAGACGAAGACATCATCGACACGTATTGCGGTGTGGGTGTGCACGGGCTGGGGCTGGGCAAAGGCCACGTCTACGGCATGGATAACGTCGAAGACGCCGTGAAGTGGGCTCGGGCCAATGCTGCTGCCAACAAACGCGAAGCCACTTTTGAGGTCGTCGAGGACGCCACCGCCGAATCGTGGACGCCCCCCTTCGCAGATGCCACGGTGATTCTCAACCCAACGCGTGCGGGCGTGGTTGAAGGATTCCTCGACCGAGTAGCCACATCAGAGTGCAAACAGATTCTCTACGTGTCGTGCAACCCAATCTCGTTCTTTCGTGATGCCGAACGATTAGCCCGCCACGGCTGGCAAATCGCCGAAACCCACGCCTACGAGATGATGCCACGAACCGATCAGGTCGAACTCGTGGTCCGTTTTGCCCGCGGTAAACGACTTGCCGTGGGTCCAAAGGCGGCCGAGCATGCCTCGATTTGGATCGCATTGGCGGATGGTGTCGTGCCTCACGGCGAGTTGCCAGGCGGGGTCGTCAAGGTTCGTCGCATTCGGAATTACGAGGGGGCTTCGGTGATCCGAATCACCTCGGTTGAACCCATCGATGCCGATACTCTGGCAAAAAGCCTTCGGGCTTGGAAACACCCGCTGGTGGGCGATTCTCAGTTCGGCTCCAGACAGGTCAACTCGAAGTGGTTGCGCGAGGCCTACGTAGATGTGCCCATGTTGGCATGTATTCGAGACGGCAGGACCACGTTCAAAGCTCCAGGTTTCTTTTGCGCGACCGTGCAACTGCCCGCGAGAACACTTGAGCGCGACTGAACGTTGAAAATTGCGCAATAACGGCGGTGTTTAACCCGATGAAATTGAATTGGGTTTCAGTTACCATCAACGTCAATTCAGACGTCGATCGGGAAACTCATGCCGAAAAAAATCATCCTCCTCTTGGCCCTTGTTGGCTTTGCCACTGCTTGCAGCGACGACACGTCCAATCCATCAATCGATGTTGGAATTGACACGGCGATCGATCATCAGACCGATTTAGGGTCCGACCTCAGCGACGCTGGTGTCGATTCGGATATCGGCGAGACCCCCGATCTTGTCGAAGATGTGGTGGTTGTGCCCGACATGTCGCCAGACATGCCCGATCCCGACATGGCCATGGTCGACATGGGCCCCGACGTACCGGCTCCCATTGATCCCCTTCAAGTGTGCCAGGCTGACTGCAATTACTCAGGGCCTCGCTGGTGCGAAGTCGATTGCGACTACGACGGCCTTTCGAACTGCGAAGAAGTCGAGCAGCTGGGCACGAATGCGTGCGACAACGACACCGATGGCGATGGCCTAAGCGAGCTCGAAGAGCTTCAGCTTGGAACCGATCCACTCCTTCCCGATACCGATGGTGATGGACTCAGCGACTACGATGAGATCGTGTTCGGTTTTAATCCCACCAACCCGTCCACCCTCAACGACAACGTCTTGGACGGCGATCGTTGGGTCGTCAGTGCATGCGACGAACCGGCCGGTGAACCTGTCGACTATTACACCAGCCCAACGGGAGACTGGCTCTTAGGACTTCCTCCTGCATTCGCAAATCACGCCGAGCTTCAGATCGCCACAGCGAACAGCACCAACAAGTTCGCGGCGTCCGTTTTTGATGACCCCGCAAACGAGGTCACTGGACTGCTCTTGTCAAAAACGCCTCTGGCGTCACAGATAAACCCCATCGATGTGCTTCGCACGCTCCCCGCACGGGTGGGCCAAGTGGGCTCGATCCAACAGGACAATACCGGCGCGTCCTTTGATACACACGATTTCAACGAAGCAGCGGTCTCCAAGTTCCTGATTCGGACCAGCACCGCTCAATCAGCTCGGGCTGTGCGCGATAACCTTCTCTTGAAACTCTCAGCCATCGCAGCTTCGGACATCACAGGTTTGCCTGTCGCTGCTGGAAATACCTACACGACCTTCAGAATCTTTGTGTCGGTGACTTATCGTCCCGATCCGATCAACGGAGACCGCATCTTGATCGCGGCCTCCGTGGCACCCGCCGAGAAATACGACACGCGTGAGAAGGTCAAATTCCGCATGGATGACCTGACCAACACCACCAATGTCTCGCGCGCTCAGGATACCGCCAACCCACGATGCAACGCGTTTCGTGCCGGCGAAGGCAACCCTCAAGCCGACTTCTACTGGGTCCTCGATCAGTCGGGCTCGATGTACGACGACTACGTTCGAGTCAAGAATGTCGCGAACCTATTCTTCAACGAATTGCAGAACACTGCGTTGGATTACCGGATCGGCGTGACCAACATGGATGAGCAGATCAACGGTCGCCTGCGCTCACCACCGGGTTGGCACACCGACCGAGTGACATTTATCCACGAAATCGACGTCTACGTCGAAGATTGCGCTGGATGTGGCCCGACCTCCGGTGGCGCCGAGTGGGGTCTTTCCTCGGCTCAAGAAGGAATCTCTTGGATGAGGTCGTCATCGGCTCCTCAGGTGGCACGTATTCGCCCCGACGCCCAACTCATCACCATCTTCATGAGCGATGAAGAAGATCAGTCGATTCAAAACAGTCCGCTCTCTACCGCAGCGGGTCAGACCCTGATGACCGGTTTCAAACAATTCTTCGCGGGCAACACGATCGCATTTTCAATCGTCGGAAATTCTACGTTCGCCAGCAGCAATGGCGAAGCATATCGACAAGTCGCCCTGGAAACTGGCGGCGGTTTCGCCGACCTGCTTGCGGTGGATATTTCGGAGACGATTCAGGACATCATCTACGCGGCAACCGGCTTGGCCTCAAACTACGTTCTGGCTGCCGTCCCGATCTCGAGCACGTTGAGGGTCTACAAGAACGCAGAATGGGTTCCGCGAAGCCGAGTAAACGGTTTCGATTATTTCGCGAGTACGAATTCGATCGCGTTTTTTGGAACGTATCGCCCGGTTCCTGCTGATCCCACGATGGGTCGCTACGGCGACGACGTCTCGGTTTCGTACGAGACCTTCTTGAATCGCACCAAGAATCCCTGATTATTTGAACCGGCGGGCGTAGAGGGCAGGGTCCAAGCCTTTCGACCAGCGCACGAGCACTTGCACCGCGCCCTGATACGCCGGGGCTGCGTCCAAATTGACATGAGTCCAAAGGTCTTCGACCTCACAGACCTTGGTTTCGCCCTGCCATTTGATCAACACGTGTTCCCCAATACCAGGAACGCGATACGTGTGCTCGCCCGTGGAGTCCGGTAGGCTTATGCTGGCGTTCTTGTCGACGAGTAGAATCTGATACATGGTCGTATTCGTGGTCAGATGAGTGGTTATTCAAAGGTATTAGCATTGCGAACCCCGACTCGCACAACTTTATTCGTGGCGTTCTTTGTTTGTTTCGCGTCGGTCGGACTGGCTCAAACACCCGAACCGCAGCCGCTCCAAACACTGCCCTTCGATCAGGGATTCGGGCAAGAAGTCGTCGTCGCGCGGGAGTTTCCGTCGCCTGATGTCTGGCTAACCCTCAAGGATAAACGGGGCAGGCTCGATGCAGCGGCTGACCGCTCGATATCGCTGCCCACGGCCTTCACTCCAGAAGAAGGGACGATCTCTTATACGAACGTCTTGCTGCTGGTGAATCAGGTCTCGTATTCCGAGACCGACACGATGCAGACGTCGCTGACGCTCGTTCCGCCAATTGATTCCACGCCGCTTTGGCTCGTCTTGTCGCACAAGATGTCGGTCTACGAATCCGAGACGATGGAAGTCTCGGTTCAGCCCTTTCTGAGCCAACACGGAGAGTATTTTGACCAGAACTTGTCAGACACCGGATTGGGTGTCGGAGTCATGGCTGATTTTTACCTCTTCGACTCGTTGGTGTTGACCGCAGGTGTGCAAGGCATGGCCACGCTTTGGTACAACTATCAGGAAGAGAATATCGAAAAATGCGGCGCACGTTCGGAGTATCCTGATTGTGTGGTGTGGGAAGATAAGAGCCTGACACTGCCTCCCGGCGGGCATTTTTTGATGGTGTCGGCTGCGTTGACGTATTTCTTCACGGATCGCTGGACTCTGCGTGCCGAACTCTTGGGCGGAGGCTCAGCCGGCACCTTCATGGGCATGGATTGGGTGCATTCGGATCTGTCTTACGCTCAGCGTCGGGACCGCTTCGAACAAGGCGATTGGGAATCGGGCATTCCGTTCAAAAGCGACGTGACGCTCGGCGTCGCCGCAGGCTACTCGAATGGGGGTTGGTCGGCGATTTTGGGCCTCTATTCGTACAGCTACGATGTGCAAGACCCTGAGACCGGCGCGACCTCTAAAAATCAGACCTCAATCCCGACTTTTTCGCTGGCTTTCGCATGGTGATGGACGGAACTAATTTGCCGCGGATCGTCGTCGAACCGCCAGGCCCTCTCTCCAGTCAATGGGTCACTCGGCTTGCCAAGACAGAATGCCCTGCGATCACAGCGCGTCGATCGCGCCGCGCCGACGAATCCGGCGTCCCGCAGGATCCAATCGTCTGGGAATCCGCACTGGGCGCCAACGTTCAGGATGTGGATGGGAATATTTACGTCGACCTTACGGCCGCCTTTGCAGTGGGAGGACTTGGGCATCGACATCCTCAAGTCGTTCAAGCAGGCCATGCCCAACTCGATCGGCTCATCCACGCCATGGGCGATGTGTATCCCAGCGACGTCAAAATCGCCTTCTGTGAACGGCTTGCTGAACTTGCACCAGGCAATCTTCAACAATCTATTCTTGGGCTCTCTGGTGCCGATGCGATTGGAGCTGCGCTCAAGACTGCAGTGATGAAAACCGGAAAATCCGGTCTGATCGCGTTTTGGGGAGGCTACCACGGCCTTTCCCATGGGGCGTTGGCCGCAACCGCCTACCGAAAGAGCTTTCGCGAGCCTTTCTTGGCTCAACTCAGCTCCCGAGTTCGGCACTTTCCTTACCCCGATCCCTACCGCCCTCCCTTTGGCATGGCGCTCGACAGCCCACCCCAGGCGATCTCGGCGGCCGTCCTTGCCCACCTCAGGGATTCTTTAAAACATCCGGCGTCCGGGCTTGAGGATATCGGGGCGATCCTGGTGGAACCGATCCTGGGCCGAGGCGGTGAAGTCGTTCCTCCGGTGGGTTTTTTAACCGGACTACGCGAGATCGCCGACGAGTTCGGGATCTTGTTGATCTTTGACGAGATCTTTTCAGGTTTTGCCCGAACAGGGCGCATGTTTGCTTGCGAACATGAAGGTGTCACTCCAGACCTGCTCTGCGTTGGAAAGGCCCTCGGTGGTGGATTCCCACTATCCGCTGTCATTGGAACACCCGAGGTCATGGCAGGGTGGGGCAACTCAAAAGGCGAGTCGATCCACACGACGACCTTTTTGGGGAATCCGCTGGGCGTGGCCATGGGCCTTGCTTCCTTGAACGTTTTGGTCGATGAGGACTGGCCTGATCGTGTCGCCGAAATCGGAACGCGGAGGCTCACCGACTTGAATGAGCTTAAAGCCCGCCACGCCTGTATTGGCGACGTCCGAGGCAAAGGTCTGATGCTCGGTGTGGAATTCATCAAGGACGAAGCGCGTACTCCCGACGGGATGATGTGTATCCGTTTGATGGAAGCACTACGAAAAGATGGCTACCTGGTTTTGCCCTCTGGATCCTATGGAAACGTCCTCGGACTCTCACCTCCCTTCGTTTTGACCGACGAACAATGGAAGGGTTTCATGGCTTCATTGGAAAAACATATTGTGATCACAGCGACCGACAGGTAAACCGTCGGAGTTTACCATGGGCATAAATTGAACGAACCGATTGTCGAAACCTCCGCGGGGGGAGTGCTTTTCAAGCCAAACCCAGATGGAACGCAGGTCTGCCTGATTCAGGTCGCAACCCGAGGCGGCAACCCGTCTTGGCGCCTCCCAAAAGGCACAATCGAGTACGGAGAAACACCCGAAGAAGCTGCCTGCAGAGAGACTCGCGAGGAAACCGGGTGCAGCGGAAATGCCGTGGCTCGACTTTCCCCCATCGAGTACTGGTACACGCGTCCCGTGGATGGGAGTCGCCAACGCGTTAAAAAAGTCGTGGAATTCTACTTGATGGAATACACCGGCGGCGAGACCTCCGATCACGACCACGAGGTCATCGAGTCTCAATGGATGACTCTGGGCGAAGCCATGAAGGCCATTTCTTACGACGCCGAAAGCCGCGTGTTGCAGGAAGCCATTCACGCCTGGGACGCGCATCTTTACCGCCTCGGCCTGCTTTGACTTTTTGACGTTATCCCCAATGCGGGTTAACTTCGCGTCAACAGGAGAGCCTTATGAAACGACTATTTTTAGCGATCTTATTGATGTTGAGCGCGTGTGGAGGAGGCTCCAGCAACACTCAAACAGAGGCCGATATTGCAAAAGCCCCTGTGGAACCTCCCGTTGAATGTCTGCCTGGTTGCAGAATTCAACTCTCGGTGTGCTCCACCGAGGCGACCGTTCTGGAAGGCGTTCGTGAAACCATCAAGCAGATCGAGTGCGATCCACGCTGCTGCGACGGACAGCCTGTCCCCGAGAGCGCCATCGACGGCGATGGTGATGGTATCCCTGATGACGCCGACCAATGTCCGGCGGACCCCGAGGACCGCGACGGTTTCAAAGATGACGATGGATGCCCAGAGCCCGATAATGACGAGGATGGCATTCTAGATGCTGATGACGTCTGCCCACTCGACAAAGAAGACTTCGACGGTTTTCAAGACGAAGATGGCTGTCCCGACTAGGGATTAAGCTCCGACCCGCATTTTGACGAGTGCGCCTGGGCTTCCCGTCATTCCGATTCTGCCCCAAGCTCGCCTTAGGAAACTCCGAATGGACAACAAAGAATACGCCAGAATCATGTCCGAAATTGCCGTGCTACGGCAGATTCGAGGCGACAATACCTTTAAGATCCGCGCCTACGAAAACGGCGCGCGTGCGATCGAAAATCTGAACGAATCGATCGAAGATCTCATGGATGAAGGCGACATCACCAAGCTCGACGGGATCGGAAAGAGTCTGGCCCGCGAAGTCGAAGCCCTGAGAGAAAACGGAGTTTCTCCGGCCCATGCGGAACTCCTCCAAGAACTCGATCCTGGTTTGCTCGACATCATGAAGGTTCAAGGACTTGGGCCCAAACGGGTCAAGTTGCTCTACGATAAGCTAGGGGTGTCCAACCTTGACCTACTCCGTGAGGCCGCAGAGTCAGGCCGCATCGCAGAATTGGATGGATTGGGACAAAAGACTCAGGACAAGATCATCCACGAATTGGAACGCCTTGAGCAAACATCTGGGCGTACGCCGCTGCCGGCCGCGCGCAATATGGCCTACGCCATCTTGGACCAGCTCAAGACCATCGATGGCGTGACCCAGATTGAGGTTGCGGGCTCGATCCGTCGCGGCCGCGAAACCGTAGGCGACATCGACATTGTTGTGGCCTCAAGCGCCGGCCACATGGAGATCTTCGATACCTTTGTTGGCCTGCCTGAGGTCGACGAGGTTCTGGTACGCGGGGATACAAAAACCTCAGCCCGACTCCGCAACGGAATGCAGGTCGATGTTCGAGTCGTCACTCCCACTCAATTCAGTGCAGCCCTGCATTACTTCACCGGAAGCAAAGAACATCACTTGAAGCTTCGCGCCCGCGCCAAGAAAATGGGCCTGAAAATCAATGAATACGGCGTGTTTCCGCGTGATTCAGATGTCTCGCACGAATTGAAATCCGAGGCGGACCTCTACGCCTTGCTGGGCCTCGACTACATTCCTCCCGAGATCCGCGAAGGTTCGGACGAGATCGAGCGCGCCGAAAATCACACGTTGCCCCAGCTTATCGACGCCAAGCAGATCCGTGGTGATATTCATATGCACACCGTCGAGACCGACGGGCGAGGCACGATCGAAGAAATGGTCGCGGCCGCCAGAAAGCTTGGCTACGAGTACATCGCGATCACCGACCATTCCCAAGCCGTGGCCGTCGCAAATGGAATGACTCCCGACCGGTTCGCGCGTCATATCGAGAGGATTCACGAGGTCAACCAGACGATGGATGACTTCACGATCCTCGCAGGCATTGAAGTCGACATCCTCAAGGACGGCTCCCTTGATATGCCGCATGATCTACTTCGTTCCTGCGATTGGGTGGTGGGCAGCGTCCACAGCCATTTTGCCTTACCCCCGGCGGAAATGACCGCGCGATTGATCACGGCGATTCAGACGGGTCTTCTGTCGTGCATTGGACACCCAACGGGTCGAATACTGGGTGGGCGGGACGGTTATTCTTACGATTTTGATGCGGTCGTCGAAGCCTGCGTTCAACATTCCGTCGCCTTGGAGATCAACGGATCCAGCGGCCGACTTGATCTGAACGCAGAGCTCGCTCAAAAGGCAAAGGCACGAGGGGCCAAGCTCATCCTCGGATCCGACGCCCACTCGACGCGAGGATTAGAGGATATGTTCTTTGCGGTTCAACAGGCCAGACGTGCAGGCCTAACCGCCGCCGATGTGTTAAACACATCCGATGCCAATGCCCTGCGTTCCGTCAGGACTTGACGTTGCAGGCCCAATGGCGGATTGTTTGACCCCTTCGGGTGTGATTTACGCTGGCTCGTGCAGCGATCATCTTGAGAATCAGGTGGTTTCCCATTACGCTCGTGGGAAGGCTCTGCGATCGGATAGCTTGAGGTTTTTGATGAATGTGTTTCGAAATGGTCTGATTTTTACAGCCGGTCTCTTGATTGCGGTGCCGGCTTGGGCGCAAGAGGCCAAGAAAGACGCGGTCGCTGCGGAAGCAGCCGAAGTTCCGGTCGACGCTGCGGATGCGCCCGCTGCGGATGCACCCGTTGACGCGCCAGTGGATGGACAGACAGAAAAACCTGCAGCCGAAGGCGCCAAGGGGGAGACTGTTTTGGGACCTGGCGGCAGGCCGCTTCGTACCGACTACCCTGGAACCGACGAATCTTTGCTCTCGCGCATGGATACCAATCAGGTTCAAGGACTTCAGATCGACGGAAACCAACCTCAGGAAGCGTACCAAATGCGCATCCAAGAGCTGGAAACCAAGATCGACGACCTGAAAGAGAAAGTCTTTCAGTCCAAGACCAGAATCGTCTTGCTTCGGGAAACCTTGCTGAGCGGCAACCTTGCCGGCGCGCGAGCGATTTTGATCCACAAAACTGACCTTGGTTCTGCGTTTAAACTTCGCGAAGCCCTATACAGCCTTGATGGAACGAAGATTTTTGGTCAGGTCGATAAAAACGACTCCCTGGCCGATAAACGAACCTTCGAATTCTACAACGGAACCGTCTCTCCCGGCGTCCACAACCTCTCGGTGTTCTTGAAATATCAAGGCAGCGGATACGGCGTGTTCACCTATTTTGACGGCTATGAATTCGACATCCGCACGTCCTGCCAATTCAAAGCTGAAGAAGGTAAGATTGCTCAGATCCGCGTCGTCGCTTTTGAGAAGGGCAATGTTGCCACTTCGAAAGAAAATCGCCCGGACACCCGCTGCGAAGTCCAATACTTCGACAACGTGAAAACGGAAGAGCCTGTGGCTCAACAGGACAAACCCTGACTCGGTTGATCAGCCCTATGATGAAACGACGAACGAATCTCGCGGGAGCCGGCGCGCTCCTTGTTTCGCTTCTTGTCAGTGGTTCCGCTTTTGGGCAGTCGGTTTCCGACCTCACTCGGGATCTCGACAAGATTCCAGCGACCATTGATGGACTCGAGGCCGACTTCCTCAAGCCCGCTGTCCTTGCGTCCAAGTACAAGAGAGAGTCGCGCTTCAACGACGGGAAAGTTGCCTATTTTCTCAAAGATTATCAGCGCGCCAGTGTCCTGTTGGTGGACCTCGTCTCCAAAGAGAACGGCTCATTTCTGAGCTACCGTGAGAGCATCTACCTTCTGGGTGATAGCCTCTTTAGGCTCCGCAATTACAAGTCCGCACGACGTTATTTTACTCAGCTGATCGACCTTGGACCCGGTGAATATTTCGACGAAGCCGCCGGTCGTTTCCTTGAGATGGCCTTCGAAACACGTAATTTCGAAGGGGTGGACGCACTCGTGGCCCGCCTCGGTTCAGGCAGCAACGGCGCATTGTCCTACATTTCGGGCAAGACCCTCTATCGGCAGGGCAAATTCGATGCAGCCCGCAGCGCTTTTGATCGCGCCGCCACAACCCCCGAATACGCTTCGATCTCCCTCTACTTCAAGGGCGTGTGTTTTGCGGCCGAGAACCGATTCGGCGAAGCGCAACAAGTCTTCGAACAAGTGGTTCAGAAAGGCGGAACCAACGCGCGCGATCTCGAGATCGTCGAGATGAGTTGGTTGGCTCAAGGCCGCGTTTCTTACGAACAAGGGGATTTCGATCGAGCCATCGACATGTACGCCCGCGTTCCACGCGAAAGCGTCCATTTTGATCGCGCTCTCTGGGAGCTCACCTGGGTTCTCGTCGCCAAAGAAATGTTCCGCGAAGCCCGACGAAATGTCGAAATTCTTTTGCTCTCAGATCCTGACCCCTCGTTCGTTCCTGAAGCGAAACTCCTCAAGGCCGACCTTTCGGTTCGCCTTGATGAGTACGAACTTGCCGAGGAAGACTACCGCGATGTCCTGAACTCATTTGAGCCCATCAAGAAGGAAATGGACGTTTTCATTTCCCAACAAAAAGACATCCAGTCGTTTTTCGGGGTCTTGGTTCAAACTGAGATCGCAGGTGCCGAGCCTGACACCATGCCACCTCTCGTTAAGGCGTGGGTCGAGTCTGATCCGACCATTCGTTCAGCCATGCAACTCATCAAAGACGTTCGAGCGATTTCCAACGACATCGACGACACGATGAGCGCCGTGCGCGAAATCAACTCCAGGCTTGAGTCATCTACGCGCGTGCAGTCGTTTCCGGAGCTTGCTCAGGGCTTCGCACGTGGTGTCGAAGCTGAAAGCCAGTTGCTCGAAATTCGTAGAAAATTGGTCGATGCACAGTCGCCGTCCGCACAAAGTTCGATGACCCCAGCCGAAAGTCAGGAGTGGGCCACCCTCGCAGTTGAACTCGAACGGCTTCGCCTGAGCTTTGCAGAGATGCCTCAAACGCGCGACGCGCTCGCCAAACGTGAAGACGCCGTCTTTTACGAATTCGACCGACTTAGGGGCCAAATTGACGCTGTGGGCCTTCAAATCGACAGCCTACGGGCCCAGGTCGCAGGCGTTGACGCTTATATTAAAAATGATTACGGCCGTCCCATTAAGCCCGAAGAGCTGACCCGTATCAACGAGTTGCGCACTGAGGCCAAAGCAAACATCGCGAATCTCGAAACGATTCGCCTTGAACTGCAAAAAGAGATTGCCAACACCCGAGACCAGATCGGCATGGGCGACGCCGTCGTACTCGCAGAGGCGCAGCTTCGCCAGAAGTACTCCACGGTTCTGGCTCAGGCCGAACGCCTGCTCGGAAATCGCGGAACCGATGCGGGGCAGATTGTGGCCGCACGATCGAAAGTCCCCGCCCTCCAGACACGGCTCGATTCCTATTTTGACCGAATGAATGAACTCATCGCTGACAAGGTCAAAGAGGTTCGTGAAACCGTGCGAAACGAAGAATTATTACTCGGTGAACATCGAGCATCTCTCGATGAGATGGTGCACGCAGCGGATGGTGGGGCAGGTGTGCTCGCCTACCTCAACTTCATGCGTGCCCGTGCAAAATTTGATGAATTAGTGTTGCGCGGTGACGTCGGATTGATCGACGTCGGTTGGCAGAAAAAAGAGCGCATGTCGAACAACATCAACCAGCTCTTCGAAGATCGCACAGGCGAACTTCGAATGTTGCAGGATGCATTCGACGAGGTTCGATGATGCGCATGGATGCAAAAATGTTGAGTCGAGACTTGCTCAGAACTGCTCTTTTTACGGCGCTGCTCACCGGATCCGCTCCGGTATTCGCGCAAGATCCGCCTGACGAAGTCGAGGTGGTCGATGAGACCGATCTCGACAAAGAAACGGCTGAACGTGGTGAAGATATCACCAAGAAAGAAGCACCGATGAAAGAGGAAGATAAGGGACCGTTGCGGTCCCCAATCGACCTCCCCAGCGACGCCGATCCCAAATTGGTTCAGGCCTTCGGCCTCTGGCAAGACGCCCTGACTCGCTACACCTCGGAGATTGTCGATTTCGAATCGACCGTCGATTCCATTGTGGATGCCGAGTACAAAAAGCGTGTTGCTCAGGTCAACTCAGCCTACGACGGTAAGATCCGGGCGAGTGAAGCGGTTGAAAGACAACACCGAGTGGACGCTATCGCCGCGTTCGAGAACTTCCTGACGAAATACCCCTCGGACCAGCGCTACACGCCTGACGCGATGTTCAGGCTGGCCGAACTCTACTTCGAAAAAGCGAACGACGATTATCTTCTGGCAGATGAGGATTTTCAGACGCAAATGGCCCTTTTCCAGGAAGGAAAGGCCCCCGCTGCGCCCACGGACCCGGTTCGGGACTACGGCCCAACGATGCAGACGTTTCGCAAGCTGATCGCCGAATGGCCTGATTATCGGTTGCTCGACGGCGCCTTTTACCTCCTCGCCTATTGCGAACTGCAAATGGGCAACGAACAGGAAGGCCGCGCTCTTTTTGCCGAGTTGATCGTCAAGCGTCCCGACTCCCAATTTGTGCCCGAAGCCTGGATTCGCATCGGCGAGTTCCACTTCGATTACAACGAACTCGAGTTGGCAAAACAGGCCTATATCGAGGCCATGAAGTTCCCGAACTCGAAGTTTTTCGACAAGGCCCTCTACAAGATCGCTTGGACCTATTACCGGCAGGATAATTTCGATCAGGCCATCAAAGAGTTCGAACGGCTCGTTGAATACAGTGACGATTTACGCGCTCGCACAGGCCAAGAGGGCTCCGTGCTTCGCGCCGAAGCTGTGCAATACATCGCGATTTCACTGGCTGAAGCCGACTGGGATCTCGACGGCAAGAAGGACCCGGACTTCGGTCTGACGCGGGTACAGCGCTACATTAAGGGTGATAAACCGTACGAACGCGAAGTCCTCGACCAACTGGGGCAATACCTCTTCGAGAACACCTATTACGCCGACGCGGTCGAAATCTACCGATTTATCTTGTCGAAGTACCCCAACGACCGGAAAAATCCTGAAATTCATGAGCAGATCATTCTGGCGCTTTTGCGCGACGATCGCATGGAATCGGCGTTCACTGAACGTGGCAAGCTCAACGAATTTTACGGCCCCAAGAGCGCTTGGTACGCGTACCAACAGAAGGCAGGCAACGCCGAGGCGATTCGCTACTCGGATAACCTCGTCAAAGACAACCTGATCCAGTCTGCGACTTGGTACCACTCCGAAGCTCAGAAACTACGAAACGAGGCCGAAGTACGTGACGATCAGGACCTCGCTGCGCAGGCTCGCGACCGTTACGCGTTCGCCGCGAAGGGCTACGAAGACTTCCTTTCACGCTATCCCAACGATAAAGATGCCTATCAATGGAACTTTTACTTCGCTGAGTGCCTCTATTATTCAGAGCAGTTTGTACCCGCTCATGAACAATACCGTGTCGTGCGTGAAATGGACGTCAAGAATAACGAATATCAGGAAGTCGCAGCGTTCAACGCTGTGAAGTCCATGGAGCTCCTGATGGCCGAAAAAGTCGGTCGTGGAGAGCTTCCAGGTAAAGTGCTTCCTCAGACGGATGACGCTCGAAACACCGCCAAAGCGCAGGAAACGGTCCGCGAAGAAGGCGAACGATCCGACCAGAAACGCACGATCGAATCCGAACCGATCCCGGAAGTCGTCAAGACTTACATCACCGAGATGGATCGCTACGTGGTTCTCGATCTCAAGAACGACAAAGACAAGTATTTGTCGGCAAAGTTCGCGTTCCAAGCCGCCAAGGTATTTTACGAATTCAAAGACTTCACGACAGCCCGTCGCCGATTTGAATGGATCGTGAACAAGTACCCAGAAAATGAAGTCGCCTACCTGGCCGGCTCACTCTACCTTGAGACCTATCGACAAGAGAACGACTTCACTGGGCTGGCTATGGCCGCCGAAAAACTCTCGACTGTGATTCAGGGCGAACAAGCCGACGCGATTCGTAAGGAAGTTCAAGAGTTCAAACTCGGTGCGCTCTTCAAGTCCGCCGAACAACTCTTTGCCGACAAGAAATACGAACAAGCGGCCGAAGAGTATCTACGTCTGCTCAAAGAAGCGCCGACGACACCCTACGCCGCAAAAGCGCTTAATAACGCTGCCGTGGCCTACGAAAACGTGAAACGTTTTGAGTCGGCCATGAAACTCTATGAGCGTGTGTACAAAGAGCATCCTCAAGATCCTCTTGCCACCTATGCGCTCTACCGTGTTGGCGTGAATCAGGAACGATTCTTCGACTACGATAACGCGATCACGACCTACGAACTTTTCTACGACAAGTACCGTAGCAAGCCTCAATCCGAGATCGACGCCACAGGTCTCGATTTTAATCTGGATGAAAAACGCGGCGATGCGCTACGAAGCGCCGCGGTCCTGCGCGAGAACCTTCAGAAATATCGCGAATCGGCTAAGGCCTACGAGCGTTACGCGGAAACCTATTCCACAAATCCACAGGCGCCAGAAGCCGCGTGGAGAGCCGTGCTCACATGGGAAAAGGCGGGTGACGAAGCGAAAATGACCAAAGCGATCAAGACCTTCAACGCCGAGTTTGGCGGTCAACCCGCTCAAAGTCCTCGGGTGCTCGAAGGTTTGATGAAGATCGCAGATCTCTATGAAGCGAAACGCGACACGGGGAAAGCCGACAAGATCTACAAGCAAGTGATCTCGGAGTTCGAGTCACGCGGTCTGGCTCCAGGCAGTCCTGCGGCATTCTACGCCGCCAAGTCGAAATTCATGCTCGTCGAGCGTGAGTTCGTTCAATGGCGCGCGATCAAGATCAAGGGATCGCTCAACAACCAGAAAAAAGTCCTCCCAGAAAAGATCGCTGGTCAGAAGAAGTTGACCGCCGAATATGAGAGCATCTGGGGCTACAAGAATCTTGAGTGGACCATGGCGTCGAGCTACCGGATCGGATCTCTGTTCCAGCAGTTTGCAGCCTCACTCTACGAAGTTCCGATTCCGTTCAAAGAGGACAGCGACTCGTACGAAGTCTATCGAACACAACTCGAAGACATCGCTATCCCGCTTGAAGACGAAGCCATTCGTCGTTACGAGGCAACCATCGCAAAAGCTCGCGAGGAAAAGATCGTGAACGAATGGACCAAGAGAACGCTTGATGAACTGAACAAGTACAAGCCGGCCGAGTACCCGCTCTACAAGGATGAACGTCAGGCACCAGAATTCCGCACGATCACCGGGCGTGACATGCTGTCCATCGACGACCTCAAGAATAGTCAGGAGACACCATGAAAAACCTGCGCTTATTAGTTGTGGGCCTTTTGTGGTTGGGCGCCTGCTCGTCGTCACCGGAAAAGAAAGACGATGTCGTTAAAGAGCCCGTCCAAGTTGAAACGGTGAGCAGTGCTGCGGACCTGATGAAAGACGTTGAAGCGGTGCCTTCCGCGGATTCTCTTGAAGACGGCAAAAGCACCTCGGCTCAGTCGGAGTCGAAAATTGACGCCGGCGTGTCGGCGATGATCGCTGACGCAGTCGCCGCCGCAGAAAAGGGCGATTTGACCGGCGCAGCCTCAGATCTTGAGGCGCTGGTTGACGATCCCTCGGGTGGTTTTTTGGCGGCGTACAACCTCGGAGTCGTCAACGAACGACAAGGGGCCTACGACAAGTCGGTGAAACGCTATTTTCAGGCGCTCCAACTTAATGCCGACTTTTCGCCCGCACTGATCAATCTTGCTCGCCTTTACCTGCGTCAGAATCGTCCTGCAGATGCGGAACGTTTGATTCAGAAATTTGTCGATCAACGGCCCGATAATCTCGGTCATCGTGCTGCAGCACTTGAAGTCTCCCTGAGTAAGGGCGCGTACGAAGACGTGATCACCAAGGCCAAAGAGATCCTGCGCAAGGATGAGCGTAACGTCGACGCCATGTACGCCCTGGCCCAAGCGAATTTTCAGCTGGGTCGATACGAACTTGCTCGTTCTGTCATCGAACGAGCGGTCGAGCTGAACAAGAACCGGGCTGATCTCTTCAATCTTTTTGGGTCCACTGAGCTTAAGCTCAACAATAAGGCCGGAGCGATGGTCAACTACCGCAAGGCTGTTGAACTTCGACCCCAATACCCTGAAGCCCGAAATAATCTGGGTGTCCTCTATCACGACGCCCGCGATTTCCAGTCTGCGGCTGCCCAATTCGAGGAAGCCATTCGGGTCTACCCGGACTTTAAAGAAGCTTTCTTGAACCTCGGTAATGCCTATAAGGGCATGAAACGTTATAAAGACGCCGAACTCGCCTTTAAGCGATCGGTTGAGATCGACGACAATTTTGCAGACGGACACTTCAATCTTGCGATCCTCTATTTGGACAGCGATGTGCCAGGTATAGATCCGATTGCTCGGCTGCAAAAATCGATCGATGTTTTCGGAAAGTACAAAGCGATCGCCAAGCAGCGCGCCAAGGACGACCCCGCGGACAAATATATCGAGGAAGCCCGCAAGACGATCGAGATCGAGCGTCAGAAGGCCGAGATGATGCGTGAATCACAGATGAGCTCGGAAGAGCCATCTCCCGAGGAGTAAGATATGCGAATTCAACGCTTAGCAATTGGCCTCATGGCACTGGCGATGATCTTGGTGTCTGCACCCGCATTTGCTCAAAAAGGGGTGATCAACCTCGATGAGACGGTGATCAAGGGCCGAATTCAAAAGCCCGAAGCTTTTTATATTTTGCAGCATGCGAGCCTAAGTTATGAAAAACTTACGCCAAAACAGACTTTTATGCCCGAACTCTTGAAATCTGTGGAAACAGAACCTTTTTGATGTAGGGAAATAGAACTTGGCCCCGTGAACGGGGCTGTGATATAGACTCCGTTCTCTTAATGAGAGTCGGGTTAGCAGTCGGTCTTCGGGCCTTCAAAACATAGTGAAATAGGTCGTCTCGTTTGTGAGGCGGCTGGGTTGTACATACAGCTTTTTAGTAAGAGTCATTTCAACGCTTACGGAGGAAACTCATCATGGGCGCAATTGCCGAGGCTTTCCGCACTGGCGGAATTTGGATGTATCTCATCCTCGGTGTCTCGATCTTCGCGATTGGTATCGCGATTGAACGATTCATCTTTCTGTTCTTCAAGTACAACATCAACGCGGAGGCTTTCTACGCGCAGGTGCAAAAACTTGTTATGGCCAACAAAAACGACCAAGCGATCAAGCTTTGCAACGCAGCTCCTTCAGCTGCGCTTCCAAAGGTTGTTAAAGCTGGCCTGATGCGCGCCAACAAGGGCGAAGTGGAGATCCAAAACGCGATCGAAGAAGCTTCTCTTGAAGTGGTTCCACGCATCCAGAAGCGTACCAACTCCTTGAACGCGCTCGCTAATATCGCGACGCTCCTCGGACTCTTGGGTACCATTCTGGGTCTTATCGAGGCTTTCGAAGCTCTCGAGAAGGCTACTCCAGAAAATCGCCAACGACTTCTGGCACGTGGTATCGCTCTCGCGATGAACACCACCGCCTTCGGTCTTGTTGTCGCTATTCCCTCGCTGATCGCTCACCTTATCTTGAGCGGCCAGACTAAGCGTCTCCTGGACGAAATCGACCTCTACAGCGTCAAGCTGGAGAACCTCCTTGTCAGTCGTGGCAAGGGCGGAATGGTCGAGGAATGATCGGAATGACTCCACGATTGTGGAGTCTGTTTGGAGGCAGTCATGGCGCGTAACAAACGGGATAGCACAGACGAGGTCAAGGAATTGGACCTGACGCCCATCATGAACATGGTGGTCATCTTGATTCCTCTCCTTCTTCTCTCGATGGTGTTCCTTGAAGTCGGTGTGATTAACATCACAGCCCCCAAGCTTTCGGTCGGTCCGTCAACACCAACGGAAATCGAAGAACCAGACAAGAAGCTCAACCTCACGGTTGCGGTGGGCGCGAAAGGTTTTGAGATTGGAGCGACGGGTGCCATCCTTCCACAGAAGGCTGGTTGCCCAGTTCCCGGTCCTACGATCTGTCTTTTAAAGCAGAACGTGGATGTGGCCGCAAAGTTTCAGCGCTCACGTGAGCTTCTCTCGGCTGGCAATATTGCCGAAGGTGAAGTCCTCATGAAAGAGGCACTTGAAGCCTACAATTGGGTTGAACTTTACAACTCAATTGCTCGCATCAAGAACGAGTACAAAGATGAGACTGTCATCAAGATCTCGGCCGACCCTGATGTCCCTTACGCAGCGATTGTTCGCGTGATGGACGTGACTCGATTCCGCTTGGAAAAGGATACCTATTCCAAGTCGAGCGAGTTCTGGACAGCTGGCTACAAAAAAGTCGGTTCGCAGCAGGAAGAGTTGTTCCCAGATCCAGTGTTGGCAGTAGCCCAGTAACGCTCGCGAGGCAAAGATGTCAGAACATCATTTTGATGAAGAAGAGGAGTTACACCTCCTCGAGCAGCGCGCCCGAGAAGCGAAGCGCGAAAAGCGTACTCGCCGACCGGAGCACGCTGGCGGCTTGAGCATGAACTCGCTGATGGACATTATGACCATCATCCTAGTGTTCCTGCTTAAGAACTACGGTGATGAGCCCATTAAGGTGATCGGCGAGGACCTCAAAGTCCCCACCAGTACCACTGAGCTTACTCCCGAAGATATGACGACGATCACGATCTCAACAAAAGCGATCTTGGTGAATAACGCCAAGGCCGTCGATGTGAAGAGTGGTTCGGTGGATAAGAGTCAGAAGAAAGGTGGTGAGGCGAGCCTCAACATTCAGCCGCTCTTCGACGAACTCACCGAAGCGATCAAGCGAAAGAAGCGTGAAAGCAAACTTCTCGGTCAGACCTACGAGCCGATTGCGACGATCATTGCAGACCAAGGCACGCCATACAGACTCCTCACTGAGGTGATGTACACGGCAGGCCAGGCTGAACTGAGTCAGTTCAAATTTGCTGTGGTACGTGGCGAGCGTAAAGCTTTCGCTGCTGAGTGAACAATCTACTTCGAGCGCGAGGGGCTGTCGGTTTGCGCAGGGGATAGAGAGCTCAGCTTTCTGTCCCTTTTTTTCGAGCTGGTTGTTAATTGATGACTTATCGGTCATCCTAGTTTTGGGGCGAGATACGCCTTAGAATGAATGTTTGAAGGATGTTTTCGTCTAAAGTTTGGACGGAAGCGTGTCGATGCAATTGCACGAGCTTAGGTGTGCTAGTAAAGGCCTAAAATGTCTGGTCAAAAACAGACCGCCCAAAAAAGAATCTTGCGAATCGGGTTGTTCCAAAACAAGAACTGCCTCGAAGAGCGTTTGATTCATACAACGAAGGCCGTGACCATCGGTCAGGATCTTCGTAAAAACACCTTCGTGGTGCCTGTCTCCAAACTGCCGAAGTCCTATACGGTCTTCGCGGTTAAGGATGGCAAGTACACCTTGGAGTTCAATACAGATATGTCTGGCCGAGTCTCGCTCGGTGAAGGCAAACCTGTCGAACTGTCCGAGCTCGTCAAGCAAGGCAAAGCCAAAAAGACCTCTGGGGGTTATTCGCTCACGTTGACCGAAAAGACTTTCGGTCGAGTTGCGTTTGGTTCGAACGAAGACGAAGTCGCGCTGCTTTTCCAATTCGTGAAACCGCCTCCACCTCGAGTTCCGCCCGTGCTGCCAGCCAGCATGCGTGGTGGACTCATCTACACCCTTTTGGGTGCGACCACGCTTGCCATCACGACCGGTGTTTCCGCTGTCGTGCAGATCGGATTTATCGCGTTTGTCCTGAGCCGAGATTGGCCTCAGCCGCGTGATATCGACTATCAGATGCCTGATCGCTTTGTCTCGATCATGGTCGACAAGAAGCCTGAACCTGTTGAACCCGATCCGGTCAATGAAGAGCCAGGGGACACCCCGGTTGAAGATGGCGGAGAAGAGGTTGCGGAAGTGGCCAAGAAAGAGCCTGAAGCAGCCAAAGCAGAGCCCAAGTCCGCTGAAGAAAGGGCCGCAGCCGATGCAGAACGCAAACGGCGCCTTTCGGAAGAAGTTCAGAACAAGACGATTCTGGGACAAATCGGAGCCTTGAGCTCCGAAGGTGGCTCGCTGATCGACTCGCTGACCGAGGGCGCAGGACGCACGAGCATGGAGGAGGCGTTTGCCAACTCCGCCGGCATCGCGACGAATGTTGCTGGTGCCGAAAAGAGCGGTTTGAGAACCAGCGGATCTTCGGATGCGGATGGAAAAGGCTCGACCGTAGGCATCGGTGATCTCAAAGGTCTTAAAGGCGCGGAAGCTGCCAATAAGGGCGTGGACACCGGTTCCAAGGGCGAAGCGAAAGTCAAAGTCCGCGTCAATATGAAGACTCCCGAGAAGATCGTTGGCACCGGTAAACTCGACGCCTCGTCGGTATCCGACGTGATCCGTCGGCGTCAGTCGGCCATTCAGAAGTGCTACGAACGAGAAATTAAAAAGAACCCGACCGCCTCTGGTAAAGTCATCGTTGGCTTCACCATTGGTACCGCTGGTCGTGTGACCAGCGCGAAAGCGGTATCGGACTCTGTTGGTGGCGGTGTGGGGCAATGCGTCGCCACTACCATCCAGGGATTTCGTTTCCCAAGACCCGCGGGCGGCGAAGTCACAGTTAACAAGACTTTCATCTTCGAAGTGGCTCAGTAAAAACGAAAGCTTGATTCGAATGGGTAGCCGGTCTACCCTCAGACGGTTGAGTGGGAGCGCAGATGAACAAGAATATGAAAAAGACTGTGGTGATTATGTTGGCGCTTACCGGTGCAGCTTTCGGAGGTATCGCCTTCGCTGAGCAAGGCACCAAGGTCAGAACCGCCACCATGTCCTCAGAGATCGAGATTCTTGAGAAAGAAGTTGCCAATCTTTCACCCGAAGAAAAGGTGGAGCGTGCCGTCGAGAAGCTCGATGGTATGAAGATTGTTCTGACTTCAACGACTGAGCTCCTCGAGAAGGTTCGTAAGGAAGAGCGCGACATCTTGAAGTTGAATTGCATCAACGAGAAGTCCGCGGCTATCAAGGGTTTTGTGAAGGTGTCAGAGCAGAGTTTTGATAACCTCAAAGCTGCTGTGGCCAAGAAGGACCGTCAGTCGCAAAATCATCACTACACCCTGATCGCGATTTCTGGGCAGAAAGTAAGTGGCCTCGGCGATGAAGCACATGTTTGTGCCGGCGAGGTTCTTCAGTATTCGGATGGCACCGTCACCGAGGTGGTGGTGGACAATGATATTGCCGATTTCGATTATCTGGTCGTCGACCACGATGATTTCGATTTTGAGTATGCTGAGGAGCGGCTTCCCGAGCTGACTTTGTTCCAGTAATCAAAATGACTTCACTTTTCGGGGCTTTTTGTTAGATAGGCTGGGAACGAGTTTTTTTTTTGTTTTGTTGAGTACCTCAGGACCTTAATGTTTTCTGCTGGCCATAAAAGACTCCTCGTCGGTGTGCTACTTGGGGTGTTGACCTCAAGTGTTGCATGGGCCGAGCCTGGAGACGGATTGCGCGCCGGTAACCTGAAAGTTACTCCTGGTTTGACGCTCTCCACGCTCTACGACACCAACGTATTTTTTGAATCCGCCAAAGAGACAGAATCTCTCTCTGGTGCACCTTCGATCCGTGTCGAGCCATTCCTTAAGATGGAGACCACCGGCAAGCGGATGACCCAAGTCACGCTTGATGCGAAGATGGGCTGGCAGCAATACCTCAGCTCGAAAACGACGCTTTCGGAACAGAGCGGTTTGAGCGCGAATCTGGCGGGCGAAGTCGGAATCAATCGACAGGGCGCCTTCAGTGTGACGTTCAAAGAACGTTTCAATCGCACAAACGAAGCCCCGAATTCACCGACGGCTTTTCCGTTCAATCGCGACATCAACTCGTTGGGCGTGACCTTTGGCTTGCATCCTGGTGATCAGGTATTTCAGCACTATTTGACGTACGACTGGGTGCTCTACCACCACGAGAATGCCGAATTGTCGAATTTGGATCGCACGATTCATCACGCGACGTTGGCCAATAACTGGAAATTCTTGCCACGCACCGCCTTGGTGCTCACGGCAGATATCCAATTGATTCAGTATGACACCACCGTGACTTCGGGGAGTCTTTCGACCGCGAACTCGATGCCGTTGCGGCTTACGGGCGGACTCAGTGGTTCGATCACCAATCGCATTGCCGTCTCACTCACGGGTGGTTGGGGTTGGGGTTTCTACGATGCAGGTCCTACAGCGTCGAATGCGTTGGTGGATGGAAAAGTTTCGTGGCGGTTTGGTTCACTTTCCAGCGCAAACACGCTGTTTTTGGGCTACGCACAGGGCTTTGGAGACGCTTCGATTTCGAACTACTACACGTTCTACAAACCCTATGCGGGTTATACGCAGAGCTTCACGGATCGTATGAACTTCAAGCTCGACGGCTCCCTGCAATTGCGTAGCTACCCAGGTTCGGCGTTTAACGATTCCTTGCTCCAAATCTCGGCCGGCACAGGATTCAAGATCACGAAATGGTGGTCGCTCGATGCCGGTTACACGTTTGCATCAAATTTTACGGATGACACCGTGCAGATTACGACGGTGGGAGACGAATCGTTGCGTGCGTATATGCGACATCTCGTATCACTCTCGACCACCATTCATTACTGATGCATCGTTTCCTTTTCATTCTGTTTTTTCTGGCCTCTTGCGGTTCGGGTGACGTGGACCCTGCGTACGAAGCGCTCGTTGAACAGCAGAGTCAGGCTCCGCCTACGGGTGAGCTTGGTGTGGGTGATCGATTTGAATTGGCCGTTCACGGACAACCGGATCTGTCAGGAATGTTCACGGTCTCCGATGACGGAACGATCAATTTTCCGTACGTCGGGCGAGTGAAGGCGGACGGGGAAACCTGCGCATCGCTCGAGCGGGTTCTGACAGAGGGCCTCGCTGACGGCTACCTCCAGAACCCCTCGGTTCGTTGCTCGATCACCGAGTACAATTCAAAACGAATCTACATCTTCGGCGAAGTGAACAGCCCGGGGTCTTTCGCCTACAAGTCGAATATTACGATTATCGAAGGGATCGCACTTGCCGGCGGCTTTTCGGATAACGCGAACTCCAATGGCACGAAGTTGTCTCGGGTTGTGAACGCCGCTGAGATTCAGGTGCGTGTTCCAATGCAAGATATCGTGGAAGGAAAGAGCAAGAACATCAAGTTGTTGCCCGGCGATATTCTTTACGTTCCTGAGCTGCCGTACTAATTCGGCCAGCGTCAGGATGTTTCATACAATTTGCGGGGTTGTTGTTGCTCGGGTGGCCACTTGTTATAGTGAAAAGGTCACGCTGGAGCGCCAATGCCGACCATTCTACTCACGCCTTTTTCTGCGCTTACCATCACTTGGGCTGAGGTTGCTTTGGCGGGCCTTCTGCTCGCGTTATGTGTGTTCGTGTCGACGGTGGTCACGCGTTGGTGGCTTGCCCGGCGCGATGAGCGTTTGGACGGAGACGGAGTCGTTCTGTTTTCGCCACAGCGGGTTGCGAGTGAACGTAGAGTTGAAAAGACCTCGCCGTTAGCGGCTATCACCGAAACACAAGCTGCCACTGATTCCGCGCGTCGGACCATCGCCGATGTTCTTGTCGCGGGGGGGCGGGGTAGGGAACGAGAATGCCCAAAATGCCAGCGAACCTTTCCTGAGTCGGTTGTCATCTGTCCCCATGATTCAAGCCGCCTCTCTGTTCGAGGCGACGCCAGACATCGCGTAAAGGTCCTCGACGGTGTTCGTAAACCCGTCTGTTCGAGTTGCGGTCGTCGCTATGAGTATGGCGCTAAATATTGCCGATTCGACGGACAACGGTTGTCCACCAATGCAGTGGAACGCCTAGCGGTGGTTTGGGTTTGCAAGACGTGCGGCGAGGAGGCCCTCGAGGAAGGGCACGCCTGTGAGGAGGGATGTGAGGTGAACAAGCTCGATCCGTCGGACGCCAGGGTGATTTTTCCCATGATTCCTATGATGGTCTGCGATTCATGCCATCACGTGGCCTCGCCAGATGTCACGCATTGCCCTGAAGACGGCGACCTGCTGACTCCCATGCTCAATGTTCGGCCGGACGCTCTGGCGCCGCTTGGGGTGGGGCCTCGACGCAAAATGTGTTCGGCGTGTGGTCGGAGGTTTTCGGGCGCGGCCCGTTTCTGTGCTTATGACGGTGCCCGTCTGTCTACGCTCAACTGAGCTCGTGGACCCGGCTCTCGTGAACCACCAACAATTCGTGCTCCAACGCGCCGACCGCCAGCAAGACCGGCATGTCGACCTCGTGCAGTCCGTCTGATGCGATTCGCAAGAATTTGAAACCCATATGCCGTGAGATCCCAAAAATGGGATTAAAATCCCAGGGAGTCGTAGAACCAGGTCGAATGAAGATTCCACCGACTTCACCCTTCCAGAGGCGGGTGAATTCCATTCCGATGCTTCCTCGCGTGATTTCGAAGGACTTGAAGATCCGATGGGGTGGTTCCAAGAAGAGTTCTTGAGCTTCCTTCGAGAATTCTCGCGGTTCGTTGTGCAGTAGAGCGTGCTGTTGATTTAGCGAAAGGCCTTCTTCGATTTCCAGGCGGATCGTGTTCGAGCCACGGCTGATCCGGTGAACATTGGCTGAGCCAGGTCGGAAACCGTAGATCTCCCGAGTGATGGCATCGCCGACGTAGGCCGAAAGAACGTCTTGATCGTTGACGAGCGAGATCATCGTTCCGATGCCATGCGATTGTCGGCGCATGAACGCTTGAGTGCCATCCAGAGGGTCGACCGTAATCCACAACGGCGTGGGTAGGGTTGAGGCCACAAGGAGGTTATCCTCTTCGGCGATGATTCCCACGCCAGGCAGGCATTCTGTGATCATGTGAACGTAGATCGCCTGGGCGGCCAGGTCGGCACTGGTGACAAAATCTCTGCCAGCGCGATAGGGCGAGGATTTTTCTGACGCCTCAAAATCAAATTGCTGCGCCTGAATCGACTCGATAGCGCGACGGACCATCTCCCGAAGAAGCACTCCTACAGCGTGGTTCGACAAATTTCCGAATTCGGTCATTTGATGGCCTTCTTGAGCTTGTCAAAAAATCCCGCCGGCGCCTTGGATTTCGACTTCGGTTTTGCCTTCGCTTCAGGTTTCGCCGCAACATCTGGTTGGAAATCTCGGAGATCTGAGAGTCGCAGGTCTTTTTGAACGAGCGCAGTTTCCGCCGGGATGCCAAGCGTCAGTTCTTTGGAAACGTCTCCACGTTGGAACTGAAGCTTGTAGTTTCCTGGGGTCAGCTGAGTTGTCAGTGGCGTGGAGCCTATCTTCTTTCGCATATGATAGACGTCGGAATTAGGGAGGGTGCGGATCACCACGGGCACGCCAGCCTTTTCGAACAACATACGAGGAGTTGTGCCGGCCTCAACGACCGACGACTCTCCGAGGATCAAAGTGGTGTTTTCTGGAATTGTATGT
This sequence comes from uncultured Bradymonadales bacterium, assembly GCA_964394615.1. Classification (GTDB taxonomy): domain Bacteria; phylum Myxococcota_A; class Bradymonadia; order Bradymonadales; family Bradymonadaceae; genus JBFFMO01. The sequence goes on along the minus strand of CAYMYJ010000010.1, from coordinate 65,631 downwards.
CGGGCTTGCGATATCAAGAATGCCGTCAAGGACGCCCCGACGATGGCCAAGGTCGCTGCAATGTAAATCCATTTTGCAGCGCGCGGGCGTGGATTGACGATCGCCATCTCGCCACTCGCGCCGACGGCGGCGATTTCGCCGCGATACGACGAAAACAGACCGGCATCTAAGTCGTCTGTGCTCAAATCCGTGACCGAAATTCCTCGGAGTTCTCGCACGAGGACTGCAATTTCACGCTGCCCGACAAACGAGCCCTGTGCTCGTAAAACCGTTTCGAGGTCCAACTGCATCGCGCGAGCTGTGGCGTAGCGGTCGGGCAGTTGTTTTTGGAGAGCTTTGAAAACGATCTGTGCGAAGGGCTCAGGGGCTGAGGTCAGTGGCTCGGGTTCCTCACGAAGGATGGCCGAGACCGCTCGGATGCCGTCGCCAAATGGACGTTTGCCGGCCAGCATTTCGTAGAAAGTGATGCCGGCCGCAAAGACATCACTTTGCCGGGTTACTTCGTCGGCCTGAATTTGTTCTGGCGACATGTATGCGAACTTCCCTTTCACAGCGCCTGCCTGAGTAGCACGGGCGTTTCCAAGGGCTTTGGCAACCCCGAAGTCGACGAGTTTTACAATCCCGTCGTTGGAGACCAGCACGTTGGAAGGTGTGACGTCGCGATGAACGATCCCGAGCGGCTGCCCACTGCGAGAAACCGCCGTATGCGCGTGTTCGAGCGCTGCAAGAACGTCGACCATGATTCGGGCCGCTATCTGCGGATGAAGTGGCCCGTCGGCAAGCATAGCTTCCAGAGACAGGCCATCGATGAACTCCATGGCGATGAAATGGGCTCCCTCGGCCTCTCCGAGCTCAATGATTTGACCAATATTGGGATGAGAAAGTTGAGAAGCCAGGCGCGCTTCATCCAAAAACATGTCCCGCTGAATGGGGTCCGATTCAAGTTCCGGCAGAAGTCGCTTGATGACGACTTCCTTCGTGAATCCTTGTGGTCCGGTGAACTCAGCGAGCCAAATGGTCGCCATGCCTCCATCGGCAATGTGTCGGATGATCTGGTATTTGCCCAGGCTCTTCATGTTCACCCAAGAAGCGTGGCAAGCCAGCGTTCAGCAACATCAACGGTCATACCTTTGCGCGCGGCATAGTCTTCGAGTTGGTCATGCCCGATGCGCAAAATGCTAAAATATCGAGAAGCAGGGTGGGCAAAGTACCAGCCTGAGACAGACGATCCAGGATGCATCATGCAGCTTTCGGTCAGGCTGATTCCGGCGAGCTTTTCCGCGTCCAACATTTCCCAGAGCTTGAATTTCTCGGTGTGGTCAGGGCAAGCAGGGTATCCAGGTGCTGGTCTGATTCCGCGGTATTGCTCAGAGATCAATGCTGCAGAGTCGAAGTTTTCGTCGGGTGCATATCCCCATTCCCGCCGGGCTTCGCGATGAAGCCATTCAGCAAAAGCCTCTGCCAATCGGTCGGCCAAGGATTTCAAAAGAATGGCGTTATAGTCGTCGTTATTGGCCTTGAAGGCCTCAGCGCGTTCATCGGCTTCTGGTCCGGAGGTCACCGCGAAACCGCCCATATAGTCGGTCATCCCCAATGATTGTGGGGCGATGAAGTCTGCGAGGCACATATTATGTTGCCCGTTTTTCGCGCGATTATTCTGTTGGCGGAGCATGCAGAGACGTGTCTCTTGGTTCGCACCGATCAGGATATCATCGCCCTGCGATACGGCTGGATAGAACCCAAAAACGCCCCGCGGGTTCAGCCAGTTTTCAGCAACGATCACATCGAGCATTTGAAGCGCGTTTGCGTGGAGTTCACGAGCGGGCGGTCCAAGTTCAGGGTGTTCGAAGATGCTTGGATAGCCGCCGCGAAGCTCCCAGGTCGCGAAGAATGGGCTCCAGTCGATGAAAGGAATCAGCTCTTCGACGCTCGGGGTCATGACGCGAGTGCCAAGGAATGATGGAACGGCAATATCGTCGGGCTCAAACGTGATGATGGGAGCGTTGGCGCGCGCATCCACGAGAGAGATGACCTCACTTGTGGTGTTTCGGTTCGCAAACGCGACCCGATCGACTTCCTGCGCATCGCGATTCTGGGCGATGTAGGCCTCTTTTTTATCCTCATTGAGGAGGCTTTCCACCACACCCACGGCACGTGACGCGTCGAGGACGTGAACCGTGACACCCTGATATTGAGGTTCGATTTTCACCGAAGTGTGTTTGCGGCTTGTCGTCGCGCCACCGATCAGAAGTGGCATGGTCATGCCACGTCGTTTCATTTCTTTGGCGACGTGAACCATCTCATCCAGCGACGGGGTGATAAGCCCGCTAAGGCCGACGATGTCTGCCCCAGACTTGATGGCTTCATCAAGGATTCGATCCGCAGGAACCATCACCCCGAGGTCGATCACGCGGTAATTATTGCATCCAAGCACGACGCCCACGATGTTTTTGCCGATGTCATGCACATCGCCCTTCACCGTGGCCATCAGGATTGTTCCCTGGAAAATATCTTCGTCGCCGGCGTCCTCCTCCATGAACGGAGTCAGGTAGGCGACGGCTTTTTTCATTGCGCGGGCGCTCTTAACCACCTGGGGCAAGAACATCTTTCCTGCACCAAACAAGTCGCCCACGATCGACATGCCGTCCATCAATGGGCCTTCGATGACCCGAATGGGGCGCTTGAACTTGATGCGGGCCTCTTCGGTGTCGGCCTCAATGAATTCGTCGATGCCTTTGACGAGCGCGTGTTTGAGTCGTTCTTCGACGGAAGTGGCGCGCCATGCATCGTCACGCACGCGTTCTTTTCCCGCAGACGAGATGGTGTCGGCAAAATCAACCAAGCGTTCGGTCGCGTCCGGTCTGCGGTTAAGCAGCACGTCTTCTACGCGCTCAAGGAGGTCCTTAGGGACCTCTTCATAAACTTCGAGTTGCCCGGCGTTGACGATGCCCATGTCAAAGCCGGCCTGAATGGCGTGGTACAAAAACGCCGCGTGAATGGCTTCTCGGACCCGATCGTTGCCTCGGAAGGCAAACGAGACGTTGGAGACGCCGCCCACGATCTTCACATCCGGGAACTCGGCCTTGATCGCTTTGATTGAGGCGATGAAGTCGATGGCATAGTCTGAGTGCTCCTCGATTCCCGTGCCAACGGTCAGGATATTGGGGTCGAAGAGGACGTCGAGGAGGTCGTATCCGACGTCTTCCTGAAGGATTTTGAACGCCCTTCGTGCGATTTCGAGTTTTCGATCAACGGTGGTGGCTTGGCCTTCTTCGTCAAACGCCATGACGACTACGGCTGCGCCGAATCGTCGACAAATCCGGGCCTGTTTTTTGAAAAGCTCTTCGCCTTCCTTGAGGCTGATCGAATTGACGATCGCCTTGCCCTGAACGCAGCGCAGGCCAGCTTCGATCACCTCGAATCGCGAGGAATCGATCATGATCGGGACGCGAGCGATGTCCGGCTCAACCGCAATAAGCTTAAGGAAACGTGTCATCGCGGCGGGCGAGTCCAGTAGGCCCTCGTCCATGTTGATGTCGATGATATTCGCACCACCATGAACCTGCTGGCGGGCGACATCGAGTGCCGTGTCGAACTCTCCGTTTTTGATCAAGCGCATGAAACGCTTGGAGCCGGTGATGTTGGTTCGTTCACCGACCAGCGTGAAATTCGAGTCTGGGCGCAGGATGACCGGCTCAAGTCCGGCGTAGCGACTCAGTCGCGGAACGGTCGGGACCGTTCTTGGAGGCAGGTCGGCGACGGCCGCCGCGATGGCGCGGATATGATCGGGAGTGGTGCCACAACAGCCGCCGACCAGATTCAGCCAACCGCTGGCCGCAAAATCTTTGAGCAGGCTCGCCATGTGTGCCGGGGAATCGTCGTATTCGCCGAATTCATTGGGCAATCCGGCATTGGGATAACACGCGGTGTAAACGTCTGCGATCTTGGACAACTCTTCGACGTACGGGCGCATTTCGTTTGCACCCAACGCGCAGTTGATGCTCACGGCAAGAGGCTTTGCGTGTGCAATCGAGATCCAGAATGCTTCGAGTGTTTGGCCACTCAGCACGCGCCCGCTGGCGTCGGTGATCGTGACAGAGACCACCACAGGAACCCGCGTGTTCATTTCCTCAAAGACGTCTTCGATCGCGTAGAGGGCGGCTTTCAGGTTGAGCGTGTCGAACGTGGTCTCGGGCAGGAGCAAATCGACTCCGCCCTCAAGAAGTCCTCGCACCTGCTCGGCATAGGCGTCGCGGGCTTGGTCGAAGGTCAGGGCTCGAAATCCTGGGTCGTTGACGTCGGGGGAAATTGACAGCGTCTTGCTCATCGGACCGATCGCACCGGCCACAAATCGGGGACGGGAAGGGTTGGAGCGAGTCACGTCATCGGCGACTTTGCGGGCGAGCTTGGCCCCGGCCACATTCAGCTGTCTGGCGTAAGAGACCAACCCGTAATCTTCGAGCGAGATTGCCTGGGCATTGAAGGTGTTGGTTTCAATGATATCCGCGCCAGCCTCAAGGAATTCTCGGTGGATTGCGGAAATCACGTCTGGTCGGGTTAAGACAAGTACATCTGCCGCGCCCTTCAGATCGCTGGGATGATCGGCAAAATGTGTCCCACGATAATCTGCTTCCGTCAGATTATAGCGTTGGATCATCGTGCCCATTGCTCCATCAAGAATAAGAATGCGCTGGGCGAGTTCGCCCTCAATGCGATGAATTGTCATGAAGTCCTCAAGAATTAACGGCCTCGGGTATCCCGGTAGGCCTCAAGCATCAAATCGTACAGGTTCTCGTCGCTCGGATTCTGACCTTCCTGCGAGAGTGCGAGCCGCACACGTTCGACAAGAGCTCTGAGCGGTTTTTGGAATTCTTCGTCGACTGTCCAAAAGAGAGCCGTCAATCGAGACACGTCGCCATGCGGGTCGAACGTGTAGGTCACCACCTTGTCCAAGTCGCTGCCGCGGCCGAGTTCGTCGACCTTAGCGATCATGGCCGCGACTTCGCGTTTGAATTGGTCGACGACTTCGGGCGGAAGAATCAAAGGCGGTTCTTCGGCCTCGACGTTTCGCGCCATGAAGCGTGTCTGCAAAAGGCCTTCGCCTAACGTGAATCGAACAAAAATGGTGACAGGTTTTCCGGCCACAACCTCAATATCCTCACGCAGTGGCATGAAGACCGATTGGAAGCCCGAGTGGCTGGCCAGATGAACGTTGTTGTCAGCGAGTTCGACCAAGGTGGTCAGGCGCAGGCCCGTAAGAGTTCCTGACAGCAACGGTTTGCAGATGATGGTGTCATCGGTCTCAAGTCGGATCGGCTCAGAGCTCGTGAGATCTGTCGTGCCAAAATGTTTGGACTCGGACAAGACGGGAAAAGGCTCACCTGGTCGTCCGTATCGCGGTACCCGCATGGTCATGCCATGCAGATCGTTGGGACTTGATGCGAGTTCGAAGAGGTGCAGGAATCGTCTGGGGATCATGATCCCGCCAGCGCGCAAGATATGCTTACGGGCGTTGTCCAGAATATGAACGGCTGGAGACTCTAGAAACCAGGTCGTTGACAGGCCGGCTACAACCGCATCGACGCGATCGTCTAATTTGGCGGTGGCCGGTGATTGGGTCACGATCGTGATATTCGACGCCCCGCGGGCCTCGACCGACGCTCGGATGGATTCCAGAAAGGTCGGATTATCTTCAATGATAATAATTCGGCCGGCTCGGTCCGCAACGAAATCAAGAAGCGTCGCAGCTTGCCAACCGATCAACGCAAAACTTGGTTTGGCTGGAAGTGTTGCAAAGGCGGCATCAATCGCACGGCGATACGCAGATCGGCGGTGTGGATCAAGGGCGGCAGAGAATTGGAAACCGGGCTCAAGCAGGAACGTTTCGGTCATTATGTCCTCCGTGACGAATTCGAGGCCATGCATAACAAATGGTCGTCCGCATGTCGATTTGACTAGGTGCCAATCATGGGTTCAAAGAACGCAATTATGGAAGGGTGGTGTTCGAGCTCAGAGAAATCGAAATTGAAGCCTCGATCGGTGATTTCCCAGAACTTACGGTCTTTGACCGCCAAGATTTCGTCCCGAATGAATCGCAGACGATCACTGCGCTCACCCTGCATGTCCTCACGGATCAGATCGACGAGTTCCATTTCGTCGTGTCGAAGCAAGAAAGCACCCAGCATTGACTGAGCTTTGCGCACGCCGATCAGCGCGACGTCTTCGCCCTTTCCGTCGACAGGTTGGTCAAGGCGCAGGAAGACCTCGAGCAGTTTCCTGACGTCAGCATCGGGTTGGCCAAATGCGTTTTCGCAGATGACTCGGACGTCGTGTGCGACGGTGACGGTCACGAAAGGCAGGCCCATTTCGTTAGCCGTGCGGCCATAATAGACGAGGTGATTCGCCACCTTCTGAGTCATTTCAGGCTGGGTCTCGAGCAATGCGACGGCAAATAACCGATATTCATAGAGGATATTGTAGACCGCTCGGATGTTCTTCCGGTTCAGGCCATGGCGAATATAGGTGTTGAAAAATCGAGTGGTGAGTTCAACGGATTCCCACTGCTCTCGCGCGATGGCCGCTTCGCCAGCCGCCCGAGTAGAGCGCGCGATTTGGCTGACGACTTCGGACATTTCGTCGAGAGCTCGCCGCAACACCCGTTCAAATTCCATCAGCCCTTTGGCTTCGATCCAAGTGCGCTGTTTGACAAGATCGAGAATGGACTCCTGTGCCAGCGTGCCAAAAAACTCCTCATCGACTTCAAACCAGGCATCGGGCAACGATGGTTTCAGGGCGAGGTAGTCGACCATCATCGTTTCAAGAGTCTGGAGGCTATGAATGGCAAGATTGCGGTCAGATTGAACGATGGCAGCCATGCAATTATCGGCGATCCGATCGAACGCTGATGCAGTGGATTCCTGTGTCGTGAGCACGTCACCACCCTCAGCCAGGCGATGAAGCTGTGCATTGGCCCGGATTTGGATCTGGGAAATCAAATTCGTGGGCTCTAGAAACGCAAAGACGTGAGCAAAATAGGGGAGGAGCATTGCGAAATTCAGGATCGCAAGCAGCAGTGCCGTGAACGCGACGAAGGGAAGGTTCCCATCGACGTTCATTGCCGTGGCCATGACGACGTAGATGCAGGAGGCCGCCATGAACGCAAACGCCGTGATATTGAGCCGATCGTACATAAATACGTCGACGATCTTCGCGGGATAACGCTGGGAGGCAAGCTGTACGACGATGGCGACGACTGTGAGGGAGATGCCGAGCACGGCTGAAAGCACCTCTGACAGGCCGTCAAGCACGCGATTGGGGCCTTTCAGCCATGCGTTGGAAAAAACGGTGCCAGTTTCGAAGTCGAGAATGCTGAGATCCAGAAGGACACTCAGGATCAGCAACCCTATGGCTGCGCCTACGACGCCAAGCAAAAGTGATGTTGCCGCGCGGATTTGGGGGGGCGTGGTCGCTTTCGAACTCATGTGCCTTCCGGAAGTTCAATTTTGAACGAGAAGGTGAGCCAGTCCTCGGGCAGGCACAGGAATTCTCGGTCGAATTTGATCTGGTGGAAGAGCTGCAGGCCTTTGTCGTCCTTAAATTCTCGAAAAATAACGGGATCCAGAAAGAAATTCATCGTGAGTCGATTGGGATCGGTGCGATTTAAAGCGCTGGGCTTTTTGCTGTCTACAAGCCGGATTGGCCGTGAGTCGTCGTCGCCAATACGCGCATGGATTTCCCAGGATTTGATGTGTTCGAGGATATTGAAGGCGTAATCTTGTTTCTGAAAGCTGGTCCCTCGCTGTTCAAGCGCCGCACGCAGCGTGGGCGTACCTTCCGTGACGAGCGTTGCGCCGCCAATCAAACGCAGGCAAGGGACTTCGACCGACGACAGTGGCATCGTTGGAAAGCGGCCTTGGATGTCTCCAAATGGAAATGCGATCCAGCCTGGATTAAGGTGCTGGCCTGTGTGAAGGACAGCCACCGAGGTCTCCGACGAGAACATGCTGTAGCCCAGCATGGCGACCCCTTTGCCTAGACCGCCCTCGATGCGGTTGATGATCCGCATCGATGCTTCGATGTCCGTGAATTGTTGGAATGAAATCTGGAAGGGTTGGGCGATGATTCGTCGTACGTCGGTGCCGTTTGAGGTTACGATCTCTGATCGATAGCCCCCCAGCGCTTTGCTGTCTTCGTGCCTTCGCCAAACGAAATGTTTGAACTCTTCGGGCGACTTGATTCGATCGGTCACGTATTTCTCAGCGCAAAGGAACTGCTAGTTTCGCCGGGAATTCACTGATCTTCCATTCGACCATGCGCTCGAAGCCTTTGGCATCCCCGCCCACTTGGTAAGCTAGTGGCTTATCTGGAAACTCGCATCTTACACTCTTGCACAGGAAGTTGCGAAATTTTCCGGGCTCGAGGCCTCCATCCCAGAATGCTGGCAGGTTCTTGAGGATCCACGACACGGAGCCCCAATACACACGCAGTTGGAAATACCCGAGTCTCTGGGTGCATTGAGGAAACATTCTAATTTTGAAACCCCAGTAGGGAATGGTTCCGCACCCGCAGACTTTAGCGTTCTGGTTGAACATGACGTCACCAGCGTGCCATTCGGCGATCTCGTTGCCGTTGGGGTCGATTTCGATGCAATGGTCCAACGCAGTCAATATGGTCGGCACTTCCCCGACTCGAATTGCATTGGGGATCGAGCGCGAAGCGATGCTCAGCGCGTATCCACCCAGCCCCGTCACGTAGTTTTCAACGGCGGTGCCGCGTACGGCATCTTTGAGGGCGTCGTAATCGTTCAGGATCAGTCCGTCCCACCCGAAGCCCACAAATGGAAAGAGGCCCTCGGCGCAATCCACCATTTGCACGTCGTAGACGACCATCGGGCCGCCTTCACGCAATTTCCGCAGGTCGTCGACGATGTCCGATGACTCGACGTAGCTCGCCAGCGCGTTGCCGGTGCCCATTTTTAGCACACCGACGCCAGGGGCCTGTTCGCGCGACACCATTCCACTTCGGATACGGCGTTCAATCGCGTTGATGAGGTAGGCGATTGTTCCGTCGCCACCACCGGTGAAAATGAAGTCGTAGTCTTCTTTTACAAGACGATCGAGCGTTCGTTCGGCTTGGGTGAAGTCGTCCGTCAAATAAAGGTCTTTGGGAGAGACCCATCGTTGAATGTCGGAATGAAGGTCGCCGGTCCAGCGCTTGGCACGCGCGTTTAAGAGAACGGCATAACGTCCGGGCGACTTGATGATTTTCGAAGGGATGTCAGAGAGCACCAACGGATCCCCGCAAAATTAAAAACATCTGGTGAGACACTGTTTGTCGCCAAAGCGCACGTCGCAACAGGTTGCCCCGGTAGCGCAATCCGCATCAACGGCGCACACGCCGCCGCTCCAGCAGCGGTTGCTGCAGGTGTTGCCATTCAGGCCTGAGCAGCACACCAATCCGTTGCTGCATTCCGCATTGGTTGCGCAAGGGGTCTGAGAGCCACCATTTCCGATGCATTGAGCCGCGCAAAGACCGCCCCCACCCACAAGGTCCGGGAGGGGACAACATTCGTCGTTATTCGAACAATCGTTGGCGTTTTCGCACGTTCCACCGACTCGACATTGGTCTTGCGGTTTGCAGGCGTTTTCGCCGGCGATTTGTGGACAGCACACCTCGCCCTGGGAGGGGCAATCTGAGTTGGTTTGGCAGGGGCCGACGGGCAGGTCGGGTTGGGTGGCGACGTCCATACCCGCGTCTTCTACGGGTGGCATGAGATCGGGGCCGGCGTCGGCCGGATCTGTGTTGTTGGTCGCGTTATTTGTCGGATTCGTGACGTTATTGGTCGCGTTGTTCGTCGCGTTATTGGTCGCGTTGTTCGTCGTGTTGTTGGCAGATATTTGTGAATCAAGGGTCGCGTCGGTCACGCCCGAATCCAAAACCCATTTCGATCCGTTCTCGTTAGGCGCATCTCCGCTATCGAAGGAGCATCCGCTGAGCATCAACAAAACTAATAAACAACGTTTCATGACTATCCCGCTTGAAGAGTGATGGCGCGTCCTCGCCGAACTGCTTCCTGATAAGCCAGGGTAAGGATCAGAAGCTGTTTGGCTTCATTTCCCTTAAGCAAAGGCTCTTCTTCGCCCAAGCATGCGCTGACGAAGTTCTTGGTTGCCCGATGAAATGAGTCTTCGTAGGCCGTGTTCTTCTGTCCGTAAACGACCTTTCTGGCATCACGACGAAGCTCAACCGGTGCCTCAAGTTGGGCAGGGTCCGAGTTTCGATGGATGTCGATATCTCCCCGAGTGCCGTTGATCGTGATTCTCATCTCGATGGGCTGATAGGGAGTCCGCATCTTGCGTTCGGGTGCGTAAGTCAGCGCCAGCGTTCCGAAGACGTCCTGCTGGAAATGCTTCCACATCGCGACCGTTGGTGCGTCGATCGATAAGCGTTCATCGATTCGCGTGGTGCCCTGCCAAACATCGATTTTTTCGATCGAACCGATCAGAAAAAGGGCGATGCACATCGATTGGTAACCGATGTCGTAAAGCATGGGCGATCCACCCGCCAACGCTGGATCAAAGCGCCAAGCCTCGGGGCTGCCTTCTTCGAAGTTCCAAACGCCAGCCGTGGATTTCCCGATGGTGGCGTCGATCCGCAAACCCACCGGACGGCCAATCTCGTTGGCGTCAATCAGACTGCGCGCGTCGAGCAGAGGCTTGTAAAAGAGGCAGGGTTCGAAAACCTGCAAAATTTTACCTGACGCCTGTCCCGCCTGAATGACTTGATCGGCTTCTTCGATCGTCAACCCGATAGGGCGTTCGACCGAGACGTGTTTGCCGGCACGAAGCGCGGCAATCGCCTGCCTGGCGTGCAAATAATGCGGGGTCACGATCTCGATGGCGTCGATATCGGGATTACGCAACATCTCGTCGAAGTCGGTGTAATAATTCTTCGCGCCCCAATCCAGAGCGCGTCGAATGGCGAGGTCTTCGTCGCGATCGCATACGGCAACGATTTCGGCACGTTTATCGTGTTCGTAACCCGTGGCATGCAGTTCGGCGATGGTGCCCACGCCGACTATTCCTACTCTCAGACGAGCCATGGGTGCTCCAAAAAAGTCCGGTCAATCTTAATAATAATTGGTATCAGCCTTATAATCCGCGCGTGCGCGGATTGTCAAAGCCGCGTCACGCGAGGCTCTTAGACTGATCCAGCGTAAATTGAACGAGAGTGCCGACACCAAAGCCCGTTCCTCCTGCAGGAGAGGTCGTGCCTTCATTCTCGGTGTATGCCGGTCCAGCCAGGTCGATATGTGCCCAATCGGGGATATTTACCCATCGTTTCAGGAAGAGCGCCGCCGTGATGGCCCCGCCCCAACGTGGTCCAACATTTCGCATGTCGGCCGTGTGGGTATCGAGGGTCTTGTCGAGCTTCTTGGTCAGCGGAAGTCTCCAGATGTCTTCGCCTGTGGTGCTTGCAGCCGCGATCAGCTGCGAAACTAGCGCGTCGCTATCCGAGAATATACCTGCCGTTGTTTCGCCAAGAGCCACGACGCATGCGCCCGTCAGAGTGGCGAGGTCGATGATGGTGTCGACTTTGTGTTCTTGGATGTACGCCAGTGCGTCTGCCAGGATCAGGCGACCCTCTGCGTCCGTGTTTTGGATTTCCACCGTCTTTTTGCCGTAACCCCGGAAGATATCCTGAGGTTTCATGGCGTTGCCGTCGATGTTGTTTTCGGCAGTTGGGATCACAAAATGCACTTCAACGTTCTTAGGTCGAAGCTCACCGATTGCGCGTGCGGCTCCCATGACGGCGGCTGCTCCACCCATGTCGGAATGCATGGCGAGCATCGAAGAGCCAGGCTTGAGGTTGTATCCGCCGGTATCAAAGGTGACGCCTTTGCCCACAAACGCGATCTTCTTCTTCACAGCGCCTTCGGGGCGGTAAATCATGTGGATCAGACGTGGCGGATGGATGCTGCCTTTGCCCACGGCCATGAGTAGATTGAACCCGTCTTTTTCAAGCTGATTCTCGTCCATGACGGTGATTTCAAAGCGATACTTCGACGCGATTTCACGCGATTTCGAGGCCATCATCTCGGGTGTCAGAACATTTGGGATCTCGTTGACGAGGTCGCGAGCGAAATTCGTCGATTCAGCGAGGACTCGAGCTTCGAGGAACGCAGCTTCAAGCTCTTTGCCGGCACCCACGATCGTGATCGATTCGAAGCCTGAAAAATCGCCGTCTTTCTTGGAAATGTACCGGTCAAACGCGTAGGTGCCCAACAAGGCGCCTTCGAAGAACTGCATGGCTTCTTTATTGGCCGGAGCCGCCAGTGCCACCGTGGTGGCGTGCATTTCGCGTGCACGACGGATTGCGATGGTGCCAGCTCCGCGGACGCCTTCGACGTCACGTTCGTCGGGCTTTCCAAGGCCCACAAGCAGAACACGGTGTCCGCCCAGACCCTTAAGCCCACGAAGAACAAAGACCTGACCGCTCTTTCCGGTGAATTTCTCTTCACCGGCAAGGGCCATGATATCCACACCGGACTTTTCTTGAACCTGCGAAAGCGCGGGATGGAGTTCGTCAGGGACGCAAGGGATGACAAGAAGGGACGCTGCAACTTCAATTGCCGTTTCTTTGCTGAAAAGAATTTCCATAAGATACCTCAACTTCAGACTAAATATTGCTTTTCTTTAAAAATCATTGAACCGCCGGCGATGCCGAGTGCGGTCAAGACACCGATGATGAGCAAAGAGACCCACCACTCCACATGAAGGGGTTGGTCGAGGACCATTCGGTCTAAAAAACCGAGTCGATCCGACGACGTGAACCCCGCTATCGTACGAAGATGAAACCGAATGCTCAAGAGTTCGAGCACCGGCAAGGTCGCCATCACCATTTCAAACGCGACAAAATACAAAATCGAAGCCAGCAGGCTTGACGCAAAAAGCGCTCCAAGGGCCGCAAAGATCGCAGAGTAGGCGATGATTCCGCATGACGCGGCTGCGAGGACTCGGCCCAGAACCGGAAGACTCTCCGCGAAATCCATGGACTGAAACATACACAGCCCAAAGAGCAGTAGCATTGGTATCAGCACAATGGCCAACGCCATGATCGTGCCAGCGATGACCTTTCCGACAAAAAGAGTGGCCTTCGAAATCGGACGCAGGGTGAGGTAGGTCAGCGTGCGACCTTCCATCTCGTCGACGACTGCGGGGCCGCCGTAAAAGATGGCGGCCAGCGGCACAAGGAATGGCAGAAGTAGGCTTTCGGCGACCCCCGAAAACATCGTCAATCCGTCGATATTTTCGAAGAGGACGTACACAGCCGCGCCGATCAGGGGCATCAGCTGCACGACCGCGAGCGCCTTGGTTTTTCGCTGCAAGAGCAACTGACGCAGCTGAACGCTGATCAAGGTCGAGAGCAGACTCATGGTGCCAAGTTTACGTGCGGTACTCATCATTTCACCAAATATCGGAAGACCGCCATGAGGTTATTATCCTGTGAGGCAATGCGACGAATCTCAATGCCATTATCCAGGGCCAATTTAGGGATTCGTGTGTAACACGCATCGGGAGCCCGGGTTGCCACATGGATGCCTTCTTCTGCAAATTCGATCGAGACCACGTCGTCAAAGGGCGTCAAAAGTGCGGCCAATTTTCGTGAGTCCGATGCGTCCACAAAGATGGTGTGCGCGTGCTCGTCGATCATCTCGCGGATACGGTAGATGTTGCCGTCGGCGACTACCCGTCCCTTGTTGATGAGCACGATATTCGTGGTCATCTGCTCGACTTCATGAAGGATATGACTCGAAACGATGACCGTTTTTCCTGCGTCACCAAGCTCGCCGATCAAATCGATGATCGATCGTCGACCGATGGGGTCTGTGCCGTTGAGCGGTTCGTCGAGCAGCAAGATGTCTGGGTCGTGGGCAAGAGCCTGGGCGATTTTTACTCGCTGCCTCATGCCCTTGGAGTACTCGGAAATGCGCCTGTCGCGTTGTTTGGTCATGTCCACGCGTTCGATCGCGCGATCGGCACGTTCGAGCGCCTCTGCCTTGCCGAAGCCTTGAAGCCGAGTCAGGTAGGCGACAAATTCACGACCGGTCATTTCTTCGTAGTAGGCGTCCTGTTCCGGGACGAAGCCCAGCCGGCTGAACACATTTGGATTATTCCAGATGATGTCGCCGTGCACCGCAACGGTTCCTGTGGAGGGGCGAAGTTGGCCTGTGAGCAACTTCATTAAGGTCGATTTACCCGCACCGTTGGGTCCAAGCAGACCCAGCACGCCATGTCCGATATCCAGCGTGATGTCGTTGACGCCGATGACCTGCCCGTACCAAAGCGAAGCCCGCCGAATGGCGATGACCGTGTCACCTGAACCCACTTTTGGAATTTCGACTTTCTTGGGAGCTGTACTCATGCGACCCCCTCAAGTGTGCGAATTCTCTGCGCGAGTCCAAAGAGGCCAAGAGCCATGGTGCCGAATAAGACGGCCCAGGCGACCCAAATCGGGCCGTCAAAGACCTCTTCTGAGAGCAATGATTTGGAGGCGACCATGAAGCTTCCCGTGAGGCTCCATAGATTTGCCCACTCTGCGCCGTCGGTGGCGATGCCTACGATTCCGCTCAGGATCAAGGGGACCATCAGCACTCCAATCCACGACAGGACCACGTAGCCAGTGCGCGAGGTCAGCGAGCTCAATCCAATCACGATGGCGGCCATCACAAACGTAATGAGAGCCGACATCCCAACCCCGATCGCCATTTGTTTGGCCACACTCGCGAAGAACTCCGATTGCATAAAAAATGCACATCTCAAGGTTGCGAGCAGTGTCGCTGGCAAGACCGTGATCAACGAGCCGAGGAGCAGCAGGCTGAGGTATTTTCCTAGAGCGTAGTCGAGTCGAGAAAGTGGTTTGGAAAAGAAAAGCTGAAAGGTTCGGTACCTGAGGTCTTCGCTGATCACGCCACAGCCGTTGGCCATGAAGAGCACGGCCAGCGCGAAGGCCTGCATCTGAAGAAAGTAGGTGACATAGTCGCCCGATGGAGCCGTGACTTCTGTGAATTGAGCGATTTGCCCGCGGGCCCCGTATTCAACCAAGATCAGAACGCCGGCCACCAAGGGCCCGATCACCCAAAGCCCCAGAAGCACAAGCTTGGTGCGCAGGAAGCTGAGGTAGGTTCGAAGGGAAGTTCGAGCGATCGTCCACCATGCTCCGGTCTGTCGCAGCGGGCCGTCGTAGCGCACGTAGTTTTGTTCGTGAATCGCCATCAGCTGTGTTCTCCGAGCAAACCAAGGAACGCCGACTCGAGGGTGAGTTCAGCGGGCATGAAATGCCGCACCTGAATGTCGTTCTCGACGGCGAGTCGCAAAATATCGTCTCGTTTTGAATTCTCGGGAACCGTGATTTTGAGTCGAAGACCGTCCTTAGTGATGCTGAAGCCCTTCTGGCGAAGGACCTTTTCGAACGCATCGTTTTGGTCTTTGGTTTCGATCTCCACGACTTCTTTGCCACCCTTTTTGAGCTCGTCGATGGGGCCGTAATGAATAAGGCCGCCCTGATTAAGCATGATGACTGAGTCACAAACATGTTCGACGTCGGGAAGTACGTGGCTTGAGAGCACAATGTTGACGCCGCGTGCCTTAACATCGTTGATCAAATCGAGCATTTCCTCGCGGCCTTTGGGGTCGAGTCCATTCGTTGGCTCGTCCAGAAAGACAAGGCGCGGCCCCTGGACCAGCGCTTGTGCGAGCTTCACCCGTTGTTTCATGCCGGTCGAAAAACCTTCGAGTTGGCGATAACGGGCCTCGCCCAGTCCAACATAATAAAGGACTTCGTGAGCGCGACGAAAGGATTCGCTTCTGGGCATGCCAGCGAGTTCACCGCCATAGGAGACGTACTCGACGGCGGTCATATAAGGCAGATAACAGTCGTTTTCGGGCATGTACCCGATGGCCTGTCGGACTTTGAGGGCCTCGTCAGGAAGTCGATAGCCTAGAACGGAGGCCGATCCCGACGAAAACGAAAGAAGACCCAAGAGGGACTTAATCAAAGTGGATTTGCCCGCACCATTTGGACCCAAGAGTCCGATGCTTCCCTCGGGCACCTTAAGGGTGATGCCTTTGAGTGCGTGGAAGTCCCCATAGTGTTTATGGACGTTTTCGAGGTCGAATAGCACCGTCGCGCCTACTTGAAGTACAAAGCGACACCAGCCGTGACCAAAACGATCAAAAGAAGGACCATCAACACGATGAGTGTGATGATGACTTTTCGGGTCGGGTCCGTGACAGGGCTCGCGGCTTGTGTTGCGTGATTCTGGGGACGTTGAACCTGAGCGACGGGCTGCGGTGCGGCCTGGGGCCGAGGCTGCAGGGCCATCTGTTCAGCCGTTGGCACCGCCATAAACATGCCCGTAAGTTCGGAACCAGGGACGTTCATCGCCGAGGAGTCGATATGCCGCTCGTTGACGATCTCTCGTTCGCGAGCCTCGAGCGCTCGGAAGAGTTCCATGGCGGACTTGAATCGGTCGACGGGCTTTTTGGCCATGGCTTTGCGGATGATTGCGGCCATGGTGGGGGAGATACGATTTGGCGCAACTTGCTCGGCTGGGACGGGCTCGTTGAAGACGTGCATGGTCAGCACCTGAACAGCCGAATTGGACTGAAAGGGGACCTTGCCCACCATCATTTCGTAGAGCATGACACCCAGAGAATAGATATCGGTGCGGTTATCCAGCGGCTGTGCCTGCGCCTGTTCTGGCGAGAGGTACTCGGGCGTTCCGTAAACGATGCCCGCCTGAGTCAGCTGCTGCTGCCCTTCTTGATCCTGAATCTTGGCGATGCCAAAGTCGAGCACCTTGACGAAGTTGGGCTCGCCGCGGAACTCGGTGAGCAGCACGTTATCGGGTTTCAAGTCGCGATGAATGATGCCCAGATCGTGCGATTCCGCCAGCGCCGAACACGCCTGCTTCATGATCTTGATGATCGAGATTTCGTCGAGCAATCCCGCGCTGAGCGTCTCGCGTAGCGATCGGCCTTTCACATACTCCATCGCCATGTAGACGACGTTTTGTTCGGTTCGTCCGAAAATGAAAACGCGGATGATATTGGGATGCGTCAGCATGGAGATGACGCGAGCTTCGCGATTGAATCGTTGAAGGAGCTCGTCGCTCTCCGCGGCTCGGCCGTGGAGAACTTTGATGCCGATCTCCTGCCCGATCGCTTCGTTACGTGCCAGATACACGGCTCCCATGCCACCTTCACCCAGCTTGCGTGTGATGGTGTATTCCCCGAAAATTCGTGTACCGACGAGGTCGCCGTGCGTCGCCATTTGCCTGCCTCGTGACGTTTTTTTGTGAAACTGTGCGTGGCCTTGCCGCGCTATATAACACCCCCTCAGCACTGCGGCAATTAGGCAATCACGGTGCAAAATTAGACAAATAGGGGACGTCCTCCCATGAGTGGCGCATGTGTGTTCGAACTGGCATGATAGCGGTCACAATTTTTGGAGTGAATGCATGAAGATGTGGATGGCCCTTGTGGCGCTTGCGGGTCTGGTTGGTTGTGCTGAATCGACCGTCGATGATGGAACAGGTTCGAATAATACGACGTCTGATATGTGTGTCGATCAGGACGGAGACACCTATTTTGGCCTCACGGCCGCTTGCCCAATGGGCGACGATTGCAACGATTTCAGCACCGCAGTCAATCCAGGCAAACCCGAGATTCCTGGAAACGGGCTCGACGACGACTGCAAAGACGGGGATGCCGTACCTGAGATCACCTGTGCGGATGCCGACAACGATAATTTCCGTGACATCGCTTGTGGTGGACGCGATTGCGACGACACCAACCCCGACATCAAGCCACGCGCTGTTGAGATTTGCGGCAACGGCATCGACGAGGATTGCGAGGGCGGCGATTTAGCGTGCGCCGAAAATTGCACCGATGCTGACAACGATGGATTTGGAATCGCGGGCTCGATGGGCTGCCCTGGCGGCGATGAGATCGACTGCAATGACGCAAGCGATCTGGTTTTCCCGGGAGCTCCTGAAATCTGTAATAGCGTCGACGATAATTGCGTGGACGGAATCGATGAATGTGCGTTGGAAGGGCAGGTTTGCGCTGGCGACGGTGGCACTTGCCAGGGAGGTTCGGGCGCCCAATGCGAAAACAACGACGATTGCGCGGGGTCGAAGCTGACCTGTGATCCCACGACGAGCCCGAAATTATGCAAGGGCGCCGAGGACGCGCCCTGTGCGGTCGCCAGCGATTGTGTGGCGGGATTGGCCTGTGAAAATGACGTATGCACGGGGAATTTCTGCGCTACCAATACATGCTCGGGCCAGTACGACGTTTGTTATCGTGAAGCCGGCCGATGCGTGGAATGCCCGATCTTTGATCCTGATCCAGCGACTCAAGATGCGGCGTGTCCGACGTTTGAACAATGCACCCCCGGCGGTTGGTGCGCAGAAAATTGGGATGTTCCGGCCCCAGCGCCTGCTGCAAACACCACGACCGACATCTACCAAGCTTCATTGGCGTTGGCCGAATGTTGGAACACCCGCAAACCACTGAAAGCCAAGGATCTGTGTTTTGCCTTTTTTGTCTCGAGTCAGGTGGCCGCAGCCATCACCGAAACGATGATGGAGGACGCCTATCTGGACGGCGACATGGATGCGATTTTGAACACCGAGCAGGACGATGCACTGCATGACATGTGGGGCCCCGGTATTTTCAATGTTCAGGAGCTGACGTGGAAAGCAGACCTTGAGCCTGGAACCGCAAAGGAAGTATGCGTCTGGTATGAGCCTGGCGGATTTCTGGGTGGAGAGAAACTCGTCATCGATCGTTGCGAGAATTTCGCACCCTGAGAAATGGTTGCGAGAACTTAAAAATCACATAGGATAGAAATCAGGCGACCGAGAGGTCGCTTTTTTTGTTCTTGAAAAGCAAGTTTCATACCATTGGATGCCAGAATGGTTGCTGCCGCCGTGTTCGTCTGTTATCATTGCCCTCGATGACTAACTCAACTGCTCGGTACATCTTGTTTTTTTCACTTCTATCGATGGTGAATGCTGCAGGACCGGATGTTCAAGCAGCCGAAGAAGTCGATCCGATGCAGGTCATGGTGGAGCCCCCTGTTGATGTCATAGAGACATGGCAAATGGGGCCTTGTGAACTGACCGGCAAACGTGATGGGGCGGTGCTTGTAAATGCAAGCGGTGCCTGCGGGTCGAAGAAGATCTTCGTCGCTCGCCTGAGTCGCGATCCGGCACAGGCCAACGATGTTGTGGTGACGGGCCCATTTGGTGTCGTCTCCGCCGCTTCGGCGACGTGGACGGAAGCCGGTTTACGTTTGGTGGAGGGTGCATTTCAGGCATCCGATTGGACGATGAAAAGCCAGGTGCTTTTTGTTGGTTTTTCCGACGCAAATGTTGTGTTGGAATCTCCGGGTGTCGGAGAAAAAGAGTAGGCGCTCAGGCGCATAGGAGCAGTTAATGGCGATGGAACTCAGACAACAAGTCAAGATGAGCCAGCAGTTGCGGATGACTCCGCAACTTCAGCAGGCCATCAAGCTGCTGCAGCTCTCTCGCATGGAACTCATCACTGCGGTTCGCCAAGAAATGGTCGAGAATCCAGTGCTCGAAGAGATGCCTGAGCCTGACGACTACGAGCCAATCGAGCAGTATGACGACGTGCCTATGACGGCCGCGACCAAGCCAGACACTAACGACGACGTGCCTGTTGGTGAGCGTGATGCTGCCGAAAAGATCGATTGGGAAGCCTTCCTTGAAAATTACTCAGCGCCCACACCTGCAAATTCCTACAAAGGGCTTAATGACGACCGGCCAGGGCTTGAACAAACCCTGTCGACCAGTGAGTCGTTGAGCGAGCACCTCATGGAGCAGGTGCGTTTGTCGGGAATGAGCGAAGACGAAGAGCTTATTGCCGTGCTTATCATCGGAAACCTCGATGAATACGGTTACTTGCGTAATGCAACCGTCGAGGACATCGCCGAAGATGCCGAGGCCAGCGTCGACGACGTTGAGTTTATTCTGACTGAAATCCAGCGCTTTGATCCTCTAGGTATCGCAGCCCGCGATCTCCAGGAATGCCTGCTGATTCAGGTCGACAAGCTTTACCCCGAAGACATGATCATCAAGCACATGATTCTGGAGCATATCCCGAATTTGGAGCGCAAGAGCTACCAGAAGATAGCCAAAGCGCTGGGATGTGATCTCGAGGAAGTGACGGCCGCGGCGAAGTTGATTTCCCGTCTGGAGCCCAAGCCTGGCCGAGAGTTCCTTGACCATGAGGCGCGCTACATCACGCCCGATATCTACATCCAAAAGGTCGGGGACGACTACATCCCGATGCTTAACGAAGACGGCATGCCCAAGCTTCGAATCAGTGGGTATTACCGCAAAGAACTCGCGCGCCAGAAGGGCGGCAAGAACAACGAAGTGAAGGATTATATCCAGGATAAACTTCGTGGAGCGATGTGGCTGATCCGAAGTATTCATCAGCGTCAGAGCACGATCATGAAGGTGACTGAGAGCATCATCAAGTTCCAGCGAGACTTCTTTGATCACGGCGTTGAACACCTGAAGCCGTTGGTTTTGCGCGATGTCGCAGAAGACATCAACATGCACGAATCGACGGTGAGTCGCGTGACCACCAATAAGTATGTCCACACTCCGCGTGGGACCTATGAGTTGAAGTATTTCTTCAATTCATCGATCACGAATCTGGATGGCGATGACCTTGCGAGCGAGGCTGTGAAGGCTAAGATCAAAGAGATCGTCGCTCATGAGCCGCCTAAAAAGCCGATGTCGGATGCGAAGATCGTTGAGGCATTGGCGAAAGACGGGGTCGATATCGCGCGGCGTACAGTCGCGAAATACCGTGAGGCTCTCGGGATTCTATCGAGCGCCAAACGCAAAGATATGTTCTAGGACCGCGTTAGAGTCCGGCTGCCCAGAGGCGCGCTCTCAGCCCAATTTCGCTGGTGTAGCCCATCGTCGCAAATGCGACCTCGCCGTCCCGATTCAGCACATAAACCGTGGGGAAAGCTTCGATCTTAAATGCGGTGCTGTCTTCATTTCCTCCCAGAAGCACAGGCTGCGGCATGTCATATTCTTGCGCAAATGATCGCACCTGGTCGAGTGATTCGTACGAGAGCGCCACAGAAGCGATGTTGTGCCCATCTCCAACAATGGCGCGGACATTATGTGCGTTTGACTTGCATACGGAGCACCAAGGCGCCCAAAAATAGAGCAAGGTGGGTTTTCCGTTCATGGTTTTGAGGTCGAAGGTGTTGCCGTCGAGCTGTTTCAATGAGGTCACGGGAAGCGTGGTGCCGCGATCGAGTAGGTTTCGCGTCTGAAACCAAGTGATGCCGCCAAAAATCACGCCGAAGATGACCAGGTCCCTGAGCCAACGAAATACACGATGTCGGTACCAGGCTGTGGTGACTGTTTTTTCCATGTCGGATGCTCGCTTGACGTGCGGGGAGATTGAAGATGATCATTCGCGGGTTCAATGCCGGACTCCACAGGTAAACGCCAGATGAAAAGAGCTTCTTCCCTAATGTCGTTATTGGTTGCCCTTGGTTTTGTATGGGGTTGTGAACGTAAACCCGAAGATCTTGAGATCTGGCGCACCTCGGAGGGCGGCTATGAGAAGCTCGCCGAGTGGGCCAAAAGCCCGACTGAGCCAGATGCTGTGCGGGTTCGGGCGATTGAAATCTTGATCGAAGAGAATCAGGTTTCGGACATTCAACCCCTTTTCGAAGCGATGCCAGACGCGGCCACACGTGCAAAATTCGCAGACGCAATTTATCCCCTCGTGGAAAAAATGTGGACCCTGCAGGATCAACCAAGCCTTTCGGAGGACGTGAAAGAGCAGGGCGGACAGGTCAAGGTTGGCGATTCGAAGTCGGTTGTTGCCAAGGATATCGCGTTTTTCATGCAACCCTACGCCTCGTCTAAAAAGACCGCCTACGAAGATATTCTGGGCGCTTGGATGTCTAAGGACCAAGATTTGCGCACGCAATTGGGCGCGACGACTCTTGGTCAAGTGATGCCTCGCTCAGGGAAAAAGGGCCTGGAGTCGATGCTGACTTGGCTCGAAACGACTGCGAAACCAGCCACCGTTCAGCGCAATGTCATGGAATTTGCTAAAGACGATCCAAAGATCATGGGCGATTTGGCGACCATTTTGGTCAAGCGGGCCAACGAAAAACACCCCGATGTAGAGGGTGAGCTTGAAGTGGCCTTGCTCGAGAATGGCCATCCGAACTTGATGCCTTACCTCGAGAAAGCCATCAACGATCCAGCGGCACCAAATAAGCTCAAGGACGGGTTCATGGATGCGATCGTGCGGATCCAAGGTGAAAAAGCGACACCGTTTTTCTCGGAGGTTGTTCGAAATCAGAGCGGATTGCTTCGATGGGTTGCGGCACAGCGCATCATCGAACTGCGCGGAAAAGCCGGAATTCTTGTGGCAGCGAACGCCCTTCCGCTGGAATCGGCGGCCTACAGCGACGAGGACCTGCAGAAGGAGTCGGAGTTTCTGTGCAATTTCATCAGCACAGAGAT
The DNA here is from genome assembly GCA_964394615.1 of uncultured Bradymonadales bacterium. Lineage (GTDB taxonomy): Bacteria > Myxococcota_A > Bradymonadia > Bradymonadales > Bradymonadaceae > JBFFMO01. Next base: position 43,025 of record CAYMYJ010000010.1, on the reverse strand, counting down.
GAAGGACCAAGGCGTGGACTCGATTGCCCCAGAACTGACTCGTGGCCTTCAAAGCGAGCGTTGGCCGGTGCAAGTCATTTCGCTGCGTTGTGCCGAGATCGCCAAAGAAGCGACGGTGAAGGGCGATGTCGAGAATTTGAAGTCCTCGAAAACCTCTCTTCCAGGCTGGGGAGATTCGAAGATGACGATCGGCAAGTTCGCGGGTGAGGTCGCAGCGAAGCTGTGATCGTGGTTGGCGCGCACAAACCCTTTGGAATAGAGTGGCGTCTTAGCTGACGTTTTATGAAAGCCGAGCCAAGCTCGGCGATCTTCTTGAGTCTTTCCGGTGCATTCCGGGACGAGTGTAAATGCTGCTGGCGATCGTCAAAGGCCTGTTCGGCGCAAAGCCCGAACAAGCTCCACATGAGGAGCAGAGCGACGAAGAACTGATGCTTGCGTACGCCGCTGGCGATGCACGTGCGTTCGAAGTGTTGTTGCGCAGGCACGAACGCCCCGTTTTCAATTTTATCTACCGAAGTGTCGGCCGCAAAGACATCGCTGAAGAATTGCTTCAGGACGTGTTTTTGCGCGTGATTCGTAATGCTGCCGGTTATCAACAGTCGGCTAAATTTACGACCTGGCTCTACACGATTGCTCGAAATATCTGCATCGATAAGTCGCGCAAGAAAAGTGGTCGTGAGCTCTCTTTGGACAAACCGGTTGGGGATGAAGATAAGTCGACTTTCTTGGACAGGGTCTCCGATCCCACCAACCAAATCTCGACGGATCATGACCGCGACGTTTTTAGAAAACGTCTGGAATGGGCGCTTGAGCAGTTGCCCGAAGATCAACGCGAAGTGTTTATGATGCGTGAAGTGTCGGATCTGAAATTTCGCGAAATTGCCGAAATTCTGGAGATTCCAGTGCCGACGGTGAAAAGCCGAATGCGCTATGCTCTTGAGGCGTTACGTGGCCATCTGGCCGAGTATGCCGACCATAGTTTTGACGCTGAGGATGAAAAAGTGAATACGCCTGCGGGCGGTTGAAACACGATTTAGATCTCTTTTGAGATCCGAATCGCAACAGGGACGTTAAAGGTAATATTGGAGCAAGGTGCTCCGTTACGGGAAGAAAAGACGCGCTGGAATGTTGTCTAGTTGGCGTCTAAGGAGAAATTGGAAATGGCCTCGGAACAATCGACAGACATCATCCTCGACCTAATGTACGGGGAACTGAGCGCCGACGAAGAAACGGCAGCTCGGGCGTCAGTCGCGAAAGATCCGGCTCTGGCGGCCGAGTTGGCTGCTTTTGAATCGTTGCGCGGACAGATGGGTGAGTTTCTGGCACCAGAGATTCCACGGATGTCGGTGCGGGACTCACTTCTTGCCGAGGCGTCGAAGCAGGCGTCTCGCAAATCACCCGACGAAAGTTCGCCGAGTCGTCGACCGGCTTCGGATGGCGTAGAGTCGCTCGGGTTTTGGCGGCGTTTGGGCAAAGGCAAGGCTTCGCAACTCGCGCTCGTGGCGACCGTGCTGCTCACTGGCGTGTTTGTGATGCGAACCGGTGCCATGAACAACGATAGGCCCATGGCTCCCGAGATGTACGAGCCATCTCCCTCGGCTCAGCTGGCGAAGGTCGCCGAAGAACCAACGGTCCCAATGTTGGCAAATCCAAATGAACCGGAGGCGCCGTCTGACGAAGCATCAGCAGAAGGCACGGATGGTGTGAGCGCTGGGCTGGCTGAGCTTGCTGCTGACACCGCCAAGGCGGATGCGCCCGCTGAGGCGAAACGTCAGACGCTGAAGAAGTCCGTCGTTCGGAAACCGAGTCCTGCACCAGCAGCGAAATCGAGCGCTCGTGGCCGTGCCGGTGATGCCGACACGCGCAGAGACTCGGATTTTGCGTACGACAAAAAAAGTGAGATCAAGGACTCCCTGACATTGTCGACGGGCAATGCGTCGAACAGCCCTGCACCGATTCAGTCCCCAAAGCAGGACGCGAACAAACCCCGCGCGGACTTCGCCGAGGCGGCTCCTTCGGCGAATCGAATGGCGGAGCCGCCAGCCAAAGATGCCTACGTATCTGCTCCAGGATCGCTGGACGCCGTTGAAGATGCGTTTTCAGCAAGGGATTGGCGTCAGGTTGTTCAAGCTTCGGATGCCGTCCTCGAAGGGGGCGGAACCTCGGTCCAGAAGGCGCGTGCGCTTGAACTCAAGGCGCTGGCCTATCAGCAGATGGGCATGGTTCAACAGGCGCTCAACGTCTACAAAAACATTGAAGCCAACTATTCGGGCTATCAGCCTGACCGCATCCGCTCCGCTCGAACTGAGATGGAACGTCGCCTCGATTCGAAGCCAGAGCCTTCGCCCGCCCGAAAGGCAAAGTCGTCGGTGGATTTCGAGGACTCGACTCTAGAATCGAAGTGAACCCCACCGACGATCTGCGCCATCCTTGACGCTGCTCCCGCCTTCGCACTACGCTCGCGCGCATTCTAAGAGGGCAATCGCCCAACAACGTGAGGAGCAGCCATGGACAAGGTGTTCGAATCAGCCGAAGCGGCGATTTTCGACATCCAGGACGGAAACACCCTGATGAGCGGTGGTTTCGGCTTGTGTGGAAATCCCGAAAACTTGATTCAAGCCCTTCACGCACGAAACGTGCGGAACTTGACGGTTATCAGCAATAATTGCGGTACCGATGAGTTTGGGTTGGGGATCTTGTTGCAGAACCGCCAGATCAAAAAAATGATCTCAAGCTACGTCGGTGAGAACAAGAACTTCGAGCAGCAATACCTCAGTGGTGAGCTCGAAGTGGAGTTGAACCCACAGGGCACGTTGGCCGAGCGAATCCGAGCCGGAGGCGCCGGAATTCCGGCGTTTTTCACGGCTACGGGCGTTGGCACCTTGGTTGCTGAAGGCAAAGAAACCCGTAAATTTGGCAAACGCGAATACCTGATGGAAACCGCGTTAACCGCTGATTTCGCGCTCGTCAAAGCATGGAAAGGCGACCGCCACGGGAATCTTGTTTTTCGAAAGACAGCTCAGAATTTCAATTCCATCATGGCGACTGCGGGTAAAATCACCATTGCCGAGGTCGAGGAGCTTGTTGAGCCTGGTGAGATCGATCCCGATCAGGTTCATATCCCGAGCATATTCGTTCAGCGGGTAGTCAAGGGCGAGCACTATGAGAAATGGATTGAACAACGTACGACGCGTCCGCGCGGCTGAGGAGCAATAATGGCATTGACACGAGAACAACTCGCGCAACGCGCAGCCAAAGAACTTCGCGATGGCATGTATGTGAACCTAGGCATCGGAATCCCGACTCTCGTCGCGAATTTCATTCCAGAGGGCGTAGACGTCACGCTTCAGAGTGAAAACGGATTGCTTGGGATTGGGCCGTTTCCCTTCGAAGGCGAGGAAGACGCCGACCTCATCAATGCTGGTAAGCAGACGGTGACCGCGATTCCTGGAGCGAGCTTTTTTGATAGCGCCGATAGCTTTGCGATGATTCGCGGTGGGCATATTGATTTGGCGATTCTTGGAGCGATGCAGGTCAATGAATCAGGCGACCTTGCGAACTGGATGATCCCCGGAAAAATGATCAAGGGGATGGGCGGCGCCATGGATTTGGTTGCCGGGGCCCGTCGCGTGGTCGTGTTGATGCAGCACTCCTCCAAACACGGCGAGTCCAAGGTACTGGACGCTTGCACGTTGCCCCTGACAGGTACGTCGTGCGTGCACATGGTCATCACAGATTTGGCGGTTTTTGACGTTGCTGAGGATCATCTGATCCTCAAGGAACTCGCGCCAGGAGTCACTCTTGCCGACGTCGAAGCGCTCACAGTTGCGCGTTATGTTGTCGCGCCAAACGTAACCGAAATGACATTCTAGGGACTCGATGAAATCCGTACGAATCGTCGAATTCGAACATTCGAACGGTTTTCGAGTTGGGGGGATTCTTGAAGACATCGGCCAGAAATATTTGGTCGTGGCTCAAGACGGTACCGAGTTTCGCGTGAGTCATGCCGAGGTGGTGAATGACCTGTCCGAGTTGGGCGCAGACGAATCGCGTGCGGCCTTGTTGAAAGTGCTGGCCGATCTCGAGACCGACGCGGCAGAGATGGCCGGCGAGATCGATTTGAAGGCGCTATGGGAGTTGGTCGGCGAGGAACACCGACTTTTCACGCTCGCCGAGTTGTGCCATTTGATTTTCCCGAGCGTCTCGCCCGGTGCCAAACTTGCTCTCGCCCGCGCATTGCGGACAGATGGGCTCCACTTCAAAATCAAGAAGCACGAATTTGAACCACGCACCCGAGAAAGCGTCGCAGAAATGAGTGGTCGCATTCAGAAAGAAATGGAGCGTTTTTCGGGGCGTGAAGAACTGGTCGACGAACTTGCCAGAATTCTAGACTTACCGGCTTACCTGCGGAGCGAGCCTTCAAACGCGCTGCTCGCTCATGAGTCTTCGCAAAAGACGATGAGACTGCTGCAGGCGTACGCGGCTTCAGATGACCTAGATCCCCATCCGGAGGCGACCGATTTTTTAGACGCGCTGGAAGCTCGAATTGAGCGCGCAATTCCCGGAGAAGGCACCCTCAAAGCGTTTGATTTGATGGTCGAGCTTCGCCTCTGGGAAGAGCACGAAAATTTGGCCTTTCGTCGCTTTAACACCCAGATTCAATTCTCTCCTCAGGTGCTTGAACAGGCGCAGACGATCGCGAACTCGAAATGGGTGGCGGGAGCGGAGAGGGAAGACTTCACAGGCTGGTGGACGCTTACGATTGATGACGCCGAAACACGCGACATCGACGATGGCTTCAGCGTGCGGCCTTCCATGAATGGGGGCTGGGAACTCGCGATTCACATTGCTGACCCATCGGCGCAAATCAAGCTCGGGTCCGCCCTTGACCGTGCGGCTCGCTCACGCGGGACCAGCATCTATTCACCCGAATGCGTTGTTCCGATGCTGCCGCCGATCCTCAGTGAAGGCGCATTTTCTTTGGTGCAAGGCGAAACACGCCCCGCGATCACGACCCATGTGGTGGTGGATGAGGCGTTGCAGGTTTTGTCGTGGCGAATTGTGCAGTCCATCGTGAAAGTCGACCGTCGCTTGAGCTACGATCAGGCAGATCGATTGCTCGAAAACGATTCACGAGAACATGTCGCCGAAATCCTTGGCACATTGATGTGGTTTGCAGAGGAACGCTTGATCGATCGCTTGGCGGCCGGGGCGGTTCAGATCGACATGCCGGAGCCGCGGCTTAAGATCAAGATGGAGGACGGCGAGCCCGTTGGACACTTGGCGATTCTGGGTGAAAGTGGATCCCGCACGATGGTCACCGAGTTGATGGTCTGGTCGAATGAATTGGCCGCGCGATTCCTTCACCAAAATGACATTCCCGCGGTGTACCGCGTGCAGGACGCACCTGACCAAATGCTGAGTGGGGCGGAACTCACCGAAATTCCAGAGGGTGTTGCGCGGGAATTTGCCGTGTTGCGTCGGATGAAGAGGGCTGAGGTCTCGCTTCACCCTGGACTGCATTTTGGTCTCGGACTGACCTACTACGTTCAGGCCTCAAGCCCGATACGGCGTTATACCGATCTCGTGATTCAACGTCAGATCAAGGCGTGTCTCAGTGGCGCAGCAGCGCCTTACGACACGGAGCAACTCTATCAAATTGTGGCCGACGTCGAGCGAGCAAGCTATGAGGCCCAACAGATCGAGCGTGAAGCGCAAGAGTATTGGATGACGTGGTTACTTTCTCAGGTGGAGCCAGGTCAAAAGCTCACAGCGGTCGTAGTCGACATTGCACAAGATGGGCGAACGCTAGTTATGCTCACGGATTACGGATATCGCGTCTTGGTCAGGTTGAGAAAACCGCCTTCGCTTGGGGCCCAGGTTGAGCTTGAGGTCGAACGCGCAGATGCGCGTCGGGGGATGCTCATGCTGCGACACAATCCTTGATAATGTTGACGATCCTTTTAGGGTCTCATAAAGTGCGGGCGGAACGTTGTTTAACTACACGGAGTATCTGGGCACATGAAAGCAATCACAAAATTATTGGTGGTGCTCGGCCTCATCTCACTGACCTTCGCGGTCGCATGCGAGAAAAAGGAAGAAGCAACCACTGAAGCTCCAGCTGAAGAAGCTGGTGAGCAACCATCGACTGATAAACCAACTGAAGCTCCAGCTGAGGAAAAACCTGCTGCTGCGGCCGAAGAAAAGCCAGCAGAAGGCGAACCAGAGGCTCCACCAGCTTCGCAGTGATATCGTCGGCATTTCCGACAGAAAAGCCCGGTTTTAGAACCGGGCTTTTCTTTTTTCTTGGCGCCAGGCCGGCCATCGGCGATGGCTCCATTTTGATTGCACGGTCCAAGGTGTTGTTGTATGACCACGCGCGTAAGACTTGGGCCGACAACCCGAAATGGTTGGATTTATTGAATAGGATGGAGGAAATATGAATGGAAAATGGAGTCGGTTTTTTGCTGCGTCTTTGACTGGATTGCTTACGACCACGGTCGCGTTGAACGCATACGCTGACCGTCGCTCGAGCTTGGCAGGAAACCTGCTGATCACCGATCAAGACGATGTTTACATCTACCCTCAACTTACGCTCGACCACCGCAACTTGGTGAGCTTCGACTATTATCCAGGCGGCACAGTGCTCGGCCTTGGTAACACCGAAGAGTCCGCTGCGGGCCTCAACGACGGCGCCAACTCGATGGGCGGCGCTGGTTTGTTGCTTTTTGGTCAGGAAAACTTCGCGTTCGGTATTTCGACGCATCGTGAAGACCAATACGGCGCAACCCCCAATGCATTCCTTGGCGGCGGCGACGTTCAGCTTTATGGCCCAGGTCGTCTCCAGGCTTGGGGATACATGGGCTTCAACGGTCCGATCTCGGGTGGAGACCAGGCCAATCAACCTGCTGGCGATCCAAGCGGTGCCGGCCCCATTTCTGTCGCAGAGCCACTTCAGCTTGCTGACATCCTTCTTGGATTCAAGCTCGCTCCTGCACACTCGATGGGCGCACGTTTGTCGATTGGACAGCACGGTCGCAAGACCAACGTTGTGACAACTGGAAGTGATTCGACGGTTTCGTGGAACACGACAGTGATCGACCTTGTGTTGGGCTACAGCCTTCGCTCGTCGTTCGACCTCGACCTGAACCTTGAGCTCGGTCTTGCGTTCCTCAGCAACGATTTTGTGACCGACCAGAACTCGCCGAACTATGCAGACAGCGGTTCGCTGGCTCCGTCGTTCTCGCTTTCGGGCCGTGCGATGATCCCGCTTCAGGACCAGATCAAGCTTGGTGTGCTCGGCCTGATTCACGTCAACTCATCAAACGTGACCAACGAGTTCGGAACGCTTCCGAATTCGACGACGACTGCAGACAGCCTTTCGGTTTCGGCATCGAACTTCTTCATCGAAACTGGTGCAGGCCCCGTCTACACGTTGCCTGACAACACCACGATCGCTGCTTACGGAACCCTTGGTTTTGGCTCGTCGAGCTACGACTTCAACTCGGGTGACGAGAAATACTCGACCACGTCGTTGATGCTTCCTGGCTTCAAGCTCGCTCTTGAGCACTGGCTCACGGATTGGATGGCGTTCCGCACCGGTCTGACTTCACGTTATTACTTCGCGTTCCAAGATCGTGAATTCGACGACGACAACACACCAAATATCTCGGAAAGCTCGAACTTCTATGAGTTCATGTGGACCGTTGGTGTTGGCTTCAAGCTTGGCAACTTCGAGCTTAACGGTACCGTGACGACGCCGTTCGTGACCGACGGTCCGGCAGTGCTCAGCGGCAGCCAGAACAGCATGTTCTCGCTCCTGAACGCCACGTACAAATTCTAATTTCAGCCCTTAGCTGACATGCCACGAGCTCGACCCAGGTCGGGCTCGTGCTGTTTTAAGACCATGGAAAACCAAGAGCCAAAAGCCGACACGTGGATGTCACGATTGCGGTATCCAGTCGCAATCTTTGTGATGTCTCTGGTCGTGTTCGCAATTGGTGCTGGAGATCGCCTGAAAGGGCCGTCAACCGACCCGCACTTCGCCTATTTGGCCAACACCTACAACTCGATGCTTGCGGCAACGCTGGGTTCGGAGGCCGCGCAGGCGCGCCGAGCCGGAAAGGTCGCCTTTGAACTCGACCGTAATCCGCCGCACCGAAACGATTGGGCCTCCTATTGGGAGCTGAAGCTAAAGTCGGGAGAGGTGTTTCGAGGCATCTGGCTGGACCGTCAGGGCAGTGGGCGCTTCCGACTCCTGAGTGGGCAGGAGGTCGTGCTCGATGCCAAGACGCTCGCCGCTAGCCAGCGCCAGCAGCGTTATTTCATGTCGTTCCCGCCGGCGCCGTCGGTGTTGATGATGCCGCTCGCCGCGATCTGGGGCTATCAGGTCAACGACGTCTTGTTCACGATCGTGTTTGCGTCGCTGAACGTGATGTTGATGTTTCTGGTTCTGATGAATTTTTCCGCGATGGGGCTTGGCTCACGGACCCGGCGCGAGAATCTGTGGCTCACCCTACTTTTTGGATTTGGGACGGTGCACTTTTGGTGCGCCACTCTGGGGCAGGTTTGGTTTACGGCGTTGGTGATGGGCGTGACCTTCACCCTTGGATACGTGTTGTTTACGTTGCGACGTCAGTCGTTGCTCGCCGGCCTCTTTATGGCGTTCGCGTTTTCCACGCGGACTCCGCTTCTGTTTACGTCGGCGTTCTTCTACGTGATTTTGCTCTTCCCCAACGGGAAATTCCGTCGCGAGGGATGGCGGGATGCCTTAAAGGAAGCCGTCTTATTCAGCACGCCCTGTTTGATCATCGGGCTTCTTTTGTTGACGCAGAACGGCATGCGTTTCGAGTCACTCGGCGAATTTGGGCATACCTATTTGGCGGGCGGTGGCCTTCAACGCGTGCAAAAATTTGGGCTCTTTGACCCTGTTTTCTTGTCAAAAAATCTGACTGCGGCCTTCACGTTATTGCCACGTTTTATCCCGCACTCACCGTTTGTGTTGATTTCAAAACACGGCATGAGCCTCTTCCTGACGACTCCTGCTTTCATCTATTTGTTCCGCCCGCTGGCGCGGCGAAATTCCGATGAGACCTTCTGGCATCGCCTGCTGTGGTTCGTCGTGCTCTTGACCGCGATTCCCCATTTCTTTTACCAAAATACTGGGTACGAGCAGTTCGGCTACAGGTTCTCGTTGGACTACACTGTGTACCTTGTCTTGCTGCTTGCGCTCGGCCGCCGCCCGATTGGGTGGGCGTTCAAGGCTTCGATCCTCGCTGGCGTCGCCGTGAACGCCTTTGGCGTCGCAGTTTTCAAGCGTGTTCCTCAGATGTTTCGAGAAGAGTTTTTTGTATGAGTCGACGCCCCCCATATGAGCCACCACCGCCCCTGCCTCCGATGTCGGCTCTGACCGGCAATCGGGTTGTCGTCGGGCTTGGTTTTGCGATCGTCTTCATCGGTATCGTGTCGATGATTGGCGAGAAAATGACGCATATGCGACTCGCTCAAGCCTTAGAGGTCCCGTTCTTTATTTGCACGCCGCTTGGCGTTGGTGCTCTGCTCTTCATTCCACTCGCATGGCGAGTGAGTAGCAGACATGGGTGGGCGCAGGTTATTGCAGCGTTGGTTTATTGGTCGGTGTGGATTTATTGGAGCGTTTAATGATTGAGAAGGCCGCGGAAATCTTGAGAAACGCACAGAGTTCGAGACAGCCCTGTGAACCTTTGGCGCAAAAATTCGCGCTGAGTGCGGAGGATGCCTACCGCATCCAGCAAATCAATATTGAATTGCGGACGGGGGCTCAGGGCGTCGACGCGCCGGTGATTGTCGGCCGGAAGGTCGGCCTGACGAGCGATGCGATTCAAGCGTGGCTCAAGGTGAATCAGCCTGATTTCGGTACTCTTTTGTCGGACATGTCTGTGTTGAATGGAGGCACGGCTCCCATTGAATTTCTCTTACAGCCACGCGCCGAAGCCGAGGTTGCATTTGTGCTGAAACACGACCTGGCGGGGCCTGGGGTGACTCCAAAAGACGTGATCAGGGCCACTGAATTTGTGTTGCCTGCCATCGAGATCATCGATTCGCGAATTCACGACTGGAAAATCACCTTCGAGGACACCGTGGCGGATAACGCCTCGAGTGCGATGTTTGTCGTTGGAAATGAGCCTCGTGACCTGAAAGAAGTCGACCTGCGCCTCTGCGGCGCGGTGCTTCGAAAAAACGGCGCAGTCGTATCCACCGGGGCAGGGGTTGCATGCCTTGGGCATCCTGTTCATGCGGTGGCCTGGTTGGCCAACACGCTTGGGCGGATCGGCAGCGGAATCCGCGCCGGAGAACTTGTTCTTTCGGGGGCTCTTGGGCCCGTGACACCGGTGCAAAAGGGCGACTGGCTCGTCGCTGATATCAATGGTCTTGGGTCGTGTTCGGTCCGATTCGGATGAATTGACGGCCACCATCTGACGTAATGGCGCTTATGTTGTGCTGCGTTGTGGAAATTAACACCGTTCGTCGTTAAGCTCTGCGCCGGATTGAAGTCCTCTTTTCAGGGTACCGTTGTGCGGAAGTTGCAAATGCTGATGTTGGTGGGGTCGTTTCTGGTGTCCGCGGGTTTGTCCGGATGTCCAGGTTTTGGCGACGAGGTCGGCCCAGTCTCCGACGTACCTGAACTGCCTGAATGGAATCGTGATGTCAGCCCTTTGATGGAACGGTATTGCACGGAATGCCACGGTGTACCTGCGACTCAGGGCGCCCCTGGCTTCTTCCGGTTGGATGAGTGCGAAAACGTCGACGGCCTGTCAGGCGCCAAGGCTCTTGCGCAGCGAAACTCCGTTCGCACGGCCGACATTAAGACGATGCCTCCCGCAAGTTTTACGTTTCAACCGTCTGAAATCGAACGGCAAATCTTTCGTCAATGGTACATCACAGGTGCGCCTTGCACGGGCGCCGGAAAATTGCCCGACGGGCAGACCAATAATCAGACGAATAACCAGACCACGCCGACGAATAATCAAACCACTTCCACGACCAACAACATGACCACGATTACCGGAGCGCCGTTCACGGCCGTCGCGGGGATTTTGGCCAATGGCTGTGGGCTCTCCAGCTGCCATGCAACGGGCAATGGTGGTTTTACCATCACGACCAATTCAACTGTCGAAGAGGCGCGTACGGCCCTCGCAGGGAAAGTGGCCACGAGTGGGATTCCATTTGTGGTGCCGAGCAATCCCGAAGGCTCTCGGATCTTTCAGACGATGTCTTCGAACCGAGTGGGCGAACGAATGCCTCCCACAGGGAACTTGCCCGAGGCACAAATTGATGCCGTAAGGACCTGGATCCTGAGTGGAGCGCCTTATCAGTGAAAAAACGGGACGGCTGGTCTTCAGTGTTTTACCTTTCTTCCGACTTCTGGAAGTAAACGATGATCTCTAATTTCGCGCGACTTTTGATTTTGGTGTTGGGCGTCTGGGGTTGGGTCCCAGACAGCGAAGCTCTGCCCATCTACGCCATCACCTCGGCGGCGGCCTGTGATACCTGCCATATCGAGCCCCTTGGATGGGCCAATCCAGACGTATCAGCCCGTCGCTGTACTTTGGATTGTGTGGGCTGCCACTACAGCCCCGCGGGCGGTGGCTTGCGCACTCCCGATGGTCAGTTTTACGGCAAAGAAGTTCTGCCGATGTACGGTGAAAGACCCAGTGCATTCGCGAATCCGGGCAAATACCGGCCCAAAGGCTTCCCCAAAAAGGGAATCTATAAATTTGGAAAGGGATTTTCTGGCTGGTGGCCCGGCAAAACCGACTTCACGACGATCGATGAGCGCTACGGCAATATCGACGCCGAACCAGTCTGGAAATTCGGCGGCGATATTAGAGCGATGGTTCTCGATGATTCGAGCAATCCCAAAAGTCCGTTCGTCTTTCCGATGCAGGGCGACCTCTATGCGATGAACGAGTCCGTCGACGATTTGATTTTCTATGTGAGCGCCGGCCTTCAAGCGCAGAAAGACACGGATAATTACGATAACGTTGAAGCGCGTGATTATTTCACCATTCGTGAAATCTTTTTCCGCTATCGGATGCCCTACAACAGTTATTTCCGGTTTGGACGCATCATCCCTCGCTACGGTTGGCGCACCGACGATCATACGGCTTATATCCGCAACGATCTTGGGTTCAACCAGTTCTTCTCTGTGCTCGGCATGGATGTCGGTTACAACCCCAACTACCTGTACGCTGACGCGTCAGTTTATTATCAGGGCGCCGGTCGCTGGCCCGGTGAACGGATGGAACGCGGCATCGGCAGTACCGTCAACGTCGGTTGGCGCGATTTGGGCTGGCACTTGGGTTCCAGTTTTCACTACCTGAATCGACGAAGTGGTTTTGACCAAATCACCGCGGGGTTGCAGTACGGCCTGAACTTCGAGCCGCTCGGAATCTACGGCGAGGTCGACATCCGGCACTTGATATCGGACGAGGAAGGGATCGACAGCTTTGATGGTCTCTACTCGTTCCATGAAATCAACTACAACCTGACTCGTGGCGTGTATGCTCGGTTGAAGTACGATTGGGGCGATCCCAATATTAAGTACAAAGACGACCAGAAACACCGCGTACAGGTGGCGTTTGATTACCACCCCTATACTTTCGTTGATCTGGAAGCGGCCTACCGCGTGAACTGGTCACCTCGCATCGATTTCACGGATGTGGGTTCAACGGAAGCGTTCTTGATCGCGCACGTATGGTTCTAAGGAGTTTGATTGGCTGAGCGGACCATCACGATCGCGGTAGACGCCATGGGCGGATACCACGCACCGGTCGACATCGTAGCAGCAGTTGCGCACGCCAGCAGGGTGGGTGACGAGTCGGTGTACTTCATTCTGGTGGGCGACGAGGTTCGCATCTCGGAAGCCCTCTATCAGGCGGGCCATAATCCGGAGCGGATTTCGGTCGTGCATGCGGGTTCCGTGGTGAATCTGAACGAGCCGGCGGCTGTTTCGCTGGAGCAAAAGCCAGACGCCTCGATTTCGGTTGCCTGCGCGTTGGTGGCAAGTGGCGTGGCCGACGGGCTCGTCACGGCTGGCCATCCAGGTGCAGCTGTGCTCGCCGCCATGGAGGTGCTCAAGCCCTTGCCTGGTGCCACCAGAGCGGCCCTGGCCTCGGTTTATCCCACGCCACGGGCACGTGGCCCCGAAAACGATCGATTGGGTCTGATTCTGGACGTCGGTGCCACGATGCGGGCGACGGCCGACGACCTCGTGAGTTTTGCGGTGATGGGAAGCGCCTATGCGCGGGTCGTGAAGGGTTTGGAGCGGCCCCGCGTCGCATTATTGTCGAATTCCCGTGAGGCTCGCGTGGGTCCGCCCGAGATCGTTGCAGCCTATGAGATGCTTCGTGCCCACGAAGACATCAACTTCTACGGCAACATCGAGGGCGATGAGATTCCCAAAGGCGACTACGACGTGATTATCTGCGAAGGGTTCGTCGGCGATGTGGCGCTGAAGCTGCTCGAAGGCACCGGCGAAGCGGCTTTTGACCTTGCCCGTTCAGCCTACGAACGCAAGCTGGCATGGCGAATGGGATTGCGCTTACTCTCCGGGGGCCTTAAAAAAATCAAGACGGCGATCGACTTTGAAGAATACGGCGGGGCTCCTTTGCTTGGAGTCGACGGCGTGGTGATTCTGGCGCACCCGAAGTCACGTCGCAAAGCCATCGGGAATGCGTTGAAACTCGCCATCAAGAATGTGAGCGCGGGTTTAACGGCCCAGGTGGCTGACGCCCTGCAGGCATGACGCCAAGCGAGCTCTAAGTGGATGTGGAAAACAAAGCAAAGGCAGTTTTGCATGTCTACCGATGGGACTTGGACAAGACCTATCTGCAAACTGAGTTCGATTCCATCCGCGACTTGATTCGTACCGCTCTGCAAAAACCCGAAGATAAAATGACCGTGCCGGGCGCCGTGCCCCTGCTTCGCGAAATCAAACGACCCAGCGACGAGGGACTCTCGTTGCTTACGTTTATCTCGGGCAGTCCAACCCAGATGCGTAGTGTGCTCGAGAAGAAGTTCGAGCTCGACGGCATCAGGCCCGACGCTTTTGTGCTCAAGCCGACCCTTGAAAACATTCTCAAAGGCCGGTTCAAAGCAGTGCGGGGTCAGGTCGGTTATAAACTTGAGGCGCTGCTTCGTGTCCGGGCAGAAAGTCCCCACGATCGTGTGCCCGAAACGCTTTTTGGCGATGATGCCGAACAGGATGCGTTCATCTATTCGGTCTACGCGGATTTGGTCTCCGGGGAACTCGGGCTGGACGTTCTTCGCGATATTCTGGTCGAGGCTGAGGTCTATTCGGCAACGATGGATAAGATCATGCGCTATGGCGCCCACCTGCAGCCTGTCGGACACGTGGATCGGATCTTCATCAATTTGGACCGCCGCTCGCCCCCTGGCCGTTTTTTGACGTTGGGGCCGCGAGTCGTTCCCATTGTGAATTATTTTCAGGCGGCGTTGGTGCTTTACGCGGATACGACCTTCACGATGCAGAATTTGATTCGTGTGGCCGGCGGAATGTTGGCCGAACATGATTACGGTCTGACTGAGTTGGCCAACTCGTTTTCAGACCTCTTGCGTCGACGTGTGCTGACCAACGCTGATCTTGAGCGGTTGGAGTCCGATCTTTCGTCGAATGAGATTCCAGATGTGGTGCCCAAAGGGTTTGCCGATAAACTCGTGACCCGGGTGCGGGCGCTGGCTCCGCGGTCCGAGACCCCCGCACGCGATTGGAAGGGCCCGCCCAATTACGTCGAGATCTTGCGGTCCGACCGGGCGATGAAAGAGGCCATCACTCAGAAAAAAACCGGTCTATTTTCCTAGGCAGAGCAGTGCTCGAAATCGTGGCGATTTTTTCGGCGGGGGCCGTCGATGACGGCGAAACCATGGGTCCGCTGATCGCGCTTGTCGACGCGCTGCCTGGGCTGGAGCTGACTCGATACGATTTGAACCAGATGGAACACTGGCGGTCTTGGGAGCCTGAGCGCGCCACGATCGACGCACTGACTCAACGAACACAAGTGCTTCGGGCCGAGGGGGCTGGCGTGTTCTTTTTTGCCCTGGGCAAACATGGCGAGACACCGACCGCGATGGTGCGCGTCGAGGCGGATATCGATGTCGTCGATATCCAAGAATGGTTCAAGGTCGACCGCTTGATGCAGCTGCGGATGAGCAATGCGAGTTGGCGGGCTGACCACCACGATTTGCCGCAGGTATGGGCATGGCGTGAGGCTCCAACGGGAACCCCGATCGTTGAGGAAGGGGCGGCGAAGGTTTGCAGGGTCGAAAATCTGGTTTCGGACGCACAAGAACGCCTGAGGAGAGAGCTATGACGCCAGGCCTTGGCGCAAAAATTCGAAACCTCCGAAAACGCAACAAGATGACTCAGGCCGGGCTCGCCGATGTATTGGGCATTTCGGCGAGTTATCTGAACCTGATGGAGCATGACCGTCGGCCCGTCACGGCGCCAGTCCTGCTGAAGGTTGCGCAGATATTTGACGTGGAATTGAAGGCGTTTAAAGACGATGGCACTGAACGGACAGTGACCGCGCTTGCCGAAGTTTTTGGCGACCAGATTTTTGAAGGCCACGACCTCAATATCAATGAAATTCGCGAATTTGCACTTCATAGTCCGGATGTCGCTAAAGGCGTCGAAGCGCTCTATCACTCGTATCGCGAGCTTCGCGATCAGATGAGGATCTTGGCTGAGAGGATCTCGGACCAAAATCTTCCGGGCGTTGAGCCATGGCGACTGCCATCCGAGGAAGTGTCCGACCTGCTGCAGCGACACAATAATTACTTTCCGTTGTTAGAAGAGGCCGCCAGTCGCCTATGGAAGGATGCGCTGCTCGACCGCCCGAACATGTATTCGGGCCTGGTCGATTACCTTCAGAAGCGTCACGCGATCTCGGTCGAGATCGTTCAATCACGGTCGGATGACCGGTCTGTTCGGCGTTTTGATCCGGCGTCGAAGCGGCTTCGGCTTTCGGAAATCCTTGCTCCCCACACCGTGAACTTTCAGTTGGCCCACCAAATTGGGTTGATCGAGATATCCGACGTGCTCGATGAGATTGTCAGCGACCGCCACCTGACCACCGACGAATCGAGAGCGCTGGCACGGGTGGCTCTGTCGAACTATTTCGCCGGCGCGGTGTTGATGCCCTACAACGAGTTTCTGGAGGCGGCCAAGGCGCAACGTTACGACGTCGACATGCTGGGGCATCGATTCCGTGCGAGTTTCGAGCAAGTGTCTCACCGTTTGACGACGCTTAGAAAACCCGGCCATGAGGGCGTGAAATTTCATTTCATGCGCGTGGATATCGCGGGCAATATTTCGAAGCGATTCAGTGCCTCGGGCATTCAGTTCGCTCGATTTAGCGGCGCCTGTCCTCGCTGGAATCTGGTCGTGGCGTTCATGACTCCCGGACAGATCCGAACGCAGGTTAGCGTTATGGCCAACGGCGAGCGTTTTTTTTGCATCGCGCGGACGGTGAATCGTGGGGAGCGCGGATTTCATTCACCACCGGCGTTACACGCTATTTGTCTTGGGTGTCAGGCCGACGAAGCCAAGCATTTGGTCTATTCCGAAGGCGTCGAGCTCGACAACGAGGAAACGGCTGTTCCCGTGGGCGTCACCTGTCGCCTGTGTGAGCGCATGGACTGCGAGCAGCGTGCATTTCCACCGATGCAACGTACGTTGCATATCGATGAAAACGTGCGTGGCATTACGTTCTACGCATCTCTCAAAGAGTAGTTAGTCGTCGTCGTCGTCGGCTTTGACGACCGGAGCTCCATCAGCGCCGGTGTCTGGGGTCAAGTAGGCTGCGCCGGCGTTGTATTTGTAAACCAACTCTCCACCGGCTTCGCCGGTGCGATAGGCCTGATAAGCGGCGACGGCTGACAGCAGCCACAAAGCGGCGGTGAGGGGAATCGCGGCTTTTGATTTTGTCGCTGCGACGGTTCCGAGGCCCAAAAGAGTCATACCTACCGCCATGAAGAAAAAGATGTCGGCTTCTTCTTCATGATCGTGAATATGAGATTTTGCGACGATCGTCTCGACCGTGTCTTCTTCGTCTTCGCCAGTTTGCTTGGCCATAAACGCCGAGACCGCCATCGTCGCACAGAGCACAGCGACGAAGACAAATGGGGTTCGACTTTCTCTGTTTCTGGACCACAAAAACGCCGCGAGCGGGATGAGCAGGGGCAGAAGCAGGGCCAAAGCAACAGGGATATGAACAATGGCGGGATGAAGTGGCATCTTAGTGCTCCAGGTGGAATCAATAGCCGTGGCGTTTGAACGAATCTGACCCGGTCATTGGATGGGATGCTGAAACTCTGGTTTCTCACAAACACAAAGGCGCGGCACGATTTGGCGCGCCGCGCCTTAGGTTTAGAACTGCTTGGTTTCCGTGCTGCCTGCCAGCGCCGTGGTGCTGGATTCGCCACCGGAAATCGCCATCGATACTTCGTCGAAGTATCCAGTTCCAACTTCGCGTTGGTGTTTCACCGCGGTGTACCCTCGGTCCACAGCAGCGAACTCTTGATCCTGCAGGTCGGCGTACGCCGTCATGCCGCGAGCGACATAGTCGTGGGCGAGTTCGAACATGCCGTAGTTCAACGAATGGAATCCAGCCAACGTGATGAACTGGAACTTGTAGCCCATCGCATTGAGTTCGTTCCGGAAGTTCGCAATGGTTTTGTCGTCCAGATGCCGACGCCAGTTGAATGACGGCGAGCAGTTGTAGGCGAGCAATTTACCCGGGAACTTGGCGTGAATCGCTTCCGCGAACTTCTTGGCCTCGGCCAAGTCGGGCGTCGAGGTTTCACACCAGATCATGTCCGCGTACGGAGCGTACGAGAGGCCTCGGGCGATGGCTGAGTCGATGCCGCCATTGAGGTGGAAGAAGCCTTCAGGGGTGCGTTTACCCGTGCAGAAAGCCTTGTCACGGTCGTCGACGTCCGAGGTCAGCAAATTAGCCGAGTTTGCGTCGGTTCGTGCGATCACGACGGTTGGAACGCCCGCGACGTCGGCCGCGAGTCGTGCGGCATTAAGCGTGCGGATGAACTGGCTTGTCGGCACAAGGACTTTGCCTCCAAGGTGGCCACATTTTTTCTCGCTCGAGAGCTGGTCTTCAAAATGAACACCGGCGGCACCGGCCTCGATCATCGCTTTCATCATTTCGAAGGCGTTCAGCGGCCCGCCAAAACCGGCTTCGGCATCCGCGACGATGGGTACAAGCCAATCGCGGGTGACATTGCCTTCGCTGCTTTCGATCTGGTCGGCGCGCAACAACGTGTTGTTGATCTTACGAACCACGTCCGGGACAGAGCTCGCCGGATAAAGGCTCTGGTCGGGGTACATTTGGCCCGCGTTATTGGCATCAGCAGCAACCTGCCAGCCGCTCAGGTACACGGACTTCATGCCCGCGCGAACCTGTTGCATCGCCATATTTCCGGTCAACGCTCCGAGCGCGACGACTGGCTCTTCTGCATGGAGGTTCTCCCACAAATTGCGGGCTCCACGATCAGCGAGGGTGTACTCAATCTTAATCGAGCCTCGAAGTCGTTTAACTGTGGCGTCGTCGTAGGGGCGAATAATGCCGGCAAATCGTTCTTTTGGTGCAGCCATTTTATATCCTCTCTGTGGTTAGTCGGGAAGCAAGCCGTAGGCCGGCAAGGTCAGAAATTCTTGGTACTCGTCACTCGTGCAAAGCTCGTCGAAGAGGCGAATCGCTCGTTTGAACTCGCCTTCTTTGAAAGCGGCGCCCATCGAGGTTTCGAGTGCGCGCATTTCGCTCGCCAATTCGGTATGGAATCGCTCGACACTCAAGGCTTCGCCCTCGAGCGTCGCGCCGTGTTTGAGCCATTGCCAGACTTGAGTCCGGCAAATCTCAGCGGTCGCGGCGTCTTCCATGAGGTTGTAGATGGGCACGCAGCCAACGCCACGTAACCACGACTCAAGGTAAAGCACGCCGACTCGAATATTATGGCGAAGGCCCTCCCAGGTGCGATGTCCCTTGGGAATGCGCAGAAGGTCCTCTTCGCTCACATGAACGTCTTCACGCAGATTCGAAATCTGGTTTGGCGTCTTCATTTCGCGGTCAAAAATGTCCATTGCGATGGAAACCAAGCCTGGGTGAGCCACCCATGTTCCATCATGACCGGCTTTGACCTCGCGCTCCTTGTCGACCTTGACCTTCGCCAACGCAGCCTCGTTGGCTGCGGGATCGCCCTTGATGGGGATCTGAGCGGCCATTCCGCCCATTGCGTGCACACCACGACGGTGGCAGGTCTTAATCACGAGTTCGCTGTAGGCCTTCATGAAGGGTTGGCCCATGCCCACTTCACCGCGGTCTGGCATCACGGCGTCGGGGTCGTTCCGGAACTTCTTGATGAAGCTGAAGATGTAGTCCCAGCGTCCGCAATTGAGTCCGGACGAGTGGTCCTTCAATTCGTAGAGGATCTCGTCGATCTCGAAGGCGGCGGTGATCGTTTCGATGAGCACTGTGGCCTTGATCGAGCCCAAGGGCAGATCGAGTTCACGTTGGGCGTGCACAAAAACATCATTCCACAGTCGGGCTTCGAGGTGATTCTCGAGCTTGGGCAGATAGAAGTATGGGCCGCTGCCCTGATTAAGCAGCGCTCGGGCGTTATGAAAGAGGAAAAAGCCGAAGTCGACCAGACCCGCAGGTGCCGGTTTTCCGTCGACAAGGATATGGCGTTCTTCCAGATGCCAACCGCGTGGACGCACCATCAGTACGGCGGGTTTCTCGCCGAGTTTGTAGTGTTTCCCGTTGGGGGCATCGTACGTGATATTCTTGCGTACGGCGTCTTTGAGGTTGACCTGACCATCCATCAAATTCGACCACGTGGGTGAATTTGAGTCCTCAAAGTCGGCCATGAACACGCGAGCGCCGCTGTTCAGCGCATTGATGATCATTTTGCGATCGACGGGCCCTGTGATTTCGACGCGTCGATCCAGAAGGTCTTTCGGCAGCGTGGCCACCTTCCAGTCCGCGTCGCGAATAGGCTTGGTTTCAGGCAAAAAATGAGGGCGTTTGCCTGCGTCAAAATCCGCTTGAACGTTTTTTCGCCGCTGCAGCAATTCTTCGACACGTGGTCGAAATTTTTGCACCAGATCGGCGACAAACTCCACAGCTTCCGGCGTCACGATCTTTGCGTAGACCCCACTGTGATTTCCTAGGATTTCAACATATGCGCTCATTTTCCCTCCTGTGAAGAATTCACACGGCCGATAGGATTGTGAACACCTTGTCGGTCAAATCAAGGGATTGCCGAGGGATTTTAGTGAAATGCTGTGTTGATGTGTAAATAAAATATTGAAAATTTGTAAATCATTGTAAATGTTTTTCGTTTGTCATTGCTGCGACATGCATTTTTTTGGCTCTCCTTCGCTCGTGCTTTCGTCACTAAATGACGTGGGCGACTAAATCCTAAAATTTTAAGGAATGACCTCATGACGCGACGCGTTATAATGCGGTTGACACCCGGCGTTTCGTTCCCATATTCGAAACTTGGAAATCCCGTTCTGATTCATGAGGAGATAATGACTAACCGCGAATTCGATTTTGACCTTGAGGTTGATTCATGTGGCACAGGTTTCGTGTGCGACATCAAAGGCCGTAGATCACACGACGTTCTCCGCGATGCTCTGCATGCGGTGGCGCGTATCGAACATCGTGGCGCAGTCCATCCCGACGGTCGGACGAGCGATGGCGCAGGCGTGCTCACGCATATTCCATGGGATTTGTTGTGGAATGAGCTCGAGCTTAGCGGCGACACCAATGACCACGCTCTGGCGATGGTCTTTGTGCGGGAATCTCAAAAAGCCGAAGGCATCGCGATCGTCGAAGCGGCGTGTCGTGCCGCCGAGCTTGCACCGGTGGTCTGGCGAGACGTTCCGTTTCTAAGAGAAGAACTCGGATCTTCGCAAATCGATCGAGCTCCCAACGTCTATCAACTCGTGGTCAGGCGCTCAGGGCTTGACGATACGGCGTTTGATCAAGCGCTTCTGATTGCGCGACGAATGGCCGAAAAGCTCGCTCGTCAGGCGTCTTTATCGGACTTCAGTTTGCCGTCTTTGTCGCGCAACACGGTGGTTTATAAGGCGTTGGTTGTGCCGTCGGCCTTGCCGATGCTTTATCCCGACCTGGTCAACCCGGCATTTGTCACTGCCGTGGCTCTGTTTCATCAGCGTTACAGCACCAATACGGTGACCTCGTGGCATCTGGCTCAGCCGTTGCGCATGTTGGCCCATAATGGCGAAATCAACACGTTGCTTGGCAATGTGAATCGACTCACCGGCAGGGAAGCACAGCTTTGTGCCGACGGTTGGTTGTCGAGCGAGGGCTTGCGCCCGCTTGTGGCGCCAGGCGGCAGCGATTCGATGGCCCTCGATAATACGCTGGAAATCCTGTGCGCAGCGGGGCGAAATCCTGTGCACTCCATGGCGATGCTGGTGCCCGACGCTTATGAAGGCAAAGACCTTCCCAAGCCGGTGCACGACTTCTACCGTTACCACGCAAGCCTCATGGAACCATGGGATGGCCCCGCAGCGCTGGTGTTCACAAACGGTCGAACTGTGGGCGCCGCGCTTGACCGAAACGGCCTACGTCCGTTGCGCTATTGGATCACCGACGATCGCGTGATCGTGGCTTCTGAAGCGGGTGTCGTGGACGTTCCCGACGATGAAATTCGTGTGAAAGGCCGTCTGGGACCTGGGAAGATGATCTCGGTCAACACCGCGACCGGTCGCGTGTTTTTTGACGAAGACATTAAATCCGAATTGGCGCAGATGGGGCCTTGGACGGAATGGTTGGATCGCAATGCACGACGGTTTGAGGCCGTAGGCGTGGCTTCTGTTCCCTCCGAGAATCTTGTGGACCGCCAGAAGTGTTTTGGCTGGGGTCGCGAGCACGTCGAGAAGGTCTTGGAGCCGATGGCTTTTGAAGGTCGCGAGCCGATCGGCTCGATGGGGGATGATACGCCGTTGGCGGTCCTTTCGGAAAAACCCCAACGGCTTGCTCGTTTTTTCCGCCAGCGTTTTGCGCAGGTGACCAATCCACCTATCGATCCGCTGCGCGAACAGCTCGTGATGTCGTTGACGTCTCGAATTGGTGCACCTGGCTCGTTGCTTGATCAGCAGCCAGTGCACGACGATCCGCTCATTGAATTTCCATCACCATTGATCGGGGCCGGTGAGCTGGCGGCCATTCAGAAATTGCCATCCTTTCCGTGCGTGACACTCGACACGACATTTGCTGTCGAGGACGGGCCGGAAGGGTTCCGCTTGGCGCTCGCCGAATTGCAGCGCAAGGCCAACGAGGTCGTCAAAGACGGGTGTCGTCTGATTCTGCTTTCCGACCGTGCCGTGAGCGCGGAGCGCGCGCCTTTGCCAGCACCACTCGTGACTGGGGCCGTTCACCACGCGTTGGTCGCGCCTGGAACCCGCATGTCGACCAGCTTGGTTTACGACACGGGAGATTCGCTCGAAGACCACGACGTCGCAGTGATGTTGGGTTTTGGTGCGTTGTTGGTCCATCCGCGTCTGGCCTTGGAATCCGTAGCTGGTTTGGCTGAGGCTCGCGGCGAAGACGCGTTGGCAGCCGAGCGCCGCTATATGGGTGTGATCGAAAAAGGCCTGCGTAAGATCTTGGCCAAGCTCGGTATCTCGACCTTGTCGAGCTATCGCGGCTCCCAATCCTTTGAGGCACTCGGAATTTCGTCCGAGGTGATCGATGCGTATTTCACCGGTACGCCCACGCGAATCGGCGGTGTAAGCCTGCAAGACATCGCGGAACACACGCTGGAGTTCCACGCCGAGGCGTTTGGCGAGGACACCCGACTCAAAGAGCGCGGAATCTACCGGTTTCGTCGCGACGGCGAGTATCACGCGTTTAACCCGAGCGTGTTTAAGCCTCTTCATAAGGCGGTACGGGAGCAAGACCCGGTTGCGTTTGAAGAGTACCGCACGGCCGTCGACGACCGCCCACCTACGGCTCTGCGCGATTTGTTGACCTGGAAACTCGCGGAAAAACCGCTCGATCTTTCCGAGGTGGAATCGGCGGATGCGATCGTCACCCGCTTTTGCACGCAGGCGATGAGTTTTGGCGCGATTTCACGCGAAGCTCACGAGGTGCTCGCCGTTGCCATGAATCGCATTGGCGGCAAGAGCAATAGCGGAGAGGGAGGAGAAGAAGCCGAGCGACTCGAGGTGTATGACCACGATGCGCGTGAACGCAGCTTGGCCGCGTGGTATCCGCACAAAGGAGACTTGGGCAACAGCGCCATCAAGCAGGTTGCTTCGGGACGATTCGGGGTCACGCCATGGTATCTTGCCTCGGCGAGCGAGCTTGAGATCAAGATGGCTCAAGGGTCTAAACCCGGTGAGGGTGGGCAGATTCCCGGTTTCAAGATCACCGAAGCCATCGCTAAGACACGGCGTTCGCAGCCCGGAATCACGCTGATTTCACCACCGCCGCATCACGATATCTACAGCATCGAAGACCTCGCCCAGCTGATTTACGACCTGAAACACGTGAATCCGCGAGCAACCATCTGCGTGAAACTGGTGTCGGGCACAGGTGTGGGAACGGTCGCAGCGGGTGTGGTGAAGGCCTACGCAGACACGGTTCAGATTTCGGGACACGACGGTGGGACGGGCGCTTCGCCACTTTCGTCGATCAAACACGCAGGGCTTCCCTGGGAAGTCGGCCTGGCCGATGCACAGCATACTCTGATGAATAACGGCCTTCGTGGTCGGGTGAAATTGCGGGTCGACGGCGGTCTGAAGACCGGGCGCGATGTCGTCATCGCTGCACTTTTGGGGGCTGAAGAATTCGGTTTCGGTACCGCACCACTCGTTGCTGCGGGATGTGTGATGGCTCGTCAATGCCACGCAAATACGTGCCCGGTTGGGGTCGCAACACAACGCGAAGACCTGCGAGCCAAGTTTCCTGGAACTCCCGAAAACGTGATCTCGTTCATGTATTTTGTGGCCGAACACGTTCGCTTGGTTTTGGCCGAGATGGGCATTCGTAGTCTTCAGGAAATCATCGGAAACACCGAACTTCTTGAACCACGTGCCGGACTTCCTCGTCGCGCGCTCAGTGTCGACCTCGCCCTCTTGCTTAAAACGCCTGGTGTTGGCCCGCGGTCTCAGTCGGTCCCTAGAAACGACCGTCCTGAGCCTGTGCCACTTGATGTACGCTTGGTTGCGACATTTGCGGACGCAGTCCGCACGGGCACGGCTGTTGATCAGAATTTCTTGATCGACAACCGAGACCGCTCCGTCGGCACTGGTTTGGCTGGTCTGATCGCGAGCTACACGGGCGAGACCGGCCTGCCTGAAGATACCCTCCGACTCCGATTTCAGGGGCAAGCAGGGCAGAGCTTCGGGGCATTTTGTCATAAAGGCATGCACCTTGAGTTGGTCGGCGAGGCTCAGGACTATGTCGGTAAAGGCATGGCAGGCGGGATGATCTCCATTCGTCCGATGACCTATGATCGCCAAGACGTTTTGATGGGCAATACCGTCGCGTACGGTGCCACCGGCGGGTCACTTTTTGTGGCAGGTATGGCGGGTGAACGTCTGGGAGTCCGAAATTCCGGAGCGACGATCGTCGTTGAGGGTTGCGGGGATCACGGTTGTGAATACATGACAGGCGGCACGGTTTTGGTGCTTGGTCCCGTCGGAAATAACTTTGCCGCGGGTATGAGCGGGGGCCGTGCGATCGTTTTCGACCCCACGGACGCCTTTCCGTTGCACGTGAATCCTAGCATGGCGGCGGCTCGCCGTGCCGATCCGGTGGATATGATCGAGGTCGAGCAAATCCTAAAGTCCCATCTTGAAGCGACCGGAAGTCCTCGGGCAGTTGATCTTCTGAGAGACCTCAAAGCCGATGAATTCTGGGTTGTTTCGGCCGCTGGGCACTAAGAAAACTCCTCAATTTTCAAAATTGCACACCTCGAAGGGCCATGTTTCATGCGCCCTTCGTCTGTTTTTGGAGCTGGCACAGGTTGTGCTGCACCGTAAATCCACAATGTTGTGTTCGATTTCCTTACATCTGCTCGCTATCTTGTTGGTCGATTAACCTAACTACGTGTTGGAGTATGCATGAGATCCGGAAAAGTACTTGGGGCCGCTGCCATTCTTGCGGCGACACTCATCGGATGCTCGGACTCGGCGGTTGAAGAAGAGCCAATTGTGGTCGATGTGAATAACACGTCGACGAACGGCTCCAACAACGTCGCTACGAATAACCAGACAACGACTGGGACAAATAACGGCACTAATAATCACACCACGACGGCGCCGGTAGCCGTTGGCATCGACCTACAGGCCGACACCAATCGAGATGGCGTGGTGACCTTTGATGCCGCCGATGACGAGGGCGAAGACACGTGGGACGCGAGTCATGGCGCCGTTTTCCTTGCGAACATGGACGACGATGATCGCTCATGTGGGCGTTCAGGAAATGACGCGACGTTGGCCGATTGTTTCGACGGAAACGACGATCAGCTGGATGGCGAAGCAGATTTGGACGACATGGCGCAGATCGTTGTGCGATCTACAGGTGACCTTCCGGCCGAGGCCACAGCCAATGTGAAACTGGTCGCTGGTCAGGATTACGCTCAGTTTTTTGTGAATGTGAACGGCACGTGGACCGCCTCACAAGAATTCACGGCTACGGCTGCTGAACTGAAAGCCGGGGTCGGTTTCCGATTGGAAGGTCGAGACATCGTTCGTGACACGTCGATTTGGGACGGAACGGTGCGCGTTGAGGCGACGCTCACAGGGGCTCCAGATGCCGAGGTAAAAACCGACACGGTCGAGCTTCATGTGGCCCCGTTGGTCTTCCGGCATCATTTAGACCCGGCGCGCGAGCTCTATTCGTCTGAGCTTGCTATTGGGGGCGATGGTGCGTTCACGCAGTCGTTGAAAGCTGCGGTGACCGCCGCGGGTGTTCCTATGGGACATGTGGAGCTGAGCGCCGAGGATCAGTGGACCCAGGACTATATGGAGACGGGATACATGGCGATGCCGACCGCAAACGGTCTGAAAATCATCGATGTGTATCTGCGATCGGCCAATATTGAACAGAGTTTTCAGGGCAGTACAGGTCTGCGCGAGGGCGGCCGCGTGGTTTACACGAAGTTTCATGGCGTCGACACGGCCGGCATGACCGCTTATGGCGGGCAGCACAGCATGCAGTGGGACACGCTGAACTCGTTTGGTAACACCGAGACGATTCCTCCGTTCACACATGATGGAAAAACATGGCCACTCGGCCGAATCCTGAAAGGCGAAGCCGGCTCGATTCGGGGCGATCAGGGCATGATCAAAATGATGGAATCGCAGGGCGTTCAGACGCCGCTTTTCATCAGCACGGGTTGGTTGCTCGTCGGACATGTCGACGAAACCGTATCTTTCCTGAAGAGCGATAATGCCCGTGGTTGGGTCATGCTCGCCAACGACGCGACGATGGCGATCAACTTGTTCCAAGACCTCCAAACTCAGGGGGATGGAAGTGTTCCGGTCTTCCAAGGAGAGTATTGGGTCGACGATTACGGTCGTCCGTACAACGCAGCAACCACAGTAAGTCAGATCTTGCAGGATGCCGACGTGATGAGCGCTTCTGCTGATGCTGTGATCGAGGTTGGTGACCAGCTAGACGTCATCAAAACCGCAACCGGCCTGACGGACGAAGACATTGTTTCAGTGCCGTTTACGCACTGGCATTACGATGGCGCGTCTATCGCCCATCAGCCAGGCATGGTCAACGGAATCGTCGTCAACGACCGACAGTTCATGGCTCCAGACCCGCACGGTCCTAAAGTCGACGGTGTCGATGTGTTCAAGGCAGCGCTTCAGAACATCCTGGCGATGAATGGATACGAGGCTTTATTCGTCGAAGATTGGGACATGTATCACCGGCTTGCTGGTGAGATTCATTGCGCGACCAACGTTGTTCGCGATGTCAACACAACGGGAACGCAGTGGTGGGAGATGATCCGATGAAAAAAACACTTATTTTGGCAGCACTCGTAGGTACGATGGGCTGGACTCAGGTTGCTTCGGCGGCCGATGCGCTGGACACCACTCGGGCCGAGATTCGGATCGACCGTGACCGTGACGCGACGGTCTATAAATCGCTTGAAGGCCTGCGCAACCAGATGGTTGTGCTCGATTCTCGTAAGCAGGGGCGAATCGCCGTGGTTGGAACCACGATGGAGACCTTGGGGGCCGCTGGGCTCTACCCTATGCTCCAGGATCTGATGGAAGATCGACCCTTCGAAAAAGCCCTTCCAAGTGTGCGCCAAGGTTGGAGAATTGGTTTGTTGTTTGCCGTGGGCAGGCAGCGGAACCCGGCAGCCCGCGCGGTCTTGGAGCATGTTGTTCGCACTGAGGCAGACGTCCAGATCCTAACCAGTGCCGCTGAGGCTCTTGGTAAGCTTCAGGACGCCGACGCAGCCAAGGTCTTGATCGAGGCGTCTGCAGGCACGTCGCCGCGTGCTCTGGCGATCCTACGCGGCATGGGACAATGCCGTCGCTTGGTGATGGTCGACCATTTGGCGAGTCGTTCGCGAACAGCGACGGGCGCCGAAGCAGAAAACACGCTCGCTGCGTTGCGTGAAGTCGGAAACTCGTGGGCTTGGACGACTGATGTTGTGTCAAAATCCGGCGAAGGCGATGCGGTCCGCTCGAGCGCCGCTACCGCTCTGATGGGCATGTGGGTGGCTCAACCCGAATTGCGCAACGAGGCTCGTAAGGCATTGCTGGTTGTGGATGCACCCAATACCGCACAGCTTGTGGCCGAGACTCGAAAGACCATCGGTGCAAACGACCTCAAAGCCTTTGAGAAGTTGGCCAAATCCTTGGCTTCCAATCCTCTGCATAAACGCGTTCAGAAGTAGCGGTCGGTTGTCGGTTGTCGGTTGTCGGTTGTCGGTTGTCGGTTGTCGGTTGTCGGTCGGTCCGCGGGCCCTATGGCCCGCATTGCGATTCGGTCCGCGGGCCCTATGGCCCGCATTGCGATTCGGTCCTCGAGCATCTTGCCCACTCGTAACAGCTTGAGGTCATTGGATTCGCTGGCTTCCGCCTGGATGATGACGAACGATCGGTCGTCCAGTCCAAGAACAGGCTCAGCGAATACTTATAAGTGATGGGGGACATAGGGCCTGCGTGCCAATCGCAAGGCTTAGCCTAGTGCTCGCGTTCCAGAAGCAGGGCGGACAGGATGCCCGCGCACAACTACTTCAGCAACGACACATCAAATGATGCGGTGTCGGGAATGGTGATGAGCATTTCGCGCCAGCCTGGCACGACATGAGCGCTGCTCGGAACCCTGACGGGGTCCAAGTATGCGTTCGGGTCGCGTGGCATCACCGAGTAATTTCCGTCGCCCAAGGGACGCGCGATGAAGTCGGCGCGAAGCAGGGCGGTCGAAGAACCGCGGACCCGACCTTCGCGGTCGTAAGCAACCACTTCGACATCGGTGTGATTTGGCAGATCGAGTGTGGCCGTAAAGAAGGGGTCGTCCTGTCGGCTCACAGACTGGATCACCTCGCCGTTGACACGGTATTCGATGACGTCGATGCCCGAGGTTGTGGTGACGCGGAAGACGGAGTCTCCCGCCTGGTCTTCTTCGATCAGCGCCTCGATCGGCACGTCAAACGGGTAGCCGACAAATTGCATCGTCGACGTGCACATCGGTGGAATCGCGAATCCTTCTGCGGGCGAGCGTTTCAATGCGCCCTCAGTGAGCGGGCCATAGACGCCGTCTTCGTCGAGCTTTTCGTCGGGGTAATTCTTGTTCCAGAGCTGTTGGAACGCCAGAACTGAAAGGCTTCGGACGTCCTTCCCGCCGGCACCCGAGTAGTAGAAATGCCACGCTTCGCCGCTGACATTATCGATGTACGACTTGTTGCGCATACGAGTACGCCAGGTGCCCGAATCGTTGATATCCAGAGCCAAGCCACCATTATGGTTACTCGCGCCAGGTTTGGCGGCGAGGTTCGCGTTGCAGAGTCCGCGTACGTACCACTGGTAAAGCAGGTACTGCCCAGGCAAAGTGCGGAGCGCCGAATTAACCCGCAGGGTTCCTCCACCGGCCACCACGCTGATGAGTGTGTCGGTTGCCGGGCCTTGCTGGAACGGAAACACCGAAGCCGAATACGTGATCGACCCGGAGCCACCAAACGACTTCATGATGCCCGGTGAAAGGCAATTCATTTGGTCGAGTAGCTGAATCGACAGGCCTTTGACCGCCCCCGTTGAACACTGCTCGTCGACTGCTTTCTGAACTTTATAGGCAGGCTGGACGACCGGGGCCATGGGCTCGGGCTCCACGACGGGCTCTTCAGGATTGGGCTCGATCGGGACGGCAGGCTCAGGCGGCGCGGGCAATTCCGGCAGGGGTAATTCTGGAACAGGATCCGTTCCGTCGTCGCCTTGATCTTGTTGCGTCTCCGCGTCTTGATCGTCTGCGGTGGTGGGCACGATTACGGTGGAGTCACCACACGCTGCGAGAATAAGACTGAGGATCAAAAGTAAGTTCTTCATGACCATGACTCTATCGCCGGCGAGTCCGTTCGTCGAGAGATTGCCCCCTTACATAACCTGACAAGAAACAAAAAAGGGCCCGAAGGCCCTTCTTGATCAGCACGCAGGTTATTGCATGGCGGCTGGAGCGATACCGTTGATCTTGGCGCCGGCAGCGGTGAAAGTTGCGCCGAGCGAAAGTGCGTCAGGAGTTCCGTCGTTGTCCGAGTCGATGTCGGTGAACAATGGAAGACCCTGTGTGAGGAGACCACAATTCGAGATGATGCTTACGCATGAATCTTCGCCAGCAGTTTCACAAGCCGTCTGAGCAGCAGTGAGGTCGCCGTTGCATGTGGCCGAAGTGGTTGCTTCGTCGTAAGTCACGAGATCGCCGGTGAGTCCCGAGCATGTGCAGGTTGCTGCGAAGACGTTAACGGCGTCGATGATGTCCGACACTTTGACGTATCCACCGATTTTGCCGCTGGTGAGAGCGACACCTGTCGTAAGGTCACTGTTGGCAGCATCGACGTTAGCAGTAAGTTGAGCACCCGAGATTGCGAGTGCAAGCTCGCTACCGAAAAGCTCGATGTTGATGACGATTTTGCCTGGGCCAGCAGCGATTTTGTTCGCAGCAAGCGTGCCGTTCGGGACGTAGGCTTTTGGCTGAACGCCGGCATCGATCGAAAGAGGATCGATGAGCACGGTGTTATTTCCAGCAGGGTCGATCTCGGTGATGCCGTCCCATTTGCTGAGCCAGAAGTTCACGGTGAAGTCACCGGAATCAAGGTTGTCGAGACCGTCGTGCTCAAGTGCGAGTGCAAGCGAGCCCGATGCGATGCTGTCTGCGATCGACTGGTTGACGCTGTCGAGACCGACAAGCGCGAGGACGGCACCAAGAGCGTTATCGTTGGTGTTGTCGTTGTTGAAGTCGAAGCAGCAATCATCTTCTTCTGAAGCAACAACGAAGCTGTTGATCAGCGATGCTGTTCCCCATGTGTATCCTTCAGGCGACACTGCACAACGTGCGGGTTCGTCAGCATCACCACACTTGGCCGGATCAGCAGGGCTGGTCACGTTATTTGTCGTGTTGTTTGTCGAATTATTCGTCGTGTTGTTCGTCGTGTTGTTCGTCGTATTATTCGTCGTATTATTCGTCGTGTTGTTCGTCGTATTATTCGTCGTGTTGTTAGCGTTGTTCGTTGCAGGTGTGGAGTCATCACCACACGCAGCAAGACCAGCAACAAGAGCAAGAGCTACACCAAACTTAAAACTGTTTCTCATGTTTCATCTCCAAGATTGCCCGAATACTCTGGGCTTTTCTGTAAATTCTGTTGTCAACGTAATGGATGACGCGGAACCTACCAAACCCGATCGGTCCGGGTCAAGTTCCTCCGTTAGACTGCATGATAACTGGACGATCGACCAAGTGGTGGTCTGCGTCGTGCTCTGTTTTTTTGCATTTTTTCCACTCGGCTGCCAATCCAAGGCCTCAAAACCCGCTGACGCTCCCATTTTGCGGCCAGTAGGCCTGGTCACCACGACACTGTCCACAACACCCGGTTTTGTAGAGTGGGCCGATGGCAAGGGCGACGTGTTCCTGCTTCGAGTCTTCGATCGTGACACGAACTCGGATGGGAAGGTTGAGGGCCGCGTGGGTGAACATGGCGAACCCGAGGGCGACCTGCCGCGCCTGGTGCTGGTGGATAGAAAGGGCGCAAGTCTGCTGGAGCCGGACGAGTTGATTGCCACGGATTCCAACTCACGATTTTTCGTTTACGAGCGCGGTACGGAACTTTGGCTCTTTGACGCTCAGGTAAAAAGCTCGACGGTGCTGTCCGACGCGGATACGACCGCTGATGTGGCGAATCCATGCATGAAACCTCGGCAGGCGGCCTTCGATATAAGCGGTCGTTGGTTGGGATGGATGGTTCACGGCAACCGCTATCGGATCCGCGACCTGAAAACCGGTGCCGAAGACACGCTCACGCCGCCCGGCCGTCTATGGCGGGCTGAGCCCACGCCATTTGGCTGGGCAGCGATGAAGCTCGTTGAACCCGAAGGCGCCTTTCCCAAAGAAAAGACGTCCTGCGCATGTGCGTGGTGTCCAAGGTTCGCGCGCAGCATCGGCCGCTACGGCTTCGAGGGCCGTTCTTCATCCATGCTGGTGAACGCCACCAGATCGATTCCCCTTGATCGCGCTTGGCTTCCACTCGGTCGAGTCATGACCATCGATTTGAAGTCGAAGGGGATTCGGGACGCTTCAAAAGAAATCGTTTTGCCTGCCGGATGTGTGGTCTCGGGCGTCGCATTCGGGGCGCCTGGTGTGCTCCTTACTTGCGGTGAATCTCAGGAGATCTACGTTCCAGAGTCGGGTGCACGCCTGCCTGTCGATGAGCCAATCTCACCTACTGACGCCCCGTACGAGCTTGTGGATTGGGCCTCGGGCGCGAAGAGCTTTGTCACGATTCGACGGCAGAATAAGTCATTTCTGGCGGCGTTGAATTGGGAGACGGGCGCGGTGGAGATTGGCCCGCAAGCCGAACGGGTGGGGAAATCGAACGGAAAATGGATCGCTGGGAGCGTCGCTGACGACTTGACGTTCTTTTCGACCGAGGGGGGCTCGCTGCATGGTAAAGGCCACCCCGATGCCAACGTCTTTGGTTTCCGTGACACGAATGGCCTGGCGCTGGTTGACCTGAGTAAAGCTACCTTTGCATATGCGGCCGGGGCAAAAAGAGTCGCAGGTCCGTGCGCGCTCAACGATGGAATCACCGAAATTTCGAGGTCGATCCAAGTTCATTGTGTCGATCGTTGAAATTCCGGGCTCAAGTCGCCATGATGGCCACGAAAAATCCCCGAACAGAAGAGTCCACATGAAAACCCGTTATCTGGCACGTTCTCTGGCATGTTGCACGCTCCTTGGATTGGTTGCCTGTGGCGACGATGCGGCGGACGAAAAGCCGTTAGTGATCAACAACGTCACGAACAACACGTCGAATAATACGGTGAATAACGGGACATCGAATAATACCACTGTCACCAACGGCGGCCCGAACAACACGACGAGCAACAACACGGCAAATAATCTCAACGACCAATGCCCTGAAGAGGCGCGTCCGGTTTATGTGGTTGAGGCCGACGTCGAGAACCCTGAGAACCAAGGTAAATTGGTCCGCTTTGATGCCAAAACACTTTCGTTCACCGACATTGGGCAGCTGAATTGCCCGGTCGGCAACGGAGACACGCCGTTTTCGATGAGTGTGGACCGAAACGCGACGGCATGGGTTCTTTACAGCTCTGGTGACTTGTTCAAGGTGAGCACGACCGATGCGAGCTGCCAGTCGACTTCCTTCCAGCCTGGCCAAAGGGGATTCGATGTTTTTGGAATGGGATTTGTGCTGAACCGTGCCGGATTCCCAGAGGAAACCCTCTATATCGCTGGCGGATCCGAGGCCGATATCGGGTCGGGTGAGCCTCGATTTGGCTACATTACGCTTTCAACCCTTCAGGTGACCGATGTGGGAACGATCGGCGGGTGGCCCGAGATGTCTGGCACAGCGAACGCCGAACTCTGGGCGTTCTTTCCAAACACCGCTCCGCCACGTGTCGCTCAGGTATCTCCTGCGACAGGCGCCGAGATTCGTAGCATCCCGATTGAGCTTGATGGCGACGCAAATGCCTGGGCATTCGCGCATTGGGGCGGGCGATTCTGGGTCTTTTACAAGGGATTCGACGACGCGAGTACGCGTGTTTTTGAAGTCAATCCTGCCGACGATTCGGTGAAAGAAGTCATCCAAGACACGGGTCGTTATATCGTGGGCGCCGGCGTTTCGACGTGTGCTCCAACTATCTTTCTTTGATCAGGTTAAATGAATGAAAACGCGACGTTTACACGGGCTCTGGGAGAGTCCCGTAACGACCGATATGTTGGCCGGGCAGAAGCGCCTCAATGATGTGCGTTGGTCCCGCGAGGGGCGATGGCTGGTTTGGGCCGAAGGCAGGGGGGCAGACGGTGTTTTGGTCGCCCAGCTTTTTGGTCAAGCTCCGCGAGATATCTCGGGTCCCGTGAACGTTCGTGGAGGCGTCGGGTATGGAGGCGGCGAGTTCGATGTGCATATCGATTTCGCCGTTTTTGTGGGCGATGGACGCCTCTGGCGTGTCGGTTTAGCAGGCGGCGCACCCAAGCCGATCAGCCCGGCCATGGGGTACGACATCGCCTCACCGACGATTTCGCCCGATGGGCGCTGGGTCGTCTATGTGTTTTCGGATGGCAAATACGACGGGCTCGCCGTTGTGGACGCTCACGGAAAACAGTGGCCGCAAAAGATCGTCGTAGGAGGCGATTTTTACATGCAACCCGCGTTTAATCACGACGGCACAAAGTTGGCCTGGATCGCATGGGATCAGCCGAACATGCCCTGGGATGGCACGCGTCTTGAGGTCGCGCACGTCGATGCCGGAGCAACTGGATTGCGCTTAGGCGCGATCGAAGTCGTGGCTGGCGGTCCGAAGACGTCGGTTCAGCAGCCGGCATTTTCGCCGGATGGAAAATATTTGGCCTATGTCAGCGATCAATTGGGCACAAATCACGTGTTCCTTCGGCATCTGTCCGAGGGCATGATCGTGAAGTTATCCACCATGGATGCTGACTATGCGGGCCCCGCGTGGGGGCAA
Organism: uncultured Bradymonadales bacterium; assembly: GCA_964394615.1. Classification (GTDB taxonomy): domain Bacteria; phylum Myxococcota_A; class Bradymonadia; order Bradymonadales; family Bradymonadaceae; genus JBFFMO01. The sequence goes on along the minus strand of CAYMYJ010000010.1, from coordinate 8,749 downwards.
GGACAGCGTTATCTGGCTTGGGCTTTTGATTCGTCGTCGATTTTTGCCTGCAGAAACGATCGAGGTGTCGGATCGCTGGTTCAACTTGGGATCGATGGTGAAGAAAACGCCGTGTCTGCGGCTGCGGCCTACGAGTTTGTGGGTCAACCTTCGACCTCGTCGTATGGCGATGTCGCGTTTGTCGGGACTGCGAGTCGAATCCCTCCACGCATCGTGACTCTTGTGGGTGGAGTCGACCACCATGTTGCGAACCGCGCGACTTCAGAAACCGTCCCGGTGAGCGAGCTTTCGCACGTCGAACGAGTGCATTGGTTGGTTGCAGGAAAACAAGGCACCAGCGAGGCGTACGGTAATTTTTATGGGCCGACAAATAGCCGCTTTGAAGCCGCCGGAAAACCACCGGCCATCGTGATGATTCACGGCGGACCGACTTCTCAGGCGACCGCAGCCTACAGCGCAAAAAACCAGTTTTTTGCCACCCGTGGCTTTGCAGTCTTGGACGTGAATTACCGCGGCAGTACAGGTTATGGTCGTCAGTATCAGGATGCCTTGCTTGGACAGTGGGGTGTGGCCGACGTCGAAGACGCCGTGAGCGCCGCACGTTATCTGGCCGAGGCCGGACTGGCTGACCCAGACAAAATTGTAATTATGGGCGGAAGCGCGGGTGGATATACGGTGCTTCAGGCGCTCACAGACCACCCTGGTGTTTTCAAGGCCGGCATCTGCCTCTACGGAATTGGAAACCTGTTTACGCTCGCCATGGGGACGCACAAATTCGAAGCCGCATATAACGACATGTTGGTGGGACCTCTGCCTGACGCGTCGGATTTGTACCGCGCTCGGTCTCCGATTTTTAAGGCGGACCAGATTTCGGATACGCTCGCCGTTTATCACGGTGCCGAGGACAAGGTTGTGCCCTTGGACCAGGCCGAAGCCATCGTGGGGGCGCTAAAAAGCCGTGGGGTTCCATGTGAATATCACGTCTACGAAAACGAGGGGCATGGCTGGCGTCGCCCAGAAAATATCGACCATTTTTATCGGTCGGTGCTCGATTTTCTGAAACAATATGTACTTTTTTCGTGAGGAATTCATGAGACGTTTTTTGATCGAATTTACATTCGTTTTGCTCCGATTAGGTCATGGGCAGATGAACTATACACCGCCCTCACAGCCGCCAAGACCAACAGCAGATAAGGCGTCGTCATTAGCGGTGATGACGTTGCTTGCGGGAATCGCATCGTGGACGGTGTTGCCATTCTTGGGCGGATTTTTGGGGATTGTTTTTGGCCTGATCGAACTTGGAAACATCAAGAAAGGTCAGAGCCCAGAGGCCGGAAAACTAATTACGCAAATTGGTTTTTATGCGTCCATCGCCAATATCGTTTTGTCCATCCTTGGAACCTGCGCCATTTTTGCCCTGTATTTTGGCATCTTTGGGTTGGCCCTTGGCGGAGCAGCGCTTGAGGGCGTCAGCCATTAAGAGGGCTCACCCCATGACCGGTCTTCGCACATGAATACTCCACCTTCGCAACCCGCTCCCATTGCCGCGGATAAGGCATCGAACCTCGCCGTGATGACGTTGTTGGCGGGAATCGCCTCGTGGACGGTGTTTCCGTTCTTGGGCGGTTTCTTGGGGATTATTTTTGGCATGATCGAACTCGGGAACATCAAAAAGGGCCAGAGTCCCGAGGCCGGGAAACTGATCACGACGATCGGTTTTTACGCGTCGATCGCGAATATCGGTTTGACCGTTATCAGTGGCTGCGTTTTGGTTGCGGTTTTTGGTGGCCTGGGCATGTTTATGGCAGCGATATCGAGCGCTCCCGTCCATTGAAGCGCTGACGAACGTGTGCCTTTTTCGAAGGACCTGCCAGATGAACGAGACGCCTCCTGTGCAACCGCGCCGCCCCACCGAAAAGCCTTCAACATTAGCCATCTTGACGCTGTTGGTCGGGCTCGCGTCATGGATTCTGCCGTTGTTCACGTCTTACTTTCTTGAACTCCTAAACAGTTATGTAAGCGTCGTTTTGGTCGGTCTCTTAGGCGTTGTTTTAGGACTGATCGAGCTTGGAAATATCAAAAAAAAACGAAGTCCCCATGTGGGGGAATCGCTCGTCTGGTTGGGCATTGGCGCCTCCATTGCGAGTATCGTTATTTTGGGGGCGGGAACATGCATGACGATGGCGGCAGACGGAATGATAAAATTCTGGTTTGAGACGTTCTGGCATTGAATCAACTTTTTTCCGGGATTATGAGATGACCAATTTTCGTCGAAATCATTACCACGACTACGACGAGATGACGGCGTGGTTGCAGGCTGTGACCGCAAAGTATCCCGACCGGGCACACCTGCAGAGCATTGGGAAAACACCTGAGGGCCGCGACATATGGGTGGTCTTGGTGACACGTTTTGAACTGGGCGACGCGTCGGATAAACCAGCCTACTGGATCGACGGGAACACTCACGCCAGCGAGATCATGGGATGTGAAGCTTGCCTGCGCACCATCGACTATTTAATCGAACGCTGGGACGAGCCTGAAGTCGTGGCTCAAATGACCGACCGGGCGATGTACATCTGTCCGAGAATTTCAGCCGATGGCGCGGAATACGTGCTCAAAAATGAACACTACGTGCGGTCGGCTCGCAGGCTTTGGCCCGAACCCCATCCTCATCCTGGCCTGAATGAACAGGACATCGACGGCGATGGCTTGATTCTGCAGATGCGAGTCCCTGCCGATGATGGCGCCTGGCGGATCAGTAAAAAGGACCCGCGCCTTTTGATGCCCCGCATGCCTTGGGACCATGAAGGGCCGTTCTTTCACCTTTATGCCGAAGGCGTGTTTGATGACGCGGCATTTGAGGATCCCAAAAGACCTGTGCGCCCGCGCGACGCCCATGGTTTGGATTTTAATCGGAATTATCCGTCAAAATGGCAGCATGAAGCATCGCAAGTTGGCGCTGGGCCTTATCCACTGAGCGAACCGGAAACCCGTGCTGTGGTGGATTTCCTGAATGCCAATCGAAATATCGGTGGAATTCTGAGCTACCACACTTATACCGGGGTGCTGTTGCGGCCTTATAGCGATCGCCCAGACTCCGAGATGCCTGCCTTTGATCTGTCGATGTACAAGGTTCTGGGCAAGCGCTTCGAGGAGCTTTCGGGCTTTCGCTGCATTTCTACATTTCATGATTTTGCCTACGATAAAACCAAGGCGATTACAGGCGCTTTTGACGACTGGGCCTACGAATCCTACGGCGTGCATTGTTTCACAATGGAGCTCTGGTCTCCCAGCAAACACGCGGGTCTCGACTTTTCGAAAGACCTGCTCGGATTCTGGAAAAACCGCACTGAAGACGACGAAATTGCCCTTTTAAAATGGAATGATACTGAGCTTCGAGGTGAGGCTTTTGTGGATTGGCATTCGGTTGAACATCCACAGTTTGGGCCAGTGGATGTGGGGGGTTGGCGTTGGCTTTATTCTTTTAGAAATTCGCCGGCCTGGATGCTCGAAGCCGAATTACTTCCGACGATTTCGTTTACGCTCGACCACTTGTCGGCGTTGCCGCGGCCCAAATTGGACGTTCGAGTGGAAGAGATCGAAGGCCTTTTCAAGATAACGGCGCGAACGACCAACGACGGCTATTTACCGACAAATATTACCGACGTCGCGACTCAAAAAAAGCTGGTTCACGACCTTCATCTCGAACTTGTATTGGATGGCGGCGAGCTTGTCGAAGGCCCGTCGAATCAACGTGTGCGCCATCTGAGCGGTCGGGCACAGGCATCGACCTTAGGGCTTTCGTCGTCGCATTTTGGTGGGAAAACCTCGAATCATCTGGACGAGTATTCGTGGTGGGTTCGCGGTGCGGGCCAGGCAAAAATCGTCTGGTGGGGCGATCGAATTGGAAAGGTGACCGAAGAGATTTCTTGGTCTTAAACCAACCTTTCGATAAACCAAAAAACAGCGATGACGGTGACGAGCGCCGAGAGCACCTTGGCGAAGTCCGCTCGTGGCCAACGTCGATACGCCGCATAAAGTAAAGGCGCCACGACCGCCACGACCAACAATTGCCCGGCTTCGACTCCTAAATTGAAAAACGCGAGCGCACCCCAGGCGTTTCCGCCAAGGCCCATTTCTTTGAGGAAATACGAGAAGCCAAACCCGTGCAGCAGCCCAAAACAAAAGGCGACCACAATGCGATGGCGTCCTTGTTCGTTTTGGGTTCCGCGCGCATAGGCGATAAGGTTTTCGATGCCGACGTAACCGATGCTTAGCGCGATGATGGCCTCGACCCAATGCGATGGAATCGTGAGGACGTCGAACACAGACATCGCGAGGGTGATGGAGTGCGCTAACGTAAAGGCTGTGATGGTGCCTGCGAGCTGTTTTGGGCGAAAAGGGACGAGCAGCAACGCGAGCAGAAAGAGAAGGTGGTCAAAGCCAGACAGGATGTGGTTCACGCCGGCCTTGAAGTAGCTCGAAAACCCCAGGCTCTCGCTCACTCGCCACGGCGTCATCTTTGGACTTGGAGCAAATCCATCGTCCGACAACCCACGCCCCCAGAGCTTGAGCAGTTTTGCCACGGGCAGGGTGCTGAGGCGTTTTTTGTCGGTCAGCTCAAAGGCTTGATTTCGGCCGGCGAGCGAGAGGCGCACGTGGTTGACGTGGCTTGGGTCTTCGTCAAAAAAGGCGTGGTCATGGACCGTCAACACGTCGATCGGTGCGCCGCAATCCAAGATCATCGCAATCTGTGTCGATTCGATCGACTCGAGGGATTTTGCGGACACTGCGATTGGGCTGCAGGCCTTGTCATTATTGGTGAACTCCAGTTTTTCCGGGATCTCACGCGTGGCAGTTGCGATCTCCAATCGTGAATCAGGAAATGTATAGACGACCTTGAGCTTCGAAAGTCCTACGTCGATCTGCGTGTCCGTGATCTCTTGTTGGTGCGCGAGGAGCGAAGGGCTCCACATCAACAACATGCATGTGGCGACGGCGCGAATCATCCTAGCGACCCTTGTTGAACGATGGGTCCGGGGTGCCGGAGTGGCAGTTTAGAACCCATGGGTAGGCGTCCGTGACGTAGTAGGCGTATTGCCCGTTCACGGTCATGCCGTTGCACGCGTCGAGGTCGCCTGAACCCGCTTGGTATTCGTAATCATCGATGTAGGTGCCATCGTAGGTGCCGCCTGGATCGGTGGCAGTAGACGGGCGTGTGCCAGCAATCAGCACGTAGCTTGACGTGGCCTTGCGCACGGTCGAGCCGTCGTTGAAATAGGTGCCGTAGATGGGGAATCCGTCCGCTGCAAAACCGATGACCGGGGAACCGTTTTCGCCCGGAGCGTCGTCGAACATCGCCATCGGATTGCCATGGTAATGGTACGACCCGTTGGGTTGGGTATGGGCATTATGAGCGTCCGCGCCGAATCGCCCTGAAGCCCCAAGCGGGTCGAGCAGCCAGGCGCTGGTCACATTGCACCCGATCGCGACGTTGCCGTCGGCATCGGCCATAGGACTGTTTGGGCTGTAACAACCCGCCGAGAGCAAATCGAGCGGCACACCGTTCAGGAAAACCGCATCGTATGTGCGCTGGGATAACGCGGTGGCAGTCGCTGCTTTTGATGGGTGTCGAGGAATCGAAAATGTGAGCGCCTGTTCCGACGTTGCGGTCGCGAAATGAGCCGTCGCGTCATTGAAATCGTGATTGGGGATATTATTCGAGACCAATGAACAAGCGGTGTCGGTCGCTGTGATGACCACCGACATGTCGAAACCAAGGTCACGCGTGATGTCCAGAACTGCCGCCTCGAGCGTGTTGTCGTACGAACCACAATCAGGGTCGGTTTGGGTGAAAATCACGTCCTTGATGTCGATGGGGCCCATCGAGCCATTCGACGCAGTGTTGTTGGTGTTCGACGTCGCGTTATTCGAAGCCGAGGTCGCGTTATTCGAGCCCGTGGTCGCGTTATTCGAGCCCGTGGTCGCGTTGTTCGCGCCTGTGGTCGAGTTATTGGTGTTCGCGTCGTTTGAAGAATCACTGCACGCGCAAACTCCCAGAACCAGAAGCGCGAGTCCGTATCGGTATGTCATGAGTTTTCCTTTGGTGTTTCACTTTTTGAGCTTACCCAAAGAATGTGTAGAAAATATGGTGTTTTGCACCAAATTTTCATCAGCGCAGCGTGCTGGTGGGGTGATGTAACTTGTTCGGCAAGAAGCTATCTTCGAAACCAACGGTTCCGTTGGTACGATTGTGAACAATGAGAATCCTAATGCATTCACGCCGCATCTATCTGTGTCGATTGCCCTCGCCCTAGGCCCTTCATGGTCGCACAGACCCTTCCACAAGATGAATTCGAACGTTCACGTTTTTTGCTGCCCTTGCTCGCTTCGGTCGTATTCATGGCGGTCGTCAGCGGCACGATGATCAATGTCGGCCTGCCCTATATCGGGCGAGACTTTAACGTCACGGAAGGCACCTACGGTTGGATTGTCACTGGCTACACGCTGACTTTCGGGATTTTTTCGGCGATTAACGGCCGACTCGGCGACGTGTTTGGCATCAAGAATTTATACTTGGTTGGGATCCTGATCTTCGGTTTTACGTCCTTGGCTGTTTCGATGTCTCCCAGTATCGAGGTGGCCATCGCTTTGCGCCTTTTTCAGGGCGCGGGTGCAGCCGCGATGCCGGTATTGGGTTCCACCATTATCGCCAAGGTTTATCCGGCCAAGAGCCGCGGTAAGGCCATGGGCGTGATCATGAGTGTCGTCGGTGTCGCCGCGAGCATCGGACCCTTTTTGGGCGGAATCTTGGTGCAGTGGTTTGGCTGGCGTTCGATTTTTGTGTGCACCGCGCTCGTCCTACCCGCAGCACTTGTCGGCCTAAAAATTCTGCCTAATCGGCTCAATGTTCGGCCTAAAACACATTTTGATTTTGTCGGCGCGACTTTGCTCGGTGTGGCCATCGCATTGACGATTTATTCGTTTAAAATTTTGGAGTCTAACCACGGCGTGACCCCGTCATTGCTCATCAATATCGGTGTCGCTCTGACGCTCCATGTTTCGTTTTTTATCTGGATTCGATTCGCGCACACACCGTTTGTGACGACCGAGGTCCTGGCCAATATTCGCTACCTCGCGGTTTCATTGGTGGCGTTTGTAAGTAATGCCACTCGGTTTGGAACGATCGTTTTGGTTCCAATTTTTCTGACCGAGGTCAATCACGTTGCGCCCGCGATGATTGGGGCTGTTCTGTTGCCTGGGGCCATTGCGATTGCACTTCTGTCCACCAAGGCCGGCGCTCTCGCCGATCGTTTAGGGCCGCGATGGCCCGTCACTTTCGGGCTGACCTTCATCGTTTTGGGCAACTTGATTACGGCCTATTTTGCTGGAGCCAGCCTTGCGGGAGTCGGTGTGGGGATGGGCCTCTACGGCATGGGTTTTGCGATGATCCAAACACCCTGCGTGAGCGCGGTTTCACAGATCGTTCCTCCCGATCAGGTCGGGGTCGGCACGGGCATGTTTATGATGATCTTTTTCATTGGTGGAGCGGTGGGCGTGGCCATGTCGGTTACCGCGCTTGAATTCCAAGACGCTTCGACGCTGAGCTGGGTTGGACTTCAGCTTGGCGCTGGGGCTCGCTTCTCAAACGCCATTTTGCTGCTGACGGGATTTGCGCTTCTAGGATTTTTACTCATCCCAGCGCTGCCCTCGCGCGCCAGCCTTGATGCTGCCAAATGACGTGGGCCGAGCTGACCTATCGTCAGCAGATTCTTAGGCTTCGAAAGGCGGCAACGGCAGGTGTGGCCGCCCGAGGTCTTGTGGGTAAGCTGGAGTTCATCCAGCACGGCGAAAACACCACCTATCGGTTAAAAACAGACGACGGTGACTTTCTGGTTCGGATTCATCGCGCGGGTTATCAATCCACCCAGCGAATTCATTCGGAACTTGTATGGCTGAACGCCATGCACGATACGGGTTTGCGCGTACCTCAACCCATTCCATTTGGGCGCGAACTTGTGCAAATGGTGCTGGTCGAGGGCGAGGCCGAACCTCGCCGAATGGTGCTCTTTCGTTGGACGCATGGGCGCTTTCTCTCAAAAATTGGTCCCGATACCGCGGCCGAATACGGACGAGTTCTTGGGCACTTGCACTCGTTTGTTGTGGGCTGGGAACCTCCATCGGAGTTTGACCGCGCATGCTTGGATGTTGACGGGTTGATTGGTGCCAATCCGGTGATGGGCGGCAGCTTTGATTTGTTGTCAGACTCGGCACTTCCTTCATTTGAAAGCGCCCAAACCGAGATTATTCGACGAACGGAAGGACTTGGGCATGGCAAAGAAGTCTTCAATTTAATTCATGCCGACCTGCACTATCGAAATATCGTTTTCACCCCTTCTGGTGCGGTTCCCATCGATTTTGATGACGCTGGGTTCGGATATTTTATGTTCGATTTAGCGGTGTCTATTTCGTCGTTCAATCATCTGAAGTTGGGGCCCGACCCCGCCCAACGGTTGATCGAAGAATACCGACAATATTTTGAGACGCCGGATCATTATTTTGAGCTTCTGGACACGTTTCGCGCGCTGCGCACGATGTGCATCACTTTATGGGTCTTGGGTCGCCAGGACCATCCTTCGTTCCGCAAACATGCGCCGGTGGCGGTCCTGAACGCTATCGAGGCGTTTGACCGCTTACTCTGACGGTTGTCGGTTGTCGGTTGTCGGTTGTCGGTTGTCGGTTGTCGGTT
>CAYMYJ010000009.1:96568-177201 GCA_964394615.1 uncultured Bradymonadales bacterium | reverse complement strand
GATTTTTATGTGGGAGAATCAGCCTGCTCGTACACCACGTGGTGGGACACTACCGCGGAAATCAAATCCATGAAATCTGCGTGGGTTTCGACCTGAAAATCAAGACGTCAGACGTCGACCTTCAATTCTTGGAATTCGGGCGTCCGCGACAAATATGTTGGTGGAATGCCGACGAACTTACGAACGTCCAGATGATGCCATTGGGTCTGCATCACCTGCTCATCAATCCAATGGTCGAACGCTATAAAGTATTTGGGTTAAACATGATGGGCAGCCATGATTAAGCGCTGCGAAAAATCGCCATGCCGGGCTGGAGGACCAATCACTGCCCCACTACTCACCGCTTGTCGCGACGTTCATGAACATCGAGGCGTAAAGCCGTGCAGCCTGATTCAGCTGTTCGAGCGATACGTGTTCATCAGGTGTATGGGCGACTTCGAGCTGACCCGGTCCACAGACGACGGTCGACATGCCTTTCTCGTGAAATAGGGCGGCGTCTGAGTGGCTTCTGAACGCGACGGGAGCCCATGGCAGGTCCACGCCCAAGAAACCCTGCTCAAGGGCGCTGAAGTCCGCACCGCTATCAAAGCCCGGCGACGCAAACGCGACTTCGAATTCCAGTTCGCAGCCACGATGGTCATGACGTGTAACCTGACAGGTGCGCTCTAGAAGTTCAGCCACCAATGCAAAGTCCACAGAGGCTGGAAGGTGAACGTCGATCACGGCTTCGCAGGCTTCGGCGACGGCGAATAGCGGCGTTCCTCCATCGATTTTACGAGGTGTGAAGGCGCAATCATGGGCCCATGGCTCATCAGGAGTCGCCTCCAAAATCCGCATCAACCACGCTAACATTCCGTGAATCGCGTTGTCGCCTACCTCCGGCAAAGCCGCATGTGCGCGCGACCCGCGGCTGCGCAAGAACACTTCGAAATACCCGTAATGTGCTGTGCATGGCTGCAAGTTTGTTGGCTCCCCGACCACGACCAAAGGCGCAGGCACCAATTCAACCAATTTCTCGGAACCGTCGCCGTATTCCTCTTCGCCGACGACCAACGCCAGCCGAAGCCCTTGTTTCAATTCAATGCCGCTACGGACCACTGCCGCCAGAGCCTCAACAGCTGCCACGCAACCGGATTTCATGTCCGCGGAACCAAGCCCGTAAAGCAGGTCGCCTTCGACTCGAACGCCGCGATGTTCCTCGTCGTAAAGCCCAACCGTGTCCACATGGCCAACCCACATCAACGACGGCGGTTGAGGCCCAACTTCAACAATTAAATTATAACGTTCTTCATCGACCGCTTGTTTTCGGTATGGCAGCTCAAGTGCATTCAGCATGTCCTCGAATACCAAAAGTGCCGGTCCTTCGGCCCACGTGGGCCCGTAGGTGTCGACCGTTTCGCTCAACCAATGAAGCAAACGTTCGGGACTTATGGAATCGATGACAGCCTGAAATTCACTCATGTTTTTTGGCTCCATCACCCGTTTTAGCTTCTTTTTTATCGGGTTTTGAGGGTCTTAATCGATCGTAATGAGGATGTTTTGTAAGATTCATCGACATATAAACGTGCTGCTGTTCATTGGAAAAACCGGTCTTTTTAAAGAAGCCGATGGCGTCCTCGTTCTCGGCATCCGTATCGACGATCATCATCCGCGCACCGTCTTGGATAAACAAATCGGTGACACGTTTTACGAGCTTTTTACCGACTCCAAGCCCCTTGGTTTCCGGCGAGACACCGAGCCAAAGCAGGTACCCGTATTTCCACGATGAATGACGTTTATCGATCGTGGCCCCCAGCACAAAACCGACGACCTTGCCGTCGTATTCGGCCACCAGACAGGTCTCTCCGTCGGTCATGTACAGGTTCAAGACCTCGTACTCATCCCAAGTGCGGTGCAGGCTCGTCCATTTGTCGGCTGTGAATAGCCTTTCGCCCAACGCGTAAATCGGGGCGAGATCTTCGAGTTCAGCCTCACGAACATCGACATGCAACTTTTTATCTTCTTTCATTTACCAGCCCTTCGAGTCGAGCATTTTAGCCAGTTCTGCTGAGTGATTATTTGCCGTGCCATGTTTGGATTTATCGATGACTTTATCGAGACCAACTTGAAAAGCCATCGAATCACGCATCATGCGGCGGACCAAGGGTTTCGACTCGCTGATATCGTTTTTGTCTGCACCGTCTTTTCCATCCGGAAGGTAAAATAGAGGGTCATTATCCCCATTAAAAAGTTGGTATTTCCAGTCACCAACACGAGCCCCACGCAAGAATGTATTATGGTACGAAAATGCGGCCCGAGGATGCAATTCTGTGGGGTCCAACATCAAATCAACCAGGCTTGCGCCCTGAAGCGATTTAGGTTTCTCGATGCCCGCCGCATCCAGCACAGTGGGCAAAATATCCACGACTTCGACGTCCTGCGAAACCACGCGTCCTTGTTTTGTCCACGGCCTGTAGCTAATCAGGAACGGAACATCGACGAGCTCTTGATTCACGCTGATTCCATGCCCAAATTTGCCATACTCGCCAAATTCTTCGCCGTGATCTGAGGTCACGACGATCATCGTTTGGTCTCGGATTCCCATGGCATCCAAGGACGCCAACATCTTGCCAAACCAGATATCGTTGTACGTGATTTCGCCTTGGTAAAGGGCGTGCATGTACTTGGCTTCCGCCGCATTCAGGCTGATCTTACCACCTGCCATGTCGTGAAGAAGCTGGCCCGTGCCACGTGGGGAAACTTTTCCGACAGCCCCACCTTGATGGTATTTGGCCAAAACGTCCGCCGGCGGATCGTAAGGGACATGAGGATCAACGGTGTTGATATAAAGCAGCGCAGGTTTTCCTGGATTTTCTGTGACCTGCTTTTTCAACCAAGTCTCGGCCTCAGGCCATAAATACTCGGTATCCGAAGGACGGTTTTCCCGAATCGGATTTACCTCGAGATCAAAACCACGCGCAAAACCCCACGAGTTCGAAACATATCCATTCGACGAAAATAGCGCTGTCGCCCATCCGCCTTTCTTGAAGGCCTCGCCAAAAGTCGTGTGGTCGGCGGGGAGCTTGGCTTTCTCGGTAATCATGCCGTGATTAGGAGAATACGCGGCGCTGAAGATGGAGGCCGAAGTCGGGAGCGAAGAATTCCCCTGAACAGTTCCACTTTGGAAAACGTCGGCCGTCTTGGCAAACTCCACCAGGTTCGGCATTTCGACGTCGGTCTTGGGATTATAAAGCGGCACATGGTCGGCACGCAGTGTATCGACGAGCCAAACGAGCACGTATTTGGGGCCCGGCGCGCGCGCGATTTTTTCGGCTTGAACGCTGCGCAAGGCAGGGTTCAAGAACACGGCCGGTGCACTCGACGAATTCACGAATTCGATTCGAACCGGTTTGCCCGCGAATTTGGCGAAGTCCATTTGGATGGCGCCGGCCTCTGCCTTCCCGCTGACCGTCGTCCCGTCGTAAGGAGTCACCTCAAGGCTCGGTGTTCCCTCGACTTTCGCAGCAAATGACTGTCCCTTGCCCGGCATCGTGTACCAAAAGAAACGCTGGCCTGGAGCCAAGGTGATGGACTTCTTCGCTGGATCGAATGCCGTCGCAATGCGTGCGGGTTCCTTGTCGGTCGAACCTTTTCCGATACGAATCCAATCGATAGCGGCTGCGGATTTCCGGCCGCCGTCGATAGGCTGACTGTGCGCAAAATGAACCCGCAGCATATGCTCCTGGCCGATCGTATAACCCGCCGGGATTTTCACAGAATAGGTGCCCCAACCCTCGGCAATTTCGTTGATCGATCCAATCTTCTTTTCTTCGCCGTTGCTGGCACGAAAAAAGATGTCGGCTTTTTGTTTTCCGACAGGTTTCAGCCGAAACACTGCAGTCCACGAATCGTCCGTAAGGCCAGTGACTCCGGGAGCAATCAAAGGAAAGCGCAAGGACGCACCCACGCCTTTTGGATAGACGTATGAAAACGTCGCGTCTTTGGTGCCTTCGTACCAAGGACTATTCCAGGACCCCTGAATGTATTTGAGCGAGCCGGCCGTCCCGAAGTCGATCAGAAGACCGTCATCGTAGTTGTGGGCGAGATGCCGGTTGTCCACAAAATCAAACGAAACCACACCGTCAAATTTGGGAGCCTCGGGCACGACGGCTGCCGGCTTTTCGGTTGGAACGTGATCCGCTGAAACAACTGCGCTATTTGTGGTGGCAGTTGTTGGCTTGGATTCGGACTCGCAAGCGCTAAGGAAGAAAATGGAGATGAATAACGCGTATTTCATTGGGCCTCGACGCCTCGTTGGGCGCTCAAGCTTGCACGAAACTTTTCGGGCGAAAAGCCTCGTTTGTACGATTGCGTTCTTCGTGGGTGGTTGCGGGATGCGGGCGAAGCCTGAACACAGCGTTTTGCCTGCGCCGTTGGTGTCTCAAGACGCCCCACTGGTCCAAGACGCGGCACCGACAGATATCGGCGACGGCACCCATGTCGTGGTTGCTCGAGGCACCGTTCTTTTTGCCGACTTGGAGCGAAAGAACCCCGTCTTTTCTGTAGCAAGGCGAGAGAACGTGGTTTTTCGAAAAGGGCAGACCCTTGGGGGTTCGGTCGAAGTCATGACCGCTGATGCGGAGTCCGGGACCTGCAATCGAGACCTCGATGGTTTTGACCGACAAGACCTGCGCTTTTGGGTATCCGCCGAGGACCTCGTCCGCATAACGAGCCAAGATACGGACCTTGGCATGAGTGGGAAATGGCAAATCACCGCCCATCCAGGCGCTGAAATCGTCGACGGTTTTGTTGTCTATAATGCCTACCGCGCCGCCGCCCCGCAGGTGGCGACCGCGCTCTCTTTCACCCCTCGCCCGCCGCAGGGCTCGTGGGGTTCTTTTCCCGAAATGGATCTCGAAACACCGATGAGAGTTTTTGGGACCTATGAAAATTGGGACTCTAAAAACGGCAGCGCGACCTATATGACGCTCGACCACGCTACATTCAGCGAAGATTCGATCGTCATCGACCACGCCTGCTTCACCTTGTCTCGAAAGTTTGATTCCAGCACACCGAAGGACCAAAAAATGGCCAGCGTGTTCGGTTCAGGAGGGGGGGGCATACTCGGTCTACTTGGTGGCACTGACCCGGCCAAACCCGTTCATGTATCAAAAGGAGCAGCCATCACCTGGCGGGACCGAACGGTCGCGGGCCGCTCAGTCTCTGACGTTTGGATTTATGACAGTTGGCGAGACGAGGGGCGTGTATGTGGTGAGCACAAGCTTCCGGCCGACGCGAACGTTGCGGCGGATTCAGTCGTGCTTTGTTATGACGCAGCAGCGGTCATCCCGTAAATGTTTAGTTTAAAGAGACTTCAATGATTGATTCTAGTCGTATCGGGCTCAAAAGTTTCGTTTGGTCGATACTGTTTGCGCTTGGCTGCGGGGCGAGCACCCAACAGAATTCGGCGACACCAGAAACGGCCAAAGTGGAAAGCCGAAAATCGCCAGCCAATGAACTTGGCACCGGCACTCACGTCGTGGTTGCCCGCGGAACGACGCTATTTTCGGACGTCGAACGAAAGGCGGCTGTCTTTTCAATCGGACAAAAAGCGAACGTGGTTTTTCGACGAGGCCAAACGCTTGGCGATTCCGTCGAAGTTCAAACTGCCCATGTCGAAGACGGCACCTGCCATCAAAACCTCGACGAATTTGACGACTACGACCTGCACTTCTGGGTATCCCAACATGATCTCGTCACAGTGACCACGAAGGATGTGGAACTGGCCGTAGCCAATAAGTGGGCGGTCACAGCTCATCCTGGCGCCGAAGTCGTCGACGGTCATGTCGTTTACGACGCGTTGCGCGCCCCCGCCTCCTCCGCAGCAACAGGACTCAGTTTCACCCCATTTACCCCCATCAAAGGTCACGAAACGTTCTTAGATATCGACCTGGAGACCCCCATCCCCGTCGGAATTCGCTCGACGATTTGGGACAAAACCAAAGGCAAGTACTTGATGCTCTTTGCGGCTGAACTCAGAGACTCCTCGATTCGCATCGACGAAGCGTGTTTCACACTCAGCCGAAACCTTGACGAGACCGTACGGTTCAAACGGAATCTTCCGACGCTCTTGAGTTCGAATGGTCTTGGAAATCTCGACGCGTTTCGGGCCCCATCAGGCAACAGAGTCCATATTGGCAAAGCCGCCAAAATCTCATGGCAGGACGGGACCTCTGCAGGGCAAACCATCCACGACATCTTCATCGACGATTCCTGGCAAACAAAAAGCGCGATTTGCAGCAAACACAAGCTTTCCGCCGACGCCAATGTCGCCACGGACTCAATCGTGCTTTGTTATGACGATGCTGCCGTCGTCCCCTAAATTTATTTTCAGATCCAAAATCCAGCTCGACCGTATTCACTGACATCACAACGATTCACTCGGAGATGTCATCATGATTACGAAACAAAGAGCCTCACTTTTCCTCGCCCTGATGTTGGCTGCCGGTTGCGCATCCGACATGGCTACGTCCTCTGTCGAACGTGAAGAAGCCGTTGAAGGCTCCGGTGGACAGCCTGCACCAGAGTCTGTGGCTGCAGCTGACTACGATGGGCGCCAAGTCATGGAAGAAGCCAACGATGAGCCAATGGAGGCACCCGCCGCGAAATCGGAAACGGTTGCGGTGCGGGATTCGCTTTCGCTGGAAAGAAAACGCGCGGTTGCAAAACCATCGGTGGCCCCACAGATGAAGCTGTCTGGGGGCATCATGCCAACGGCTCCGATGGTCGATGCCCCGATGGACGGCGCGCCCGAAATCACAACAGGCGAAGACTACAAGGACTACGGCGTCAACAAGACCACGAATTCCGCAGAAGACCGCTTTTCGACCTTCTCGATCGACGTCGACACCGCCGCCTACACCATCGCCCGCCGCAAATTAAATGAAGGTTCAAAACCAAACGCCGCTGGCGTACGCGTCGAAGAGTTCGTGAACTTCTTCCATTACGATTATCCTTCGCCAGACAAGGGCGCGTTCGGTGTACATCTCGAGGCCGCCCCCAGCCCTTTCACAACCAGAAACGACACGTATTTGTTGCGGGTCGGCGTGCAAGGAAAACGCATCGCCACCGCCGAACGTCAACCCGTTCACTTGACCTTCCTGGTCGACGTTTCGGGGTCGATGAGCTCGCCCGACAAACTCCCATTGGCCCAAGAATCGCTCAAAATCCTGACCAATAGCCTGCGAGAAGGCGACACGGTCGCGTTGGCCACTTATGCGGGCCGAGTCGCAGAAATCCTGCCTCCAACCGGTGTTGAAAAGAAATCGCAAATCATGGCAGCCATCGACCAATTGCAGTCGGGCGGCGGCACAGGCATGAACTCAGGCATGGAAGTCGCCTATAAATTGGCGCTGACCAATTACAAACGCGACCACGTAAACCGCGTAATCGTGATGTCTGATGGCGATGCGAATATTGGTCCGATGTCCCACACCGACATCATCGCCAATATCAAAAACTACGTCGACGAAGGCGTGACGCTGTCGACGATTGGTTTTGGAATGGGAAATTACAAAGACACCATGATGGAGCAATTGGCCAATAAGGGTAATGGCAACTACTACTACGTCGACTCCAAAAAAGAAGCGCTTCGGGTCTTCGGAGAGCAAGTCGACGGGACGCTGCAGGTCATTGCCAAAGACGTCAAAATCCAGGTCGAATTCGATCCAGAGGCCATTCCTGAGTACCGCCTCATCGGATACGAAAACCGCGACATCGCCGACAAAGACTTCCGCGATGACAAGGTCGACGCAGGCGAGATTGGAGCGGGCCACACCGTGACGGCGCTCTACGAAATTCGGCTCAATAAGAACGTGAAAGGCAAGCTTGCCACCGTTCGAATTCGCGCAAAATCGCCACAGGGATTCAAGGCTGAAGAACAAGCATTCGAACTTTTTGATGCGGATATCCGCCCCAAAATTTCCGACGCGTCAAAGGATTTCCAATTCGCAGCGGCCGTCGCTGCCTTCGCCGAAATCCTGCGCAAATCGCCGTACGCTAAAAACCTATCTCTCGACTTGGTCGAAGAAATTGCACAAGCAGCGACTGGAAAACAAGAGGACCGCAGAGAGTTCCTTCAGCTCATCAAAAAGGCCCGCCGCGTCATGTAATTGGACACTTCGCGACACTTCAGATGCCTGACGAAATGCCGACCTTTGGAGGTCGGCATTTCTATTTCTTGCATACACTTCTATGTTCGTGGTGGCGCGCTGGTTTGAATTTTCCCAACGTTTGGAACGTCCGAATCGAATCATCTACCTTGAGAGAATAATGATGCGGCATTTGACATGGCTGCTCCTCGTGGCTGGCTTTTGTGCCTCCGGTGAGGACGCGTACGCAAAAAAAATCAAGATGAGGCCCGAGGGACCCATGAGCCTGCGGCCGATTCACGTGACCCCCGGCGATATTCAGGTCTATATGGGGCCTTACGCCGCGCCAAAATTCGGAACGTTCAACGAGGCAGGCCTGACGATGTTCAAACTGCCCGATTTCGGCGACGAAAAGACAGACGATTTCTGGTTTTTTCAGACGGGAATCGGCTACGGAGTGACCAAGGGACTTGAGGTCGGCGCGCTGATGCCCTCGACCCAGATCTCCCCTGAAACCCGTTCCGGGGATTTGCCGATATATGGACGTTATGTCTCCGACAACGATTCCACCGCTGTTGGCATTCAGTTGGGAGTGACCATCCCCTTGCGTTCAGAAGAGGACGCCGGTTTTTGGAAGGTTAATCCAGGGTTGCACGTCGACTCGCGTTGGGATGGGGGGCGCGTTGAACTGGGCGTTTTCATCCCGACGACGTTTATGAAACAAGGCGACGAATCGTACACGCGGATCGAAGGAAACTTCCCACTTCGTGTCCTCTTTGATGTCGGAAAACGAGGTTTCTTGGCGTTGGATACCGGGTATCGCAACCTGGATTTTGATCAGGACTACCTGTCGTTTATCCCGCTTGGATTCGGGGGCGGCTACACGGTCAAAGCGGGAGACGTGCTTCTGGATTTCACCGGATCGTTGATGTGGCAGACTTTTCTGTGGGCAGGCGCCCCAGACGAAGTCGACGACCAGATTATCGAGGACTCCTACACGATTTCATTCGGCGTGAATGCGCGCTTTGAGTTGGGAGGCGGAAAATGAAAAAACTAATATTCATGTGTTGGGTTGGTATCATTGCAGGCGCGTGTGGAGATGGTCCCGAGCCAACTGAAGCCTCTGATTTGGTTGGAATTGGAGCCTCTGCGTCGGTCTTCGGAGACCTTATCGATGACGCTCAGGATTCATACGCAAATAATTTCAGTGGAAATAATACCTCCTTCAATAATTCCAATCCTGTCACAACGTGTTTTTCAACCGGATTGCATCGGATCAATGGCGAAATTTACATCTTTAATGGAGACGGCAATTGCAGCTCGGTTTTAATCGACCAGGATGTGAAGCTGGGCATCGGAAACACCCATGACGATTCCCAGCTGGAGGTTATCTTCTCGGTCAACGACGTCGACTTACCGTCCGTCCCTGCGAGAATTTCCCTTCGGAATCCAGCGTCGGTGACCTTTCTGGGGAATGACGAAAGTTGTTCGCTCTCGAACCTCTACCGCACATCATCGATGTTCTCGGCCACGATCACCTGTGACGCCGCGCTTGTCGCGGGCAACGGCGACACACTTGAGCTGCAGGACGGATTTTCATTCGAAACATCAACGTTCCCGCCGGCTCTATTGCCCTAGGAATTCACCGCACATTTCACTTCCGTTTCACTTGCGACACGTCGGTGATTCACCTGCGCTGCTGATGATGGACTTCTATTCACGGAGGTTCTCATGCTCAGCAAAAAATCCACAAATATCCTAATAGGTCTATCCACCGTTGGCTTGTTTGGAATCGCGGTCGTCAAATTTAGTGGCAATACGGTTTCGGCGAAATTCAATCAGGCAAATGACAGCGTGTCCAACGACGTCCTTTTTGACGGTCCAGATGTCTACAACCAGGTAAATTTCGATAGCGCGAATGCGGCGCGGCCTAGCTACGACGCGCCGACGGTCGAAACATCAGTGGCGCAGCATGTCGATTATGGAACCCATCCAGAAATCAAAGCCGCCGTGGACAGTGTTTCGACGTTCAGCATTGATGTAGACACGGCCAGCTACACCATCGCCCGGCACGCACTCCAAAATAATATGCTCCCTTCACCCTCCAGCGTGCGCGTCGAGGAATTCGTCAATGCTTTTAAATATCGCGACAATGCTCCGACCGAGGAAGCCCTGACTGCCTATTTGGAAGCGGCACCAAGCCCTGTGTCGGCCGAGGCAGACACCTATATTTTGCGGGTTGCCGTCAAAGCCGCGGACATCGAAACCGTGGGCCGAAAACCCTGGAATCTGACCTTCCTTGTCGATGTCTCTGGATCGATGGGAGGCGACGACCGAATTGGTCTTCTGAAGGCGGCGATGGTTGAGTCGGTCGCCCACATGAAACCCAACGACACGGTTTCGCTCGTGACCTATGCCGGGCGCACAGAGGTGGCGCTGGCACCGACTCGCGTCAAAAATCGCTCCAAAATTCTGCGAGCGATTGAAGACCTCAACACAGGCGGCGGAACGAATATGGGAACCGGGCTTGAACTCGCCTACGGCTTGGCTGCGGAATCACACACCGAAGGAGCGGTTTCCAGAGTCGTCGTCATGTCGGATGGAGACACCAATATCGGCGCGATGGGACAGGACGCACTCTTGGCCCAAATTTCTGAGCATGCGGGCGAAGGCATCAAGATGACGACCGTTGGTGTGGGCGACCGTTTCAACGATGCGGACATGGAGCAATTGGCCAATCGAGGCGACGGCTCATACGTGTACTTGGACGGAAATGCGCAGGTCAAAAAGGTGTTTGGAGATGAGCTCGACACGTGGATGCAAGACGTCGCATCGGACGTGAAAGTCCAAGTGGAATTCGATCCCAAGGCCGTCGCTACGTGGCGTCAGATTGGTTACGAAAACCGCGCGATGGCTGATTCCGAATTTCGCAACGACGCTAAGGATGCGGGCGAGATGGGCGTGAGCCACAACGTCACAGCACTTTATGAAATCAAGCTAACCGGCGAGCCAAGCTCGACTTTGGCGACCGTCCGCCTGCGTTACCGCCCAGAAAATGCAAAGAACCACATCGAAAGGGAGCTCTACCTGGGCACAGAAGGCGTGAAACGCCAACTTCGTGACGCCTCGGACGACCTCAAATTCAGCGTCGCGGTGGCAAGCTTTGCGCTGATGTTGAAGCGCTCCCCCGAGGCAAAACAGGTGACCCCTGAACTTATCGAAGAACTCGTAAGTGCGGGTCATGGGGAAGAAGCGGTGGAATTCGCCAGCCTGGTGCGCCGCACCAAATCGCTGTGGGCTGGACGACTCTGAGACCTCAGGCCTCAGACCTGAAACCTGGCGTACTAATCGCAATGCCGGGCTGGAGCCCGGCGCACCAATCACAAACCTGAGACCTAGTGCAGGTTCGTATCAAGGAATTTGAGGGTTTTACCCCACGCGTCCTCGGCAGCTTCCGCCTGATAATTATTGCCTGAAGGATTGGCAAAAGCGTGGTCGGCACCTGGGTAGATTTTAATTTCTGCATTGGCGCCAGCATCGATGAGTGCTGACTCAAACGCCTTTACGCCCTCGATCGGAATCCCTTTATCTTGGCCGCCAAAGAAGCCAATAATTGGCATTTTTAGTGTCGCTATTTTGGTTTTATCGGCGTCCAAATGGCCATAATAAATGACCATCGCGTCGATTTTATCGGGTGCCATAAATCCAGTTTGAAGCGACCACCCTCCGCCAAAACACCAACCAAGAACGCCGATTTTCTGCGTGCCCTTTGCCTCTAAAAACGCGATCGCTTGTTTGAGGTTTTCCTGCAGTAATTCTGGCTTCGCCATCACGGTCTTCATGGTCGCCTTAGCGACCTCCGGAGTGGTTGCAGAAACCCCACCATAAAGGTCGACGGCGAGCACTCGATACCCTTGTGCAGCGAGCTTATCGGCCATGGCTTTGATGTTGTCGTTAAGGCCCCACCACTCATGAATCACGATGATCATCGGGGCATCTGCGACCTCATTCGGGGTCACAAAATAGCCATTCACGGCTTTGCCTTCCACGGTGGCATAGGCCACGGACTCACCCGTCACATTCACGGGCTTCTCCCCTTCGCTCATCGGATTTGCGACCGGAGCATCGTGGTTATGCTCTTCGGCCATCGCCTCGACATATTGAGAGTCGGTCTGAGTTTTTGCAGGCGCGCCGCCGCAGGCGACAAGCAGACTGGAAATCAGGAGTGCTAGAGAGATCTTCATGTTGGCTCCGATAGGTAAATGATGGCGAGAGGATGCATGAAGCCCCGCAAAAGGTTCAAGCACCTATTCGATTAGAGACTCATCGTACTTGCCCCGAAGCGCCACGAAGCCGATAATGCAAAAACTCGGTTTTACAGGACACCATGTATTCTCTTGATGGGTCACCTTGGCATTTGACCCACGCCATTGTGAGTGGGGAATCGGCCATCGATGTCCCGCAGTTGTTGATCACGAGCGAGTCCGAAGCCGAGAAGTTTCTGGACTGTTACGGATTCGACTGGGCTCAACCGTCACACCGCGCAGAACTTGAAAGTTATCGGCAACACGCTGTGACCTTTGTTCAAGACACGCTGCTCGATGGGTTGCCGTTCGACATGCCTCGCGACATCAGCGGCGCCCAGGACATACGCCAGCTTCTGCTCTGGGCATCCCAACCCGCAGGCGACCACCAACGATGGGCCTGCGCCTTGCTTCGTGTGATGCATACCGTTGCGCACGCGCATTCGTATTTTAATGACCGCTATTCTGACCCGATTCGGCAGCAGATTCTTTCACGATTTGAACCTCATTTATCGATGCAAGAAAATGGTCTTTTCTTGGGAGACAGGCACGGAATCCCGCTGGAAGACTTCGAGGTTAAACCCACGAAACCGTTGAGTTCAGTGGTGATGAAGCTGCTGCACAAGGCCGAAAACGTCGCCGCAGATATTTTTGACCGCATCGGTGTCCGCTTGATCACGCGGGAACGTTTTGACGCGCTGATGGTCGTCAAATACCTCAGATCCGAAAACGTGGTGATGTTTGCGAATATCAAACCCAGTCGGTCACGAAATACTCTGGTCGACCTGAAGTGGGCGATGGCCGAAATCGAGCGGACCGATTCTTTGGTGGAATTAGGCGTGATGACCGCGGAAGAACAAATTCATCGCCTGCGTGAGGCCTCCAAAAAGATGCCATTTCCGGGCCCTGCAGAGGTCTCATATAATCCGTTTAGTGACGTTGCCTATCACTCGATTCAGTTCACCTGCCGTCAACTGATACGGGTGCCGGGTCCTGATGGCGAAGAAGTCCGATTCTTTTTCCCCTACGAGGTTCAGATCTTGGACCACGAGAGCTATTCACAAAGCCGCGAAGGGTTCGCGGGGCATGAAATGTACAAAGAACGCCAACGCGACGCCGTCGTCCGACGTGTGCTTGGTCCACTGGTGGAGCCTTAGTCGCGTCGAAGCTCGTAAGTGAGCTTGTCGGCTTCTTCGCGAACCACATACGTGTAATTGCCGTCGGTCAATGATTTGCGTTCATCACGGTAACGTACGTATCCGATGCCAGCCCTGCCCTCGATTTGGTTGTACGTCGGTGGACGATCAAGATCGACGATCACAGACTCGCTCGTCTCACCAGGCGCGACATTTCCGATCCTGTGACTCTGCCGAAAATCGCCACCCACAAACACATTTTGAAACATGAGCTTCGTTTGGTTCTGTACGCGAACCTCGGATGGCCGGGCGATATGATGGAACATCAGCCCGTTGGCCAGGACCAGTGCCAACAGCCCCCATCCAAGCCCCGCAAGCATCACAGCCCCCTTCTTACGGGTCGCCACCCCAAGCGCCGTCGAACTGACCGCAATGGCCCCAAGCAGGCCGACGGCCGGGATGATCACGATCGTGAGGTAGGCTTGTTTCTCGTGATTGGCCGAGAAGAATTCCGCGAGCGCGTAAGAAGAATAGACTCCCAAAACCGCGCCGAGAGCGGCCCCAAAAACCATCCCAAGACAACCCGTCGTCACAGTGACGATCTTCTTGTCGTTCATCATCGACTTCTCCAGAACAACTAAATGATACGCTCTACGCGGAGCCGATGCTCGTCGTCAAAAAGGCGCCGCACCGTTATCACAGACGCAGTCACCGTGCCGACGGCAACCGTCGCGGCGATCATAAATAGAATGATAATTTGATAACGAGCCGCGATTTCCGGCGGTGTTCCGCCCAGAATCTGCCCGGTCATCATCCCGGGAATACTCACAATTCCAACGACCGTCATCATGTTTAGCGTGGGCATCATCGCCAAACGCACGGCCTCGGCGACCGCGTGTCGTGACGCCTCCCACCAAGTCGCGCCCAACGCCAATCTACCTTCGATGCGGGAACGGCCCTCGTCGAGCTCCCTCAACGTCGAGTCGATCCCGATCGTGATCCCGTTGAGTGCGTTTCCAAGCAACATGCCCAGCAGTGGAATGAAATAACGCGGCGTCCACCACGGATCGACCCCGACCAAGACCGCGGTGCCAAACCAAGAAGTAATCGACGCTGCGATCAACAAGGTCACAAACATGTCGCCCCAGGCGCCCTTGTAGGCCCGCTCGGACCGCCGAATGGCCTCGCGGGCAGCAACCAACACCATCACCACGCCGATCGCGCCCACGAGCCACGGGCTTTTGAGTCGGAAAACAGGCACCAAGACATAACCAAGCAGCAGCAATTGGATCACCGCCCGAATCGCGCCGATCAGGATCTTCTTTTCAAGCCCCAACCTTAGCCAGAACGAGGCCGCGGCATTGGCAAGGATCAAGGACGCCGCGCCGGCGATTCCCCAGGGGCCAACGTGAATAATCTCATCCATGAGTTTCTCCATACTCGGTCAAATCGATCGTCCTTGAAGCCACTCGCCCAACTTGTTCCGAATCGTGCGTGACCCAGATCATCGTGCGGCCATACAGCTTATCTTCGATGAGGGTCCGCGACGCGTGGTCAAGCGCCGAGGTGGGCTCGTCTAGCAGTAGGATCTCGGGCCGAGTCGCAACGGCCAAAGCGAGCGCAGCACGTTGGGCTTCTCCACCCGACAACGTGGTCCACGGTTTTTCCCAGACCTTATCGACTTGCCACTCGGCCGCGATCGCGCGTGGATCTTCCCAATCCACTTCGGCCTGCACCGCAAACATGCGCACCTGCTCCGCAAAATCGGCAGGCGACCCACGAAATAGCGGCGGCGTCTGTGGACAATAAACGACTTTTCGCCGCCATTGAGGAATGCCTACCTCTTGGGGAGACTGATCGTCTAATTTCACCGTTCCCTCGTGTGGCACAAGATGCGCCAGACACCGCAGGACCTGGGTTTTCCCATACCCAGACGGCGCCGCGATGGCCAAGCTTTCACCGCGATTGAGCGAAAAACTCAGCCCGCGAAAAAGCACTCTTCCGCCCACTTCACGGGATAGATTTTCGACTTCTAACATCTGGGTACTCGGCACGGCGTAAACGCCAGCGTGTGATAACAGGACCGGACGCGCGAATCCATTGCTTCCGTGCCTCGCAAGCCCTACTATGCGCGGCTTGACATCCCTTGGAGTGCTGATGAAGTTTTCCCGTATCCTGTTGTTGATTGCTGCTCTTTTCATGTTTAGCGCGTGCGCACAGGATGTGGGCGACATCGATCGCACTCAGCCCAATCGAACAAGAAAAGCCGACCTCGAAGGCGAGTGGTTCGTGACACAGACGGTTGTCGATGTGCCTACGACCAATTGGTGGACCTTTATTGGCGACACCTCGACGATGGAACGCATCCGCTGGCAGGTGGAAGAAAACTACCTCGTCGCATTCCGCTCTTACGCCCGTATCCAAGGGTCTGAGGCCAACGAAAGCGATCCCGACTACATCGAAAGCCCGATCGCGGCCTATCCGATCTCGAGCCATTTTGATGTTCAGCGGGGCTACAACTCATCGACAGGTGAACAGACCAACGTGCTCGACGAAAACTCGTCCGACCGGCCTTGGTTTGAGCGGGAATACATGCGGGTCGATTGGTCCACAAACCTGATCACCAACTTCGACTTCTTGTCGACGAATCTTGGCTACACAGACTTTCAATATTTTGTGAGCCAGGACCGAACCGATGCCGATTCGCTGGTCGAAGGGCGCGAAGAAAACGGCACACTCAATTATTTCGACTTCACGTCACAAATGCTGGTCGAGCCAGACTACTGGGGTTGTGTGTATTCATGGTGGGGATATTCGGCCGAGGATTGCACGGCCGCCAACATCAAGTTGCGCACCTCGTTCCTGAAAGCTGAGCCAGACCGCGAGTACGAGCCGATTCAGTACGAAGACCGACTCATGTCAAAATTCGGATATTTCCGAACCGAACGCTACGCATACGACGAATGGCGAGGCATCCGTCAGACCAACCGCAAGTACTTGGCGAACCGATATAATACGTGGAAGAAGGTCTGGCAGCGCGACGAAAACGGCGACATCAAAAAAGACGCCGACGGGCGCCAGCTTGTGATTCCAATCAAGGATCGCGAAGCCAAACCCATCGTTTATTACGTGGGACAAGAAATGCCCGACGACCTCTTTGACGCGTCGCAGGCTACCGCTGACGGATGGGACCTCGCGTTTCGCTCTGCCGTTGCCGTCGCCAAAGGCGTGACGCCAGACAAAATCGGTCGCATGTACATCCTTTGCCATAACCCAGTGACCGCTGACGACGCCCCAGAATGCGGAGGCGAAGGCCTTGTCGCTCGCACGGGCGACATCCGTTACAACCAGATGTACTGGGTCGACCAATTCACGCAGGCTGGCTTGCTCGGTTATGGGCCCTCGGGCGCCGACCCGCTCACGGGTGAAATCGTGTTCGGCAATGCCTACGTCTACGGCGCAGAAGTCGAAACCTACGCGCAATACGCAGCCGACCTGGTTCGATTGATCAACGGCGACCTGACTGAAGATGACCTGGCCGACTCACGGTACATTTCCGAAGAACTTCAGGCTCGATTGGCCTCGGATTCGGCACGACCAAAAGCTCGACTCGCCAACCTGAAAAACATGCGGGCCGACCGCGATGTCATGAAAATGCAGCCTCGTAAGGCCGCTAAAATGCGCGCGTTAAAGTCCCGTGGGCTCGAAAAACTGAGCTACGATCGCGACGCTAATGTTCGCCACAAAATGCGCGAAGCGGGTTTTGACTCGATGTTGACCAACACCGAAATCACGGTCGGAAAATCCCGCGGTCAGGCAGGCCCCAACAAGCCAACCCCAAACGATGTGACCGCCGACCGTATTCGTCCAAGCAATTGGGCGACCGCCAAGCAAATGAAGGGTCGTAAACACCGCATGATGGAAGCTGCACAGCGCAATTTGTACCTCTCAGCCTTTGCTGACGACGCGATCTTGGGTTTTGCGATCGAAAACAAAGACAAAGATCCGGCCGTTGTGCGCGTCCTGATCCGCGATGCGGTTTACAAGGCCGTGATGGAACACGAAGTCGGCCACACCCTTGGACTTCGACACAATTTCCAGGGTTCTTACGACTCGTTGAATTACCCGGATCAATACTGGGAACTTCGCAAAGAAAACCTGATCAATTCAGGTGATATCGACTCGTTGTACGAGATGGCCACTCAGACCGATGCTCAGAAAGCTGGGAAGATGAACCAGTTCCAATACTCGTCGATCATGGATTATGGCGGGCGATTCAACAGCGATATTCAGGGGCTTGGTAAATACGATATCGCCGCGATCGTGTTCGGTTATTCGTCGGGCACTTACGAAGAATCCAAAGGCGTCGAGCCCGGATACGTACACGTCTATTCGTCGCCCGGAAACGCCCGCTCGCTCTTGCAGCGCTACGAAGACCCAACCTCGCTGGCATTCCCAACGCTTCTTGAAGAATACCATTACACCAGTGTCGCTCAGACCTTCACCAACCTCGAAGACATGCGTAAGCGTGAATGGCGAAAATACGACGACGTGAAGGCTGCTCGTGAAGTGGGCGGCCCCACAGCGCCTGTCGAGGTCCATTACATGTTCTGTTCAGATGAATGGGTTGGCGCGCTGATGTCGTGCGACGTCTGGGATAGCGGCGCGGACCCCTTCGAAATCGTGAAAAATACCGTGAACATGTATCGGGAATACTACCCGCTACACCACTTGCGACGCGACCGTCCGTTCTTCTGGTCCGAAGACGTTTTGTACTCGATGTACTCACGCTACTTCACGCCGCTGACTCAGATTTACCAAAACTGGGTGTTCTCGTACTTCTACGGCACCGACGACGCCCGCATGGACAACTACTACCTGTTTGCAGCAACGACGGCATTCAACCAATTGGCCGAAGTCATGGTGATGCCGCAGGTGGGTGGCTACGAAAAAGACGCCGGAAATACCTGGCGTTTGGTCGACTACACCCCAAGCCCTGATTACGACTTGAGCATCGGACGTAGCGAAGGCAAAAATCTCTACACCGAATACGAGTACGACAGCGGATACTATTATTTCGATCGCGTCAGCGAAGTCGGACATTTCTGGGACTTCCTGGCCGCTTCGTTTGCGTTGACCGACTTCGAAACGACACGGCTCGGGGTTGACGATTCGGCTGACGAACTGACCTACTCGATCCCCTGGTACATGTTCTTCGAGTACGAACTCACCGACCTTTTTAACGCCATCTACACGCAGGACACGCGCTACTTTGGTCCTCGAAACGTGGACGGCAAAGTCGTGATTCCACGCCTTTCCCCACTCGTGGCCGATGATGGCAACGGCGGAGACCTCTACTTTGACCCTGAAACAGGCCTAGAAATCCCAGCAGACTTGCCAGGCGAAGCCATCGATTTGGATTCCTCATTCACGCAGCAGCTTTATGTTGGCATGTACGGAATGGCGTTTTTCACGTCGAATTATTCGCTGAATTTCCCTGACCAGATGAAAGTCTTCCGCACTGGCGCTGGTGAACAAATTCAGGCCGGACCTGGCTACGAAATTTTGACGTTCACTGACCCCACAACGGGGATCGAGTACGGCGCCCTCAACCCAACGGGCGAGGAACCCTACGCGGGCGGTGCGATGCTCGTCTCGTTGGGCGCAAAATACGCCGACGAATACGAAAACGCGGTCGATGAGGACGTCCAGACGGATGCGTACTATAATATGGTGGACGTCGTGGACCTGATTAACTTATCTCGTTCGATGTACACCTACTTCGGCACAAGTTTCTAAATGGGTATCGCACGCGAAAAAGTAGACCAGTGGTTCATCGACTCGTTCGATCCCGAATTATGGGACGCGATCTGCAAGATGGATGCGGGCCAAAACGAGTATGGCTACGATCCGTTTGGGTTCCATCCCGAGTACCTAAAGTACCTGGGACCGACGGCTCAATGGCTCTATCACCACTATTTTCGTGCCGAGACTCACGACATCCAGAACGTCCCCGACAAGGGCCGTGTGATTTTGATTGCCAACCACTCGGGGCAAATCGCGATCGACGGCATGATTTTGGGGTCAGCGATGCTTTTCGACCATAAGCCGCCACGCATCGTTCGCAGCATGGTCGAACACTGGGTGCCCACAATTCCTTTTGTTTCGACGTTCATGGCCCGGGCGGGACAAGTCGTGGGAACGCGTGAGAACGCGCGTCTGCTCCTCGACCGCGGTGGATGTCTGGCGGCCTTCCCAGAAGGCGTGCGTGGCATCTCCAAGACCTTCGACCGTGCCTACCAGCTTACCGAGTTTGGCTTGGGCTTCATGCGCCTGGCCCTTGAAACCAACACGCCCATCGTGCCGGTTGGAGTGGTGGGCGGCGAAGAGCAAATGCCCAGCGTGTATAATTTTGAAAAGGCCGCGAATTTATTGGGTCTTCCAGCCTTTCCGATCACACCTGCGATGTTATTATTGGGACCTCTGGGTGCGATGCCGATGCCCGTGAAATACCGGCTCTACTTCGGCGAACCCATGCATTTTGAAGGCAAATTTGACGACGAAGACAAGGTGATTCAAGCCAAGGTCGACGTCGTGAAGAGCTCGATCAACGCCCTGATCTCACGCGGACTTGAAGAACGCGAAGGAGTCTTCTTTTGAATCGAAGACGCCAGCGTAAGGAACGAATCGTCATCACCGGTATCGCCGGACGTCTGGGAAGGGCTCTGGCCAAACGGCTTCATCGCACCCATGAAGTCATCGGCATCGATCGGCGTTTCACGCCGTATATGCCCAAGGACATTTCAGTCGAGCGCGCCGATATTCGACGACGTCGTTTTGAAGACGTGTTTCGACGCGAACAAATTGATGCCGTTGTTCACCTGAACATCATGCATAATCCGCGGCAAGACTCGTCGCTTCATCATGATTTTAATCTGGTCGGTACAAAGAAGGTTTTTGAACTCTGCGCTGAGCACAAAGTACCCAAGGTCGTGGTTCTATCGAGTGCAAACGTCTACGGACCGGATCCAAAAAACCCACAATTTTTGACCGAAGACGCGCCCCTTTTGGCCGGAACTAATTTTGGAGCCATCCGGGATTTGATCGCGCTGGACATGTTCTGCAACACGTTTTTCTGGCGACACCCAGAGATCGAAACGGTGATTCTTCGGCCCGTGCACATCGTAGGACAGGTCGACAACGCGCCGTCGCGCTATTTCCGACTTGAGCGTCCGATGACCTTGTTGGGCTTTGATCCGATGGTCCAGTTGATTCACGTCGAAGACGTGGTGTCCGCCATTATTCGCGCGCTTACTCCAGGAATCCGCGGTGTCTTCAACATCGCTGGCCCCTCGCCGGTCCCCCTTTCATTGGTGCTCGACAAACTTGGGCGGCACCCAAGGCACGTTCCCGAGTTGGTTTTACGGGCGATGCTGCAAGTCGGGTGGTCTTTCAAACTCAGCGATTGGCCATGGCCGGAACTCGATCATATCAAGTACGTCTGCATGGTTGACGATGAAGCGGCCCGAAATCAACTGGGTTTCGCCCCGCAATTTTCGGTCGATGATATCGTCTACGATTTGTTGCATCGCCAATTGTAGCCTCCGCCTGAGCGTGCTCTACATGCCTTCGACAGTCACCTAGGAGCCCCATGAAACTCGAGGACCTGAAAATCATTGTCACCGGCGCCGCCAGTGGACTCGGACTTTGTTTTGCGACCGAACTTGCCGCTGCTGGCGCCAAGGTCATGGCGTGCGACGTCAATGCCGAGGCCCTCAAGAGTCTCGACGAAAGCACTGGCGATAACGTCAAGACCTTCATCGCCAATGTCGCGGACGAAGCCTCAGTCATCGCACTCGTCGAGGCCACCGCCGCAGCATTTGGAGGCGTCAACGGCCTCATCAATAATGCTGGAATCTTTAGGGACTCACTGCTCGTCAGCAAAGACAAAGACAGCGGCGAGATTCGCAAAATGTCGTTGAAACACTGGCAGCAGGTCATCGATGTCGACCTGACGGGCCCCTTTCTTTGCACACGCGAAGTCGCAGCCCATATGGTTCAACACGGCGCCCCTGGGGTCATCGTCAACATCTCTTCGGTGTCGCGTCACGGAAATCGTGGCCAATCGAATTACTCGGCTGCAAAAGCTGGATTGATCGCGGACACCAAACTTTGGGGCGAAGAATTGGCCCGTCACGGTATTCGCGTGGGAGCCATCGCTCCAGGCTTTGTGCAAACCCCCATCCTCGACGCGATGCGGCCAGAAGTTCTGGACAAATTATTGACCGCGGTACCGTTACGGCGGGCCGGAAAGCCCATCGAAATGTGGCAGGCCGTCCGCTTCATTTTGGAATGCGATTATTTCACCAGTCGCTGCATCGATGTCGACGGCGGGATCACACTTTAAGCCGTTTTCGATTTGAAAAAGCCCGGAAGACAATTTTGGATGGGAGCTGGCTTCACGCTTCTTGCGGTGGTCATTGCCCTTTTGATGCCACGTGAAGCGACCAAGAAGTTCGAGCGCTTCATGGGCGTCAAAGACACGTCTGCGCCCTTCGTCGATCGCACCGCAGATCTGGACAAGGCGTTACAGACCGGCGTCGATATCGCTGTTTCTGCCGACGAACTTCAGGCGTTGCTGATCCACGTCGCGGTGCGCCGCTTGGCGACCTCTGGGCGATTGGCCGCCGACGAAATTCCAAAAATCCAAAACATCTGGTCCGAGTACGCGGGACTTGAGGCGAACGAAAAAACTCCCGCCGGCAAGGCTGCGGTCCGAGACCTGCGAAACCGAGCGGTAGGCGCGGCCTTGCCGCGTTTTGAAGTTCAAAAAGTCGTCGCGGTTTTGGAGCTTTTACAGCACCAGGTCGATACTGTTCAGCCGCGCTACGCCTCCAAAGAATCAGACTGTGCTGGTTGCCATTTTCAGACCGACGGGCGAGTTCTGAACCCGCCGATCGACACGATCGGTATTTGGCCAC
Organism: uncultured Bradymonadales bacterium; assembly: GCA_964394615.1. Taxonomy (GTDB): domain Bacteria; phylum Myxococcota_A; class Bradymonadia; order Bradymonadales; family Bradymonadaceae; genus JBFFMO01. The sequence goes on along the minus strand of CAYMYJ010000009.1, from coordinate 154,651 downwards.
ATCTACCCGCTGACACCTTTGGTCCATCTTTTCCGGTGCTGACAGAAACGGTCGAGTCTGCCTCCTTGGACCCCAAAAGCACCTGTCTCTCCTGCCATGTGCCGCACGGCGAACCTGGCTTCCTGACCACGCTCGCACAACGTCAGGAGTCGATGGGCGTCTGGGTCCACACTTATCGAATCGAAGACCTGATCTACGTGCAGGTGAAAATCCAAAACAAGAAGGCCGCCCATTACGTGCCAGCTGGTTTTTTGGACCACGCTTATGCCGTCGTCGTCGACGCTTACGCCTCGGCCAAACCTGGCGGGGAGCGGCTGAAATACTGGTGGGGCTCGAAGCTGCCCTCAGCGCTTCAAAGCGATCCAGATCAGGGTGGCTATCTTATGGCACGAAGCCTGGTGGATAAGGCCGGCCAAGCAACGGCCGACCTAAACCAAGCCGTCGATATCGTCGACGACACTCGGCTGGAGCCAACCCGGTTTGTCGATCTGACCTTCTTGTTTCAAATCCCAAGGGATCGCTACACGCCGTATTCGGTGGTGGCTCGACTGGTCTACTTGCCCGATCAAGGCACGCTGGACGGGGCGCAGGACGTTGAGGTTCGTATTCGGTCGAGTGAGGGTGAACAGACTCAGAAGTGATGAAATGAAGCGATGCGTGGCAAGTCGGAAACGGTCTCAGCGCTGCAAAGTGACCAAAATCAGAAGCTGTTTCGCGAATTCGCCGGCTTCCGGCGCCTCGATCGCTCCGTCCAAATCCTGAGGCAAGACTTGGCGATTGAGTTCGGCCCACCCTTCCAGCCAATCCAGCTTTTCGTCGGTCAAATCCGCATGACTCGCATCCCAGGAACATATCGGCAAACTTTCGTCGCAGTACGCGGGCAGGCAGCCACTCAAGACGACTTGAGCGCGGTCGCCACGCAGGACGCCGAGGGAAGACTCCCACGCGTCCTGGCAGGCCGTCTCGCGCCACATTTCCCGACAGGCCATGACCGTTTCCTTAGTGGATTCGGAACCCATGGACGCCAAGCAGGCCGAGACACGATCTCCGGCTGACTTTGCCGTGGTGATTTGAGGTGCCGGCTCGACCCGAATGGATTTTTCCGGGGCGGAACATGCCGCGATCCCCAGAAAAATCAGGCCAAGAGAGGATTTCATTTGTTGCTAGGCAAGATGATCAAGGTGCAAGGCATCTCGGTCAAACAACGCTGAGCCGTGCTTCCGAGCACGTGTTGCATCAGTTCTGACTCACCCGAATGGCCCACAATCATCAAGCCAGCCGAGCGACTCTTGACCGCTTCCGCAAGCGCCACTGCAGGCAAATCACCGCTTATCTCGGCGCTCAAATTGGCGCCGACACTTAGCGACAACTTGTTCATCAGATCCTGCATCGCTGCGTTTGACCAGAGTTTTGCCGAGGCTTGCATGGATTCAACCGGCACATCGGCACCGTCAAAAACCAGAATGGGCGGTGTGGGGTTGGCATGCACGATATGCAGCGGCGAGCCCAATTCTTTGGCAAACTCGGCCGCAGCGGCCACGGCTGCATTTCCATTCGGGCTGAAATCAGTCCCCACAATGATCGCTTTACTCGCCTCCAACGATTCGTGCTCAGGATGAACGACGACCAGCGGACAGGGAGGCATCGCTGCGACCCGAGATACCGTGGAGCCCAAAAAGAACTTCGAGACCGAACCTTTGCCTGACCGTGCCATCACAATCATCGACTTCTTGCCCTCGTCACCAACAATCTCGGTCAACTGAGATGCCGGGCTTCCCATGCGGATATCGACATAATCAGGCAACTCGCCGGTCGCATCCTTGTACCAAGTGCGGATATTGTCTTTGGCTTTTTCGACCCGCTGATGGTCCTCAAACGTGTCCATCGCGCTAGAAAACCAATTCGAAACCGACACTTCAACCACGTGTGCCACCGTGACTTTTGCCCCAAAGCTCGCCTTGGCGTTTTGCGCCCATCTGGCTGCCGAGGCAGATACTTCAGAGAGGTCAGTCGCAACGTAGATGTCTTGGATTTTCATGGTGGTCCCGGGCTGTCAGACAAGATGAACGAGATATTGTGCGATTTATGCAAGAAGTTCAACCCGCCTGCAAGCAGGACTCGTGGGGTCAAGGATAGCATCCACCCTGATATCCGTGGTATCTCGCGCTCGGACCTCCAAGCCCCCGTGAACCGCAACATCCGCCGCAAGTGAAGACATGGAAATCGACGTAGGCCAAAAATTCGTTCGCCAGAACAACCCCGAACTTGGCGTCGGCATCGTCACCGCGATTGAAGGACGATTCATCGATGTCTTGTTTCCTGACACCGCCACTCGACTTCGCCTGACCAAAGAGGCGCCGGGTCTGCGTTTGATCGAGTTGGGTGTGGGCGACGAGGTCGAGTACCGGCAACAAAAGTCGACGATCACGCACCTGGTGGGTTCCATCGCCACGCTGGCAGACGGATCTGTCGCCGAGTTGGAAGACCTGTGGCCGATCTTCACCCCGCCCTCGTTGATTGACCGCCTGGTTGCGGGCGAAACAGACAGAATCGAACACGTGGTGAACAGGCTCGATGGCTATCGGCTTCTTGGATATCGTCGTCAAGGCGCCGTCCCGAGCTTGATGGGCGGTCGCGTCGAAATCTTTCCGCACCAAATCGACACGGCAGCTCGGGCCATCCAAGCCGAAAACGTCCGATGGTTGATCGCCGATGAAGTGGGGCTTGGGAAGACCGTCGTAGCCTGCATGATTGCATCGGGTTTGATTCGTATGGGCCGCATCGATAGCGCGATCATTTTAGCGCCCGAAACGCTCACGATTCAGTGGCTCGGCGAGCTCTATCGTAAATTCCATCAAGTCTTTGTTCATATCGATGAAGACAGACTGGCTGCGGTCGCGACCGATTTTGGGCCCGAAGTAAATCCGTTTGATGTGCATCCTTTTTCAATTCTCTCGTTTGAATTGCTCGCAAAACTTCCTGATCTACAAGCGTCCTTACGCGAAGCCGCACCGGAGCTTGTGGTGGTCGACGAGGCCCACCGCTCCGTCGATGCAAATCTAGAACGTGTCATATTTCCGATTTTAAAAGACGCACCTCATGCGTTGATGCTGACCGCCACTCCTTTTCAACACGACGAAAAAGGATTCTTGCGGCTGGCCGAAGCCCTGCGTCTGCCCTTCGAAAAGACGGCGAATGGATATTCGTTCGAGCGTGTAAGCGCAGTCACTCGCGCGGATATGGACACGCTGGGAACTCGTGTACCGGTGCCGGTCGAATGTAAAGCCGGTGACCTTGATGAACACGACGAACGTGTCCAATGGCTGGTCGAGCAAGCAAAAGGGTGGAAGCTGCGGGGCGAAAAGGCGCTGGTTTTTGTCAACGACGCCAAACGCGCAAAAAAGCTGCATGCCGAGCTTGAACGGGCGCTGCAGACCCGGGCCTTCATGTTTCATGAAGAAATGCGCACCTCGTCGCGCGACATCGAATTGGCCCAGTTTAGAATTTCGGCAAACCCCGTTTTGGTATCTTCAGGCGCAGGCTCCGAAGGCCGAAACTTCCAATTCTGCAAACATATCGTGCATGTGGACCTGCCCGATGACGCGATGGTTTTGGAACAAAGAATCGGGCGACTCGACCGCATCGGGCGCGCGGGTGAGATTCCGATCACCTATTTTCGAACCGGCGACCCTCAGGTCGAAATCTACGAGGAGCTGGGCATTTTTGAGCGGGCAACCATGGGTGCTCGGCATCGCGAAGGCTGGGAATTTCCGGATTCACATAAACAAGAAGACACACCGGCCATTCTGGCCCAAATCCCAGACGACCTCGATTCTTTGACCGAAAAATTCTGCCTGAAAGCCGCCGACAGGATTGGGCTGCAAGTCGTCGAAAAAGAAGGGACCTCGGTTTATTTTGTTCAGTACGGCAGCGGCGTGAAAGTCGATGCCATACCCGGTATTCACGAAGACGACCGATTTTTAGGCACCTTCAATCGCACAGAAGGCGTCGCCAACGACGTCGTCGACTTCTTCGCGAACGGCCACACCCTGGTCGAAGGGCTGCTCGCCGAACTCGAAGACAACCCACGTGGACGAGTTACGGCCGTGCGGCTGAACGCCAAACAACGCCGACGATTGGCAGGAATCTACCTCATCGTCATCGAGGGCCATGGAGTGCCCAAGACACGATTTTTGCCGCTGCTGGACGCCAGCAAATTGGCCACTCCTCTGCTGCAACGCGAAGGCGCACGCGTCATGGAATTGCTGGGCGAGGGCGACCCGATTTCATCGAGCCAGACGGCGTCGCTGATGGAGCGATTTAAAACCCATAAAAGAATCGTTTCGCTGAACCCCACCGAGCTGCTTTTCGCGGCGTTGATTGTGGCCATGGACGCTTAATCAACGATCTTTTCGGCGAGCCATTTTTGGATACTCGGCGTGGCCAAGAGCACTGTTTGTTTTCCGTGAGGCCCCTGTGGAACGCGCACATAAGTCTTGTCAGAGGACGCCCAGTTCTCCAGAAGCAATTCACAGCCAGACTCCTCGATCAGACCGTCCGACGTTCCATAAATGAGCAATAATGGGATTTTGATCTTCTTGGCATTCGCGGGCATCTCGTCCATCAAATCTCGGGCATCGGACATCAAGCTCAGGCTGAAAAACGGCACCAAGAAAGGATCATTTTGTCGGAGTTCGGCTTCTTCATCGGCATTTTCTATTTTTTGAGGATCGCCGCCCATATTGACGATGGGAGTATGCTGCGCAAACACGTAATAAAAGCCGTATTTGATATACTCCAAGAACGACGGGCTCATGCCTTCAGACGCCTTCGAGACGACCGGGGGATTCACCAAAATGATTCCGTCAATCTTCTGCAATGATGTTGCCGCGCGGAGCACCCATGCCGCGGACATGCTGTGGCCGAAAAGGATCTTCCGATTCGTTTCGCTGTCTTTGTCGACAAGTTCGATGAGATCAGAAATGAAGAGTTCAAACGGATCGACATCACCTCTTTTGCCGCCGGAATATCCCGTGCCACGAGGATGAAAAACCACCACACGATGATGCTCCCCGCCTAGCGCTTCGAGTACGTCGTTTTCGGCGATATGGTTGATGCCCGTGATGCCGGCGATGACGTAGACCGTGGCGTCAGGTTCACCGGCGGGCGAGCGGACATATTTGTAGATCTCGGTTCCGTCGGCCATCGGGAGCAATTGGCCGGGGTCGTCTGCTGCTGGAACAGCTCTGGTTGGGTTGTTCATGCCTGCACACGAGAGCACGGAAGCCATCAATAGGCTGAACATGAACCGATACACCCCATTCCGCATGGCGCTGAACCTCACGACGCAACAAAGACGCATAAGACCGCCCTGTCTGACTTTTACATCGACACGATCGGCCCCCATTCTAGCACATGAAGCAGATCTGCCACATCGGAGGGCGGGCGTTGCGAAGTCGACGTATTTGAGTCATAAGTGAACGACCCTTTTTAACGCTGAACGACATGGCCACTAAACAGCCCAAATTGAGACCTGGCGATGTCGTAGCAGGCCGCTTTCGAATCGTGGAAGTCATCGGTTCCGGTGGCTTTTCGGTCGTGTATCGCGCGCACCAAGAGGACATGAACCGGTTTGTGGCCCTCAAAGTGCTCAAGCCGACGGCGTCGCATGACGCCAAGATCGTCGAGCGTTTTCGCCGCGAAGCTCTTTATGCGAGTCATCTCTCGCACCCCAATACGATCACGCTTTTTGACTACGGCCATACGGACGATGGCCTCTGTTATATCGCGATGGAGTTCCTGCTCGGCAACGACTTGGCGGCAGTGGTCCAACGTCATGTCCCGATGGACCTGAAACGGGTTTGGCGGATCTTAATTCAATGCTGCCGATCGCTGGCAGAGGCACACCGATTGGGACTCGTGCATCGCGACTTGAAGCCCGAGAACATCTTCCTGTGCAAACGCGACGACGGTGAGTTCGTCAAAGTGCTCGATTTTGGTGTCTCGAAGGCCATCCACGATTTCGGCGACGCCGGTCCGAACACGATGGCGCCATTGACCCAAGAGGGCACGGTATTTGGAACGCCCCTCTACATGGCTCCAGAACAAGCCATGGCCGAGGCGATCACGCCCGCCGTGGATGTCTACGCTCTGGGCCATATCATTTTTGAGATGATCACCGGTCATGCGGCCTACGAAAGCTGCACGAACGCCATGGACGTGATGCTTCGCCAGATCAACGATCCTCCTCTGGCCTTGCCCCCACCTTGGGACACCACGCCCTTTTCGAGCCTCATCACTCAGGCGACACAAAAAGATCCCGAGCACAGGCTTCAGGGAGCTGCCGCCATGATCGACGCTTTGATGGCGCCGGAATTTGACGATTGGATCGACCCATCAGAACGGCCCAAGCGCACGCGAAGCATGCCAAGAGCCCCGATGTTCGATGTCTCCAATCTTGCGATTGCGTCGGATGAAGACGTTGAAGAGATCTACCGTTGGGAACTTGAGGTTCTCGATAACGACCTGCAGGACGTGATCACCCAACAGGTGCCGCGACTCGTTGTGATTCGAGGCATTCCAGGCACAGGCCGCTCCAATCTTCTGCGAGCGTTCTTGAGCAAAGTTGTTCAGGACCCCTCGATCAGGGTCCTTCATCGGTCCGACGAACCCGACTCCGAGACCAGTCTCGAAAACGAACTCTCGGCGCTGACAGGCGTCAGTGTCCGCGGTGCAGGCATTGAAGAGGTCAAACGCATCTTGACCAGCCTCTATGGCGACGAAGGCGGAGGCCATGAAGACGGCCAAGATTTAAGCGCTCTATCAAGCTTTCGAGACACCCTCTTGGGCAGGATTTCGATCCCGTTCCGGCAGGCCGCAGAAACCGGCCCTTTGGTCTGGGGCATCGAAAATCTGGAGCGACTCGACACGTTGACGCTGGCATTCTTGGACCGTTTTTTCCGCGAAGTTCAGGCCTCTCCGATTCCAATATTCTTGATCGTGACGTGTTCTCCGGAAGACCTCGACGCGCGGCCAGGTCTGATTCGTTACACGCAGGGACTGCTTCAGGCCCAACGTCCGTTCGGACGCCAGCTTGCCCTCGTTCCGCCTGGCGAACGAAAAGATGACGCGACCCAGCGGATGAGCGCTATCCCGATGGATATCGCGGTCGACGGCTCGTATATTGGGTTTCAGGATGCGCCGTCCGAGCCGGTTTATCACGACTCCGCAGACATCGACGATCAGAGCGACTCGACCGACCGTCTTGTGTCCGACAACGTCTCAGGAGCCTTCGACAGGATTCTTGGCTACCTTGCCCAGCTTGGCGATGACGTTCCTCACGACCTCTGGAAACTCGTCTACGCTCGGATCCTGGACAACGAATTGATACGCGTCGTCGACGTCGTGATGACTCAGGCCGAGCGCTTTGGGATCATCCAGCGAACCGACGATGCGCTGCGTTTTTCAAAGCCTGGCTTTTCGGAAACCCTTCGGGAATCGTTTGAGGAAAACGCCGAGGCTGAATCTGCTCATCGTAAGCTCGGTGAACTGATGGAGGCCTATTACTCGTCGCCCGGCCACGAAAACGTCAAAGCGATTGCGCGGCATTATCGCCTGGGTGGACAAGTCGGACGGGCAGTTGCGATGCTGCACACAGCGGGCGAAAAGGCGTTCACGGCGTTGGATCTGGACGCCTCACGCGAATACTACCTGCAAATCCAAAAGATCCTCGACTCACGTCCCGCCGGCATCGATGTCGAACGCGCTCAGGTTTGGATTCGACTGGGCGAAATCCACGGTGCCCTTGGAGAACACGGCGCTGCCGAGGATGCCTTGTCTCGAGCTTTGACCGAGGCGGACCCCAACGATCGCGATATCCGCGGACGAGCTCACCGGATTCTTGGCGATCTTGCCGCGTCGCAAGAGCGTCATAACGACGCCCTCAAATCGTACGAAAAGGCGCGAGACGCCTATCGGAATCTAGGCCAAGCACGTCCTTTTGTGGCGATCACCAGTGATATGGGTCGATGCGCGTTGGCTCAGGGGCGCGCGTCCCTGGCCGAAGACCTTTCGCGCCAAGCGCTTGAGATGTCCCATAAACTTCGGGATGCCGCCTTGGTGGCCCGCGTTCACAGGCATTTGGGCGAAGTCCTGACGCGGCGTGCGCGCTTCCCCGAGGCCCTTGAACATCTGGACCAGAGCCTTCAGCTCTTTGAACGTCAGGGACGTGACCTCGAAGTCGTCGAATGCCTCACCGAGCTTGGAGACGCGGCATTTGCGAGCGCCCGCTTCACCGAGGCCCGACAGTACTTCACCCGCGCCATCGCGTTGTCTTCATCGCTGCACCTGCAGGTCCAGCACGAGGCCCATCTGGGTCTAGCTCGGACACTCGCGGCACTGGAAAACGTCGACCAGGCCGAAGTCCATCTTGCTGAAGCGCTGATGCGGGCATCGGCGGCGCAGGATCGCGGCCGAATCGCCGAACTTCATGTCTATCTGGGCGACATCCAACTGATTCGTAGAGACCATGCCGCGGCATTGGACCACTACCGACTTTCGGCCGAAGTGTCGGAATCGATCGGACTGCGTCGCCAATGGGTCGCAGCCATGATTCGGTCGGCCTATGTGGCATTGGACCAAAACGATGAGTCGGAAATCTTTCGCCTGCTTGGCCGCACGCTGCAACGGTCGGAGCAAATTCATGATCTTGAGGGCGAGTATCAGGTCAAGGCGCATGTGATCTACATGCAGTTGCTGCTTTACGGATTCCCTGCCACCGGCGACACGTTTTCGTCGCTGCTGTCTTCCGTGGAAGAAGCCGGCATCAGCCGGGCCAATGTGCTCTGTTATGTCTTCCGATCGGACGTCGCGGCATCCCGCGGAATCTGGGCAGAAGCCCGCGATTTCTTGCGATACGCGCATGTGGGCGCTGCTCAGGTTGGGGACTACGCGCTCTTCATTCCCATCGCCCGCCGAACCTATATCGTTCAAAAAGAAGTCGGCCAACTTGGCGACCCTCAGGCCGGAGCTGGATACGCCATTGGCGCCTTGATTCCGCCAGAAGTGGGCCGCCGCCGCTTTGACCAGTTCCCCAAGGCATCCTGATGCGACTCTGGGATCCTCGACTCGTCGGAGTGGTCGTTGCTACCGGATGTTTAGGCTGCGAATCGTCAAAAAAACTTCCAAGCTTGCAAGAGGCCGAGCCGATCGGCAAGGTGGAGTGGGCGATCGGGCCAGTTCGTGGCAGCGCTGCTTTTTCTGAGGTCGAGTGCAAGCCCGAAGCCGACGGCATTAAGATCCGACTTCGCGGCACCCAAACCCTCACAGGACGGGATTTTTCGGCGAGGCCAGATGTTCTGATCGCCAGATTTCCAAAAGGTCATCGAAGCGACGCTGAATTCCCCGACTACGGGGTGAGCGTATTCCTGCCTAATCTGGAGCTCGACGGTCGAACCTACCCCATGATTCAGCTCGTTGCGCAGGCCATGCCCGGCGTGCCGCAAAACGTAGCCTGTGAGTTGAAAGATGGCAGCCCAAAGGTGCTGACCTGCCAGCACGCCCGAGTGATGCCCTGGCTCTCGCCGACGGAGGTTCCAGAGGGCGCTTTTCGCGTGGAAGTGGCGTGCCCATGAGCACCAGAAACATGCATTAACGCTTGGAATTTGCGTGTGCACTGAGTTCCACTATGCTGTGTTCAGATCCCTTCGAGTCATACACTTGCCCCAAGAACGAGATCATAAATGTCAGTCGACCTGAAATCAGGCGACCGAGTCCTCGACCGATTCCGGGTCGAGTTCCTAGCTGCCGAAGGCGGCATGGCATCGATCTATGCGGCGACCGATGAGTTAACCAACCATCGGGTTGCGCTCAAGGTGCTCTATCCTTACTACAGCGACAACGCGATCATCAGGGCCAGGTTCATTGAAGAAGGCCGCATTCAACAACAACTGCGACACCCTAATATCATTCGGGTTTTTCAGATTCAGGATGTGCCGTTTCTAGCGATCTTGATGGAATTTGTTGAAGGGCCGACCCTTGACGACTTCCTTGCATCGAACGGTCCGTTGAGCTCTGCCCAGGTCGTGGATGTGTTCATCCCGATGATGTCTGCGGTTGGATTTGCCCACTCTCAAGGTGTGATTCACCGAGACATCAAACCCAGCAATATCCTGCTTCCTGACGGCGACCTTCAGTCCCCGAAAGTCTTGGATTTTGGCGTCGCAAAGATCAAAGGCGGACGCCACGACCTTACTGCCACAGGCACAACGGTCGGCACGCTTCATTACATGTCACCCGAGCAAATCGTCGGTTCAAAGGCGATCGACGGACGCGCAGACATCTATTCTCTGGGCGTGATGATGTACAAACTGGTCACCGGTGAGGTGCCCTTTAATGCTCCCACAGAATTTGCGTTGATGATGGCGCAGGTTGAGGCCCCGCCCCTACCTCCGTCGCGGATCCAGCCTGGCATCGATCCGTCGCTGGAACGAATCATCCTCAAGGCGATGGAAAAGAAACCTCAGGATCGCTTCCATACGATTCGTGACTTCACGCAGGCCCTTCTGGATATGCGGGTTGGGAATCGCAGCACGGTGGCCGACACAGTCAATGGGCGTATCTCCAGCGAGCTGTTGAGCTATGCGATTAATGCCGATGAAATCGCGGTCGATCGCACGTCGGACGACACCTTTGGTCGAACAGACCGCATTGAGGCTGCGGCTATCTTGCCGATGGACCAAGCCACGATGGAAATCGAGGCGACGCTAAAGATCGAACGGACCTCTCACCCCGAGATGACGGCCGAGCTCAGCAACTCGGCCATCGTGCGTATCTCGAATGCCAGCCTCGCGCTTTCCGATGAGAACGTCGAGACAGAGGCCATCCCTGGTCTCAAAGGGCGACTGCAGAATGAAAACCAAGACGTCACGCGCATGGCTCCCTCCAAGGAAATCCAGCTCCTGATCGAAAACAGCCAATCCCAGGAGGTCGCGGTTGTCGAGTCTTCCGGCCGTCAAACTCTGGAACGGCATCCTTCAGGCCGGCAGCCTTTGGAACGCCAATCTTCGGGGCGACAACCGGTCGAACGCCAACCTTCGGGGCGACAACCGGTCGAACGCCAACCTTCGGGGCGACAACCGGTAGAACGCCAACCTTCGGGGCGACAGCCATCGGGGCGAAACCCAATCGCCATGGGAGAAAACCTCGACCAAAACACGTTTGAACTTCCCGTGCAGGACCACCTGTCCACCCGCCCCTCGGGCCTCCATCGGGGACCGCTCCCGGCCGGAACTCAACCTCTTGAGCCCGACGACTTCGAAACGGTGTCTGTTGCACGGCCGATGAAAATCGAAGACCTGCAGCCCCGAACGCCGCCGGCAGTTGGATTGCGACACGGAGTTCTCAACGCCGATCCACATCTGGACAGCAGCGACCTAACCGCGCCTAAAATGTCGCGAGAAAAGCTGATGTCCTACCTGCCGACCCCCACAGTTCAACCACCGCCGCCTCAGCCGGCGCCGCAGCCCTCCGGCCCGAAGCTCGTCCTGGGGAAAAACTACGCGGACACCTCGGAGCGAACCCGCGAAAAACCGCCCTCTCTTTTGGAACAGCAAATTATCAATAATGCGCCCGCGCCCATGCGCTCAGGCTATCAGGCTTCTCCAGGCCATTCCCACGACGGCGGCCAACCACAACGCGTCGAACGAAATGTCGGGCCTACCGTGCCTGGCAATGAAATGCAGCAGATGCTTGCCGGTGGATTGCCCCAGGCTCCAACTTCCTTTCCAATACCCGCGCCCCTGGCCGCACCTGCCACGCAACAAGAGAAGGCTCCAGAAATCAACAAACTTTGGTTTCTTGTTCTTATGGTTGCCCTGGGAATAATAGTGTTCGTGGGCATACTTTTGCTCACACGCCTAATTTGAAGCACTTAATGACACCGTGACGTCGGGTCTGGCTTGATGCCGGATCCACAATTGGTTACACCTTCGGGCGTTACTCAAGGATGAGGTCGAGCCCATGTTCCGTTTTTGTTCTCTACTGTTGCTGGGCTTGGCCCTGACACTCCCCAATTCCCTCTCCGCGCAAGAGCTCACCAAAGGTAGCCGTGCAGCTGGAATGGGTGATGCGAACACCGCGATCGCTGAAAGCGCCAACTCGATCCAGCATAACCCCGCCGGAATCGCTCGCTCCGTGATGTACGCCATCGAGGGCACCTTCGAGTACAACACGACCGGAAGCGTGCTCAACGCCGCGGTATCCGACTCCAAAACCAACCCATCGCTTGGCGCAGGCGTCAGCTACTCGTACTTCATCGGTCGCGACGAAAACGCCGACCTGACCGGCCACGATCTCCGTGTGGGAATTGGCGTACCTGTTGTTCCAGACCGCGTGGCTCTTGGAGTCAGCGGGCGATACCTGAAATTCAATGACAGCGATGTGGAAGTCCTCAATGGATTTACCCTCGATGCAGGCGCGATCGTCAAAGTCACCGAAGGGCTTCATTTGGGCGTGGCTGGCCAGAATCTCATCGACCCATGCTCCTTGGATCGCTGCAAGTCTGTCGCACCGACGACCATCACTGGCGGCGTTGGCTTTACGGCCGACATCTTCACATTCTCTGGCGACGTGGGAGCCGACCTCACTTCTCAAGACACCGCTTCGATGCTCTTTGGTGCCGGCATTGAAATCCTGTTGGACGCCGTGCCTTTGCGGGCTGGATTCGAACGGATTGACTCAAGCGACACCTCGAACCTGACGTTTGGAGCCGGCTGGCGCACCTCGGCTGCTGGATTTGATGTGGGCTACAAGCTGAACCTTCAAAACACCGATGACATGATCTTCCTTGGGTCGTTCTCCATCTACCTCTGAGGCCATCATGGAAAAACGGATTCGACAGGCCCTTAGCGACCGTTTCGATGCCGACGTCGCCCAGTCTTCTGACCTGGAAAACCTTGGAGGCCATGCTTCATTACGGATCTATTGGCGCATCGTTTTGCCCGCAAGCCTCAAGGCTCCGCGAGGCGAGCATACGTTGATGGCGATGGTGATGCCGCTGGGTGGGGATGCGTTGAAGAGTGACGAAGGCGGAGACGGCGTCACGCCGACCGAACTTCCGTTCCTCAACGTTCAACGCTACTTCATTCGACTGGGTTTGCCGGTTCCTGCCGTGGAACACGTTGACATGAATATTGGCGTGGTTCTTCTGGAAGACCTCGGCCAAGAGATGTTCGAAAACGCCTACCTTGCAGCACCAGAACAGCAGGTTCCGCTCTACAAAGAAGCGATCGACCTGCTCATCAAATTTCAGACTTCGGTCCAGGCCACGGCCGACCATGACTGTGTCGCTTGGACCAAAGAATTCGACCAAAAACTGCTACGCTGGGAACTCGATCATTACCGAGAATGGGGCCTCGATGCGCATTACGGCGCGGACCATGTCGGCTCAGATTTGAAGGCCCTTGAGGGTGAATTCGACCGAATCGTCGCGGCGCTTTTGGGCGCCCCCCAGACCTTGGTGCTGCGCGATTATCAATCGCGAAATATCATGCGAAAGGACTCTCGCTGGGTGCTGATCGACTTTCAGGACGCGCTTCGGGGGCCGTTCATCTACGATCTTGTAGCGCTGCTTCGGGATTCATACATCGAACTCGCCCCTTCGACGGTTCACGAACTGGTTCAGTATTATGTCGATGCGGGCGCAAAAGCCGGCTTGGGCTGGTGTTCAGAGACAGACGTCCACAGGCTTTTCCATCTGCAGACCTTGCAGCGAAAACTCAAGGATGCAGGCCGCTTCATTTTCATCGACCAGGTCAAAGGCAACCCTGCGTTCTTGCCTTATTATCGGCCCTCGATTGCCTACGTGAAAAACGCGCTCTCGAATCTTCCGGATTTTGAATCGCTGACGCTTTTGTTGAAAAAGCTCGAACCCGCGTTCGACTGATGACGCGTGGACGCTACGCCCCAAGCCCTACCGGGCCAATGCACCTCGGAAATCTGCGCACAGCGCTCCTGGCATGGCTACAGGCTCGTTTAAGCGACGGGAAATTTGTACTTCGAATGGAGGATCTGGATCTGCCCCGATGCAAACCAGGTTCCGCCGAACAGATTCTCGAAGACCTCCTGTGGCTAGGGCTTGATTGGGACGAGGGCCCCGATATCGGCGGCCCATTTGCCCCGTATTTACAATCCGAGCGCGGCGACCGCTACGAAGACGCCCTCAAGAAGCTTATCGACAAAGGGCTCGCTTACCCCTGCTGGTGTTCCCGAAAGGAAATCTCAGAAGCATCGAGCGCCCCTCACGACGGCACACCGGTCTACCCCGGCACCTGCCGAGACTTGAGCCTGGAAGAACGCGCCACACGCCAGGCCGAACGGCCAGACCGACAGCCATCATGGCGATTCAAGATCACAGAGAATGCCGACGTGGTTGTGACCGACGAGCTCATCGGTGAGATCTCTCAAAACGTTGCCACCGAGGTTGGCGACTTCATTTTGAAGCGCACCGACGGCCTCTGGGCGTACCAACATGCCGTCGTTGTCGACGACATCGACATGGGCATGACCGATATTCTGCGCGCTGAAGACTTGGCCGACTCAACCCCACGTCAGGCGCTGCTGTTTCGTGCGCTTGATGCCGATCTTCCCAGATTTTGGCATGTGCCGTTGGTGCTTGATGAGCAGGGAAATCGTATGTCCAAACGATTTGAATCCACCTCGTTGGGGACCCTAGAAGGCGAATACACGCCTGCCCAAGTGGTCGGCAAAATGGCAGCATCGTTAGGCTGGGTGGACGAAGGGACGCAAGTCACAGCGATCGAACTGCTCCTTGATTTGGACATCGAAAAGTTCCGCACACTTGGTCAAAAAGACGGCATCTAAGCCCTATAGTAGGACCCTCATGAAATCCGTGAACCCCGCAAATATGTCCGTGCTCGCTGAGTTTGAAGCACTTACCCCGGCCGAGATCGAGGCCCTGGTAGCCGGATCGCAGAGCGGTTTTGCCGACTGGGCAAAAAAATCGTTTTCCGATCGTGGACAATTCTTTATGAACGCGGCGGAGGTGCTGCGAAATCGCAGCGAGGATTGGGCAAAGCTCATCACCCTTGAGATGGGAAAACCGCTTCGAGAAGCCGAAGCCGAAGTCGAGAAGTGCGCCTGGGTTTGTGAATATTACGCCAAGAACACGGCCAAATTTCTTGCAGATGAAATCATCGAATCGGACGCGAGCAAATCCTACGTTTCGTACGAACCGCTTGGGATCGTATTGGCCGTGATGCCTTGGAATTTCCCCTTCTGGCAGGTCTTTCGTTTTGCGGCTCCCACCTTGATGGCTGGAAATGTTGGGCTCTTAAAACACGCCGAAAATGTTCCTCGATGCGCGTTGGCGATCGAGGAGATTTTCCTTGAAGCAGGTTTACCGACTGGGGTTTTTCATACTCTGCTCGTTGGCCACGAGGCCGTAGCCGGGCTGCTGGCCGACCCCAGAGTACGTGCGGTCTCGCTTACGGGTTCGGAGCGTGCAGGAAGGTCAGTCGGTGCGTTGGCAGGACAACACCTAAAGCCCGCCCTGCTTGAGCTTGGGGGCTCGGACCCCTTCATCGTTTTGAAAGATGCCGATCTAGACGAGGCCGTGAAGGGCGCAACTGCGAGCCGGCTTTTGAATAATGGGCAGAGCTGCATAGCCGCCAAACGATTCATCATTGAAGACGAAGTCTACGAGGCGTTTTGCGATCGACTGGAACGGGCCTTCGAATCGTTGACGCTCGGCGATCCGATGGACAACGCCACGGATATTGGCCCGCTCGCCAGGCCAGACCTGGTGGATACGATCCATGAGCAGGTCGTGGCCACAACTGCCGTTGGCGGCTCTTTGATTCTCGGCGGCCAGAAATCCAAACTTGGTCCATGTTTTTATCCAGTCACGCTGGTGGCGGACGTTCGACCCGGCATGCGGCTCTTTGACGAAGAAACATTCGGCCCTGTCGCCGCCATGATTCGAGCGTCGGACGCGGAACACGCCATTGAGCTGGCAAACGAATCCACGCTGGGACTTGGCTCAAGCCTTTGGACCGCGCGGGACGATGTCGAAGAGTTGGCGGCCCAAATTCAGGCGGGCCATGTCGCGATCAACGGCATCGTAAAGTCCGACCCCAGACTTCCTTTTGGTGGCATCAAAGACAGCGGATTTGGCCGAGAACTTGGACCGCATGGACCTCGGTCGTTCGTGAACACCAAGACCGTCTGGATCAAATGAACTCCGTGGATGTGGTCATCATCGGTGCCGGGGCCGGTGGCCTGGCAGCGGCCACGGAACTGAGCGCACGCGGTCAGAAGGTTTTGGTTCTCGAAGCCGGAGCTCAGGCGGGCGGAAAAATGGGGACAGCAATCGTTGACGGCGTCGAATTCGACACCGGCCCCAGCGTCCTGACGATGATCGACGTGCTCGATTCGCTCTTTGCCCTCTCGGGCACCACGACCGCCGACGAGCTGCAACTGCTTCCCTCGGACGAGTTTCGCTACATCTGGCCATCCGGAAAGGAGCTCGACCTGCGATTTTCGATCGAGGACTCGATCGCTTCGATACAAAGCGCCCTCGGACAAAACGCAGCCACCGAGTTTTCCGAATTTCTGTCGTACGCGCAGGGAATCTGGAATGCAGCCGCCCCGAACTTTGTGTACGGCAGCGCCCCAACGCCGTTTTCAGTGCTGAAGCTTGGTTTCTCGAAATTTCGCGAGGTTCTAAAAATCGACGCCATGCGCTCAATGGCATCAGCGATCCAAAATCGAATCCAGGACCCGCACCTGCGCGATATTTTTATGCGTTATGCGACCTACAACGGCAGCAACCCCTTGGTGGCTCCTGCGACCCTGAATTGCATTGCCTGGGTCGAACTTGGGCTGGGCGCATATGGCGTTCAGGGGGGCATGCATCAGGTCGCAAGCGCACTGGAGCGGGTCGCCATCCGCAATGGCGCCGAATTTCGATACAATTCGAGGGTGGCACACATCGGGATTTCAAACGGCCAAATCAGCGGCGTGATGCTCACCAACGGCGACGAAATCCAGGCCAAACGCCTGATCTGCAACGCAGACGTATCCCATCTGGTAAAAGACCTCGCCCCGACGCTCAAATCCGTTCACGCAGGCCAAGAACCTTCGATGAGTGGCTGGACAGCTGTGGTCAAAGCGCGACGACGAGAACGCCCCTCGCACTGTGTTCTTTTTCCCGAGCGACCCTACCGCGCCGAGTTTGACGATATCTTTGGTCAAGGCCGGCCACCTGCCGAACCGACCGTCTACCTCTGTGCGCAAGAAAAGGCGCATCAGCGCACAGGCTGGGCAGATCACGAGGCGGTCTTCGTGATGGCAAACGCTCCGGCCGAACCCGCAACAGGCGAGACTCCCGCTGAAGTTTGGGAGGCATTTGAAAAAACGGTGATGAAACGTCTTGTCGAAACGGCCCTCTTGGACCACGACGACACCATCGTTTGGAGACGCACACCGTCGGACCTCGCGAGGCAGTACAGTGGCTCGCGAGGCAGCATTTATGGGGCGTCGTCGAACTCGCAATTTTCAGCGTTCCAACGTCCTGCAAACGCCATCCCTGAACTTAAAGGCCTGTATTTGGCCTCGGGCAGCGCCCATCCAGGTGGCGGCGTCCCAATGTGCCTACTCTCGGGTCGAGCGGCTGCCGCCGCGCTCAAATAAGGCCCGGAATGAACCTGTATTTCACCTTTTCTTGATAGGCAATATAAGCCGGATCCTTGCTCAGATGCCGTTCTTCTGTGATTGCCCGAGCCAGATAGAGCAGCGCCCATGCGGCGATCCCGCTGGCACTGACCACGGTCAATGTTGGCAGCGCAATCATCGTCCATGTCATGAGCTTCAGAGTGTAGATGGGATGGCGAACCACCGAGTACGGCCCATTCGTCACGACCCCACGATGAGTCAAATTCGAAGCCTTAAGCCCCAGCGCGGCCACAGCCCCAAGTGTTAAAGCTGTGAGAATCACCACCACAACCATAATGACGTTCCGAAAATCGCCCGATTCGATGAAGACCTCGTAGGTCGGAGCCCACGGAATGATCAACATCGTGACGCCGCTGAACGGAGAATAACAACTCAGCGTCGCGAGCCATCCTGACGCCGAGCTGTCGACGGATCGCACGTGATTGGAGAGTCGCGGGGACTCCACCATATAACCGAGCAAAAAAACGAGCGTATCGAGCATGAACATCATGGCCAGCACCACGTAGTACGTGTCCAGACTACGATCGGTGCTTGCGTCCTGATTGAGCAGCGACATTCGGTAACCAATCTGATGCGCATGTCCGATGACGGCGTTCGCCATGAGCGGAATGAAAAAAGCCCGAACTCCCGTCAACAGCGTCGACAGCCGTTCCTCGGGCAACCAGGTCAACTTCCGAGCCTGCAAAATCCGTCGCAAGCCTCGGAAGACATTCAGCCCGTGGCTTGGTGCCCCCGATTGCAGGTAGCTCAAGAAAAACGCCGGCGAAAGCACGGAATAAACGACCGCCAAACCCAGCAGCAAAAACCGAGCATCGTCGCTGTAAAATCGCAGAAAATAGGGATGGGTCAGGTAGACGGCGGTTGCCGTCCAGACCAGAACGAGGTTGGAAAAAAGACTCGCACTCGCCGTGCGAAGTTCGGATGAGGCGATCGGCTGCATCAAAACACATTAGCCGATCGCCATCGCCCCGATATGATTCAGGTCAGTTGCCGACGCGCCAGGTCGTACCTTCGGTCGAATCCATGATGTCGATCTTCATCGCCAAAAGCTGGTCACGGATCTCGTCCGCTTTGCCCCAGTCCTTAGCCGCACGGGCGTCTTTTCGAGCCACGATCAACGCCTCGACTTCTTTGGCATCGATGCCCAGAAGCTCAACCTTCAGGTCGCGAATCTCAATCAAAGCATCCTTGGGCTCATTTTGCAGGATGCCCAGAATATAGCCTGCCGACTTGATGCATTCGCGCGTCTTCAGAAGCGTATAGGCCAAACCATCGTTCGGTTTCTTCTTTGACTCGGTCAGGTCATTAGCGACCCTCGCGATTTCACCAATCATGGCCAAAGCCCGTGGAGTGTTGAAATCATCCACCATGTCGGCGTCCAGACGATCCAGGAACGTCTCCAGATACCCTTCTTTGACCGCCACAAACGGCGAGCGAGGTGGAGGGGTCGAAACTGAGTAGCCGGCACGCTCAAGCGCTTCATCCATGCGCTCCATCGTCGTGTACAAGTACTCGATACGCTGGGTAGCTTCGTTCAAGTTATCCACCGAATACGTGATCGGATGGCGGTAAACGGTCGTGCTCATGAAGTAGCGGATCGCTTCGGGGTGGTAACCCTTGAGCACATCACGCGTCGTCCAGAAATTGCCGAGCGATTTCGACATCTTGCGCTCGGTAACTTTGCCTTCTTCGTCGACCTCAGCCACATTCACCATTCCGACATGCATCCAATGATTGGCAAAAGTCTTGCCATGGGCCGCTTCGGACTGAGCGATTTCATTTTCATGATGTGGAAAGATCAGGTCTCGCCCGCCACCGTGAATATCAAAGGTTTCACCCAAATATTCTGCGCTCATCACCGAGCATTCGATATGCCAACCCGGGCGGCCTTTGCCCCAAGGTGACCCCCACGAAATCTCGTCACCCTTGGTGGTCTTCCAGAGGGCAAAATCAAAGGGATGTTCCTTCTTATTGTCTTCGTCGTTCACGCGACCCGAACGGCCGGCTTCCATGTCTTCGAGTTTACGGTGCGAGAGCTTTCCGTAGCCGTCGAATTTCTGGACGCGGAAATACACGTCGCCTTGCGATTCATACGCAAAACCGCGCTCGATCAACGAGTCAATCATCTTGACGATCTGCGGAATATGGTCCGAGACCTTGGGCTCCACGTCGGCGTTATGCACGTGAAGTCGACCCATATCTTCATCCAAAGCCGCAATGAAACGCTGCGAAAGAGCCAACGGATCTTCGCCAACCTCGGCGGCGCGAGCGATGATCTTGTCGTCCACATCGGTGTGGTTTCGAACGTAGGTCACGTCGTAACCAAGATGCCGCAGGAATCGCTGCACGACGTCGAAAAACACAAAGACGCGAGCATGTCCGATATGGGTCAGGTCGTAGACCGTGACGCCGCAGACGTACATCTTGATGTGGCCAGGTTCAATGGGCTTAACGACGACTTTGCTGTCGGTCATCGTGTCAAAAATTCTAAATTTCATCGGTTCGGCGGACATGACGGTCCCCTTCTTAAAATACGGGATTGCCGGATAGTACTGGGTATTAATGCTAGGGCGTGAGGCATCGCCTCGATAAATGCAGCTTCAACAGCGGCAGGTCATCGAGCGAGGGTAGGTAAGATGTGGGTGCCTCAGTCGCATCCGTGCACTATAGTTCGACACGTCCGAAAGGCAAGCGCACCCAACCGACGTCGGTCTGCATCTTGTAGTGTGTCGTTTGAGGAAAAACATGAGCCTGATCCAGCTGTCCCCACCCACACATCGCCTTCCGCTTGACCTTTTGGCGGCTCCCGGAGGTTTTGTCTGGTGGTATTTTGATGCTGTGGACGCCCAAGGCAACGGCGCGGTCGTGATCTGGGCGTGGGGGCTGCCGTTTTTACCTGGATACGCGTCCGCCAGCCGCAAGGGATTCCCCGAATTGCCCGCGGCCAGACCAAGCGTCAACGTGGTCTTCTACCGAGACGGCAAAGAAGATTTTTACCTTCTCCAAGAATACGCCGCCGATCGCGCACGATGGGATGGAGATTCCACATGGCATCTGGGGGACAGCCGCTTTCACTCCTACGTCGAAGGAGACCAGCGTGTACTGGAGATCGACCTCGACCTCGACGTGCCTGCGTACGCAGAAAAACTCCGAGGCTCGATTCGAATGCAGGGCCCCGCCCGCCAGTCAGCATCCAATGAAAGCGCCAATCCAGACCACGACTGGTCGCCTCTGGCCGGACCGGCACAGGCTTGGGTATCGGCGAGCCACGGCGACCAGAAGTGGGAGTTTTCCGGACGCGGATACCATGATCGCAACGGTGGCCGTGTGCCCATGCATGATCAAGGCATCCGAGAATGGATCTGGGGGCGAATCCCCTTTAAGGGTTTTGAGCGCATCTTCTACCTGACCTGGCCACATTCGGGAGACCCCGAATTCCAAGGTCTCGACATCTTGAATGACGGCACCACGCGCCAATCCCAGCCCTTGCGCGTTGAAATCGACCATCGACAGCAATCGTTGGCTGGGCCGACCTACCCGCGCTCGATTCGACTCCTCCATGGCGACACGATCTGGATGAAGATCGAAGTGAAACATGTGTTGGACGAAGGCCCGTTTTATCTGCGTTTCATGGTCGACGGCCACGCCGAGGGTCAATCTGCACGCGGGATATCGGAACTGATGCTCCCTGACAAAATCGACACCAACATGATGCGCCCACTCGTCCGCATGCGGATTCATCAGGCTCAAGCCAAGAACTCAATTTGGCTCCCACTCTTTTGTGGGCCCAAGGCCGGCCGAGTTGGGCGCCTCTTGAGCTCGTGGGTGAGGTAATCATCGAGCCATCATCCATCCTACCTTGGGGACTCGTCGTCTTTCCGACGATCGCATTTGGACTCAACGTCTTCAATGCCTTCGCGTGGCCTCGCCACGGCTCGCCAGGTGCCAAAGCGAGCGTGTCTGTCCTGATTCCTGCTCGAAACGAAGAGCGGGGCATTGAGCTCGCCGTACGCAGTGTTTTCGAAGCCGGAGCGGACGTCGAAGAGGTGATCGTCTACGACGACGGCTCGTCCGACCAGACACCCCAGATTCTGGCGAGGCTGGCCGATGAGTTTCCCAGACTTCGTATCGAAAAGGGAATCGGATTGCCAGATGGTTGGGTCGGAAAACCCCACGCCTGTCATCAGCTGGCGCGCCTCGCATCGGGCGACGTCTTGCTTTTTCTGGACGCAGACGTCGAGATTTTGCCTGGCGGTCTGGACCATGTCCTTGGTTTGATGGCCGACAAAAAAGCCGACCTTGTGACGGCCGTACCAAGGCAAATCACAGGATCATTTGTCGAAAGGCTCGTCCTGCCGCTGCTGCACCTCACCTACACCAGCTGGCTGCCCATGCCACTGGTGTGGTTGTCGACAGACCCCAGATTTCTAGCGGCCAATGGACAGGTTCTCGCGGTTCATCGCCAGGCCTACGACGCCGTGGGCGGTTTTGAAGCTGTCCGCAACGAAGTGGTCGACGACATGGCTTTTTGCCGGCTCATCAAGAAAGCCGGACACCGAGTCGTTTTTGCTGACGGTCATGACATGGCGAAATGCCGCATGTACACGAACGCAAACGGCGTTTGGGAAGGGTTTTCCAAAAACCTCTACGAGGGCATCGGCGCGTCGTTCGTCGGACTCCTCGGCATGTTGAGCCTCTACACGCTCGCCTTTGTCGCGCCCTACATCGCGTTGATTCTGTCGGTCTGGTGGACGAGCCTGCTGTGGCCAGCGACCGTGGCGGTCGGGCTGAACGTCGCGATTCGAATCCTGCTCGCCATCAGGCATAAGCATGCCCTCGAAGGGGTGCTACTGCACCCCTTTTCGGTCATCGTGTTAATGGCGATCGCCATCAACTCATGGCTTTGGAATTGGAACGGAACGATTCGATGGAGCGGCCGTACCTATGCGGCTCGCTCAAACCGTTAGGCGTTGCGACGACGTCGCACGAAGAAGAGTCCGAACATCAAGGTCAACAGTGCGAATCCATCAGGTCCCTGAGTCGAAGCACAGCCACAACCTTCGTCGGTTCCGCCGTTGATGGCCACTGGACCATTATTGGTTCCGTTGTTGGTTCCGTTGTTGGTTCCGTTGTTGGTTCCGTTATTGGTCCCGTTATTCGTGCCTGCTTCGGGAATCACGAAGGTCGCGACCTCTGAATAGGCGCCATCTTCCAAGCCATCATTAGCCCGTGCACGCCAAAAGTAGGTTCCAGCATCCACAAGTGCAGCGAACGCCTGCGACGTCTGCGCGGCCTCTTCAGCCGTCATCGTCACTTCAAGTAGAGGTGTCGCGTCATCAGCATTGGCCAAGATTTCGAAAGCGTAGGTCAGCACATCGCCTTCAGCGTCGGTCGCGTTATCAATCAGCAGCACAATCTGGCCCGAAGCCACTTCGACTCCGTCAATCGGTGAAACAGCGACCGGAGCTGTCGGCGGTGTGTTTGGACAACCAGCCTTGATTTCAAGTCCAGCAACCATCGGGCAATCGTCGACATCGTTGGCAACATTATCGCCGTCGAGGTCGCCGTCGCACAGGTCACCAATCAAGTCCGAGTCAATATCCTCTTGACCCAGATTCTTGACCAAAACGCAGTTATCAACCGCGTCATCCACTGTGTCGTCGTCCGAATCCGTGTCGCGGAAGTTCGGAATATTATCCGAGTCGGTATCGATCGGATCTGTGGTCAAATCAGCGTCGCCAGCTTCATCGATGTCCAGAATTCCGTCGTCATCTGAGTCGTCGTCCAACGCATCAAGGATATTATCCATGTCGGTGTCGGCAGGATTCAAGATGTCGCCCACCTCATAGAAATCCGAGATATTATCGCCATCCGAATCAGCCGTCGTGGGGTCGAGCGAGTTCGCGACCTCGAACGAATCTGGCAGACCATCGATGTCCAAATCGATGAATGCGACCGAAATCGTCACCGTACGCTCGATGTGCGCCGTCCCGTCATCGGCCCAGAACGTCACCGAAAAATCTCCGGTTTCGGTGTAGTCCGCCGGGGTCCAGCTCACCACTCCGGTCAGTGCGTCGATCGAGGCACCAGTTGGAAGATCGTCTGAACCGTAGCCCAGAATGTCCATATCGATGTCTGTCGCTGAGACCGTGAAGGTAATTTCCGTCCCCTCGGTTCCACTTATGATTGCGTCTGGTAAAGGAGTCGGAGGCTCCTCGAAGATCGGGGCATCGTTGACCGGAATCACCGAAATGGACGTTGTAGCTGCTGCACTGGTCACCGTCGCGTCAGAGACGGTGAACGTGAACGAATCGGGCCCGTTGTAGTTGGGATTTGGGACGTACACCAATGTGCCTACCGTGGCGTCAAAGTTCGTAATCGTGCCGTTGGCTGGCATTCCCACAAGAGCAAACGTAAGTGTCTCAAGGTCCACATCGGTTCCCGTCAACGTGATGGAAGCCATGCTGTCTTCTGCAACCATGACGGTTCCGGCAATCGCGATAGGTGCATCATTGATGGGCAGGACATTGACCGAAACCGTTGAAATATTCGAAGCGACATTCGCACCGGACGCCGTGAACGTGAACGAGTCTGGACCATTGTAGTCTGAAGTAGGAACATAAGAGACTGCACCGGTCGCAGCATCAACACTCAGCAAACCATGTGTGGGCGAAGAGACAATCGCAAAGGTCAGCGTATCGCCGTCCACATCGTCACCGTTCAGATTGAAAGCCGCTGTTGTGTCTTCATTGGTATCGAACGAGTCATTCGTCGTGGTGGGCGCATCGTCGATCGGCGCCACTTGGAGCGTCACAACCGCGGGCTGACTGGTATGGGTGCCATCGGAAACCGTAAATGAAAACGAGTCCACACCGTTGAAATTTGGCGCCGGCGTGTAAATCAAAGTCCCAGTGGCCGTATCAAAGTTTGTGACCTGCCCGTTGTTCGGCAATACCGTCAGGGCAAAGTTCAGAGGATCATGTTGTGGGTCAACGCCCGTCAAGGTCACCTGAATCGAGTTATCCTCATCCAGATCGACCGTTTGGGGGATGGCGACCGGGCTAGGACTGCCCATAACCAGGTTGTCGATAACGCCAGCATTCGACACAACAAGCGTAACCCGCGCGATACCCGAGTGCGTGAATGACACGGTGGTTCCCGTCGAAGAAATCGATGGTGTTTGAGTGCTGAGAAGCGAACCGCTGGAGTTGAAAGCCGAGACTGTGATCGCCTGAGGAGTGCCCGACGCTATAAAAAACGAAAAACTTCCAATCGGATTCGCAAAGAGGAAATCTTCGGTATTACCCGTCGAGCCAATATTCCAGGCGAGGAAATTGGGGCTCGAGTAATTCGTAACAGTGAAACCTCCGCATTCACTCAACGATTGGAATGTCCCACTGAAGACAACATTTTCGGACGCGTACTCGGTTCCGGCCCACGGCATAGACCCAAAAAAACATCCTCGCGTGACGTCGTCAAAATTGACTGTAGTTTGCTGGGCAAACACGTCAGAAACAAAAAAACTCACAATACTGAGTACCGCGAGCTGAAGAAATTTTCTCATATTAAATCCTAAAACTATTCGAGATCGCTCCAAGCATCGTCAACCGACGCTTCGCTCTTCTCTTCAGTTGGGTTGGCGGCAGGCATTCCAAAAGCGGTGCGCTTTCGCGGCTCCTAACCTTCATCTTTCGAAGATATATCTTTTATCAAATTGCTCAAATTGCGCAAAGAGTCGGCACCGCCAGGCCAAAAAAAAACTCACGATACTGATTATCGTGAGTCTTGAATTGCGGACAGAATCTGTTTTTTTGATTACTCGAGATCGCTCCAAGCATCGTCCACCGACGCTTCGCTCTTTTCTTCTTCTGTAGTGGCCGCGGCCGGCATTCCGAACACGGTACGTTTGGATGGGTCCTGCTCTTCGTCTTCCGAAGGTAGGTCCTTAATCATGTTGCTCAAAGAAGCTGCGCCACCGAAGGCTGGGCGAGTGGCTCGACCGACCTCGACTTCTTCCTCTTGAGCAGCTGACTCGGCCACCATCGGCATCGCGAACGCCGAAAGTGAGAGCACTTCGGTTTTACCGCTGTCGTCGATGTCGTCTGCAGCCACTGGAGCCGAGGCGTCAGCAACGTCTGCCGGAACCGGCGCATGTTTGATCGTATCGCTCGCTGCTTGTTCCGCAGCGGCCTTGGCGTCCGAAACTGCTTTTTCGGCGGCAGCTTTAGCTTCCGACTCAGCTTTCTCAGCAGCAGCTTTGGCTTCCGACTCGGCTTTCTCCGCAGCAGCCTTGGCTTCCGACTCGGCTTTCTCAGCAGCAGCTTTGGCTTCCGATTCGGCTTTCTCAGCAGCCTTGGCTTCCGACTCAGCTTTCTCGGCAGCAGCCTTGGCTTCCGACTCAGCTTTCTCGGCAGCAGCCTTGGCTTCCAACTCAGCTTTCTCGGCGGCAGCCTTGGCTTCCGACTCAGCTTTCTCGGCAGCAGCCTTGGCTTCCGACTCAGCTTTCTCGGCAGCCTTGGCTTCCGACTCAGCTTTCTCAGCAGCCTTGGCTTCCGCTTCAGCACTTTCGTTGTTTTCAGCTTCCTGTGCGGCCTGAGCCTCGGCTTTTTCGGCCTTCGCAGCCGCTGCCAGCTCACGTGCCTCTGCACGAGCATCTGCTTTGCGAGCGGCTTCTTCGCCTTCAGCAATCGCTGCAGCTCGAAGAGCGGCCTGCGCCACGTCTTCTTCCGAAATGATGCCGTGACGACGCAATTCGCCTTCAAGCAATACGGTTCGCTCTTGCACAGCATCAAGCTGCAACTGAGTGATCTTGAAAGCGCGGTCGTTATTATCGGCGCGACGGCGTTGCTTCTCGGTATTCTGAGAAGTCGCTCGCATCTTGGATTTGAGTTCGTTCACAGCGGCGTTGGCTTCATTCCGCACTTCGCGAATTTCAGCTTCGTACTTCTTGCGAAGCTCTTTGATCTCGTCTGCGTCAGCAACACGCGCTTCACGAGGAGCGCGCTCGACAGGAGCATCAACAACCACCTTTTCTGGTGCAGGAGTCGGAGCAGCCGCACGTGCAGGCTTCTGACCGAGTGCGGCAACCTGAGCTTTCGCCTCGGCAAGTTCCTGACGCAGGTCAAACAAGGCATCGTTTCCGACCACGGGTTTGCCCATCTTCTCGACTTCGCCCTTCAGATCTTTGTTCTCGTTCTTGAGTTCGTAGACTTGAGTCTTGAGGCCTTTGACCTCGTCCTTCATTTCCGAAAGTTCTTTGGTCAACTTAGCATCCGCTTTATCGGCGGCCTTGTTGGGCTTCGATTTCTCAGACGAATCGGACTTGTTCGACTTGGCTGGTTCGGACTTCTTCGACTCGACACGGCCTTGTGGCCTCGCTTCGAGCGCGTCCTGCGCCTTCAAGTAGAGATCTTTCCACTTCAAGTTTTCAACAAAAAGATATGCGACGCCGAGCGCTAGAAGCAAGGCAACGCCGACGGCGATTGAGACGATCATAAAGACGACCTAGACATGCGGGTTTACACCCGTCCTATACGGGTGCCCTAATGAAGTCGCCTAGCTACCACTCAGGCCGCAGAATCGCAAGCTCTGAGGTCAAAGCGCATCCCAGAGCGCTTTGGGCGCGGCCATCGGCTCCATCACCTGATCGACGGCAAACGCGACCTGCAAGAGCCGACCGTCGCTCCAAGGGGTCGACATCAGCTCCAGACCAATCGGCATCAGCTGAGAATCCACGCCACACGGGATGGTCACGCATGGAAAGCCAGTCAACGTGCCGGCAAATGTGTAGCGGGAAACGCGGTCATTCAACGCGGTGTCGACCACGGCCTCACCGAGGCTCGAATCCGAGATATGAGCGGCCGTCCCAGCAGTCGTTGGATGCAGGAACGCGTCGAAACGACCACATACCTGGTCGAACTCCTGACGTATCAGCTGACGGACACGCTGGGCGTGCAGGTACTCAACAGCCGAGATGTTCTCACCGATCGCCAGCACCAGCCGTGTGTCCAGATTATAGGCTTGGCGAAAGTCGTTCAGCCAATCGTGCTGCGAGGTTGCTGCCTCCGCACAAAAAGTGATGTAGCCGACTTTATGAATCCACTGGGCGTACTCAAGTTTCACCTTTTCGACTTTGGCGCCCTGATCGCTAAGGCGTTTTAAGGTTTCATGAAATGCAGCTCGGACGTCCGGATCGGCATCGTCCGCAAATTCGGGACACCAGCCAAATTTCATGCCCTTCAATCCGCCTGGCTTAAGGCGGCCCAGCCTTCGGGGATGAGGTCCAAAGAGGCTCGATGGGTCTTTGGCATCCTTCCCACTCGCGACGTCCAGAAACGCCGCCAAATCGTCCACGCTCGCCCCAATGGGTCCGAGATGGTCCAGGCTCCAGGACAAGAGCGCTCCACCGGAACTGGGCACGCGGCCATAGGTCGGTTTCAGGCCGTAAATTCCACACCAAGACGCGGGAATTCGGATCGACCCACCGGCGTCGCTTCCCAGAGCCAAAGGACACAGGCCTGCTGCCACGGCAGCCGCGCTGCCACTGGATGATCCGCCCGTGAGCCTCTGCAAATCGTGGGGATTTCTCGGGGTCGGAAAATGGGCGTTCAAGCCAGTCCCGCCCAGACCGATCTCGGTCATATGCGTCTTGCCCACGATCACCGCGCCCCGCTTTCGCAACCTCGCCACCACGGCCGCGTCCACGAGCGCGTTTTCGCTGCCGCGAAACGTCGTGCCTGCTCCGGTTGGATGGTCGGCCAGATCGAACTCATCTTTGATGGCAACCGGCACCCCGTCCAATGGACCAAGTGGCTTCCCACGGCGCCAACGCTTGGCCGAAGCAAGGGCCGCTTCTCTGGCCATTGCTTCTGTTCGGCGGACAAAAGCTCCCAAAGGAGGTGATTGTTTGTCGGACTCACGAATGGCATCGAGCGTCTTTTCGAGCACTTCTTCCGGGTTGGTCCGCCCGGAAGCATACGCATCTGCGAAATCGCGAGAGGTCGTTCGAAAAAACATCAATCCTCCCTTTCTGGATGCACTGGCATCGAAGCAAGCGGCGGATCTTCGTTTCGGAGATCAACCTTCAGCACGTCATCGAGCTCCAGGTCGGCGAAGAGCTGACGCTTCACGAGCTGCCCACTCACAGGCGTCTCGGCGGCGCGCACCAAGGCCCGCAAGGTCAACCCGGAAATCATCAAGTCTGATTTGGCCATTATCTTCCCAACGTCGTAGTCCGCCTCCATGGTCGATGGAGCCTGACGTTAGGGCAATTTATTCGTGTATTTGGCCCAAAATGGGCGACGACGGTCCGAAGCCTAGATAAGGCCCGCAGCGACTTTGTTCAAAAACTCGTCAAGGGCACCCAGCGTCACAGAATTATCGTGACGTTCGTAGGACTTGAGGTTCTTGGTGTAGGTCTTGAGGTTCGCCACAAACGCCTTCAAGGCGGCCGGCTGCAGATTCATCTCGTAGGTCCCATAACCGAGCCCGTCCAGGTACCGCGCGTTCAAGATCTGCTCAAACTGACCACGGATCGGGGTCGCCAAGAAAGGCTTGCCCAGATGAACTGCCTCGGACATCAACGTGAAGCCAGCAGATGCGACCACACCACGGCAGGTCGCCAGATCTTCGACAAATTGCGTGTCGCTGAACGGCCGATAGGTCAGGTTTCCATCGACCTCGTCGGCCTCGATTCCACGGCGTAATCCATAGACATACACCGGCATATCGAGCTGCTTCAGCATGTCAGGAAGCGCCTTGAACGACTCGGAGGTCTGGTAAACCAAGAGGTGGTCGCCCACTGTTGGCGTCGCATTCAGAATCGTCTCCCGCAGGATCGGTGGCACCAGACGCGTACGTTTTTTCCGAATCGGAGGGTAGAAGAAGGTCGTGACCAAATACTCGTTTGCGCGAGGCGTACGTGCCTTGACGATCGATTTAGCGACGCGAAAGCTGTCTTCTTCGCCCTTAAGAATCGCGGGCGAATGGGTGCAGCGATTGATGATCTGAATATTATCCATGCAGATGATCGGACGCCCATAGAATTTGCCGAAGAGCCAGCTCCAAGTCTCAAAGTCCGAGATCACGACCTCGGGAGCAAAACCGGCTTCAACCTCGAAAAACTCGCGGGCGTTCTTGGGCAGGCGCTTCATCAGGCCCTTGGCGTTCAGCGCAGCCGTCATAAGCTTGTCGACCTCGTTGTCGACGACGACCATGTCGAGACCCCAGATTTCGGTGACGCCGCCAAAACGCTCGGTCAAGAACTTCACCGCTCCGCCTGAAGCCACGATATGGACTTCGTGCCCTTCATCGATCAGCTTCTTGATGACGACCGAGCTTCGAATGGCGTGTCCCATGCCCGAGCCAACCACGCCGTAAAGGATTCTCATGTGTTCTCCACGCGGCGCAGCCAGACGAGGTACTCGATGTTTCCTGCCGGGCCATGCACCGGACAGTCGATGCCGTTTACATGATCAAACCCAAGCACGCGAGCCTCTTCGATCGCGTCCTCAATCGCCGACGTTCGAGCGTCCTGATCGCGCACAACACCGCCGCGGGCGATATGACGTGGACCGACCTCAAATTGTGGTTTGATGAGCGCGATGATGTCCGCGGTGGGCTTCAAGAAAGTTAGCGTGTTCGGCAGAACCTTGCCGATCGAGATGAACGAACAGTCGATCACGGCAAGGTCGCAGCGCTCCGGAATGGCGTCTGACTCAAGATGACGAATATTGACCCGCTCCATGTTGATCACACGTTCGTCCGTGCGAAGTTTCCAGGCGATTTGCCCGTAACCCACGTCGACGGCGTATACCTTCAGCGCACCGTGCTGCAGAACACAGTCTGTAAAGCCGCCAGTGGACGCGCCAACGTCGATCACGACCTTATCCTTGCACTCGTACTCAAACGCCTTCAGCGCGGCCTCAAGCTTCAATCCACCGCGCGAGGCGTAGGGATTACGGTCGCCCTTCACCTCGATCACCGAATCGGGGCGAATCTTGGTGCCGGCCTTGTCCACGCGCTGACCGTTCACGAACACGTGACCCGCCATGATCATCGCCGCCGCTCGCGTGCGCGATTCCAAGAATTCCCGGTCCACCAGTACTTTGTCTAATCGTTCTTTCATCGCCGACACCATGCCTAATCCGACCCGCTTCGCCAAGAAACAAAAAAGGCACCCTTTTGAGGTGCCTTTTTTGAAATTTCCTTGCGGAAATTAGTTCACTTTGTCTTTAAGCGCAGGAGCTGGCTTGAACGACACTGTGTACGAAGCTTCGATTTTGATCGGCTTGCCCGTACGTGGGTTGCGTCCTTCACGCGATTTGCGGTGTTTCACGCTGAATGTACCGAATTGTGGGTACGAAAAGCGACGTTCGTGGTCGATTGCGCCAGCGATTACGTCAAAAGCGAGGTCGAGGATTTCTCCGGTCGCTTTCTTTGTAAGCTCGATGCCAGCTTCGGTTGCACGGTCGTGTACTGCATTGATTAGTTCAGATTTCGTCATTGGAGTTCCCTACACATGGTTGATTTGGGTATGCCTAAAATAGATCGCTGGAGAACGGCTTAAACTCCATAGATCCGCTTACTGCCTTGATTCGTGGGGGATTTAATTATGAGGCCGATCCCTTGTCAAGCAGTATTCGACTGCTTTTTTTGCTGTCACCCGCAAATGACCTAGGTCAGCGGCCCAATCAGCGGAAATTCGGCGAAGAGCCTCAAAAAACGAAAAACCCCGCTCAGCTAGGTTTTATGCGGTCGAGCGACAAAATCGTTTTCGCCTCGGCCGGCTCAACTGGTCTGCGGCCCAACTCACGGGCGCGCTCCGCCACTTTTTGCACCAATTCCCATGACCCTTGAGCAAACACGCCCTTGGCCAGATAAACGTTATCCTCAAGGCCCACACGGACGTGGCCGCCCATCTCGAGAGCCTTGTACGCCAACGGGAGTTCGTGCCTGCCGATTCCGGCGACCGACCATGTGCTACCCGAGGGCAGCAAAGTCACTAGAAAATCAAGGTATTCTGGCCTCGCGGCCATCGCGCCTGGCACTCCGAGCACAAAATCGAAATGCAACGGAGCTGTCAGCACGCCTTCGGCCAAAAGACTCAACGCGGTGTCAATCATGCCGATTTCGAAAACTTCGATCTCCGGTCGAATGCCAAACTCGCTCAGTCGGGATGCGATCGTTTTTATCATCGGAATCGTGTTTTTGAAGACGTCGTCCCCGAAATTCACGGTTCCTGTGGTCAGAGTGGCCATATCTGGCCGCAAATCTAGCGCCTCGATGCGTTCTTCGACGTCCATCCAGACCGCTCCGCCCGTCGAGAACTGCACCAGAATGTCGGATTGAGCGCGGACGGCGGTCAAAATCTGCCCAAACGTGTCCCGATCCTGAGTCGGAGATCCGTCGGTTTTACGCCCATGGACATGAATCATTGCCGCGCCGGCTTCACGACAGCGACGCGCCTCAATCGCGATCTCGTCGGCGGTATAGGGCACGTTCGGATTTTGCTCCCGCATCGTCTCGGCACCGTTGACCGCGGCGGTTATAATCAGTGCATCACTCATGGTTGGCTCGCTGGCAATCAAGGGGAACCACGCACGTGCCTGTGGCACGACAGACCACAATGGCTGGCTCAAGGATGCGGGCCTCAGACGCTTGGTCAGGATTGCCCGTCAGCTCGATGACCTTGCGGGCTTCAAACGACATCTTTCGACTGGTTTTGCCCACGTGAGTGATGGTCCCGACCGCCTCGATGTAGTCGCCAGCTTTCACTGGCGCCAAGAACTCGACCGAATCGTAGGCCCGAAAAAGGCCTTCATCACCGTCGTGGTGAATCAGAAGTTCGGTGGCTACATCCCCGAAAAGCTTGAGCATATGCGCCCCATCGACCAGATTTCCGGCGTAGTGCGCTTGTTCCATTCCAATGCGAATCCGAATCATGACTTCCATACTGACCTCAAAAAAACGAGTTCCTTGCGGCTTACCACAAACAAAAAAGGCGCGTCGATTCACACCTAAACCAGCTCGTTATTCGAGAACCGAAATCGTGACTCGGCGCGTCTCTTCATCATTGCAGCTGGCCATCCCTTCGTCGTCGTAGACGGTCAATTCGAGTACATAGACACCTGGCAGGTCAAGGAACACAGAAGGCGTCGGGGCCATTACGGAAGGCTGAAGACGAGCGTTGGAGTTTATAGGGCGCTCCACAAACGCCCATTCGTAGCTGGCGATATTACCGTGCGCGGCCACCGACTGTGTTCCATCCAGCAGCGCGGGCGTCGAGACCACGACCTCGACCTCCTGCTTGAGCTGCGGGGGGGCGCCCTCGCTGGCCAAGGCGATCGCTTTGGGACAAACGTGTTCTTCGGTCGTAATCGGAATCGTGAAGGTGCCGTTGGGGGCGTTTGATTGGATGACGATTCGACCCGAGTCCTGCACGTGATCGACGGGTGAATACACAACCTCCAAATCGATCGACTCACCGGTCTTCACCTCAACCCCATCCTGCCAGACGCCGCTGCGCTGAAACTCCTGCCCGCCCTCATCCCTATCCGTGTCTTCGATCAACTCGACCGAGGTGATTTTAAGAACTCCGCGGCCTGAATTGGACACCCGGACCGAAGCCAAAGCAGATTCCCCAAGAGCCACATACGGAAACGCCAAGGGATTGGGCATCACCTCAATGGTCGCCTGCTCGTAATCGATAATATCCCCCGCTCCCGAATCATCTGTGCAGGAAACCAAGACCAGCCCAATCAGGGCGCTCAGTGCAATGGTTTTGATCTGATCGACTCTCATGTGTTCCACCCTCGTCAAAGTTCAGCCCAGCCGAGACCTGAGCCATGGTTCTACTACGGGTGGACTGCCCCTTTGGGTAGATTTAACGCCAGCCAGCCGCCGAATCAGAACAAAAAAAGGCGCGTCGTCGACGCGCCTTTTCAAAAATCTAGGACCTGAAACGACTGACCCGAGAACCATTGCCGCCGGTCAGAGACAAAAAAAAAAAAGCGCGTCATCGACGCGCTTTTCTAAAATCCTAAAACCTGAACTTAGTTACCAGGGAAACCATTCGTGATCTGGTTGATCGCGCTGACTTGCCCACCGGGCCATGTGATCGCAGCCGCTCTCCAGAAGGTTTCTTCCTTAGGAAGATACTGGTCACGGTACTCGTAGCGCTGAGTTCCCTGAATGTAGATACGCAGTGTGGCGTAGCTCGGTCCAAGGCCCTTGTCAGCGTAGTAATAGACGCCAATCGAGTAGATGAGACCGCTTTCTGGGTTGTCATGGTTGACGTTCTCAGGACCCGAACCGTCGGTGTCGTCGATATCGAGTGAAGGGTCATCCGAACCACCTGGTCCGCCCCAATCAGCGGTACCGTTGCGCCAGAAGATGTCGTAGGGCGCTGTGTTCCAACGGCCTGCAGGGTGCAAGTAGTGGAGGTCGAGGTCGGTACCAACCGTATCGGTCTGGTTAGCGTCGTTAGGGGTATCCCACACGAGCTGAACGTGGATGTCTTCGTCAGGAACAGCTGAGATGGTCACGCGACGTGTTTCGTCATCGCTGCAGCTCGCCAAACCTTGTTCGTCATAGACGGTAAGCTCGATGATGTAGATACCGGCGAGGTCGAGGAACATCGAAGGAGCTGGATCGGTGTTGGTTGGCTCAAGACGAGCGGTCGAGTTTGGAGGACGCTGAATGATGGTCCACTCGTAGCTCGCGATGCTTCCGTTTGCGTCCACCGACTGCGTACCGTCCAGAAGAACGGTCTTCAAAGGAATGGTCGCAATCTGCTGACGGTATTGTGGAGAGTCGCTCAATCGTGCCTGGCCGATGGCCTGAGGACAAACGTTGGTCGTTCCCTTTCCAACAATCGGCACCTTAAGTGTCGCTTTCGCAGGGTCGTTGCTTCGAACGGTGAGCTCACCGTTTGACACGACTTCTGCGGTCGGTGTGTAGGTCACAACAAAGCTTGCTGTGTTGTCAGGCGGGATGATTGCAGGTCCACCCGGAAGGGCTGCTGGCAACGAACCGTCTTTGATTCCGAAAATTGCGTTGCCGCCATCGTCGGTGATTTCAATCGACGACACATCAAGGTCTTGTGTCGGTGAGCAGTTCTCGATCGTGATGGTCTTGTTGTTGGCAAAGCCAATTCCGCCTTCACCGAAGTTGATTTCGTCTTCACGGCTCAGCTTGATGCATGGTGCACCGCTGTTTCCTTGAAGCTTAACCGTGTATTGCGGCGAATCAGGGTCGTTCGAGAACAAAATCAGGTCAGCCGTTGAAGGGCTGTTGTCGACCGGATTGAAATAAACACGAACAGGGAACGATTCGTCAGGCTGCAACAACGTGGGCGGGGTGTCGCCGTCGGTCGTGTGAGCTGCTGTGATGTCGTCGCTGATGGGGTACGAAACGTGGAAGTCTTCGCTGCCCGTAACCACAACACGTGTGATTTCGAGAGGAGCCTGTCCAGTGTTCTGAACTTCGGTCAAACGCCAAGTGCTGTCGCGTGTTTCAGCCGATACGGGCGCAACACGTTGGAAGACGATATTTGGATTCGAGAAGATATTCGGAGCGAGGTCTTCGGTCGAAATATCAATCGTGAACTCACCTTTGGAGTCATTCGATTTGATAACGATACGACCCGAGTCTGGAGAGCGATCGAGAGGTGAATAAACAACCTTGAGGTCGATATACTCACCGGTCGCCAACTCAGCGGTATTGACCCAAGCATCACGCTTAAACTCAACGCCGCCTTCATCCGAATCGGTGTCTTCGATGAGTTCGATCGACGTGATCTTGAGCACGCCTTTGCCCGCATTGGACACGCGTACGGGAACCGTAA
This sequence comes from uncultured Bradymonadales bacterium, assembly GCA_964394615.1. GTDB lineage: Bacteria > Myxococcota_A > Bradymonadia > Bradymonadales > Bradymonadaceae > JBFFMO01. The sequence continues at coordinate 119,055 of CAYMYJ010000009.1, read as the reverse complement.
AGGTACTTCCGAGTGCAACGTCAGGAAATGCAACAGGATCTGGTGTGGCCTGAATGCTGACGGCGTCCGCCCCTGTAATATCGCTCGTTTTACCTGTGTCGTCGCTACAAGCGACAATCGACAACCCAAGTAGGGCTGCCACTGTAATAGTTCCGATTCCATTCATCGTCATACTTCAACCTTCTTCAAAACGTTGACCCTGTCGGCTCAGACGCGGCACTATAGGAACACACCTAACCACAGTCAACTACATGCCACTGAGGCGCGTCTCACCCTCATGTAAGTTCATTACGGGTGGGAAATGCATTCGGGTAAAAAAAATGTTCGATGAGGAGAATTTCTAGAGCTTGCCCTTATCCTCGAGCATGCCGCGAAACGCAAAAAGCATGGAGGTTAGTGGCTGAACGCCACTTAAAGACGAACTCGGACCGGGCGAAACCCGGACGACGGTTCGCCCAAAGATCACCGATTCCGAAGGTTGGTGGGTATCTTTCAAAATCGCGGTGGCCAGCAGAACCGAATCGCATTCGTAGATCGTCACGGTCGCTTTCAAGCGATCTTTTTCGGCCATCATCGTCGTTTGGCTGGTGTCACTGAAGCTCGATTCATCGATATTTCGGATATCCCACCCTGCCGTTTGCATCGCGAGCATGACCCCGTCCGCGGTGATCGATGGGGCCAACTCGATCGGTGCCGCGGGCTCAGCAACCTGCTTTACTGGCGCACTTGATCGAGTGGCCCAAACTGCGACAAATCCAAGCACCACCACCACCAACACGATTGCGGCGACGGCGATCAGCGCGTTCTTGGACGTTTCTTCGCGCTTGCGCCTGATCTCCACGGGATGAGGTCGCAGCGTTCTCCGACGTTCATTGCGGTGGTCAAAGGCAAGCTCTGGCGTTTCTGTCGTGGCGCGTGGAGAAACGGCTGGCGCGATATCGGCCGCCAGTGAGGTTTCGAACCCTGAGGGCTTAGGAACTTGGGGCTTTGGCGGGTTTGGCTTGGAAATTGGCTCAGGAAGAGGCAGCACGGTGACCGGCGGAATCTGGGTCTCCGAGCTCATCTCCGGCGAAAACTCCTCCACCACCTCGGATTCTCCAAACCATGCGTCGGGATCAAATGCCGAGTGAATTGGAAAATCTTCACTGAACACCTCTCCGGTCCCGGCCGAGTTATGAATCGTTGGCGATTCTTCATCGAGGTCCAAAAATTCTGCCAGCGCAGCACTCATCTCTTTGCACGATTGATAACGGTCGAGCGGTGCTTTCTCGAGAGCACGGTAAAGGATCTTCTTCAGCCCTTCCGGAACGACCGTGTCAGCAGGCAAGCGCCACGGGGTTCGGCTCAAGTGGCCTTCCACGGCGGCAGCAAAGTCGATGCCCTCGACCGCTGGTGTGCCAACAAGACACTCCCAAAGGACCATGCCCACACCGTAGATGTCCGCGGCGGGAGTGATTTCCTCGCGCTTCATCTGCTCGGGCGCCGCGTATCGAGGTGTCCCAACAAAAACCCCCTGTTGAGTCAGCGCTGTGCTCATGTCGGGCGTGGGATCCAAAATCTTAGCAATACCAAAATCAAGGACGCGCACGGTCAACGCCTCGTCATGGTCACGACCCAGCATGATGTTTGAGGGCTTCATGTCTCGATGCAAGATCCCGAGCCGGTGGGCCTCCTCGAGGCTGCTCAGGATGTCGAGCCCGACACGCGCAGCATCATCGGCATGCAACGGACCGTACTTTTTCACCTGGCGGCTCAGCGAGCGCCCCTTCACGTATTCCATCACAATGTAGAGGAAATCAGTGCCCGAACGCCCAAAATCAAAAATTGTTATGGTGTTGGGATGTGAAAGCTGACTTACGAGCCTCGCTTCACGCACGAACCTTTCCAGGGTGGTCCCATCGACGCCTGAATCGATCTCAAGCACCTTGATGGCGACATCGCGCTCCATTCCGACCTGCCGAGCACGATACACGCTCGAAAACCCACCTCGCGCGATGAGTTTTTCGACTCGGTATTTACCGGCGATCACCGTCCCACTGCGGTCGATCTCTGGATGAGCGTCGTTCATGATCTGCTTATATCAGACATCTCCATCTCGCCGCACCTCAAACAAGTCACCGTGTTGAAACGCCCGGCCCGTTTCAACCAAATGCAACAAATGCGAAACCACACTCCTTTCAGCAATGGGCCAGACATAAGCAGGGACGTCATCGTACGCTAAAGGCGTCAGCTCTTCGCAAGAGGCCGTACCTAAGGAGGCCAAGGCCGCAAAAACCTTCTCTTCTCTTTCAAGACGGTGTTTTCGGTAGAATTCCAGATGCCCCACAGGATCCACGATCAGCCAGCCGTGAGCCGGAAGCAGCGCGCTCGCCTTCAAATCGGCGATGGTCTGCAGCGAATCCAGATAATCCCCCATATGGCCGTCGGTAGGATCGATAAGGATCGTCCCGTGCTGCGCCACCAAATCCCCCACGATCGCAATATGGGTGCGTGGATGATGAAAGGACAGGTGGCCATCGGCGTGACCTGGCGTGAAAATCACGTCCAGCGAGTCAGGGCCAAGATCGATGCGATCGCCGTCATGAAGTTCGCGCTCCAAAACTCGCCCTAAATGCGCGCCTGTCTTGGGATGAGCCCACACGCCGACCCGGTATCGGTCAACCAGGGCGTCGATTCCCAAGACGTGGTCTTGATGATGATGGCTCAATACGATCGCCTCAAATCGTCCGCCGGCTGCGATATGCTCGTCAATGACCGCGTTCAGCGCCGCCTGCTGATCTTGGTCGGGGCTGCCTGGATCGATGACCACAAATTTTGCCTCGCCGACCACCAGCGCATTGGTATGGGTCGCGGGTGGAATGGTCGGGGTCCTCAACGGGACGACGTAGATTCCTGGAGCGGCCTCGGCGTGATTTCTGTGCCCCAGTACCCTTGTGGAATCGACGTAGACCTCGTCATGGCCGGCCGAGGCAAACGCCTGCAACAAAAACCGGATCGGCTGGGAGACAAATGCCCGAGCGGACGACCACTCATGAAGAGCATCCGCGGGACTCACCCACTCTCCGCGCGAAAGCTCGGCACTTTGGAGGTGGTTGGCCAAATGGTCGGAATCCTGAAGTGACGTCAAATCCACTGCAAAAAAATACGATTCGTGACGAATGTCGGAAAACTCAGGCGTCACCCAATGCCCAACCCGCCGAAATTTGGTGGCATCGATCGATTCACCAGTGGCACGGAGTGTCTCGACGAGCTCAGCCGGCGAGAGGTTTCGCAACTCGGGTGCCCATACGGGTCCGTGCTCGCCGACCAAGACCGCACATTCTTCTAAAAGCTCTCTTCCGGCGCATGCCAGCCATGCATCTGCGTCGCCAATCATCGGGAGGTCGTCATCTTCAGGTTCGACGTGTCCGCCGAAAAACGCGTGATAGCCACCCAGAAACTTCAAATGCGGCTGCCGCACGCTCCAAAAAATCTCGAAGCGCGGTTCCGTACGAAATGGGATAATGATAGCGGAGGAACGAATAATGGAATTCTCTGCAGGCTAAGAAACGTTCACGGCCGAGAGCGGTTTATGATAACAGTGTACGTGTTTTTGGTGCGATGTCTTTGTCGATGACGCACCCAGGATGGTCCGACGATGTTTGGTCTCTCGATGACAGAAATTCTTGTGGTGCTGGTACTCGGCCTGGTTGTGCTGGGGCCGGAGAAGATCCCACAAGTCGCCAAAACGCTTGGGAAAGCGCTGCGAGAAGTCCGTAAGGCGAGCAATGTCTTACGTGATGCGATGATGATCGAAGACGCGCCCGTGCGCCCCAAACCCGTCGTTCGCACACCTCCAGCCGCCGATCAGGCTTTTGACCAGTCTTTCGACTCACCAGCCCTCACCGCAAAGAGCGGACCGGCCCATGACGTCAGGCTTTCGGCCATGACCGCACCTAAAAGAAGCACCGAGTTCGAGAGCGTGAAACTTGAGGCGGGCAACCCTCCGGAAGCCCACCGTGACGTGTACCTCCACATTCCTTATCAGGAGACACTCTAATGAGTGATGATGTGGTCGATCCGTATCGCGACATCCGCATGACGGTGCTTGAGCACCTCGGCGAATTGCGCACTCGTGTGATGAAAGCGTTGGTGGCATTTGCCGTGGGATTTGCGATTTCTTGGACCTGGGTCGAGCAGCTCTTCGTGCTGCTTCAGCGCCCGCTGCAAGAGGCCGCACCCGAAGCCGCGCTCGCCCAAATGCACCATAAGGACCTTTCGGAGCCGTTTTTTGTGCTCCTGAAAACCGCGATGTTTGGTGGGCTCTTCCTGGCGATTCCGGTGATCCTGTATCAATTATGGCAGTTCATCGCTCCGGGCCTCTACCCCAATGAAAAGAAAGCAGTGCTGCCCTTTGTGGCTTTGTCCTACTTGTTCTTCATCATCGGTTCAGCGTTCGCGTTCATCTTCGTGTTGCCCAAAGGCTACGAGTTCCTGCTGAACTTCTCGGCGGATATTTCTCAGCCCGAATTGATGATGAGCGAATACCTCGCCATCACGACGAAAATGCTGATTGGGTTTGGCGCTATTTTTCAGTTGCCCGTTGTTTCGATGTTTTTGTCCCAAATTGGCGTGTTAACGCATCGTCATTTGATCAAGTTCTGGCGCTACTCAGTCGTGCTCTCGTTTGTCATTGCAGCGTTACTGACACCGCCCGACGTGGTCACGCAGGTGCTGATGGCCCTGCCACTTTGCATTCTTTACTTTTTGTCCATTGGCATCGCGTGGTACTTCACCACCCGACGTGAGCGTAAAGCCGCGTTAGCAGAAACCGAATAGGGTCAATCATGGGATACATGCCGTACGTCGTCGAGCAAACCCACCGCGGTGAACGTGGCTGGGACATCTTTAGCCGACTCCTCAAAGACCGGATCATCTTCCTTGGAACGCCGGTTACCGACGATGTTGCCAACAGCATCATCGCGCAGATGCTCTATCTTGAGAGCGAAGATCCGGAAAAAGGGATCGACCTCTACATCAACTCACCAGGCGGCAGCGTGACTGCTGGTTTGGCGATTTTTGATACGATGCAATACATCCGGCCCGAGGTCAGCACGATCTGCCTTGGACAGGCCGCATCGATGGGCGCTCTGCTTTTGTCGTCGGGCCAAAAAGGCAAACGATATGCGTTGCCCCATTGTCGGCTGCTGATTCACCAGCCCTTGATGAGAGGCGGAATCGAAGGCCAAGCGACCGATATTGCGATTCAGGCCAAGGAAATCCTTCGCCTCAAGAGCAAACTCAGTGAAATCTTGGTGGAAAACACCGGGCAAACGCGTGAACGCATCGACCAAGACACCGAACGCGATTACTACATGAGTTCGATTCAGGGCAAAGAATACGGCCTGATCGACCATGTCATCGAACACCGTACGAAGACCTAAAAAACTCATGCGACTCGCCGAAAAAGCCGCGCAACGCGGCCTTTTTTTTGTGTACCTTTGACGTATCAGTCGCATCCAATCCCACAGTGACCCCAGAAGGTCGCAGGAGGAATGTATGGATCCAGTGATTGTAGTCGGAACAGGTGTCGGCGGACTTGCCGCAGCGGTTCGAATGCGTGCCAAAGGACATAAGGTCGTCGTTCTTGAAGCGTTGCCTGATGCGGGCGGACGTGCGCGGGTTTTTCACCAAGACGGCTTCACGTTTGATGCCGGCCCCACCGTCATCACGGCTCCCTACCTCTTCGAAGAGCTCTTCGAGGCTGCTGGCAAAGACTGGCGTGACTACTACGAAATCATGGCGATCGATCCCTTTTACCGAATCCTTTACGACGACGGGTCGCAATTTGATTACGTGGGCGACGATGAACGCCTGATCGAAAATATCCGGGCGCTCAGCCCGCAGGATGTGGATGGCTATCGTAAATTGGCCGAACACTCTCATCGCATCTTTGACGTCGGATACACCGAGTTATCCGACGTGCCCTTCGACACCGTGTGGGACATGGTCAAGGTGATTCCGGCGATGCTGAAGCTCGAGAATCATCGCAGCGTCTACAGCCTTGTTTCCAAGTACATCAAGGACGAGCGACTCCGGCAGGCATTTTCATTTGAGCCCTTGCTGATTGGCGGAAATCCCTTCCGCGCCACGTCGATCTACCTTCTGATTCACTGGCTCGAGCGCAAATGGGGCGTTCACTACATCAAGGGCGGCACCAACAAGATCATCGCGGCCATGGTTCAGTTACTCGACGACATCGGAGTCGACGTTCATTTCAACTCAGCGGTCTCGGAGATCGAGGTCAAAGATGGAAAAGCCGTCGCAGTGAAAACCGACGATGGACGGCGATTCGCCTGCTCGAACGTGATTTGCAACGCCGACCCCACGATGGTCTACAAGCACATGATTCCGGCGGAAAACCGCAAGAAACACACGAAACGCCGCCTCAAAGGCGTCAAGAATTCGATGGGGCTCTTTGTCGCGTATTTTGGGGCTTCCAAGACGTGGACCGACCAGGCGCACCACACCATTTTGCTGGGTCCCCGCTACAAGGGACTGCTTGACGACGTGTTCGATAAGAAGGTTCTGGCCGAAGATTTTTCGCTCTACCTTCACGCTCCGACACGATCGGATGCCTCAGTGGCGCCCGCTGGCCATGAGAGCATGTACGTCCTTTCGCCAGTCCCCAATTTGAGGGCAGACGTCAACTGGGAGACCGAAGGGCCCATCTATTACGAAAAAATCATGGAGCGGATTGAACAACGCATGTTGCCCGGCCTACGTGAAAATATCGTGACGTCAAAATTCATCACGCCTGAGTATTTTCGGGACGAACTCAGGTCGGAGGACGGCGCGGCCTTTGGACCGGAGCCGATCCTGCAGCAGAGCGCATGGTTCCGGTACCATAACCGCTCCGAAGACGTGAAAGGTCTGTATTTTGTTGGAGCAGGGACCCATCCAGGGGCAGGACTTCCTGGCGTTTTATGCACCGCCAAAGTTCTTGAGCGCGTGATCCCGGAACTCAGTCCATCGGAGCGCGTCGCGCTGCCGTCGACAACCCGGAAGTCAGCATGAAGGCGGTTATTATTCAAAGCCGTGAGGTCATGGCCAAACACGCGCGCTCGTTTCGTTGGGCGTCGTGGTTTTTGCCCAGTGAATGCCGAGATGATGCAGCTGTGGTCTACGCGTTTTGTCGCCTGGTCGACGATATCGCCGATGAAACCGACGACACCAACCTTGCGCGGGTCGAACTTGAGGTGATTCGGCTCGAGCTCAGCGGCGTCCAACCTGCAAGACCTCTGGTGGCGGCATTCCTTGAGGTCGCCTCGCGAACCCAAATGAATCTGAAGTACGCCGATGAATTGATCGAGGGGGTCCTTTCGGACCTTGGGCGCGTCAAATTTGAAACCGACGCACAGCTGCTTCGGTACTCGTACCGCGTCGCGGGCACCGTCGGCCTGATGATGTGCCCCATCATCGGAGTCCAGGAAGGAACCGCGCGAGCTCACGCAATCGACCTTGGCGTAGCGATGCAATTGACCAACATCTGCCGGGACGTGTTGGAAGACGCCCAGCGACAGCGAATCTACCTGCCTGTGGAACGCCTGAACAAAGCGGGAGTCGATGTGACCCGGCTCTTGAGCGAATTGGGTCAGGGTGCTCAGGTTTCGATGGTTGTGCGCGATGTGCTGCAGATGGCTGAAAGCTACTATCGCAGCGCCGAAGACGGCATGCGTTTCATCCCCGCCCGAACTCGATTTGCGATTCTGGTCGCGTCGCGTCTCTACCGCGCTATCGGTTTGAGGCTGCTGCTGAAAGGCGCAAACCCCATGTCCGGAAGAACCTGGATTGGTACGCCTGGAAAGCTCTATTGGGTGGTCCGCGCCCTTTTCACTTTTGTGAACCGGCATACCCACATGCGACCACACGACACTCGCCTGCACCGCCCCCTTGCGGGCCTGCCAGACGTCAACCTTTGACGTTTGTTTGCGTGTAACGCCGACCTTACATATAGTTTGAGTCGTAGCAGTTCATCTGGAGAATGCCGTGAAATTCAGTCATATCGCCCTCAGCGCCGCGCTGGTCATATTTTCAGCCTGTGGCGACGACACCCCGTCCAACAACAACAACATCTTCATCCCCGATATGGGAGGAGAAGAAGATGTGACCGTCGATGCCAAGGACGACGTTGATGTTGCAGACTTGGGCCCGGATGCCGAGCCCGACATGGACATCGATATGGCGGACATGGGGCCTGATGTGGATTTGACGTGTCCGACCGTTCCTTGTGGCACCGACGAAGTCTGTGTGGATGGGGCCTGTCTGGTGGATACGAGCTGTGGATTGGCCGTGGATCTCGGCGAGCTGACGTCTGGTGTTGCCGTGAATGCCTCCGGGTCATTTCTTACCAACGGGCGAGACACCCTCACTGCTTCATGTTCGGGCGCAAACTCAACCGATGAAATGGTCGTCAAATTCACGCTGACCGAACGATCGCTGGTCGATTTCGCGGCTGACTGGACGGGACAATTTGACGGTACGGTGTCGATCCGAACCTCGTGTGACGACGCTGCAAGCGAGGTTTTATGTGACGACAATGAAACGGGAGCGCGCCTTCTGGAGGCTGGCGACTATTTTGTGGTGCTTGAAATGAAATTCGGCAACCCAGGCACCTACGACCTAACAATTCAGTCCGAAACCTCATCCTGTACGTTGGGTCAAAACACCTGCAGCCAAGACACTCTGCTCACTTGCCCAAACGGGACGGTTCCTGAACCCATTGCGTGCCCAGACACCTGCACTTCCGGTGCCTGTGACGGCGACTCATGTGCCTCGGCCATCACAGTGACTGGCGCGGGAGGAACTTATACCGCCGACCCCGGCGCGCTCTCGAGCACGCTCAACTTTGGGTCCAATGTTTCGTGCGGAAGCGTGGCCACACCAGGATTCGAAGCTGTCTTCTACCTGCCTGGTCTGACCGCCGGTCAATTCGTTACCGTCAACGCTCTGACCGACGACAACAACGTCAATGCAATTTTCATCACCTCGGCCTGCGGTGCGACGGAGACGTGTGTAGCCCATTATGTTTCGGAAAACATCGATTGGGTCGTCACTGCTGACGGCGACTACTATGTGGTGGTGGACAAGCTACTGAACTCACGTGCTCCATTTACCTACACCATCAGCATTTTCTAGCCGTCTTCGGAAAAGTTTGCATAGATCGTCAAGTCATTGACGTTCACATTTCCATGAATGTCGAGTGATACAACGCAGATGCTGATGGATCCCAACGTTCATCCTCGGCACGAAAATTGCTGCTTGTTATCTCAAGAATACCGCGTTCGGAGTAAAATATGTTGCGTACATCCCTCATCGCCCTTCTTGGGACCCTGCTGATGCCTTCGCTGGCCTTGGCGTGGGACTTTACATGCAGCCCATCCAACGTGGTCGAGATCGAGCCGACCGATCCGCCAAACATGATGCTCATGCTCGATAAGTCAGGGTCGATGAAGGAAGCCGGCGGCGCTCCTAGTTGCCGAGTATGTGAGCGACCCGATGGGACGTTTTTTGCCTTAACCGACACGCAGGATGCGAGCGTGGTGTGCGCAAATACCGGTTGGACCACAGGAAAACAAACGCAAACATACCCATCAAGTCCTAACAAGTCTGGTTACTCATATTCATTCGATTTTACCCATCTGCAACCTGCGATTGGTTCATTGAATCTCGAACTCACCATACAGGGCGACTTCAACGATTGCCGTGATCGTTTTGAAGTTTTTATTGATGGAGACTCCGTTGGTACGGTCAAAGATGTCGCTAAGAACTGCGACCAATCATACTCAATCACTTTAACAAACTTGCCTCTTAGCGCAGCTTCTGACGGCAAGATTAATGTTGAAATCCGGACGTCAGAGCCTAAATCCCACGGGAACTGCTCAAGTTCAGGTGACGGTGTTGACTCCAACGAATGCACAACCGCTCAAAATAATGCGACAGTACGGCTATTCACAAAAACGTTTACCTATCATGGCACTCAGAATTGGACGGACCCATGTGGTGCGCCGACCAGCAAATGGGAGCAGGCGTACGACGCGATTGACCTGATGACCAAGGAGTCGTCGGCGCTTGATCCCGACCTTGTGGCGTTTGGCCTTGGCCTTTTTTCGGGTGGCAGCGCTGGCATCTACAATGAGTGTGAGCAAGACAGCTACAAACCCATTATGACGACTTTGGACAATAATGGTCCGAGTGGTAGCACGCCCACCGCACTAGCCATTTACACGGCAAGAGATTCAAAATGTGTAAAGGGCGCTCTTTCTGGAGTGATTCAGATTAGGGATACCCAAACTCATGCAAAGGATAATGCGGAAGGATTCAGTTATGTCCATGAACTCGCTATTCCTCCGCAGACGACTGACTCGGCAATCTCAATCACTTTGACTGGCGACTATAACTCTTCATGTGAATACGCAGATATCTACATCTACGATGTTGCAGTGGGAACCAAGACCAAACTCGCCACTCATCAGGGCTCAAGCACGGAATGCGATTCAGGCACTGAGAACTTCATTATTCCTGCGTCTTTCACAGCGAATGGCAAATTGGGAATTGAAGTTCGCAATAGCGTCAGACAAACCAGCGGGTCGTGTACAGGCAGCAAAGACGGAGTCGTTGCAGGCTGCAACACCAATTCATCTTCGATTAAGATGGATGTAAAATCGAGCGTCAGCCGTACCGCCGCAACCGTACTGATTACAGACGGTGAGCCGACTGTTGCCTATGATGGTTCAAGTGCTTACGCAGATGCCGTGAAAGCAGCCTGCGAACATCGACCTTTGGCAAATCTTTACGTGGTCGGCCAGGGCGGCGGAACCGACGTCGAGTTCAACGACATCTTGGCTGCAGCCGGCGGAACGGGATCGTGCCTTGGCGGCGTCGATCCATGTGATGATTACAAGAATTACAAAGACCTGCGCGGCAAGTGCACGGGTGCCTATCAAACCGGCAGTTCAGGTGAGCTTCTGGCCGCGATCTCCGCCATTGCCAACGACATCCAGTGTGTCTTCGACGTCAGATTTGAAGGAACCGTTGATCCGGCGAATCCAACGGCTAATTTGACCGACGTTCCACTCGATACCACACAGGCCTATCCGTACCTCTACATTCAGGGTCGATTCGCAAATGTTGGAAACGGCCGAATTTACAACAAGAACAGCTCACTTGCCGATCCTCTGAACGAAGGATGGGAATTCGCCTCGGCAACTGAATCCAGGCGCGTACGCTTGAGCGACCTTTATTGCAATATGGTTCAGACCCGAGCGATCAATCAGGTTTCAACGCAGCTGGCTTGTCTTTGCTCCCAAGTGCCAGGCTCAGCCTGTACGGTGCCTGATTACGACACACGAGGTCTTTGCCCGGACGGTGTTTGGAAATGTGACGAAGGCACGGACTACTGCCAGCCTGACCTGAATTGCTGCGTCGCCGACGTGCCATGCACTGTCCCAGGACTTCTTGGGGTCTGTGCAGCAGGTCTGACGGTATGCCCTTCGGGCGCAGGACCGGCAGTATGCGAACAGGTGAACTTCCCAACCGAGGAAATCTGCAACGGCCTCGATGATGATTGTGACGGTGACATCGATGAAATCGGTGGCGCCTGCACGATTGCTGGCGGCGTAGGTCGCTGTGCTCCGGGCTACCGCGCATGCGATGGCAATTCGGAAGTCTGCCTGCCTCAATTCGAGCCGATGCCTGAGCTTTGCAACGGACTGGACGACGATTGCGACGGAACAAAAGACAACATCACTCAATCGTGGAGCACCATCGGTACGATGTACACGCTTCCAAGTGCCGACCGACCCAAGACCTGTGACATCAAGAACTCCTGTGTTTGTGCATCGGGAGCAGCCGACAATCATGCCGGTGAAAACTTCACCAAGTACCTCGAAGAGTGGAGCAACGTCTGTATCTGTGGTGAAGGTCTGGAAGCTCCTGAGGCCGACCTCACTGAGGCTGACCAAGCCGCGGTCGAAGCCGAAGGTGGTGACCCTCAAGCAAGCTGCTCTGCCGTGGACGGTGGATTGGCTCCGCTGGGACTCCTGGCCTTCTTCGGCCTGGTTCGACGACGCCGGAATTAATCTCGAAACGACTCGGTTATCCTGCCCAACACGTGCAGGTTTAATGAGTTGAGAAATCGAATCTTGAAATACCTTGGGGTGGCGTTTGCCACCCTTTTTTTTGTGCTGGGCGCGGCCAATTTCTGGGTGATCCAATCCACACAGGACCGCGTCTACGACACGTCCACCGTCCCATCCAGAACCTGGGCGATTGTCTTGGGGGCTAGGGTATGGTCGTCGGGGGTGCCGTCGCATAGCCTCGAAGATCGACTCGAAACCGCGCTACAGCTCTATCGTGACGGCAAGGTGAAGAGGATTTTGGTCACCGGTGACCACGGCAAAAAGCATTACGACGAAGTCCAGGCCATGCACGACTGGCTGACAGGTCACGGCGTCCCCAGTAGTGATATCGTGTTGGACCACGCAGGATTTCGAACCCTAGACAGCATGGCGCGAGCGACCCCTGTCTTTGGTGTGAAAGACGCCATCGTCTGCACGCAACGATTCCATCTCTACCGAGCGCTCTACCTCGCAGATGCGCACGAGCTTGATGTGGTGGGTGTGGTTGCGGACCGCCGCGAGTACGAACGAGAGCTCTACAATCAGAGCCGGGAGAGCATCGCCAGAGTGGTGGCTGTGGTCGATCTTACGACGGGGAGGAAGCCTCATTTCCCGAAATGATACGAAAGGCCTCCAAATCTGAGCTTCTGTCCACGAAAGACCCGAAAGACGGGCGGTCCGGCGACTCCCAACAGATCACGCCATCGGGGCCAAGCCCAGCAATCACCGACGAGCGTGTGCCGTAATCAAATTCCTCAAGATCAACCATTGGGGCATCGATGCCCCCGGGATGACGGTCGCTCAAGACATGCATGAGCACGTTGGGATCAAATCGATTGGTGTGTTTCAGCAATCGTCCAATCCGAGTGGCACGTGCCGGCGGCACGGACTGGAAGCTGCGTTCCGTGATCACATGTACACCCGGGCCTAGGATCAGACCGTGTAACGTCTCTCCGTCGCTCCAGACGACCCGTGCGGTGCGTTGGTCAGCCACAAGCGCATGAAATGGATTAAAATCGGCGGCAGAAAGGCCGAGGAGCCGCTGTGCAGCATCATTTGCATCCGAGGCGCCAAGCGCAATTTTGGGGATTTCACCACGGGATCGACGCGCCGGGTCGCGCCCTGCGCCAAATCGGTTCGTCAGAGCTGCCAAGAGGCCATGTGGATTGAAGCCAATCCACGTGCCACCATGCACCAGATCTTTTGGGGCAAAAATCGCGTTATCTTGGACAGAAAAACCTTCTGCCGGACGAGATAAGAGCTCGTCACGATTCGCGGCGACCGCCAACGGATATCCGTCAAAGAGTCGGTGAAAGAGGATGATCGTGCACATTTTACGCTGCCAATTGAGAAGCCCAGACCGTGGCCGCAATCGAGTGGAACGCCGTAAGCTCGTCGTCGTCGCCGGTGTCAAAACCAGCGATCAATTCGCCCGCCTCGACGCTGCCTAGAAGCGCCAGAGCAACCAGGGCCTTTTCCCGCTGTCCGGGGCGACTTTGAGATCCGATGAGATGCTCACGAAGGACGCCAACATCTGCAAAAACGCGCTCCTGAAGGTGTTTGGCAAACCAAGAGAAGCGCTCTCGTTGTCGCATGAGCGTAAGGTTTCGGACATTCGCGATTGGGCTGGGCATCGTGTACATAGGCACCTCAAGACTTCGGCATCTTCTGCCAACTTAAGTTGGATTCACCTTACGCGGACAAGATTCACGAATCTGTCCCTCTGCTTACAAGGTAGGAACTCCAGATTAGTTTCGAATTAATCCGTAGGTTTTGACTTGACGCGCCCGGCCGGCTCTTTTATCTCATGCAGCCCTGCATGGTTTACCGTGTAGCGGGCTGTTGTAGCTCAGTTGGTAGAGCAGCTCATTCGTAATGAGCAGGTCGTCGGTTCAAATCCGATCAACAGCTTAAAAAAGGCACTCATCCGAGTGCCTTTTTTTATGGGTCGACCTGGAACTCAATGATGCCCTCATCCTGATCGGTGTTGGAAGTCCCCGGTTCAAACTCCGCGGTCTTCCAGATGGCCTCGGCCGTAGCGTAGGCAGCATCAAACTCGTCGGGGGCAGCTTTGACACTGAAGGTCACGATCACTCTGTCGTTATGCGCCATCCAGAAGGCGAGAACCACGTCTTGGTTCACGCGCCCGGTCATCCGTGCCTGAAGTGTTGAGGGAAGAGGCGCGTCGGCCCGTGTCGCCTCAATCAGCTCGCCCTGACTCAAGGTTCGCTTGAAGTTGTCGATAATCTTCGACTTGAACTCCTCCGATTCGAATGAAGGCCCCAGAGGATCTTCGGGCTCAGTGCTGATCAGAATCGTCGCCGAGCCCTTTGTCGCGATCACCCGCGCAACGAAATCCTCGGCCTTCTGGACCTTCCAGCCCTTCAGGGCATCGAGATCAAGGTTCAGATGAGTCGCACCGTCGGTCCACTTCAGGTTGTCGACGTCGAGCTTCGAGGTCAGCACTCCGGAGGTGTATGCGTCACTCAGCGTTGGAATGAAGCTCAGTGGAGGTTTTTCTGTCGAATCGAAGGCCGGCTTCAACGCGGACAACAACGACGCTGCAGCAAGCCTCAAGTCGCTTGTGCCAAAGCCCTTGCTGGCTCCGACGACCGACACAGCTGCACCATTTTTCAACACTGTGAACTCGGCGTCGGTGCGGGTCCGAAGACCTGCATCCAGAACTTCTGCGATTTGTTGAGCGTCGTCTGGAGTCCGCCAAAACGACACGTATTCAAACCACCAAGCCCCATCGGATTCGTAGACTCGATAGGAGTCGGATTGCCAGGTGACGTAGATGGCACGTGCCAGATCAGGCGCGATCACATCAGAGAGCCACAACGAAAAAACCCCCGGTCCCACGATGCCTTCGTGGGCAAGCGTGGCGGATTTTGGACGCTCTGTTTCTGGCCATTGCCAGGTCCCCAGATTCTCTCCGCTCATCCAACGGTCGGGCCTGACCAGATGCCCAGCCTGGGTCGGACCCGATATCCAGGCGAGTTCCGACGCCGACCATCCACCTGAGCGATGAAGTGCGGCGGTAAGGGATAACCCTTCGCGAATGGCAAAAGAAAGCTCTCGCCGATTCAGCGTTTCAATCCCCTTGGCTCCGTCGACCTCTAGAAATCTAGCGACATCCGGAAATTTCATGGCCAATGCTGGCGTCGCGGCCAGAACCGGGGAGGTCAGGCCTCGTTTTTCGCCCTCAACCAAAGTCCACACAAACGCAGCGTCGCCCATGGTTTTTGCGCGATGGGCCAGCCAACCGTCCCACGACGACGGCTGATCAGGCACGCTGAAAGCCTCGCGATCGACACCATCGACGACGGCCAGAACCACGTCTCGACGCAGGTCTTCCGGACGAGCCGAGCGCAGGTAACTCAACGTATGGGTTTGGGAATCATAGCGTGCCACGCGAGGCAACCAAGGCGCCCGTTCGGCCTGGGTCGTGTCAAAACCAAAGAAGGTCTTGAGCAACCAATCGCGGTCGATTCGAGCGGCATCCGAAGCGACGTCAAAATTCGGCGCAAGCTTGTCGACTCCGGCGACTTTCACCGGACTTTTGAACTCTCGATCGCGCAGTCGTTGGCTCTGCGTCACCAGCGCACTCAGTTCGGTCTCTGCGATTTGGGCCGATGCCACAGGGGCTTGGTCCGACTTTCTGGGGGATTCGCAGCCGAGCGCGCCGGCCATGACCGCAATGACAAAAAATGACCGCATTTCAGCTCCTTCGTAGAAGCCGCAATAATGGCCCCAGCTTAAGTTTCGACCCGGTAGAACCTCCAACGACGTGCCACGACAAGGCCCACCAGAAGAATAACGTCGCGAAGCCGGCGAGCACAACTCCAAGCGTGAACCCCACGGACACTTCGTGGATGGCAAAATCATGCGGAGCCAACAAAATAGCCGACGTAACGCTCAACCCTGCCGCCATGATGCCAAGGAAAATGCGTGTCCCGAGGGTGTTGAGGTGTTTGCCTATATCGTCGATCGCGTGATTTTTAACCGCAATGGTGAGGTTGCCGCCCTCTAGGTCCATCAACACTTGATCGAGCTGTTGGGGCACCTGGGTCAGGAATCCAGACAAGCCCATCGCCGAGGTCATCGTCGCCTGCAGCGCTTTTTTTGCCGTGAACCGGCGTTTGGCGAGTTCGCGGGCGTAGGGCATTCCGACGGCCATGATGTCCAATTCCGGATCGAGAAAGCGCATGATGCCCTCGATCGTCGCTGCGGCTTTGGTCAACACGGCATAATTGGGGTTCAAGCGAATCCGATGTTCGGAAGCCGCCTGGGTGCACTCTTGTACAAAAGCAGAAACGTTAATCTCCGACAGGTTCGAGAGCAGATATTCGTCGCGAATGCGGATGATGTCGGCCTTGAAATCGCGCAGGCTCACACGGCCAACAGGTTGGCCCATGCGCAAGAGCGTTCGCGAAATCCCTTCAACGTCGCCGGTCAAGACGCTGATAATCAACGAAATCAGATCGTCTTGTTGAGCCGCTGAAAGCCGCCCAATCAAGCCAAAGTCGATGAACACCAACGAATTGTCTTCGCGAACCAGGATATTGCCTGGATGGGGGTCACCGTGGAAAAAGCCGTCATGCAAGACCATCTTGACCATGGCATCGAGCAAGGTCTTCAACACGGCTTTGGCTGCATCTGAGCCACTTTCAAGCTCCGAGAGCTTCTTGGCGTCGATGAACTCCAGCGTCATGATTCGGTCGTTGCTGAGTTCTTCGAAAACCTCGGGCACCGACACTTCCGCGATGTCCTCAAAATTCTGGCCAAACTCCCGTATATTCCGCGCCTCCAACCGGAAATCGAGTTCAGTCAGCAGGGCTTTTTCGAACTCTTTGACGATGGCCGTCGGCGTATAAAGCTCGACTTCCTGGATCGTGGCCTCGGCCAACCGAGCGATATAATAAAGAATATCAAGGTCACTCCGGATGGTCTGAGCGATGCCTGGCCGCTGAACCTTGATCACACATTCACGACCATCATGGGTCTGCGCCCGATGGACCTGCCCAATCGAGGCTGCTCCAATCGGCTTCTCGTGCACGTGGGCAAAGAGCTTATCGAGGGTGCCGTTCAGGTTCTCCTCGATGGCGGTTCGGACCTCTTCGAAAGGCAAAGCCGGAACGCGATCCTGAAGATGTTTGAGCTCTTCGATGAACGTCGCAGGCATGATGTCTGGCCGCGTCGACATGATCTGACCAAGTTTCACAAAGGTCGGACCGAGATCTTCAAGCACGTTTCTGAATCGAACCGCTGCATCGTGGGGGTCTTCTCCGAGGCCGACCTGAACGTTTTCAAAGTCGGTGACTTCTTCACCCTCAGGCAGGTAGCGCCCCAGACCGAAGCCGATCACGACGGTCTTGAAACCATGTTTGGTAAGAACCGAGGTGATTTCTCGGAGGCGGCGTATGTCTTGGACTGCGGACTTAACGGGCGCGAGCATGGCAACCTCTGCGTCGGATGCGCGAAAAGTATCACGCGACTCTTCTGTTGTCGTCGGCGCTCATGGCGCGCTTTCGGCCTCTTTTTTTGTCATGCATTCCAGGTAGAGGCGCATTTCCTCGGCCGACTCGTCGCCCGAGGCTAGCGTGGCCTCACGCATGCACGAGGCATGGTGCATACCGGCCAGTCGCCTGCACACTTGCGGCTCGTACGAACCCTGGCAGCGCTTCTCGTATTCGGCGCCAAGAATTTTGGCTTTTTCACGGTCCAACATGAGGTCGGCGCTGAACTCTGAGTACGACCAAATCGCCGTCCCTATAAGCATGGTCCCAAGCAATACGAAGACGACGAGCTTAGAGTTTTTTGTGTCTTTGGTTTTCACTATTTTCGACATTTTAGATCCACTTTGGGGCGACCGCGTTCAACCAAGTAACCAGCCGATTTTGGAGAGTGCCATGAAACGCGAAGAGTTGAAAATCGCAAGTCCCTGCCACGAAAACTTCGACGACATGCAGGGTTCGGGAGCGAAGAGGTTCTGCGACTCATGCAGCAAACACGTCACGAACCTCTCGGACATGACCAAAATCGATGCCGACAAATTCTTGAAAGAGTCCGCTGGATCCTCGGTGTGTGTCCGTTACCAGGTTAATGGCAGCGGCGAGGTCGTGTTTGGCCGCCCTTCCCCGGATCGCGTTCAACGTCAAATCCACGGTGCCCGCAAGATGCTGGCCGCCGCGGCAATGATGCTGATCCCGCTGCTCAGCGCCTGCGAGAGCGAACCCGCTGACTGCCAGAGAACAACGCCTGAATCGACCTTAATCCAGAGCGAGCGCGCAATTCTCGAGAAACTGGCGAGCGTCGGGTTCGAAGTGGATGCGATTCTGGACTACATCAACCCCTTCGACCCTTACGAAGAAATGGTGATGGGAGAAATGGCCATGATCGAGCCAATCGACGAGAGCGAGCCTGTTTTTGCTGAGTTGCAGGCTATCCCTGATGACCAAGTCCTGATGCCCGTGATGGGACAGATGGCCATGCCCGAGCCTGAGCCTGAGCCTGAGCCTGAACCTGAGGTCGAGCCAGAACACTTCATTGAAATGATGGGAGACATCGCAGTCGCCCCGGACGAGGTCGAGGAAGTCGTCGAAATCGTCGAAGAACCTGAGGTCGTCGAAAAACCTATCAACGAAGAACGTGAGTTTAGAATGGGCAAGATCGCGGTTCCGTAGCCAGAACGAGCGTGGAGACAATCGACTATCGCCCCTTCCAAATTGGCGTCCGGCGTTCTGCGAACGCCGCCAGCCCCTCGAGCCGGTCTTCCGTAGGAATCACCTCGGCGTAACACTCGGCTTCGATCTGAATGCCCGACGCCAGATCGACTTGCATGCCCTGGTCGATGGCGCGTTTGGCCTGAGCCAATGCGATTGGAGCCGACTTCACCATCTCCATGGCAAACTCGTGAGCCTCCCCGAGCAACTCGGCGCGCGGCACGCATCGATTCACAACGCCCCACTCCAACGCCTCGAGCCCGCTCAATCGACGTGCGGTGAACATCAACTCTTTGGCCTTTGAAACGCCGATCAGCCGGGGCAATCGTTGCGTCCCGCCTGCTCCTGGAATGATCCCGAGTCCAAGCTCGGTCAACCCGAGGCTGGTTTCCTGCGCCACGATTCGAAAATCACACGCGAGGGCGATTTCGAGCCCGCCACCAAAGGCGTAACCGTTGATGGCACAGATCACGGGTTTAGGGACGTTGGCGATGCGCTCAAACGTCGTCTTGTAGTCACTGATTCGCTGAGACACCTGAACATCGCTCATTTGCTTTCGTTCTTTGAGGTCAGCGCCGGCGCAGAAGACCTTGTCGCCTTGAGCGGTCAAGATGATGACGCGAATCTCGGTCTGGTCCGCCAGAGCCGCAAAAGTGTCAGCCAAAGCGTGCACCAATTCGCCATTCATCGAGTTCATCGCCTCAGGGCGATTGATGGTAAGGGTACACACACCGTGTTCATCCACGGACTTCATCAGGACATTCTGCGAAACGTTCATCGTTCCCTCGGCACTTGGTTCGCGCTAACCTTAGGAAGGTCCTGAGGATGCGCAAGGGAAACTTAGATGGCGTCAGAAAACGACAACGATAAAAAATCGGCCGAAAACCGCGATCGCGATTCGGTTGAGGTTGTACTCACGAAAGTGACCAACGCATATTTTCGACTTTGCCGGCGTATGGCATCCGCGCTGAATCGAAAAAAATCAGGGCGCTGAGAGCACGCCGATCACGTCAGAAATTTTTCTGAGCGACGTGAGTTCGGTCGCAGCGGAAACGTCGGCACTTTTGGGATCAGTGATGACGTAACGAACCAGCGCATCAACCCGCTGGTCGGGATTCGCCACCCGAATCGCAGACTCCAAAAGCTGGGCACGCCACTCGGCAAAATCCTTCAACATCGCAGCCCTAGATCGTTCGATCGCGACCTCTTGCAGATTCGTCAGCATTTCGCGGTTGCCCGGAAGGTTCAGCGGATCTGCGGCGACTCCGGCGACTTGTTGCGCATCATGGGTGTCGTCGGAACTGGAGGTCGAAACAATTTCGGACACTTTGTTCGACGGGCGACCGTCGGGATGGTTGATCACGACCGTCAGGGTTGCGGTGGCGATCTTGGTGACCCGCGTCACGGGATAGGTCAGGCTTCTGTACACAGGTTCATCAACAAATTGGGGCTGACGCGAAAGATCATCCTTGGAACGAATCACGTCATTTCGTTTATCGATAACAGTGTCACGGGCGCGCACGAGGTCGCTTTGAGCCCGCGTGAGGTTCTGCTCGGCTCCCGTCGATGTGTTCGGCGAGTCCCCTTCGCGAGCCACAGCCTGTTCGTATTGCATGACTTTGTTTTCGGCACGGTTCACTTCGTTTTCGGCCTCGGCCAGACGTCGTTCATCATCCTGCACATCGCTCAGGCGACTGGCGTAAGTGGGATTTGGAACCTGCCTGACGCCGTCCTGGTATTCGACTGTAGCGGTCAGGGACTCACGTTTTTCACTGACTCTGAAGTCCTGAAACTGGATGCCCGCCTCGGCCAACAAGGACGTCGGCTGAGCGTCGACCTCCAAGGTCCCGCGTTTAAACGTAGATAACCTGGCCACGATCGGATTGGCATCGCGACCCGAGGCGCTTAGGCGCACGTGATAGGCCATTTCGGCTTGAATCTGAGACCGCAACACCTGAAATTTCCGGCGATGCTCCACATCCGTAGAAAGTTGCGAGATTTTCGCCCAGAGCAATAACGCGTCACCCTGACGACTGGAGGCTTCGGCGGTTTCTGCTTCTTGCGCCAGCACGCTTTGCCAGGTGCTTTTGACAACATCAGCCTGTTTCGTATGGACTCTCGCCATGCCGGGCAATTCCCGTATCGCTGCTTCGTGAAGCATCACGGCGTTGGCATAGTCTTTCTGCCCCACAAGTCGGCTGGCATGCTGAGTCACTTTTGCGCTGATATCTTCGACAACGTTCACAGCCTCGGCGTGCTCTGGCCAGATTTCGGCAGCCTTTCGGGCTGCAATAATGGCCCCAAGCGTGTCCCCTCGATCGGCGTCCGCCCGAGCTTCGTTGGCCTGCAACATCAGCCATTGGTAGCGCGCAGCATCTCGTTTCTCACGGGCTTCTTTGGAATCGGTGTCGTCGGCTGCGGCGCGGGCGTATGACTGGTACGCGGACTCCCAGCGGCCGGCTTTGGCGGCATTATCGCCGGCCTCCATGTACTTGCCAAAAGCACACCCGGTAAGCATCAAAACAAGAATCAGTAGCCGCTTCATAGCACTCCAATGGCGCGAAGCTCCGTCAGGAGCTGCGACGCGCTTTCAAACTTAACGCTCGTCATGCCGACCTCGGCCGCAGCTCGACAATTGGAGCCTCGGTCGTCCACGAACACACACGAATTCGGGGCGGCACCCGCGGCCTCGGCCGCGATCAGATAGGCCTGAGGGTCGGGTTTTCGGACTCCGTGTTCGCATGAGACGAAGCTCCAAGACACGAATTCCGACACCTCAAGTTTTGACTCGATCGTCTGCCACCACACGGGATAATTCGACAAGGTATGCATCGAAATGCCGGCATCCTTGAGCTTCACGAGCAGCTCAGGCATGCCGTCAATCCAGCGATACCCCGACACCATCAGGTCCAACATGCCGACCTGATCGTAGACGCGACCATCGGCAAAAAAATTCGCTAGAAAATCATCTTGGGTGATGAGCCCCTTTTCGAATTCCACCCACGAGGTCGGATGCACGGCCGCGAAGAGCTCTTCGAAGCTTAGACCGAAAAACCCAGGAATATCGCGAAAGGGGTCATGGACGAGAGTGTCCATGACGTCGAGAAGAAGGACGGAGGTCAATTGCAGTTGACTCCGGTGCAGGTTTTCGTTCCATCACCGCATGCATCTCCGTTGTCACAGGCGTCGACGGCGCAATCACAGACACAGACGTTTGCTGTCGCGTTGCAGGCAAATAAACCCGTGCACGTCCCACAATCGGCCACCGTTCGGGAAGTTCCGCAATTATCATTGTCGGTCAACGAGCCGCAGTTTTTGCCCAGTCGAGAGCAGAATTCGCCGTCGGTTTCGGGAAGACAACAGGTGATACCGTCACCTATGTAAGGCACGTCGCATGCGCACGAGAAGCTGCCTGCTGTGTCCGTACAGGTTGCGTTTGAATCACAATTATCCGTGCCCGCCGTGCACTCGTTGACATTCGTGCAGGTCGTTCCAGAGCCCGTGTAGCCGGAATTACACGCACACGTGAACGATCCGGCGGTGTTGGTGCATGAAGCGTTAGAGTCGCAGTTATCAGTGCCAAGACTGCATTCATTGACGTCAG
>CAYMYJ010000009.1:0-96468 GCA_964394615.1 uncultured Bradymonadales bacterium | reverse complement strand
CACATGAAACACCGTTGCCGGTGTAGCCGGAATTACACGCACACGTGAACGATCCGGTGGTGTTGGTGCATGAAGCGTTCGTGTTGCAGTTATCAGTGCCAAGACTGCATTCATTGACGTCAGCACATGAAACACCGTTGCCGGTGTAGCCGGAATTACACGCACACGTGAACGATCCAATGGTGTTGGTGCACGTGGCGTTCGTGTTGCAGTTATCAGTGCCAAGATTGCATTCGTTGACGTCAGCACATGAAACACCGTTGCCGGTGTAGCCGGATTTACACGCACACGTGAACGAACCCTGAGTATCGCTGCAGATGGCGTTCGTGTCGCAGTTGTCGGTGCCAAGATTGCACTCATTAACATTCGTGCAGGTCACACCATTTCCGGTGTACCCAGAATCACACGCGCAGGTGAACGAACCAACCGTGTTGGTACATGCCGCATTATTGGAGCAGTTGTCCGTGTTGGCCGTGCATTCGTTGACGTCGGAACAGGTCACGCCGTTTCCGGTGTACCCAGCATTACACGCGCAGGTGAACGAACCGACCGTGTTGGTGCATGCCGCATTATTGGAGCAGTTGTCCGTGTTGGTCGTGCATTCGTTCACGTCGGAACAGGTCACGCCGCTGCCGGTGTAGCCAGCATTACACGCGCAGGTGAACGAACCGACCGTGTTGGTGCATGCCGCATTATTGGAGCAGTTGTCCGTGTTGGTCGTGCATTCGTTCACGTCGGAACAGGTCACGCCGCTGCCGGTGTAGCCTGAATTACACGCACACGTGAACGATCCCTGTGTGTCGGTGCAGGTGGCGTTCGTGTTGCAATTGTCCGTGCCCGCCGTGCATTCATTGATGTTGGTGCAGGTCACGCCGTTACCGTTATAGCCCGCATTACATGCACAGGTGAACGAACCGACGGTGTTGGTACACGCCGCGTTATTGGAGCAGTTGTCCGTGTTGATGGCACATTCATTGATATCGGTGCAGGTTTTGCCGTCGCCTGAGTAGCCAGTGTTGCATGCACAGGTGTTGGCAGCGCCGCAGGTTCCGTCGGAAGCGCAGGAGCCGCACACGGCCGTCCTTGGTGCACCGCAATTATCGGTATCAGTCACCATTCCGCAGTTTTTCAAGAGGCGGCCGCAAAACTCAACGTCGGTCTCAGCTGTACAACCACAGACGTTGTCCGTGCCGGCACCACCACAGGTTTCGGGAAGTGCGCAGCCCCCACAGTTCACAAGACGAACTTGCCCGCAAATGTCGGTGTCTTCGAGCGCGCCACATTCAGCATTCCGCTCGGTACAAAAGTCTGCATCTGTTTGCAGGCCGCAAGCGCAGGTGTTGGGTGTGCCGCCTCCGCCGCAAGTGGCCGGAGCAATGCAGGTTCCACACGTTTCGGTTCGCATCACACCACAATTATCGAGTTCGGTGAGCGTGTCGCAAGTCGCGGTATAACGCGTGCAAAACTGTGCGCGCGTTTCGGAAACGCAGCTGCAGACGTTGTCGACGCCAGCACCACCGCAGGTCTCGGGTTCTGTGCATTCGCCACAATTCACGGTGCGAGCCATGCCGCAATTATCTTGCTCAGTCACGTCGCCGCAATTGAATCCTGTTCGCGCACAAAACCCAAGGTCATCCTCGGGCACACAAACGTCCGGCGGCATGTCGACCGCAATCACTGCGTCGCTGCCGATATCACCGGCATCCAATTCTGCTTCGAGATCGACCCAATAACCTGATTCACACAGGCGGCCAGCCTCGATCATCCCCTCCTGGTCGCAGCTCAGATCGCCAAAGCCTGGGTCGTAGTTGCAGGACCAGAGGCCCATGGAAACCACAACAAAACGGAGCACGTCTCTCATCATCATAAACTCAACCTTCAGGTGGATTGTCCTCAGCTTAGCCTTGCTGGCATCGCTGTTCAAGGCGCTTGACGACCCCGGCCCAGCCCTGCGCCGTTTTAGTTTTTCAGATTCTGAACCTTTGCCGATTTTCGGTTTTGGAGGGGGCTCGACAGGTCGTTGCACAGGTCAATGGCGGGGAATTGCGAGGCCCGGCGGCCTGGAGGACCGGTCACAAAAGCGCGGGGCCAGGCGGGCCATAGGGCCAGTCGCAAGGCCAGGCGGGAACTGGCGGACCGGCCACAGAAGTGCGGGAGCTGGCGGACCCGATCCACTGACATAAACACCTTCTGCCCCGCCGTTCACCTGCCTAAAACACTCAAATGCTCATGATTTTTCGGCGGCTTTACGTCGTCGTGAGGCGAGCCTACAGTCGTTGACGGATGTTCCCGGCATCGAAATGTGAAAGCTTTGGGGTTTAGGACTGCTTTAATGATCACCCTAGAAATTGTCGCCGTTGGTTTGTTGATCTTGCTCAACGGGGTGTTGGCACTTTCTGAAATGGCGATCGTGTCCTCACGACGCCCACGGCTGCTTCAAATGGCGGCAAAGGGCAGTACGGGTGCCGAAAAAGTGCTTCAGCTCTTGGACAAGCCCGTTGATTTTCTGGCGGCCATCCAAATCGGCATCACGCTGGTCAGCGTTTTTGCTGGCGCATTTGGTGGAGCCACGCTTTCACGCCATCTGAGTGTTTACATCGCGCAAATCGAGGCGCTGAGCTCGTACAGCGATGGATTGGCGCTGGGAATTACGGTGGTGAGCATCACATACCTATCCCTGGTTATCGGCGAACTTGCCCCCAAAAGCCTCGCAATGGCCTACCCCGAAAAGATCGCAGTCATCGTGGTTTGGCCGATCGTTTTTGTCGCGCGTTTGGCCCTGCCTTTGATTCGTGTGCTGACGTGGTCGACGCGAATGGCGCTGCGAACCTTCGGAATCGACAGATTCACCCGCGCAGCGGTCACCGAGGAGGAGGTCACACTGCTGATCGAAGAAGGGACCCAATCCGGAGTTCTGGAACCCACCGAAGAGGCGATGATGAAACGAATCATGCGGACGGGAGACCGCAATGTGGGTGATGTCATGACGCCGCGCACCCAGATTCAAGCCATCGATATCCGGGACACTAACGAAGAAATCTTCAACAAGATCAGGGAATCTCATCACTCCAGTCTTCCGGTTTATGACGACACGATCGACAACGTCATCGGCATGACATCGGTCAAAGACCTTTTCAACCAGCAGCAAATGTCCGCGCAATTCGACCCGCGCAGCGGATTAAACGAAGTGCTTTTTGTGCCCGAGTCGATGCCTGCCTTTCGGGCACTGGAAGAGTTTAAACGCTCCGGCAAACATATCGCAGTGGTTGTAGACGAGTACGGGGGCACAACCGGACTTTTGACCATCATTGATATCTTGGAAGCGATCGTAGGGGATGTCCCTGACGAAAAAGACCTCGATAATCCCGAGGTCGTACAGCGACGTGATGGAAGCTGGCTGGTCGGCGGCATGGTGAGCATCGATGACTTCATGGAGGCCTTGGACATCAAGGAGTTCGCGGCTGAGGAAGAGGGCAATTTCCAGAGTGTCGGGGGGCTCGTATTACATCATCTGGGGCGGATTCCCACGGAGGGCGACGAGTTCGACGCCGCTGGCCATCACTTTGAGGTCATCGACATGGACGGGCGACGGGTCGATAAAGTGCTGATAAGTAGGTTTAACGAGAATCCAAAACCCGATAAAACGGGTTCCATCGAATAGTTTTTCCTTGCCTGCGTCGCTGTTCAAGGTGCTTGACAGCGCATCGCTAGGCCGTCATCTTCAATGTCGCACGAACACCTACATCATCTGGGAATGCATGACTGCAAAGACCTACTGGATAGCCTTCGTTCTCTTGCTTGCCGGCGCATGCGGCACGGACGATTTTGACGATTCAGAGAACTGGGTTCATGACGAACCATCGGATTTGATCGTATCGGCTGGTGTGTCCGGCAAAGCAGACGAGCTCTCGTCCACTTTCAATAAAAACACCGTGGTGTCTGACTCGTTCTTTGAGGATGCGGATGCCGTGGATGGTGATGATATCCAGGCTTTCCTTGAGAACACGCCCTACGGCGGACGATCATGGATGGCAGACGAGCGCGTCGACGGCGTGCGAGCTGCAGATTTGATGGTGTCGGCGGCACGTGCCGAAAACATCAATCCCGTGATGCTCCTGATTCGCCTTCAGGTGGAACAAGGCCTGGTCAGCAAAACATCTCGCCCTTCGCAGACAAAAGTGAATCGGGCATTGGGTTGCGGATGTTACGACGGGGCGTCGTGTGCCTCGCAGTTTCGTGGGTTTGAGAAACAAATGGCATGTGGGGCTCAAACCCATCGGAAGCTGTTTGACGCCTCAACCAATGACGGTGAATGGCGTGCGAACGTGGCCAAAAAGACCTCCGACCGTATTTGGATCACCCCTTCAAATCACGCGACCGCAGCGCTTTACGGCTACACGCCTTGGGTTCTGACCGGTCGTGGTGGCAATTGGCTCGTCTGGAATATCGCCAACAAATACGTCAAACATTTTAGCGACTTGGGCCATTATCACGTAAAGCCCTCGCCTTGGATCGGCACACCATGCACGAACGACTCGGAGTGTGGTTTCACGGGCAGCGGCCAAGCCGGCTTCTGCAATGACTTTGCCGGCGCCGAGGGACAGGCTCAGGGTTTTTGCACCGTGATGTGCGAAGGGTATTGCCCCGACCGTGATGGCCGAGCCACTACGTTCTGCGTGGCAGGTGAGGTCAACGTTGGCGTTTGCGCTGCAAAAGCTCATGAGTTGAACGCATTTTGTGAATCAATTCCTGGAACGAGCGAGACCGAGCGCGAGCGCTTCATTGGTGATTCCAGGGCTTCGGACGCCACGGCAACCGTTTGCGTCCCTTGAAGTGGGTCGGCCTCTCGATTCTGTTTTCCACTTTAATTTGCGGGTCGGCCTGGGGTCAGACGAAAGTCGACTATTCGCAGGGTCCCGTCCTCAGTTCCAACCGCATTATTGGAATGTCTGGTGCTTTTGTGTCGGTCGCCGAGGGCGCCGATGCCCACCTCATCAATCCAGCCTCGTTCGCGATGCGAACCACCCATCGTCGAGACGAGTTTTTTGATTGGGATTGGTCCCTCTATTACCTCTCCGATGCTGTGGCGCGGGATGGATCGACTCCGGAAGCTGGCACGCCTGACGGCTTTGTCGACAGCACAAGTTTTGTGGGGTTAGGACTGGATGCGCGGTTTGGAATCGTGGGATTTGGCCTACACACGTACGCGAAGACCTACGATGTTTCACTGCCCACTTTTTCTAACGATGGGCGGCTCATTGAGTCTAATTACACGCTGACCCAGACCATCTTGGCGCTGGGCGTGGGAATGGCGGCTCCGTGGATCGACTGCACGTTTGGAATCTCACTTAAGGGCGGAAACTTCGATATCGATGGCACGACGGTCGGCCCTTTGCTCAAGCTCAACGGAATTGGAGTCAGTGCCGGGGGCGTTTGGCATCCAAAGGGTAAGCCCTATCGGGCGGGAATGGTGGTCACGTCTCGAGTGCGTGTTGCGAACGTAGACGCCCTTCCACCACCTGAATTCTCGAACCTGAACGTGGAGTCGATGGCCGTGCCGGGTCAGGCTGCTTTTGGGGCGTCGTGGATGATTGGAAAACGACGTTATAACCCGCCACAGACCTGGGGCATGGATGCGTTTAAGGCGAGCGTTGCAGACTCCGAGATTCGGCGCGAATACATTTTGGCGTCGGTGGATTTGGTGTTGGATATGCCGACAGATGACACGATTTCCGTCGCGTCATTCTTACGCGGACCGGCGTTGGCGTCTGGCCGCACGCTGACGATTTCGCCTCGAGCCGGGGTGGAGTCAGAGTTCTGGCCCAACCGTATGAGGGCGCGCTCAGGCGTCTATTACGAACCCAGCCGTGTCGAGTCCGCGAGTGGACGGATGCACTTCACGCTTGGCGCTGACCTGCGCGTGCCATTTGTCATCGATTGGAACGTGAACTTCGTGGTTGATATCGCCCCCAGCTATGTCAATGCGGGGCTTGGGCTGGCCTTCTGGCATTAGGCTGGGTGGTCAGGTGTCGGCCCCGAAGACCTGAGACCTGAGACCTGAGACCTGAGACCTGAGACCTGAGACCTGAGACCTAAAGGAAGCTGTCGTCGAAGTCGAAGTCTGCGGAATTGAGTTCGATATTTGCGGAGTGCAACAACGCGGCGGCTGAGTTGCCGACGATGGTGGCCGTGGCACCGAGGCTTCGCTCGATGTTCACGAGCATCTGAATCTCGACGATCGGCTCAAGGCGATCGATTCCATCGGTGAGTGGGTCCACAAAACGACCGGCCTTCTGAATCGTGAAGTGCAGGTGATTCCCTGTGGCTCGACCCGAAGCGCCGACCTCGCCAAGTTTCACACCCGCGTCAATCTTCTGGCCGGGCGAAACGTTGAATTTGGATAAATGAGCGTATCCAGCGACATAAGAGCCATGATCAACCTTGACCAGTCGACCCGAGGCTCCGCTCCAACCTGCGCTCAGGACGACACCTTCATCCACCGAAAGAACCGATGTCCCTCTTGGGGCGGCAAAATCAACCCCATTATGAAGACGCCATCGGTGCAAGACAGGGTGAAATCGCATGCCAAATCGGCTCGAAATCCTGATCAATGATTGATGTGGGAATCGAAGTCGCTCTTTTTCTTCCAGGTGGTCCGAGACTTTATCGAGTCCCTGAATCATCTGATCGAGCGTCCATCGTGGTGCATCCCCCGACAACAAGGGCGTAAGGCCCGTGAGCGCGCCGTACTCAGCACGACGAACCTGTCGCCCCGCCTCGTAATAAGGATGATTGACATCTAATGCCGTGGCCACAACAGGCGCTTCAAGCGCCGCGACACCGGGATGATGACAGAAAGCAAAGCTGAACAGGGAAACCGCTAATAATACTGCGAGATTTCTAGCCTGCCGTTTGACGAGACGTGTCAGCGTCAAAACCACCTCGGGTTCGGTTCACAAAATGAAGACCGGCAACCTACAGCAAATATACCCTAAGTTGCAAACTTTCGACGTTTCACGGCCGAGGGTTCCACAAGAACGTGGGATCGACGGCCATGAAATCAAGGTGTGGTTGGAAAGCCGGACAATGGTGCCAGGCCGGTCGCGGTCACGACTGAGGTGGCCCCATTGATTGTGAGGGGGCGCCAGAACATTTCTTCCTTTGCCAGTGCTTGGGGCGAAGTCTGAAACTCAAGGATGCCATCCACATAGACCGAAACGACTGCACTGCTAACGCCCAAGCCTTTGTCAGCGTAATAATACACGCCAACAGCGTACGTCAGCGGATCCAAGGGCGCATCGTGCTCGACAACTTCGGGCCCGAGTCCGTCGGTATCGTCGACGGTCAACTCCGGCATTGAATTCACGGCCCACGTGGCTGTCGCATTTCGCCAAAAGACATCGTAGGGGGCCTGATTCCAAGTCCCCATCGGATGAAGGTAGTGAATATCCAAGTCGGTACCCACGGTATCTGTCTGGTTCACGTCGGCAGGCGTGTCCCACGTAAGAGTCACGCGGAACCGAACCACCGCAGCCTCGGTGACCTGTAGGTTGAATCTCGCCGGCACACAACTTGGCAGGCCAATCGAATCCGCGACGGTCAATTCAACGATGTACTCGCCCGTTGCCTGAGGCACCAAATCTACCTGTGCCGCGTCATTGGGACCGTCGAACGTGACCGTGCTCCCGGCGGGCTTGCTTACCAAGGCCCAAGAATATTCCCCAATCGTCCCCTGCTGCGTGGTGCTCGACAGTCCGGAGAACGTCACGCGACTCCCCGCTGTCACACTTAAGGGCGACACGGTGCTGAGTGAGGGCGCAATGCCGGCCGCAATTCTTGCGGTAGGGCAAAGATTGCCTGGGTCCAAGCCAAAGCCTGTGGCAGACACAACCAATGCGCCAGCCGAGGTCTGAATCGGAATCTGTGCGGTAAATTGACCGGCCACGGTGGGCGAGAACACAATCTGGATGTCGGCGACTTGACCCGGTTCGATGCTATTGGGGGCCAACAAGGTGATCGGCGCGGCCGCATTGGCGTTGACGGTCAAAGGGACGGTTTCGGAACAGTTCTCGATTTGCACGACCTGAGTCGCTGCATTCCCCACGACGACGGTCTCAAAATCAACCACCGAGCGCTTAAGAACCGCGCAAGGAGTGCCTTCGATAGCCATGTCTTCAATCGAAGCGTCGTCAAAAGACCCATCAACAAACGAACCGTCTTCCTGAGCCGCATCCTCACTCGTCGAGGCGTCCTCGATGCCCATATCTGATTGTGGTTCTGGTTCAAATTTCCTCTTCGTGGCGGAATCGCCGCACGAAGTAAGGAAGAAAATCATCAAAAAAATCCATTTCATTCGTGCTCCTGCAGACGCAAAAAAAAAGGCGTCTGAAATTCGTTCCAACATTCATTCACATCATGACAGACTCAGAACAGAATTTGAAATTTGGGTTTCCAAAGCCCTCACGAAGCCTTGCAACCCCAAAAGATTGGCATTCTGCAGTCTCTTATGTTTCCCTTCGTAAGTTATCTAGGGCGACAATTCAACATAGCCCAGTAGTTTGAACCTGTATGGAAAGGCATTTGTGATCGACGAAGAAGACATCAAACCGCACTCAAGAACCCGCACCGTTATCGCAGTGGTGTTGGTAGCATTGGTCGCTCTGGCAGGAATGGGCAGCATTGGAATCCTGTCTGGGGCCGGCTTCTTCAGCTACCGCACGTTTTTATACGGCACCGGCGAGCTCTATGTATTGAACATGACCGAGACGCCTCTATGGGTCTCGGTGGATGGGCGAGAGCGAGTCGAGGTTCCACTGCAGAACGCCAAGGTCGTTGAGTTGATCGGCGGCACCTCCGAGGTTGTGGCCACCGATTCCGCCGGTCAAATCAAAGGGCGCTACACAATCGACGCAAAGAACTCGGATGCATTTTTAAAGCTCGGCGACCAGCAGTGTTTGGCGGCGGTCAAGCTGGACGCCTTCTATCGAGGGGGCGCAAAGCAGGATATTGAGTTCGCAGCACTCTTGAACGAAACAACTCAGGTCTGGGTGCCCGAATCGCATAATGTGGTTTGGCCGCGCAAAGCATTCCCTAAATCCTTGTCAGCAGAAGATGGACCCGGCATTTGGCTTGAGCTGGTTGGGTGTCCCCTTCTCGAAGACCCTAAATTCTTGGACGCGTACATCGCGGTCCGACTCGAAGACCGCGTCAAGAAGGCGCGTGGCACCGACACAAAGAAATGATTGGCGGAGATATCATGAAGTTTTACCTATCTGCGCTGCTGGTTCTTGGCCTTGCGGCATGCACCGACGACAGCGGCACCAACACTCCTCGGGATTTCGGGGTCGAAGACATGGGGATGGACCTTGCGGCAACCCCTGACCTCCCTAAAGAAGACGTGACGATGACGCCTCCCGAGATCACGTTGGACGTCGATGTGTTGCTCTATGAGCGGGTCGAAATTGGGCAGAAGCGTACGCAATCTATTTTTGTGACCAACGTCGGCACCGAAGATCTGGTGATCGGCAACGTACTGCTCGAAGAGCTCGACCGACAGGGCCCTTCTGAGTTCAAGCCTGGCGCCAAGTGGGTATCGGGAACGACGATCGTGCCGGGAAATACCTTCCTTGAGCTGCAGGTCGATTACGAGCCGACGGACAACGAGACAGACCGCGGGACCGTTACCATCGTGTCAAATGACGCGGATGAGCCTCAGCTGGAAGTTCGGCTGCAAACGGTGAATGCTTACCCGGATCTGGATGCACCCAAATTGGTGCGATTTGGCAACGTGACGCCGGGGATGAGCGAAACCCAACGCGTGTTCATGTACAACCGCGGTGCAGCGCCACTCAATATCTCGGCCGTCGTAAAGACAGGGCTTGGTCCATTTGCGATTCAATTCATCCCTACCGAACCTCTGCCACGCATTCTTCAGCGTGATGAGCAGTATGCCTTCGATCTTGTTTACACACCGGCTGATACATCCGTTCATCGTGGAACGATCACGTTGACCACCGACGACCCCAACGACTCCCCGTATGAAATCGCGGTGCTAGGAAACTCGCCGACTGCGTGTTTGCGGCTCACGCCTGATGGAGGCGACTTTGGGACGGTTGCAGAGGGAACCCCGATCACCAAAGAATTCACGATCTTCAACTGCAGCGACGTGTTGCCGCTGAGTATTTCGAAGGTGGAATTGGTGGATGATGCCGGCGGAATCTTCACGATGAACGCAGTGCCGACACCTGTCGAATTGGGTGGATTTGAGACGTCGCGATTCTCGATCTCTGCGGTCGGCGTTTCGACCGAAGCCATCGGCGAGGTGGTGATCGAATCCACGGATAGCCAGAGCTCACCACAAACCGTCCAATTGCGGATTCGTCCGGTTCAGTAGGTGTCAGGGGTCGGGCAATCAGGGGTCGGGTAGTCGCAACTACATCCGAGCTCGAAGGCATCGTCAACAGTTTGCAGAGCCTACTGCCGGATATTGGACAGGAAAGCGCGCATTTCGGGCCAGTTCTGGCCAAGCCAGTCGAATTCGCCGCGACGAATTGGCATCACGTTGCGCACGGCATCGTCGGCTTCTCGGTGAGCTTTCAGCTCTTCGAGCGCAAATGCTCTCATGATCAGCAATGCTCTTACGCTCGGAGGCCGCAGGACGTCTTCTGCGGTCGGCCCGTTACGTCGCATGATTTCTAGGGCGGCCTGCGGGGCGCCGCCTCTCAGCGCGATGATCACGTCGGCCACACTGAGTCGGGTGACCTCGTCGCCTTTGAGTTTTTTGGCCGCGCGACGACGATACTTGTCGGCGTCTTCTTTCCAACCAAGCAAGGCCGCGCAAGCCGCCATCTCGGCCAGCAGCAGTGCCTCGTGATTCCCATGCGCGCCGTAGGCAAATCGTCTTGAAATCAGAACGCTGTTAAATACCGCAAATGCCCGTCGCAACTTGCCCTGAAGCATGAATGCCACGCCCGTATTAAACACATAAACAGCGTGACCGTTGGTCTTATTATAGGTTTGGGCAAGTCCCTCAAACGCTTGAGAGGCTTCTTCAAAACGTCCGTCGTTCAGCAACGCGATGGCGTCCTGATTCGCCTCGACGGCACGCGCATCCTCGACGCGAACGCGTGAAATAATCACGACCAGCGACATGACGGCAAAGAGGATGAAAATCGGTGAGAAGGCCTTCAATACAAAAACGGTGAAGAACACTGTCGCCACGAAGACCAGGCCCGATGACGCACGCCGGCGCTTTGGCCGCAGCCACGTCTCAGCGGGCACCAATTCGGTGGGCTTGATGCGTTCTTTATAGAGGACCGGCAGCGTTTCCAAGTTTCACCTTTGAAGTACCTCGCTTAAACACTCGGACTTGGCAGGATTGTTCCCGACGTTCAGCCCAAAAGTGCCTTTGCGCGCGCCACGATATTTTCGGGCGAAAAACCGAACTTGTCGAAAAGTACTTCTGATGGCGCCGAAGCTCCAAAGGAATCCATCGTGACGGTATCGCCCTCGGCGCCGACCCATCGTTGCCAACCCATCGCGATTCCGGCTTCAACAGCCAGTCGCTTGGTGATGCTATTGGGCAGCACGCGTTCCTGCCAGGCGTCGGGTTGTTCTGCAAAAACTTCCCATGACGGCATGCTCACAAGTCGTGCGGCGATGCCTTCGGCCTTGAGCATTTCCCACGCTTTGAAAGTCGGGTCGACTTCGGAGCCTGTCGCGATCAAGATCAACGAGGGCTTCGCGGCGTCGGCCACGACGTAGGCGCCGTGAGTTGCATCACCAAAAGCACCGTTCTTGGAACGATCGTAGGTCGGCACATCCTGACGAGTCAAAACGATCGCCGTCGGGCCGTTCTTTCGCTCGATGGCAACCTTCCAGCATTCCGAGACTTCGTTGGCATCAGCGGGACGCAGCACGGTGTAATTCGGAATCGCGCGCAGGCTGGCGAGGTGCTCGACAGGCTGATGGGTCGGGCCGTCTTCGCCCAAACCGATCGAGTCATGAGTGAACACCATCAGCGATGGGATATGGCTCAGCGCAGCAAGACGAAGCGAAGGCCGCATGTAGTCTGCAAAAACCAGGAAGGTCGAACCAAATCCACGGACTCCGCCGTGGACGGTCATGCCGTTGGCAATCGCAGCCATGCCGTGTTCACGCACGCCGTAATGGATGTTCTGGCCGTTAAACGACCCTGTTGCCATGACACCGAACTTTTCGTGCAGGGTCTTCGTCGATCCTGCAAGGTCGGCCGAACCGCCCGTGAGTTCCGGCAAGACCTCATAGATTTTTTCGATGACCTTTCCGCCCGAAGCCCGAGTCGCCATGCCCTTTTCGCTGGGTTCAAAACTTGGCAGGGCATCGGCCCAATTCGATGGAAGCTGACCCGAAAGGCGCCTGGACAACTCGACGTGTGCAGGATGAGCGGCGAGCTTTGCTTGCCATGCTGCATCGAGCTTGCCGCCCTTTTCGCGCGCGTCCATATGGGCGCGCACTTCAGCTGGCACAGTAAAAGGTTCTTCGTAAGGCCAATCCAATGCGGCCTTGGTAAGTTTGATTTCGTCCCATCCAAGCGGAGACCCGTGCGAGCTGGATTTGCCAGCTTTGGCCGGCGATCCAAAGCCAATCACGGTGCGCACCGAAATCATGCTTGGTTTGTCGGTCACGGCTTTGGCACGAGTGATGGCGGCATCGATCCCGTCGATGTCGTTGCCATCTTCGACCCGGTCGGTATGCCAGCCGTAAGCCTCGTAGCGCTTCAGGACGTCTTCGGTAAAAGAGATCTCAGTCGTGCCGTCGATCGTGATGTGGTTGTCGTCGAAAAGGAAGATCAGTTTGCCCAGGCCCAGATGGCCCGCGATCGAGGAAGCCTCAGCCGTGATGCCTTCCATCAGGTCGCCGTCCGAACAGATCCCGAACGTATAATGGTCGATGATATCGCCATATTTTGCGTTCAGTTGAGCCTCGGCCATCGCCATGCCGATCGCGGTCGAAAGCCCCTGTCCGAGCGGCCCAGTCGTCATTTCAACGCCAGGCGTCAGGCCGACCTCTGGGTGGCCTGGTGTGATGCTTCCCCATTGCCGAAAATTCTGAATTTGCTCCATCGTCATGGCTTCGTAGCCGGTCAGATGAAGCAAGCTGTAGAGCATCATCGAAGCATGACCGTTCGACAGCACAAACCGGTCACGATTCGCCCAGCTCGGATTT
This sequence comes from uncultured Bradymonadales bacterium, assembly GCA_964394615.1. GTDB lineage: Bacteria > Myxococcota_A > Bradymonadia > Bradymonadales > Bradymonadaceae > JBFFMO01. The sequence goes on along the minus strand of CAYMYJ010000009.1, from coordinate 83,262 downwards.
GAGGGGTTATGCCGCAGGTGGCGAGCCCAAATGGCGTAGGCGGCTGGAGCCAAGCCCATCGGAGCGCCTGGATGGCCGCTGTTGGCCTTCTGAACGGCGTCGATCGACAGTGTGCGGATGGTGTTGACGGAGAGTTTGGTGATGTTCGACATGGATGCTCCCTGGCTGCTTCGGCGGGTCCGTTTTGCCGATTCGGGCGCGTGATGTCAATCGCAGTCACCTTTGAACGGCGAGAGGGGCGAATTAATGAACGCCGCTTACCAAGGCGGTGTTCTGGTCAAATCCAGCTGGCGTGGCGATCGTAGGCGTTTGCTCCCGGTTGTCGCGACGAGCCTCGGTTTGCACCGATTCCACCAGATACTTTTTGAGCTCCGACACCGTGACGTTCGAATTCTTGTCGGAGTCGGCAGCGCCGGTCAGGCCGTTCAGCAGATGGTAAGTAAAGAGCCCGTGCCCGCTCTGCGTATGTGCGCCGGTGGTCTCGCTGGCGGCCGAGGCCGACACGGTCACCACACCGCCAGAGGTCTTGATTTCCTTGACTGGCACCATGGGCCGAGTGCCCTGAGCCAAGACGCTGCGTTCACCGGAGCCCGAAAAACAAGCGTCCAGGAACAAATACACCGTTTGTTTCTTCAGCTTTCCGAGGCCTTCCTGAAGGTCGGCGACCCGCATTCCGCCGCTCTTGATGTAGGACGGATTCGCGTCGTAGGGCATCAAATAAGCGCTGCCTTCCTCGATGTCCGGGGCGCCGTGCCCGGAAAAAAAGACGTAGACCTTGCCGCCTGGTTTCACGGCGTTTCGTGGCAACCATTCGTTGAGCACAGCCGACATATCAGCTCGGCTGGCACGTTCGTTTTTGAGGAGACGAATATTGGCTTCGGGCACGTTGAGCGTGTTCTTGGCAAATTCAGCAAACGCCTCAGCGTCGAATTGAGCACCCGAGGCCGGAGCCAAATTCTCGCGATAATTTTCGACACCGATCACCACCGCCCACGAGTTGCTGCCGTCCGTATCCGACGTTGGCGCCTCAGAGCGCGATGGTGTTTGGGTTGCGATCGCTTGAGCCGGAAGGACGTCGCTTGAGGCGTAAGGTTGGAGATCCAACTTCGTCAGGGCTTCGATGATATTGGCCGCGACCGTACTCGGGTCTTGTCCCATGGCCGACGTGTCGGTTTTGGACGCGATAATCGCCTGGTTACGAACGTCGATCAGTTCCCATTTCCACTTGGTCGCATGGGTGAAGTTCACGTCCTGAATCACGAGGTGAATCTTGAGATCTGCAGCCGATGCGTCGACGACGGGGACGCCGTTTTTCGATTCCAGAACAAATTGGCTCAAGCTGCCCGCAACGTCGTCTTTGAAAGAGCGGACCAGAAGCGTGTCTTGTTCAACTTCGATGGCAATCTTGACCGTCGAAGGAGTCGCGCGCTGCGTGACCGTTGTGGTGGCACAGGCCGAGATCGCAACTGCTGCGCTTGCAGCAAAAAACCATTTATTCATGTCCAAATCCTCTTAAAACCGATCAACGGCGACGACGGAACCAAAGGCCAGCAAATGCGATAAGAACGAGCGATAAATCGACGTCATTTGAAGTCGACGAGCAACCGCATCCCGAATCCACCGCCGAATAACGCGTCACAGTCTGGCACTCACCTTCATTCAATTCATACCCCTGACGGCATGCACATTCAAAGGTGCCTTCCTGATTCACGCACACTTCGGTCACGTCGCAGACGTCGGTTTGTGCACACTCGTCGATATCCTCGCAGAGCGTACCGTCGCCGTTCACGTCCGTGTAACCATCAGGGCACGTACCGCACTCATACGATCCCGGGGTATTGCTGCATTCGACGCCTGCGCCGCAAACATGAGCGGTCACACATTCGTCGATGTCTTCGCAGAGCGTGCCGTCGCCGTTCACATCCGTGTAACCGTCTGGGCAAGCTCCACACACAAATCCACCAGGAGTGTTGTTGCAGACGACTTCATCTCCACAACTATTCAATTCAGCTGCACATTCGTCGATATCGACGCAGACCGTGCCGTCCCCGTTCACGTCGTCGTAGCCGGATGGACACGCCGAACATGTGAAGGTCCCAGCAGCATTGGTGCACTCGACCAACTCGTCGCAGGCAGTGGCTTCTAGGCATTCGTCGATGTCTTCGCAGAGCGTGCCGTCGCCGTTCACATCGGTGTATCCAGTCGGACACATGTCGCACGTGAACGATCCGGCGCTGTTGGTGCAAGCCGAGAGTGCATCGCACGGAGCCAGGAGGCATTCGTCGATGTCTTCGCATACCGAACCATCACCGTGAATGTCGGCAAACCCATCAGGGCACGCGCCGCATACGAAAGCTCCGTCCGAATTGGTACAGGTCACCTGAGCGTCACAATTGGCCGTGCCTTCCTTGCATTCGTCGATGTCTTCGCAAAGCGTGCCGTCTCCGTTCACGTCCGTATATCCAGAGGGGCACATGCCACAAACAAAGCTTCCGCTTGAGTTGTTGCAGATCACGTTAGGGGCGCAGTCATCGGTTCCGAGCGCACATTCGTCGATGTCCACACACTGCGTTCCATCTGCAAATGTGTCGGTGAAACCGGTCGGGCACAAATCGCAGGTAAATCCGCCATCGGTGTTGGTGCAAGCCACCAATGGGTCACAATTATCAAGGCCCATCTGGCATTCGTTGATGTCGACACACTGGGTGCCGTTGCCAAACGTATCGACGTACCCTGTCTGGCACGCACCGCACGTAAATCCGCCAGCCGTATTGATACACGATGCGTTGGCGTCACAGTTGTCAGTGCCAAGAGCGCACTCGTCGTCATCTGAGCAGGTGACACCATCGCCCGAGTATCCGAGTGAACAGACGCACGAAAAGGAGCCCACCGAATTGGTGCACAAGGCATTGATATCGCAGTTATCCGTACCAAACGCGCATTCGTTGATGTCGTCGCACGTGAATCCGTCACCGGCGTAACCCGCGTCACAAGCGCAGGTGAACGCACCGATGGTGTTGGTACAAGTTGCCGATGCGCCACAATTATCGGTGCCAAGCGCACATTCATCGACATCAGCGCAGGCCACGCCATCGCCCGTATAACCCGCGTCACACGCGCAGGTGAATGCACCGACGGTGTTGGTGCAGGCTGCGTTTGCATCGCAATTATCCATGCCCAATTGGCATTCATCGACGTCGACACACGTCTCACCGTCACCTGCGTAACCGGCATCACAGGCGCAGGTGAAGGCGCCGGCCGTATTGGTGCAGGCGGCATGTGCGTCGCAATTATCCGTATTTGCCAGGCATTCATCGATATCGGCGCAAGTCACGCCATCGCCTGAATATCCAGCATCACAAGCACAGGTGAACGAGCCCGCCGTGTTGGTGCACGTTGCGTTTGCATCGCAATCATCCGTATTTGCCAGGCATTCGTCCACGTCGGCGCACGTCACGCCGTTGCCGGCGTAGCCAGGATCACAAGCACACGTAAAAGAGCCCGTCGTGTTGGTGCAGGCTGCATTTGCATCGCAATTATCCGTGCCCGATGTGCATTCGTTGACATCGGCGCAAGTCACGCCATTGCCAGCATAACCAGCATCACAAGCACAGGTGAACGAACCTATCGTGTTGGTGCAGGCCGCGTTTGCATCGCAATTATCCGTGCCCGATGTGCATTCGTTGATATCAGCGCACGTCACGCCGTTACCGGAATAACCGGCATTGCAGGCGCAGCTGAACGTCCCGGCAGCATTGGTGCACGTCGCGTTGGCGCTGCAATTATCGGTCGCTTCAAAACACTCGTCGATATCGGTGCAGCCCGAGGGCGGCGAGGTGAGCGTGCACGTGTCGTTGTATCCGGCGGAAGCTGGGTCGTTATTGCAAACCGGAAACCCTTCGTAGCCGGTTGGGCATTGGTCGGAGCCTGGTGAGATTTCGGAATCGTCACAGACTTCGACGCCAAAATGGGCGTAGCCGTCACCACAGATATTGCTCTGGCAGATCTCGGTACACGCGCCGTTATTATCGTTCGCAGCACCTAGGTCGCAGGCCTCGCAGGTCTCGATCGTTCCGTTTCCGCACGAGGGCAAGGTTCCGTTTGCCAGTCGAAACTTGAAGACTCCAGGTTCGTTGGCATTGGTCAGGTTCACCAAATCCAAAACAGCGGCAACACCAGATCCTGGCAGACCGATCGCGTTGATCGTATCGCCGGCGTCGATTCCTGCCGTGGCGGGCGTTCCGCCAAGCCCGCCGGTTCCACCGCTCAAATCACCGGTCGTCCATTCCAGCCTGGTGTATCGAAACTCGATATCGGCCGTGGGAGTACCTGCACACTGAGCACTGGCGTTGGTGAGTGTGATCTGAAACGAGTTTCGTTTGTCGATTTTCTGATTGTAATAGCCGACCTCGTGCCACGTGAAGATCACGCGTTTGTTGGCCGGGTCCAGGCACGAGAACAGGTCGCCCTCACCGGAGCGCAGGTCTGTGTCAGCGTAAAACGCCGCAATGGCTGGGAAGTTGAGCCCAGGAATCGCGTCAGGGGTGTAGATGCTGTTTTGAAGGGCGAAGGTGAGATTGCCGTTATTATTGACCCACACCGATGTGTAATCGCTGCCATCGATTCGGATTCCCGTGGGGAAAACCGAGGACACATCAACCTGTGCGCCGCCATCATCCAAATTCGCGATCAGCGATCGCAACGAGGTCCCATAACCACCGGCAGGACACGTTTCTAACGTGGCGCCCAGGGCTGTCGACGACCAAAAACAAGCTAACATTATGAAAATTAAAAAATTTCTCACCAAAACCTCCCGCATACTTCTCAAGCGGCGACATCCTAGCGGCGAAAAAGATGATTTCAAGTAGGCATTTGCAGCGAGCAGCCGGCGGTGAGCAGTGAGCGGTGAGCAGTGAGCGGTGAGCGGTGAGCAGTGAGCGGTGAGCGGTGAGCGGTGAGCGGTGAGCGGTGAGCAGTGAGCGGTGAGCAGCCTGCGGTGAGCAGCCTGCGGTGAGCAGCCTGCGGTGAGAATCAAATATAAGCATGTGACAACATCGAAAAAACATAAAGGGCTCATACCGGATACATCTGGATTTGCTGAGCTTTTGGTCCCTGAGTAAATCTCGTATCTAAAATAGGTCGATTTCTGATGATGAACGTTAAAGGGACCATGAGAATAATCCTGCTTCTGATTTTCTTGATTCCCCTACCTGTGCTCGCCGAAAAGCCTGCGAACTTCGCATGGCTTGATGACTCGACCATTGCGACCCAACGCGTCGACGCCCAGTTTCCGCCGCCGGCTGGGTTTTCCCGCATCGAATTGAAACCCAATGAATACGGCACGTGGTTACGAGGGCTGCCTTTACGGCAGGACCGAAAGGTTGTGAAAGCCTATGATGGCCGAGACCTTAGCAGCCCTTCAGCCGCCGTCGTTTTGATGGATGTGGGCAATAAAGACCTGCAACAATGCGCCGACACGGTGATCCGGCTTTATGCCGAGTTTAAGTGGTCTCAAGGACTTGCCGACCAAGTTTCATTTCACTTCACCAGCGGCGACATCGCGAGCTGGAAGGCATGGCGCACCGGCACACGCTGGTCGATCAAGGGCAACAGCGTCAGCCATAGGCAGGTCGCGGCTGCGGACTCGAGTTATCGGAGTTTTAAGAACTACTTGACCCTGATTTTCACGTACGCGGGCACGCGCTCACTGCCAAGTGATTCGAGCCCAGTCAAGACGGCCACGCCTGGAGATTTTTACGTGCAATCGGGAAGTCCTGGGCATGCCGTCGTCGTGTTAGACGTTGCGGTCGACTCGGGTGGACGGCGCGTTGCACTGCTGGGTCAGGGATTTATGCCGGCGCAGGAACTCCATGTCCTGAAAGGCTCGGGGCCACGGGTTCTGGATGGTGTTTGGTTCATGCTGCCCGATACTGAAGATTCTCAAATCAAGACGCCGTCGTGGAAGGCATTCGACGCCACGGACTTAAGGCGTTTCAAGTAAGCTCAGGCACCGCCTAGGGCAATTCGCAACATTTAGACGGCATTGACCGATAACCCCTGCAAAGGGGGTTGGATGCCGTCAGCAACACACGAAGTCATTGGTAAGATCGCGGCGCAAGAAACGACTCGAATGCTCGAATTGCTGGGAATTCAGATTCAAGGGAACGTACATCGCCCAGACAAATCTGATTTTAAGAACTTCAAACCAGCAGAGAGATTTGCCGATCAGCTTGTCACCGTTGGCGATCCCATAAATCTGTCTGTGATCTTCGAAGTCCAACTTGAAGTTGCCAAAGCAAAACCGGCTACTTGGGTGGGGTACGTAGCCTCGGCATTTCATTTATACAAAGTCCCGTGCCTGCTTGTCGTCTTGACCAATAAACGTCGAGTTGAGCGGTGGGCGAGCCTGCCAATCGAGGCTGCATACGGTCAACCGCTCACGCTCCGTGTTTTGGGCCCATCAAATTTCCCGAAATCATTCGACGCCGAATTGGTGCGTCAAATGCCCGGCCTAGGAGTGATTTGTGCCTTGATTCACGGACCGGCGCCCGACGCCGAGGAACACTATTTTGACACGCTCGAAGCGGTCGCCGCGGCCCAACGACGGGACACACTTGATGAAGAAACGGCGAGCCTCTACATTGATCTGGTTGTACAGAAGGCCTCGGAAATGTGGAGGAAACTCATGGAGGAAAAAGTGACAACTGGACCGTACCTGAGTGATCTTATGAATCGGCTTCATGCCCAAGCGAGCCAAAAAGGGCGCCAAGAAGGCCTCGAAAAAGGCATTGAACAAGGCATTGAACAAGGCATTGAACAAGGCATTGAGAAAGGCATTGAGAAAGGCATTGAGAAAGGCCTCGAACAAGGCATTGAGAAAGGCCGTGAAGAAGGCCGTGAACGTGGTCTAAAAGACGCGATCCGACAGGTGTTTTCGGGGCGGGGCCTTGAATGGACCACTGAGTACGAAGCGCAATTGGAATCCTGCCATGATGCCGATCTGCTCGGGTTATGGCTTGGCCGTTCATCGACCGCGGTGGCCTCGACAGAAGTGTTTCAGCCGACCGACTAGGCGAAGCCCGAACCGACAACCGGCCGAGCCCCTACCGCTCCAAAAGACGGGATGGGTCCGTTTGAGGCCCGCGCAACACAAGACCGATCTGCTCCCGAATGGGACGAAAGCCAATCGACACAAGCGCCATCAGTCCGACCACGCCCTTGCTGGCCAAGAAGATGACGACGAGCTCGGTTTGAGTCAGATGGGCGAGCATTTCGAAGATTGACCGTATCCATTCCATAACCGGCATTTTGACAGAAGTGTCAGCGGGGTAAAGTGCTCGAAGACCGAAACCCGCGAACGGCGCGTAGGATTAGTCGCAACTTCTGGGCAAGATAACCTGCGTCTCGGTGTTTTTAGGCGCTCGACGTGAATCGCAATGCCAGACTGGAGCCTGGCGCACCCATCACAGGAGTCCGAAGCAACCGCTCACTGCGCACTGCTCACCGCTCGCCGCTTTGACAGAATCGGGCGAAGGGTAAAGGGTACGACGATGGAACCTATCTGGAGACAGAATCCAAGATGGGGGGGATGGCCCGGCCTTTTGATTCGTTTTGTGGTCGTGGTCGCCTTCTGGCTGCCCCTGCCCCTTGGTCTGGCCGCTGCATTCAGCCTGCTTGATCTGGCTAAATCCGTGCCCGCTCTTCCCGACCTGAACGTGCTTCAGCCCGTGCATTCCAGCCGAGTCGTCTTGATGGACGGCACCCGACTGGCCGGCGCAAAAGCCGTCACTTCTGTCCCCTTCGATGACCTGCCGCCGATCGTAATCGGTGCGATTTTGGCCGCAGAAGACGAAACGTTTTTTGAGCACGATGCCTTCAGTGTCCGCGGAATCGGACGCGCAGCCTGGCAGAACTGGCGCGCCGGAGAAACCGTTCAAGGGGCGAGCACGATCACCCAACAGGTCGCGCGCCGATTTCTGACAAACGAAAAGACTTATGCGCGAAAGGTCCAAGAACTCCTGATTGCGCGGCGAATCGAGGCTTCCTACCGAAAAGATCAGATCCTCGATGCCTATTTGCGCTCCGTCTATTTTGGGCCGCGAGCCGATGGCATCACCAACGCGAGCTGGCATTATTTTGATAAAGACCCGCGCGACCTGACCATCCCCGAAGCCGCAACGTTGGCGGGCGTCTTGCCAGCCCCCAGCGCCTTCAACCCTTTCAAGTCGATTAAACTCGCGACACGTGAACGAAATCGCGTGCTGCGCCGAATGGCCGATACCGGAATGATCACCGCACGCCAACGCGAGGAATTCTCGGCTTCGCCTGTCGTGGTGCGACAAACGGAAGATACCACTCCAGGTTTTCGGGATCTGGAATCAACCGCCATCCGAGTCCTCAAAGATCGTTACGGAGACGAAGCTTGGGGCACCCGAGGCCTGACCGTCGTGATGCCCCAATTGCCTGCCGCATCGTTGCGAGCCTCGGCAGCGTTGCAAGACGGCGTGATTGCCCTGGATCAACGGCAAGGATATCGCGGGCCGCTGGGACAAGTCGCTAACGCCGCTGGGCTTGACCCCGAACTCGCAAAACAGGACGGCGAGTTCCAAGTGGCGCGCGTCCTCGAAGTGACAAAAAATGTGTTGACGGTGCGAGGCGCGAGCGACTTCGAAATGCAACGAAGCGACAATGATTGGGCTTCGTCAGCACAATTAAAACGGCACTACAAAAGACCGGTTCGGCTTGGTTCATGGCAAGATATTCTGGCAGGCGATGACCTGGTTCTGATTCGAATCACGCCCGACGGCCCACGGCTCTGGCAACAGACTGATTTTGAGGGCGCACTTTTCATGCAGGACGCCCTCACCGGTCATGTGTTGGCGAGCGCTGGTTCAGCCCATCCTGGCAATGATTTCGACCGAGCGTGGCAAGCCTGTCGCCAGCCGGGCAGCGTGTTCAAGCCCATCGTCTATTCCGAAGCGCTGATGCGCGGCATGACCTCAGCGACGATGCTTGCCGACTTGCCGACCGAGGTCGATATGGGCCACGGCGTAGTCTGGCAGCCCAAGAACGCCGACCGTGATTTCAAAGGATACCTGACCTTCGCCAACGCCCTTGCCTGGAGCCGCAACCTGCCAACGATCAACCTCGCCCAATACCTAGGCGCCCCGAGCATCGTCGCTCGGGCTCGGAAATTGGGTGTGGATTCGATCCTCGACCCGACCACTTCGATGTCGCTTGGGGCAAGCTGCATCCGCCCGTTCGAGCTCTCGCGCGTGTATTCGGCGTTTCAGCGTAAAGGCAGCAGAGTCGATGCCCACGAGGTCGCCTGGGTCGAACGCGCCGACGGAACCGTTGAATATGACCAGCTTCATTTTGCATCACCAGACCCAGATTTGGCGCATCGATTGGACCGAATGGCGACGGTGGAACCCCTCGCTGAATCAGCCGTATCGCCCAATGTCGCGTTCATCATGATGGACCTGCTTCGACGCGTGGTGACCAGCGGCACAGCTCATGACCTGCCCAATGATTGGCTGGTCGCGGGAAAAACTGGCACCACCAACGAATTCGACACTTGGTTCGTGGGAATCGACGGCCGCTACACCACTGTGATTTGGGTCGGTGTCGATAAGAACCAACGTCCGATTGGTGCCGGCGAACATGGAGCAACGGCAGCGCTGCCCATCTTCACCGAGTTTTTTGAACCGACTGCCCTAAAAGCCGACGGCGACACGACGTTTCCAAAAGACCCGCCGCCAGGCATCGAGTATCGCGCCATCGATGCCAACACGGGCCTCTTATCGCCCGAAGGTGAATGGGGAATGCCCTACCCTTTTGTCGTCGGAACCGCGCCGCTTGAGACTTCGCCGTCTCTTGGCACGCGCCAGGCTCAGCAAGTCGACTCTTTGATGTACGATTTTTAGCGGCCAGCCAGCGCGGCTGCAGGATCCATGCGGCTCGCGCGAAATGCCGGCACCAGAGCACCAACCCAACAGAAGGTCAGCGCGACCGCGAAACACATCAGGAACATCCACGGCTCAAAGGCGAAGAGCGTGGTGGGTTTGTACGGGAAGTCGGGCACCTGAGTCTTCAGCAGAAGGTCCACGACAAGCGTTGCAGAAAAACCCACTGCCATGCCTACCAGAGACCCAACAACGGCCAGAGCAGTCGCCTCACCAAGCACCAGCATTCGAATATCCCCAGCTGTCGCCCCCAATGCCCGCATTAAGGCCAGTTCACGTCGACGCTCCAGAATCATCATCAAGAATGTATGCATGATGTTGATGGCGGCGATGCCCAGAAACAAAAGACTGACCAGGTTGAAAACCAGGGTAATCAACATGATGAGCAGGCCCGCACGTTGGGCGTCTTCGTATTTTGACGAGAGCACATAACCAAGGTCTACGATGCCCTGAGCAACCCCAGGAATCGAGTCATTGCTCACGCCTTCCACGATGATCGAATGATACTCGCCGCCAAGCTCCTGGCCGGCAATCGTCTGGTTCAGACGCTGCACATAACCGATGGGCATCGTGACCCCCAGATTGATGGCCTTATCCGAAAATCCCACCAGCTGCATGCGACGTGACACGCGTGTATTGCTCTTGGCAGCGCCCAAAAAGCTCTTGCCAAACACGCCTTCAAACTGAAACCCAATCAGCCCCTTAGCGCTGAGTTTGGGCAGTTTGGACATCGCGCCACTCGCCCCACCAAGGGCGGTATGCAATGAGCCATTGTAGATTTCTAAAAGGCTTGGTGAGACCAGGACCGGAATGGGCATCAAACAGATTTTTTCGGTATCATGACAATAGGCAGGCGGCGCGCAAGCCTCGACATCACTGGGTTCGCACGCGTTTCCCGTGCAGATACCCTCGACGCACGAAAAACCCGCAGCACAGGCTGAATCAGGGCCACAGGCTTGGTTTTCCCAATCCTTGAATTCCAAATTGCCCGAGATCTCGTCCGTCACCAGATTGGTGGGAATCCCGTCACCCACCATTTCGGCCACCATGTCGCGGCCTAGCAACATCGCACCACCCCTGACGCTGGATGGAAATACCAGCTTCATCTTGGGGTAAACGGCGGCAACATTGGGGATCGCACGAAGGCTCTGAACCGTGTCGTCATCCAGCGATTTCTCGCCAAAAAGTCCCATGGTCAGGCCGTCGTAAGCAGGCTTAATGACCTCCAGCTGACGTACAATAAAAACGCGTTCCAGCACGGTTGTGCGCACGCCCGTGCCCAGCGACGTAAAAAACAACAAGGTCGCGATTCCCATAATCACGCCAAAACTCGAGAGCACAAAATCCCGTTTCGAACGCCGGATGGATTGCGATACGAGCTTGATGAGCTGGCCAAACCTCATAGGGTCTCCGCACTTTCGACAGGACCATCGGAAACCACGGCGCCGTCTTCAAAACGAACCAAGCGACGAGCCAGGCGTGCGATATGTTCCTCGTGGGTCACCATCAAAACGGTGATGCCCTTGGCGTTGAGCTCTTCGAAGAGATGCAGAATCTGAAGCCCCGTCGTGCGGTCGAGGCTGCCGGTGGGTTCGTCGCAAAGAAGAACCTGCGGCCCGCGAAACAACGCGCGCGCAACGGCGACTCGTTGTTTCTGCCCGCCCGAAAGCTCACCCGGTTTGGCGTCTGCTTTGTCGGCAAGACCGACAAGTTCCAGGAGTTCTCGGGCGCGTTTCTCGGGATCGGGGATGGGCTCGTCGGCAAAAAACGCGGGCATCGCGATGTTCTCGAGTGCGTTCAGGTGTTCGAGCAAATTGAATTGTTGAAACACAAAACCAAAATGCCGATTCCGAAGCGCCGCCAGCTGCTTTTCGGACAAAGACGCGAAGTCTTGGCCGGCGACCTCAACCTTGCCTGTGTACGCGCGATCCAGCCCACCCACGATGTTCAGAAACGTGGTTTTTCCGGACCCCGAAGTGCCCACAATTGCGACAAATTCGCCGTCCTCAAAACGCAACGATACGTCGCGCAGGACCGGCGTTTGAGCCGATCCTGTGCCGTACGATTTAGAGAGAGACTGGGAGTGGATCATTTAGCCGGAATGTCTGTCGGAATCGGCAGGCCAGGCTGGGTGTCAGGTGCCTTATCAGGCAATGGCTTCGCGTCGGCAGGCTTGGCGTCTGTTTTTGGCTCCAGATCGACGAGCCACTTCGCGTAACCGCCCGAACCGTCCATTCCCAACTGAAGGCTCGACTCTTGAACGAAGTTCAAGATCTGCGCTTCGGGAACCATCATCAGCAATCCACCAAGGTTCTCGCGAGCACGGATCGAGTTGAAATAAATCCCCGTGAAACCGTCCGTCGAGCCAAAACCAGCACCCTTGTCCAAGGGCGCCACATCTTTGAGGCGTTTTTCGTCACGTTTATCCTGCGCATATTGCAGAACTGATTTTTCGGAGAACGCCAGGGTCGACAGGATGATGCGATCGCCGTTGATGAAGATTCGACCCGGTGCATCGGGCTGATTGAACTCGATGACCTGCCATCCCTCGACGGGCTTTTCATCAACCGCGACCGGACGAAGGGTGGCGAGCGCTGCAAGTGGGCTCATGACCTTGTTCACGACGTTTGTGACAGCCTCTGGGGACTTCATTTGAATCACGCCGAGCAGACCTGCATTTTTGAGGATCGCTTCCGGATTCCCGCCCATCAGGTTCTTGGCACCGCCGCTCAAACCGTAGAAGAACACGCCCACATTGCCTGTGAGCTGCGTCAATACGTCGGCTTCAATATCAAGGTTCACGCCTTCGCCGGCACCTTTAAGGTTACGCAGAGTCGAACGACGCTCGTCTTCTGGCATGCTCTTCAGGAAGATATCCCAGACTTTCTGCCAATCGAATCCAAAGCGGATGGCCATAAGCACGTTTTCTGTCGAGTAGCCCGACCAATCCAATTTGGCCGAAGAGACCGCTGCTGCCGCAAATTCTTTAGCGATCTCAGGCTTGAGGCCTGCGTTGGCTCGAATTTCCAAAGTGTCTTTGTCGAGCTTGGCGCCAAATCCGGCGTAGTCCAAATTCGTTTTTGCCCATGCGCTGGCTGCTTCGAGGTTCGGGTCCTCTTGGGTGCTCTTTTTCACGTCTGGCTGGTCCATGTACGCTGGAGCGTTCAGGTAGACAGCGACGGTGTACTTGGAGGCGAGGTCTTTCTGGAAGCCTTTGAAACCAGCGGTTGAGGCCAACGAAGTTTCTTTTTTGGTGCCGGCGATATCGGCCAACACCAATGAAGCCGTTCCGTCGTTCAGCGCGCCTTCTGCAGACGTTGCTGGCATGACGACTTTGGCGACCTTGCCTTCGTACAACCATGCGATCTGCATGCCTGGGTTGTCGCTGAGGACCTTCATTTTGAAGCCACCGACGTCTTCGTTCTTGGTCACGCTCTGAATCTGGAACGCTGCTTTGGCTTTTTCGGCCAAGACCTTCTCAAATTGCTGGCGATTCTCGACGTAGGTCATGAAGATGACACGGCTGCGATAGGAGCCCACAAGTGCGCTCGAATCAGGAGCCACACCTGCGCGGGCCCACGACTCACGGTCGAGCAAGTCGATCCCAAACGAAGACTGAAACTGCTTCTGGAAGCCTTCGACAATCTGACCCTGTGGCAGACGATCTTTGAGTTCATTGGCCGCATCACGTGTTGCTTTGAGGTCGGTGATGAAGATCCCGGCCTCAAATTTTGCAGGAAGCTGCTCAGCGAGATCGAGCACACGACCTTCAGCTGTAGCAGGAATCTTTCCTTCCTTGCTGCCGCAACCACCGTCACAGGCTGCGGTCCAAGTGAAGAGAAGCAAGAGTAGGAGGACAAATCGTCCGTTTTTCATCGTGAGCTCGTTGTCTATGCCCAAAGGGTCCAAATAGGCGCGCATTCAAGCACACCGACAAAAGGTCAGCAAGTCACGACAAATTCCCGTCTGGGTACGGCGAACACGAGAAATCTGTAGAATGTTGAATAACTCGCAATACGGCTCGTTCAAGAGACCGAACAAGAATGTCAAAAGCAGCGCTCGATCACTGATTCGTTCGTCCGCGCTGATCACCCAATTTCAAATTGAGTTCTTGGTTCATTCGCAATAACTTGCTCATACGAAACTAAACCCTTGGGGGGTGAAAATGTTCGAACAGAAGCAGAAGAAGTATCTCTGGTGGTGCTGCATCATACTTGCGGCCGCTCAATTCTCTTGTTCCGGCTCCGAAGAAAACGTCGATAACTGCGTCGTGATTTCCGACACGGTGCCAGCCAGCCCGTGGGTTCGCGAGTCCAGCGGGATCGCTCATTATCGATATTCTGGCACTTTTTCGGATAACGACCTGAACGTCGAAGTGCTCGACAGCTCATCAAAGGTCCTGGCAGAGATCGTCGTCTCGCAGGTCCTCTCGGGGGACCAAGATCTTGGCGCCATGACCGCGACCCTTTCTCACGATGGAAAAACCTCGCTAACCTTGGTGAGTCGCGGTCACGTTGATGTGTCGGGCTATGACGTGCATACCACATTGTCCACCGAGCAGACGTCGGTCGATGTCCGCACCCGATTCGAAAACACATCCTGCCAAGGAATTACGGTACAACAACGCGCGCTCTGCGCCGGGCCCGTTCCGGTTGAAGACAGCGAATATACGGTGCCCTCGTGTGGCCTCGTCTGGAACACATCGCGCGCTTACGGCGAAACGCCCGCGCTTCGGAAACTGAGCTATAGCGTCCCCGTCGGGGGAGATGTTCCGACTTTAGGTGGAGTGTCGACAACGCTCGGCGCCTTTACCCTGGACGTGCTCGACGGCTCCAGAATTCTACCCGCTGAGGACGTCAAAACGTGGCTGACCGAAACAGGCGCGAAACAAATCATAGGCTCGCGCGACGAGGAGCTCCTCAGCGCCTTTTTCACCGACGACGCGTGGTCCAAAGCCTTTGAACAACACCTCGCCGCGTGCGACGCGACCCAAGAAACACGGCAGGCGAAACTGGAAAGTTGCGCCAAAGCCAAAGCCAACTTGGCCACTCAAGAACAAGCAGTCGACAGTTGCGGTGGCGCGGGAGCTCGCGACGAAAGCGGTTGGGCCGACAGCGGTAGCGGCGGCGGCCCTGATTGTGAGGGCGGCTGCGTCCACGGAGACCCGCATTTCACCTCATTCGACCGATTCAGTTTCGACTTTCAGGGCGTTGGAGAGTTCGTCTTCGCGCAATCGACCAATGAAACTCCTTTCATGGTCCAAGCGCGACTTAAAACGATGGATGCCGCCCTTCCCATCTGCCAGAATATTTCGCTCAATTCCGCCGTGGCGTTCAAAATCGGAGATCGCCGAATCGCGATCTATGTCGACCGCGAACAACAGCTCTGGGTTGATGGTGCGCCGCTCGAGGTCAATCCAGGCATGACGATCGACCTACCGCCCGGGGCATCTTTCGAGGCTTCTAAAAACCGTTTTGTATTTGTTTGGCCGAGTGGCGAAAAAGTCACGTTCGTGACGAGTGGCTATCCAAGCATCGACATCCATCTCCCCGATTCCCGCCACGGCTCGATTGAGGGACTCCTTGGCACCTTTAATGGCGATATCGATGACGAATTTAAATTAAGAAAGGGACCGACGCTGATCGCACCACTTTCGTTTGACGCCATGTATCGTAACTTCGGAGACTCATGGCGTGTCGCTCAACACGAGTCGCTCTTTGACTACGACCCGAACGAAAATACCGACACTTTTACAGACCTAAATTTCCCGACCGGTCCCGCCGATTCTTTCGAGCTACCAGACGATATTCGTGAAGAGGCATTGACTGCGTGTAGAGAACAAGGTCTCAGCGACCCGTGGCTGATTGACGCGTGTGTGCTGGACTTTGTGTGTTCTTCCGACGCGATGGCCCCCACTACCACCATGGATAATATGGCGATCCCCAGAGCGCACGCTGAGACCGGAGAGGTCTCGTTGAAGCTCGGTGGTCAGCTCCGTTTGAGCCGCCCAACGCCCAGTTTTGCGCCCACAGACGTCAAAATCGAGGGCTACTGCCCAGGTGACCTGCTGGACACGATCTGGATTTTTAAAGAAGGCCAAAAAATCCCGTTGGATTCGGAGCTTGGCGTCGATGCAAAGGACAGCGGGACCTACGACTCCCAATCCCTCAACAATTCCACAATCGCGACGTCGATCGAGGTGTTTTCATATTTGATCCATTTTGACCAAAACGGTCAGGAGAAACTCTTACCCGCCACAGGAAGCGTCACGTTTTCTTCAGAGATTCTGGGAGTTATCGCGACGCCAGAAAAATTGGCGGCAACCGATTTAATCCTCGGAATCCAAAACACCGAATACCCTGTAACGCCTGACCGAGGGCCAGACACAACGGACGATTCCTTTACAATTTCAGCCGACCGAAAAACCCTGAGCGTAAAATTTAGAGGCGCACAAAACATCGACCAATTACGAGTGGTGATCGCTGCACCACAAGGAGAAATAGAATGAAAAACACATTAAATTCGATTGCGGTTTTAATTCTATTTTTCTTGAGCGCCTGCGGTTCAGGGCCCGAGGAGTCCACACCAGCTTTTGAATGCTCATCGCCTACGATCAAAGGAGTCGCGCCCGCTGGAGAGGAACTCAAAAAACGGGGCGTTTTTGAGATCGCCTACGATATCCACCCCCTGGGCGATACCCTCTCGCTCGACCTGCTCGACACCGCGGGTGAAATCATGACCTCGGTTCAAGTCGACGTGATGATGAATTCTTTGGTCGAGTCCGAAACCACAATGGTCATGCGGGACGCATCACAGAACATCGTGCTGACCGAAACTTCTCACGTACGTTTTATGCCAGGACTCGGCTCACGCATCGAAACCACACGCACAGTGGACGGCTCGACGCTCTACATCCGCAATCTGCTGACGAATGACCCAAGAATTGGGTCGCTCGATGTCAGCGCAGACGCGAACAGCCTCACTCAAGATACGGTTTTCCGCGTGTACGACCCGCTCACGCAGGAATTTGCAAGTCAACAAAACCTGGACGCGTGGGCCGAGACCGTTGAGCTCACACAGACCATTTCCGGGGAGTGGCAGACACTGAAAAAGAACCTGTTCAAAGACTCGACGTGGCGCACGCACGCGATGGCCCACCTGGCAACGTGTCTGACCGGCGAACAAGTCAATCCAGCCACCTTTCGTGGCTTGGATACTGTCGACGAATCGGATGACGCCGCCACAGTTCAACAGGCAATAAGTTGTGACGATGCCGACAGAGCTAAAAGAAATTCCGCCCATCTCAGTAAAACTTTGGACCGATTGGACATGATTACGGGGTCTATCGGTGACGTCACGATTAAAGGTTTTTTGGTTGCCCATGCACACGAAGTGGGCCTTGGAGGCATTAAATTACCTGGATTAGGAACGATTCACATCAAACCGTCCGACATTGCCGCGTTGGCCGGCGTGATTGACGCCTTGGGCAAAGCCGGGGCAGTCGGAATCATCGTGACAAATCCAGCAGGCCTCTTGCTGGCTGGTATCGGGGCGACGGCCTATATCGCCGCGCGCGTCAACGATGCGTTTGGGGAAGACATCCTGCGTGCCTACTACGAGGACCGAGAGGCCGAGGCCGAGGCCGCGGCCGCGGCCACGAAAAACGCATCCCTCAAAAAAGCCCAAAAAAAACAGGCGCAAACACACCACGACCCGCATCTTCTTACGTTTGACGGCTTGGCCTACGACTTCATGACCCAAGGCGACTTTGTGCTCGTTCACAGCGAGAGCGACGAACCGCTCGACATTCATGTCCGACAGGCTCCGGGCGACTCGAAATGTCCCCACGTAACCTATAATTGGGGCGTCGCAACGCAGGTCGGCTCACAGCGCATATCGGCCTACGCGGACGACCCGGTCGGGAGCGTGCGAGTCGACGGCGAGCCAATCATTATGCCTGTAGATAACGCCCTGTTTTTGGATAATGGCGCGCTGATCTACGCGGAAACCGAACGTCGAATTGTCCTGGTTTACCCCACAGGTGATGTGCTGGAATATGTGCGAACCAAAGACACGCGGCTCGATATCTACGTCACGTTGGCCGAATTTCGCATGGGCTCCGTCGGAGGACTGTTGGGTAACTTCAACGGCGTCAGCGGCGACGACATTCAGCTGCGAAACGGTCGGACTTTTGACAGCCCAGTGACGTGGGATCAACTGAACCTCGACTTCCGCGACTCATGGTTGGTCAACGACTCCGAAACGCTGCTCGACTACGGCGCAGGGGAATCTCCCGCTGATTTTTTTAATGTCCACATGCCCAGAAGACCATTTGGGCTCCAAGATATTGAACCGATCGAAGCCCAACGTGTTGTCTCGGTCTGTGAAGATGCCGGCGTTGATCCGAGCCTCATCGAAAACTGCGCGGTTGACGCATATTGCAGCTCAGACGCTTCAGCCCTTGAAGTTCATGTCGGAGCTCGTCCAGCAGAAGAACAGTTTGTCGTCGAAAGACCGATCTTCCTAGACGGTTGGGCGCAACAAGGTCGCCCCGCCAACGGCGAATGGATGGTCGACGAGAGCGGTCGCTCAGTGACCCAGACGATAAACGGCGAGCCCACGTTCTTTGTTTCTCCTCAGAACATGATCGACAAAACCATCCGCGGTCAATTTTCGACCTCCGATTTTGACGATGATTACCTTGGATTTGTGATCGGATACGAAGGCCCTCTGGAAAGTGGAAGCGAAGATGATTTCAAGACGCTGCTCTTCCAGTGGAAAGGCCGCACTCAAGACGGTGCCAACGCGGGATTCACGCTGGCCAGAGTCGACGGGATCATCACCGATTTCGACCCTGGGTTCTGGCGCAATATCAATTCAGCGGAATATCAAGTCATCGCCACAAACCACGGCGAAGGAAAAAGCTGGAACACCAACGTTGAATATCAATTTGAAGTTTCCTACGAAAAAAACCGACTTCAAATCGCGATTAATAACCAAAGAATTTTCGACGTTGCGGCAGCCGATGCCGGTTTGAGTGAGTTCCCAAGCGGTCGATTCGGGTTCTACAACTTCTCGCAACCCGCGGTGACCTACTCGGACTTCTCCATTTCTAATGGGGGTAAAGAGTTGGGGTTAAAGAATTTTAATTTAGAAAATTTCGACGCGTATCTGGGAGACCTGAAGTTGATCGGTGACGCCAAAATCGTGAACCAATCTCTATTATTAACGGATGGTACGGGCTCACAGTCTGGAGGCGTGTGGCATCGCTCCAAAGTTGGGATCACAGGTGGCTTTTCAACCGAGTTTACCTTTCGAATTGAAGACGACATCCCTGATTCTGGCCGCGGGATTGCATTCATCATCCAGAATGCCGATCTCCCGCTCTTTGCAGCGGGAGACGGGAGCCAGCCTGGCGCCTTAGGATACAGCGGGATTCCTCACAGCATCGCGGTCGAGTTTGATGCCTTCCAAGACGCCGATGAGCCAAGCGGTTCTCATGTCGCGGTTCATACGGCGTACGACCTCGACAACTCGGCCGAGAGTGCGACCTCGCTCGGTTTATCGTCGGTTCACGACATCGATGATGGTCGTCTGCATTGGGCGCGGATCGAATACCGTTCGAACGGCGAGTTGGACGTCTATCTGGACGACTCGTCGAGCCCGGTGCTGAGTGTACCGGTCGACCTCTCGATGTTTCGTTTTGATAACGGGCATGCCTATATAGGGATTGCCGGTCAGGCGCGAGGTAGGTCCGTTCAGGCCATCCACTCATGGTCCTATTTGAACACCTTATAGTACCGCTCAGAATACGACGCTGGCCTGTTCAACTGCGGGGGAAAGGAGGTCGTTGACCTTCATCCCGACGTCGCTGATCGAATACAGGTAATCTTCGATGAAGACGCTGCGACGAATATCCACCCACCACTGATAATCCCAATTGCAGTCGTTGCATTCTGGTGTCACCAAATCTGAATGATCGACGCGACCGAGTTCTTCGAAGCCAGTCGTTTTGCTCGCCTTGAGAACCACAAGCCCCGAGAACGGGTCCTGCCCGTCTTCCCATGCGTTCAGCGGAATCGCCAAAATCTCTTTCTGCGCATGGTAAGTGAACGCATGGTGCTCCCACATCGCTTCCGACCATGAAGACCACGGCCCGGTCGAAAGAACGTGTTGGTAAGTCCGGGTAGGGTTTGCCAGGTCACTCACGTCAAAGATCTGCAACTGAACGCCCGTGACCTGACCCGTGTCGGTGCCGTCTTGGCCGATCGTGAGCAAATGATCGGGGCCCATCGGGTGGATGTAGCTCGAAAAACCATTGACCTTGAGCTCGCCTTTCAATTGGGGATTGGTGGGGTCACTCAGGTCAAACGTGAAGAGTGGGTCGGTCTGAAGGAAGGTAACGACGTAACCTTTATTGCCCAAAAAACGGGCCGAGTAGATTTGTTCGCCAGGAGCGAGGTCTCGAATTGAGCCCGTCTCGACCAATTCGCCCGCGTCTTCTTTGAGCACAATCACGTGGTTGCCACCGATTTGCTCACCAGTTTGAGTCTGTTCGTTCCAGATCCATTCGTTGTCGGTGGTTGCGACCCGCAGATGCCCTTCATATTCGCTCATCGAAAATTGATTCAGGAGCCAACCGTCGACTCGGCCGCTTGCAGCATATCGCGCTTTATTGTCCGCGCCATCCAGCGAAAATTTGTGGATATGAGACGAATTTTCTTCGTCTCCCCAGCCCCACCACCAACTGCGACTCGACATCGCAACGTAGAGGCTTTGCTGGGACGCGTAGACCATCCATCCACCTGCAAGAACACCGGTGGATGTAGTCGCGACAGTGTCATCGTCGATCTCAAAATGCGTAATATTGAGCAAACCAAGCGCCGTCGGTTGGGCGGGCAAATACACGTCCGTACAGGCATAAAGTTGGCTCGCAGCCGAGGCCGTGCCCGCATCCACATCCCGGGTCCGCGGCAAAAAGGCTTGCACGCCTTCGCTTGCGACCAAAGCCTCAAACGCTGTTTTCAAAATAGGACGAGCTGTCTCACGAGCCGATTCTGCCTCAGCTTCCGTTGAATTGTA
Source organism: uncultured Bradymonadales bacterium (assembly GCA_964394615.1). Taxonomy (GTDB): domain Bacteria; phylum Myxococcota_A; class Bradymonadia; order Bradymonadales; family Bradymonadaceae; genus JBFFMO01. The sequence continues at coordinate 62,215 of CAYMYJ010000009.1, read as the reverse complement.
GTCGATAACGGGAAGGCCGAGTTCTTCGTTCCAGACCGTGTCCCAATAGGAAGATGGCAAGATGGAGTAGCTGTTCGAAACCAGATAAACATCGCTGCCAATCATACGGGCATTGGCATAGTTCGACTCGATATCCACGCTGCGCAGAATCGCTGGCGCGGTGCGGTCACTCACATCGACAAGGGTTACGCGCGTTCCGGAAAACTGGTCATCACCGGGTGTGCATTCGATGGGTTCGACCCCATTATTGACGTCGGTTGGGTTGTTGATGCCGCAGGCGTACTCGTAAACACCCGAGAAAATGGCCACCCGATCCCCCTTCAAAAACATCGACGAGGCGTATCCTAAAGGCAGCGCGAGCCGGCCGGTAATCACTGTTTCTGCAGCGGGCCAACTCTTGGTGATGATAAGCTCTTGGCCGCGCAGCATGTAGATAAACGAGCCGTCCGTCTTCATGAAGTCGGCCTCGTCCACGCCTTCTTCCTGCACGTTCGTTGTGGTGAAATCCTGGGGCGGATCGACAGCATTATTTACAGAGTTATTTCCGCTGGCATTATTCTGCGAATCGACCTCACGATAGTTGACGTATCTGTCCGCGAGCGCCTGCTCCACAAGGGATTCGACAAGCTGCGCTTCGACATCCTCGCACGTGGTTGCTGGCGTCAGCGTAAAACTCGCCACGACCGGGATTGTAGATTTGTTTGTGTTGTCGGCACACGCGCTCAGCGTCATTGCCGATGCCAAGAGCGTGGCAATCGTCCAACTATTTTTAGGTGCGTATTTTCTTGAATTCATGATGGGCCTCCCCGGTCCTATTCCGTTCAACTGCTTTGGATATGAGCCAGATTCGTGCCAACTCGGAAGACTCGCGGATGAATCACATACGGGCAGGAGATGCCCGCGGACCAACTGCTCACTGCTCACTGCTGACCGTGCGGATTGATTCAAAACTCCATTCAGGCTAGTTAATCCTCAAGACTGGAGGATGAGATGAAGATTGCGGTCATGGGAACTGGATACGTCGGCCTGGTAACAGGCGCTCTGCTGGCTGATGCGGGCAATACGGTGGTTTGCGTCGATATCGACGAACGCAAAGTCTCAATGCTTCGTGAAGGCCATATCCCCATCTATGAAGAAGGGCTTGAGTCGATCGTGCAAAGAAATCACGAAGACGGCCGCCTTTTGTTCACCACCGATGCCGCAGAGGCCATCAAGAAGTCGAATATCGTCTTCATTGCCGTGGGCACGCCTTCGGATCATGACGGCTCAGCCGACCTGAAATACGTACTTAAAGTAGCCGAGCAAATCGGCGACAACATGAATTCGACCAAGATCGTGATCTGCAAGAGCACGGTGCCCGTCGGTACGTGTGACAAAGTGCAGGGCGTGATCGCGGGACGGACGGACGTCCCCTTCCATGTCGTTTCGAACCCCGAGTTTTTGAAAGAGGGCTCAGCGGTCAAAGACTTTCAGTCTCCTGATCGCGTCATCATTGGGGCTTCAGATAAAGAAGCCGCCGAGACCGTCGGTGAGCTCTATAAGCCGTTCATGCGACGCAGCGATCGAATCGTCTACATGGACCTTCGTTCGGCCGAGATGACCAAATATGCCTCCAACGCCATGCTCGCGACCAAGATCTCGTTTATGAACGAGATCGCGAACCTCTGCGACCGCGTCGGCGCCGACGTCGAACACGTTCGTATCGGCATGAGCCTTGACGAACGTATCGGCCCCCACTTCATTTTCCCCGGTGTGGGTTATGGCGGAAGCTGTTTCCCCAAAGACGTCCGCGCCCTTTCGCGGCTCGGCCACGAGTTCGACATGGAAACCGGCGTTTTGGACGCGGTCGAATCGATCAATGACCGCCAAAAACTCCGTCTGGTCTCGGCCGCACGTGAGCATTTTGGAAGCCTGGAAGGCCGAACATTCGCAGTCTGGGGATTGGCGTTCAAACCCAAAACCGACGACGTCCGCGAAGCACCAGCTTTGATCGGCATCCGCGCGCTTGTCGCAGCGGGCGCAAAGGTCCAGGCCACCGACCCTGTCGCGCTTGAAAACGCAAAACACGAACTTGCCGACCTTGGTGATGCCGTGACCTTCGAACACGATGAATACGATGTGCTTGAGGGTGCTGATGCTCTTTTGATCTTCACGGAATGGAATCAGTACCGCAGCCCCGAATTCGACCGAATTCTCGCCGCGCTGAAATCCCCTGTTATTTTTGACGGCCGCAACCTCTACAGCCCTGCGAAAATGAAAAAGCTCGGCATCCACTACGACAGCATTGGACGGCCCACCGTTTGAGAAACACTCGCCAGAACCTGCTCAGGGCTTTGGCCCTCAGTGCAGGCCTTGTCGCGTCGTTGACATCGTTCAACGCGAACGCACAAGCTCCGCCTGCCGACACACCGTCCACCACGGGTGAAGTCAGCGGCGAGTTGGGATTCGGGCAAATTGGTGAAGATTATTTTCTGACGGTGCGTTTGGGCTTCGCCATGAAGCTTCCTGTGCCTCGCGTCGATTGCCCACCACTATCGTGCAGCACAACGCTTGGTTTTGGAGTTCAAGCCCCTTTACGACTTCGCCTGATCGACAACGATCCGCAACAAGAGGGTGTGATTCGCGAAGAAGACTGGGACGAACCGAGCGATTTTTTGCGTGTCCTACGATTTGTCGAATACGGCAATCCCAATGAACCTTTGCACGCACGCATTGGTGAGCTTGGTGGCGTGACGCTTGGCCACGGAACGATCGTCAATTCCTATTATAATATGGTGACACCCGACGCGTATCAGTTGGGACTGCACACCAATCTCAACACGATTTACGGGGGCGGACAGGTGTTGATCGACAACCTGATTTCGCCCTCAATCGTCGGGGTACGCGTGTATGCGCGGCCCTGGGCATTCATCGACAAAAAAGCCTGGCTAAACCGGCTCGCCGTAGCGTTTAATACCGTTGTTGATGGCGACGCCCCATTGGAATTACGGCGGGATATCAATGGCAACATCGTTGTCGACCCCAACATCGCCCCCGAAGTCGCGGACGAACAAGCGACGGTGTTCAACGGCATCGATGTCGAGTTGAATATCGTCGATATGGAGAAACTCCAGGTCACTCCATACACCGACCTGAACGTTCATTGGGGCCAAAGCCCCGGCTGGCATCTCGGGACACTGACGGCCTTCCAACCCATCGAAGGCCTTGGGTTTTCTAGTCGGCTGGAGTTACGGCTTATGGGCGAACACTACCTGCCCGATTACGTCGGCCCGCTCTACGAAATCGACCGATATCAGTACAACGGATGGGGCACTACGATTCCAGCGCCCAAGCTTCGCGTGGCCGCCAGTCAAACCCGTGGCGCCGTATGGGGAGCTTATGGCGACCTGCAGGCGAGCTTCTTTGGCCTCGTGGTGGTGTCCGGCGCGTATGCCGATGCCGAAGGCCCAGGAAACGCGATGATTCGCCTGCGAGCCCAATTGGCTCAGGTGGGTCCTGTGTCGCTGGCCGCGCTTTATTTCAAGCAGAATTTCGACGGTCCCGAAGAAGCCTTCGACCTCGATGGAGCGTTGGGTGTCGGCGAGGCTCGTGTTTTTGTGTTTGGGCCCGTGTATGTGGGCGCCGAGTATTCACGGCTCTGGCGATTGGCCGACGACGGCACATACGAAAACATCGACCAATGGAATGTCGGCGCCGGTGCTGCATTCACCTTCTAATTCACCGCCTCTTGTTTTCCGCGATCGCATCAAGCTAGGGTGCGAGCGCTGATCACCAACCCCCAACGCAAGCGTCGTTTTCGACCACTCTGGAGAACAAATGACAGAAAAAACGGCAGCAAAAAAACGAAGCGGAATGTTCTGGGTGATGATTGGCTGCGGCGGTCTCTTGGTTTTTGGTGTGCCAATCATAGGCATCTTGGCCGCGATCGCGATTCCGGCATTTTTACGCTACATCAAAGAATCCAAAGAGGTGGAATCTACGGGAATCACCCGCATGATTTCGAATGCCGCAATCAGCCACTACTCCGAATATTGTGTGTTCCCGCCCTCGGCAGCCCCCTCGGGAGAAATCCCGGCTGGCGGCGCAAAAACAATGACAAATTTTAGTGGCAAGGGCTGGGATGAGCTTCGTTTGGTGGACTCTGAACCCAAGTATTTTGCGTATCACACTGAAAATGAAGCCAACGTCTTTCACATTTTCGCGACCGCAGACTTCACCCAAGGCGGCGAACAACACACGCTGCAAGTCGACCTTGTCGGCGACCCCAAGACCTGCGAAGCGACCGTTAACGGTGACTTCGTGATCAACGAGTTCGAGTAGTACCCGCACCATGCAAAGCGTTTCCTTTAAAGCCAAACACGTCGTCATCACGAAACGTCCCTCGAAAATGCGCAAGCTCTACGCCGGATTGATTGATCTGCTCGGATTTTTGCCATCCTTTCGAGACACGCGTTCGGGACGACAGCGCATGAAGGCATGGCGTATCGGGTTCATGCTCGCGGGCCTGATTGTCTTTGCGCTCCTGGATGATGACCGGCGTTTGTGGGGCATACCATTGGCCACCTTGGCGCTTTTCTTGCCGCTCACCGAAATGCAAAAGAGAACCATGATCACCAAATTGCGCCTCCGCATGGAGATCAGTGAAGAGGTCGAAAAAGAGGTGGACGTGGTTTGGGATGGCCGTCGACTCGACGTCCTGAGCCCCGAAAAAATCCGCTCCGTTTTGACCAAACCAGGGCGATTTCATTCGTCAACGGTCGATGGTTTTAAGGTCTGGAACACGACCAAGAAAGTGGAAACGGTCATTTTTTCTGACGAGCCCGGCATTGACGTTTTTGCGGCCAATCCAGACGACGTGCAGCGACTCCAATCAGCCCTCCGAGAGCTATCATGACGGTCGATGAAATTTTGGGCGCGGGCGGACTCCTAAGCAAAGCTCTCGAGCGCTACGAGTTCAGGCCCCAGCAAGTCAAGATGGGAAACGCTGTCACCGAGGCACTACGCCGACGGCGTCCCTTGATCGTGGAAGCTGCAACCGGAACTGGTAAGACATTGGCGTACCTTGTGCCAGCGCTACTTTCGGGCAAACGCGTCGTCATCAGCACGGGAACCAAAGCCCTTCAGGAACAGCTATTTCACAAAGATATTCCGTTTTTGCAGAAGCATTGGCCCTCAAAATTTGAGGCCGTACTTCTAAAAGGACGGCGAAATTATTTGTGTAAATTGCGTTTCGATCAGATGCGCGATTCGCCCAATTTTAGATCACGCGATGACGCTCGTATGTGGCCCAAAATCCTGTCTTGGGCCAAGTACACCCAGACGGGCGACCGGGCTGAAATCAACGGGCTTCCCGACGATTTTGCGACCTGGAATGACCTGTCCGTGGGCGCCGAGGCCTGCCTTGGCCAGAAATGCCCTCATTTTGATGAATGTCATATCACGAACGTCCGAAAGAAGGCTTCCGAAGCTCAAGTCATCGTGGTGAATCACCATTTATTTTTTGCCGACCTGGCACTCAAAGACACCGGGTTTGGCGAGATCCTGCCCGAATTTGACGCGTTAATTTTCGACGAAGCCCATCATGTGGAAAGCGTCGCGACATCCTATTTCGGCATGCAAATGTCGAATTTCAAGATCCGCGAACTGGTCACTGACATCACCCGAGCCATCGAAAACGAAGACATCGTGGCCGACGCCATCAACGACGCGCTAACGGGTATGGAAAAAACCAGCGCGGCATTCTTTTCGGTTGCCACCTTTGGCCTCTACGAAGGCCGCTACAACATGAATGAAATCATGGAGGGCACGGCAGGCCCCATGATTAAGCCAGCAGCCGCCGACCTCTTAGATTCGATGGACGAGCTGAAACGCGCGATCCAGAAGACCACCGGCCTGGGTGAAATTGCCGTCCGTCTGGTGGGGCGATGTGCCGAACAGCGTTCGGACCTCTCGTTCATTTTGGACGCGTCTGACGAAAAGTACGTCTATTTTGTCGAGGTTCGAGACAAAGGTTTCTACCTTCAGGCCTCTCCCATCGACCTTGCCAAATTACTCCGTGATAAATTACTAAAAGCGCACGACCGGCTGGTCTTCACCTCTGCAACCCTGGCCACGGGCGGGAATTTCAAGTTTTTTGAAGATCGACTTGGAATCAACGATAAGCGCTTTGGTGACGACCTCTCCAAATCATTTGATCGGCTGATTTTAGAGCCTGTTTTTGATTATACCCAACAGGCGATGGTCTACGTTCCGCGGCGTCTTCCGCCGCCCAACGATCCGGCATGGATCGACGGCGTTTGTACGATCGTCGAATACCTGCTGGACCTGACTCAAGGCCGCGCGTTTGTGCTTTTTACAAGCTACGCCAACATGAACAAGGTTTTTGAGCGACTTGTCCCCAAAATCCCCTACAAAGTTTTAAAACAGGGCGAAAAACCCAAACGCGAACTGCTGGATGAATTCCGTTCAGACACCCATTCGGTTTTATTTGCGACCTCTTCATTTTGGGAAGGTGTCGACGTCGAGGGCGAGGCGTTGAGCTTGGTGATCATCGACAAGCTCCCCTTTGCGAGCCCCTCAGATCCACTGACAAAAGCGCGCCTCGACCTGATCGATTCCAATGGAGGGTCGTCATTTCATTCGTTTTCAGTGCCTTCGGCGGCATTGACTTTGAAACAAGGTTTTGGACGTTTGATCCGTTCAAAAAACGATCGAGGAATTGTCGCGATTCTGGATTCTAGAATTTTAAATAAAGGTTACGGACGCCATTTCATCGACTCGCTTCCTCCGGCGCCGCTGGCCCACAACGCCTCGCAGGTCAAGGCCTGGTGGACCAGCATTCAAGCTGAACAAGAAGCAGATTAGAGCGTCAACCGCCTCATAAAAGCAGCCATGGCACCCAAACCCCAAAGGGTCTACCGATGCCATGGCTATATTTTGACGTATTTCAACCGACCGAAGCGGGGTTTATTTCCAGAAGGGTTTTGGCGTGGACGACAGCCAATCTGCGACCTTGGCCGGGATTTCAACGCTCTGGGTGACCGAGCCAGATTTGTGGCCAAGACCAACAAGCGCAACACTCCTGTTCTCTAGAATCACGAATTCAGTGTCGTTGATACTTCCGTGAACGCCCCCGCTTGCGTGCAAGGGCTCCACAGCCATCGAGGCCTCGACGATAGCTCTAAACGCTGCACCTTCGGTGAGCCGCTCCGAGAGCAGAGCCGCGCGGGCTTCTCCGTCATATGCCAAGTACGCTCGACCTTCCTCAACACCGAATTCAGCCAGTGGTAGAATATAAGGCGCATCAATTCGCACCTCTTCAAATAGAGCATCAACAAAGTCGTCATCTGCCGAAACGGCCGCGTCGTAGATTTTGACGACCCGATGGGCACCGTTTCGCGTTGCCGTGCGTACGTCATAGCCCGCCCCGCCCTGCATGGTCTGGTCAAGCAAATAGGGTCCGAAGGTCGCCGGTTTCAGGGACGACGCTGTGCAATCGGGTATGGCGGGTTTCACGCCCAACGTCTGCGCCAACTCTACGATCGCAATCGCGAGCTCGGCCGCGCTCTGATAGCGGTCTCTCGGGTCCGCAGCCAAAGCTTTTTCTAAAACGGGCTTCCAGCGTAAAACCTCGTCTGGAAGTTTTGCTGTGTCCCAGCCGCTGATCTCGTCTTCCACGTCTTGGGACGTCTGACCGGTGAAAAACGGGTATCCGAGCAGCAACTCAATCCAGAGCAGCGCCAAACAAAACACGTCGTGTGCGGCCGAGAGATGACGGCCCAGGAGCTCTTCTGGACTGCGTTGATGAATCTGAATATTCATCTTTGTCTGAATAACACGACGTCCTCGCCCTTTGGAGTGCTCTGCGATTTCCTTCAACATATCCGCAGCAGGAGGCGGTGCGGGAGCTTCCATCGGAGCTTCCGTTCGCTGAGCCGCAAACGAGTCAAACCCAAGATCGGCCCCTTGCGTCCTGTCGTCCACGTCGTCCATAGCTTCGAAGTCCATCGCGGCCGACACTTCCATCGATGATTCAAATTTCTGTGCCTGCATCGGGGCGGCCTTGGCCTCAGCTTGCCCGAGTGGTGCGCTGCGTTTGCGCATCGACGTAGACCGCGACATCGGTACCGCCATGGAAGGCGACGGCATTGGGGCCGACTGCTTCATCGGTGCACCACCCGACGCCCAACCTTCAGGCGACTCGACGGGTTGCACCACTTTCTGCATTTCACCGTCGACTTTCTCGGCGTCGTCGACCGCAACAAAGGATGTGAATCGACACAAAACTTTGTAGCGCAAACTAATTTCGGTGATCTGTTTTTCGACCAGGTGCCGATTATTATGAACCGCGGCGTATTGGTCTTCGAGGCTGCGAATCCGGGCCCGCGCCCAAACGGCCGCAAATGCTGAGTCTTGGCGGATCTCGGGTTGAATCACTTCCTCAAAAAGCACCTGACCCGGCGTCGTGCCGCGAACTCGCGCGCTGACGTCGCCCTTGCCTGTCAATCGGCCAGACAAGGTCAAGGGAGCGGCCGCAAAAAGGCTCACAGGATGGTCGGGAGTCATCGTAGTGGGGACCAACATCGCGCCCTCGATACGCACCGTGACTTCGTTGAGCACCGGGGTGTCGATCATGCGATGGACCTTATCCATCACAGCGTCGAGGCGATCTTCGGATTCAACCAATTCGCAACGGCCACCGCTGATTTCAGCCAATCGATTTAAAAATCCACCGTTGACGGCCTGATCAATTCCAACGGTGAAGACATGGGCGCCTTTCATTCGGTCGTGCACGCCTTTGACGATCTGGTCCTCGTTTCCAACTTGGCCATCTGTCACCAAAACGACGTGGCGGTCGCGGCCTGCTGGCCGGCCGTCTAAAAGACTCAGGGCCTGATACAGCGGTTGAGCCATCTCCGTTCCCCCACGCGCGTCGCACTCGCCCAGCCATTCGATCGTGCGATAACGATTTCGGTTGCTGGCCTCGATCAGACCTTCGGACATATTCTTGGGCCGTTCGATGGAATCATCGAAAGCCAGAACCTGAAAAGAATCCTCGGCATTTAAGGTGTCGATCATTCGACCCACGGCGCGACGTGCAGCGACCATTTTCCAACCGCCCATGCTGCCCGACCGGTCCAGCACAAATACGATATCACGCGGCCTTCGTTGATCCGCAGCCTTGGAGGGCGGCACCATCGTCAACAAGAACGTGGCCGAATCTCCTTTTTCGTCAGGAATAACCAAAAATGAGCTGCGAATTTTTTCTTCGGCTACTTTAAAACGCAGAATAAAATCCCGATTAATTTTCTCTTCAGGTTGAATTTTAATCAGGGTTTTTCGGTCATTCGAAACCGACGTAATGGCGTGCAGGCTCGAAGAGATCTGGGCGTCTTTTGACAAGCCGCTATGATCCAATGAGACCTCAATTCCAAGACGAACCGGGGACTTGAATCCCGGCAATAAAACAGGAGGCGAGATGCGCGATGCATCCGGAACTGCAGTAGTATCGGATGCCGTACCATCGCCTACCGACGCGCCTTCGCGAGGCGAGCCAGGAATGTATCGAGGTGCCACGACGAGAGGGAATCTGAACGTGGCTTCCCCGCCCGAAAAGATCAGTGGAACGATCAATTCAAGTTCGATCGTCGCTTTTTCGCCCGGCGCGATATTGCCGACCCGCATCGTAAAAGTATCGGGGCGTTCTTCTTCAACGATCGACGCCCGATGTCCCTGCGAGATGGCGCGGTCGTAATCACGGCGCGCTTCACCACGCTCTTTGATGATTCCTTCGATAACACGTTCGCCGACATACATACGAAACCCATGCACGGCGCCGCGATCAGGCAGAGGAAAGATGTAGGTCGCCTCGATCGGTTGATCGAGGTTGTTCACAAAAGTCTGCTTGAGCGTCGTCCGCGCAAAAAGCCCGCTTATCGCGGCGTTCACGTCCAACGACTCCAGGGGCAAATTGCCGCTGCTGGTCGAGAGCGCGCCGAAACCTGGCTCCGAAAACACGTGTTCACAGTGATTGATTTGCTCATCTGACAGGATTGCAACGCTCATGGCATTCTCTCTTGTGGGGCGGCGAAGGCCGCATGCGGTCAAGACCGCGGATCAATCAAATTGCGCGTACGCAACAGCTTCATTAAGGGACCGGCTGCGACGTGAATCGCCTCGACATCGTCGGGATGAAGTTCACGTTTCAGCCTGTCGATGAGCAGAACCACGCTCTCATCGAGTCGGACGGCCTCGATGCCGAGTTCTTCCTCGGCAACCGCGACGGGTTCGCCGACCGTTTCATCTGGAATTTCAGTCCAGAAGTTTGAACGGACGACTTCGTTTGTGGATTTGACAGTGTTCCACTCCACTTCTGACAGTTTCGCCAGCTCTTTGTCGGTGGCACCGATCACGCGAGCTTGAATCTCCTCGAGCCCAAGCCCGCGGGCCTGTAAGCGCTTAATTGCCACCAATTGTTGGAGATGCCGAACCCCATAGATCGCTGTTCTGCCCTTGAACTCAAGAGGTCGATCCAGCAGGCCATGAGTGCTGTAGAAACGAATCGTTCGAACTGAGGGAACCTCACTTACGCGGCCACTCGCCTGGTCAAGATCACCAAGCGCTGCGGCCGTTTCAGCGGCAAGTTCATTCAAGGTCATATGTGATTTCGTATTCTTCATGGACCGAATCTAACAGTGTCAATTAACACTGTCAAACACTTTCCTTCACGTGGCACACTGCCGCAACGTTTGCTAAGGTGCCGCCGCGTCCCAAATGTGGCGCTACGAAACGACACGGAGGTCGCATGTCCAGTGGATATACAGCTCAAGACATCACAGTTCTGACAGGTCTCGATCCCGTCCGGAAACGGCCGGGCATGTATATCGGCGGTACGGGCAAAGACGGGCTTCACCACTTGCTTTGGGAAATCGTCGATAACTGTGTTGACGAGGCCATGAACGGCTTTGCGTCCACGATCGAGGTCACACTCCACGAGGACGGATGTTCACTCACGGTCAGCGATAACGGGCGCGGAATTCCCGTCGATATGCATCCGATCGAGAAGCGCAGCGCCCTTGAATTGATTTTGACGACGCTGCATTCGGGCGGAAAGTTCAACAACGACAGCTACACGACCTCGGGGGGTCTGCACGGCGTGGGCAGCTCGGTCGTAAACGCCTTGAGCTCCGAGTTGGTGGCCACGATCAAACGTGACGGCCATACACACCGCCAACGTTACGAACGCGGCGTACCGGTGACGCCGGTCGAAGTCATCGGAGAAGCACGCGGAAGCGGAACCGAGATCTTCTTTCGACCAGACACCCAGATTTTTCCAGACACGATGCTCGACTCGGAGTTGATCGCTGACCGGCTTGAAATCAAGACCTTCCTGACTCCAGGGCTGCGGATTCTTTATCGAGACCGCAGCACCGGTTTATACAAGGAATTCAAGCACGACGGCGGCGTGCGCGAGTATTTGGAACGCATTCAAAAGGAATCGAAAGAGGCCCCAAACCACGTCGATCCGATCGTAATTTCCCAGGAAGAGCAAGTTGAGTCGGTGACACGAATCGACTTGGCCCTGCAATGGACCGATGACCATCGCGAGGACATCCGGACCTTTGTGAATGGGATTCCGACCATCGACGGCGGAACCCACGAACAAGGATTCAAAGACGGCGTCGTGAAAGCGTTACGAAGCTATTTTGAGACCCACGATATTGCACCAAAATCACTGACGATTCTGGCCGATGACATCCGCGAAGGTGTGAAGGCTGTCGTGTCGATTTTCATGATGGACCCGGAGTTCCAGGGGCAAACCAAGGGCAAACTCAATAATACCAACGTCAGAAATATCGTCGGCAACTTGGTTCGCCTTGAGCTTGAACAGTATTTGCACGAACACACCTCGACGGGTCAGGCGATTGCGCAGCGTGTGATCATGGCCGCCAAGGCACGCGCCGCACGACGAACGGTCACCGAGAAGGTCACGCGTAAGCGCGCCGTGTCTCATCGACTGAATTTGCCTGGAAAACTCGCCGACTGTTCATCAACCGACCCAGAAGATTCCGAACTCTTCATCGTCGAGGGTGACTCGGCCGGTGGAAATGCAAAACAGGGGCGCGATCGAAAGACGCAAGCCATCCTGCCGCTGCGTGGAAAGGTCCTTAACGCCGAACAGGCCACTTCGACCAAGGTTGGGTCGAACCGCGAGCTTCGAGACGTTGCGGACGCTCTGGGGTGCGGGCTTGAGGAACATTACGACTCGGGGCGACTTCGTTATGGTAAAGTCATTCTGTTGATGGATGCGGATAGCGACGGTCACCATATTTCAACGCTGATGCTCACGTACTTCTACCGCTACATGCCCGGCCTGATTCGCGACGGACATCTTTTCATCGCTCAGCCTCCACTCTACCGAATCGACCACGGAAACGAGAGTTTCTGGGCTCTGGATGACCCCGACCGTGAGCGAATTCTGAAAAAGCTCGCAAAAAAGAAGGGCAATAAAAAGACCAATATCCAGCGATTCAAGGGTCTGGGTGAAATGATGGCGAAGGAGCTTTGGGAAACGACGCTCGATCCAACAAGGCGATGTCTGCTCAAGGTCATGGTCCATGAGGATGATCGAAAGGAGACGGATAATTTAATCTCCGATTTGATGGGTAAAGACGCGTCGCTACGTTTCGATTTCATTATGGAAAACGCCGACAAGATCAACGAACTCGACATCTAATCAGGTTCAGAAAATCACGGCCATTCCGCGGCTCGCTTCGGACGCTCAAAAGAGCGCACGATTACACTTCGAAACACTTTGGACGCTTCAGGCATCTTTGCAGACACATTCATCCGAGGCTTGTTTGACGTGGCCGGATGAAATAGACACTCTTTAGTAAGTGTTTGACTGTCGGTGACCGACATAGGGAGTAAGACATGATCTCAGTAAGTACGGTAGCGGCTCAACAGGCCCTCAAAATCATGCAAGAGAATGAAATCGACGCAGCAGCGGCTGGAATCAAAGTCGGCGTAAAGGCCGGTGGATGTTCGGGGCTGAACTATGTGCTCGAAATCGTTGAAAATCCTAGCGCTAACGACCGCATTTTTAGCGACAACGGCGTGCGCGTATTTGTGGACCCTAAGAGCTACCTCTATCTGACCGGCACCCAATTGGAATGGGAAGGCGGCATGATGGGAGGCAGCTTCAAGTTCGTGAATCCAAACGCAAAACGATCATGTGGTTGCGGAACCTCGTTCGCGGTCTAACGCCAATCTGAAAACAAAAAAGGGCCGAGCAACATCAGTGCTCGGCCTCTTCATTTTCGCCACGGCCGTGGCCTGCCATTTACGCCTTAGCGCCTTAGCTACTTGGCGGAACCATCAGCCAGAATCTTGAACTCCACGCGTCGATTCGCGGCACGTGCAGCCTTACTCCGCCCCGGAATCACGGGCTGGATTTCGCCATATCCCACTGCATCCAGACGAGCCGCGTCGATCTGCTTGGACACCAAGTAGGCCTTCACAGAATCCGCACGTTCTTGCGAAAGTTTCAGATTCTTGTCGTCTCTACCGACATCGTCGGTATGTCCACCGATCTCGATTTTGGTGATGTCCGGATTGCTTCGTAGAATAAGTGCCACCTGATTGAGCAGATTGAACGACTCCTGCTTGATGGTCGCTTTGCCGGTCTCGAAGTACACGAGGTCCAGAATCTTGATTTGACCGGCCTCACGGACAGCTTTGGTTTCCTTAGGTGGGCAACCGCCGTCTTCGACCATTCCTGCTTCGTTTGGACACTTGTCGTCCGCATCCAGCAGGCCATCGTTGTCGTTGTCTGCTTCTGGACAGCCATCGTCGTCTTGGAAGCCGTCCATGTCTTCGGCTTCATCAGGGCATTTATCGACCTTGTCGGCGAGCGTGTCGTTGTCGTTGTCCTCGTCGGGACATCCGTCCTGGTCTTGGAACCCATCAACGTCTTCGGCTTGGTCAGGGCATTGGTCGATATCATCGGCAAGACCATCTGCGTCATTATCTCGATCGGGACAGCCGTCTTCGTCCTGGAAGCCGTCTTTGTCTTCTGGCTCGGTTGGGCACTTGTCGTCGGCGTCCAGAATCGTGTCCAAATCGTTGTCCGTTTCGGGACAACCATCGAGATCTTCAAATCCGTCCAAGTCTTCGGCCTGCTGAGGACACGAATCATCGGAATTCAGGATGCCGTCTTTGTCGTAGTCCAACTCACGCGGCGCATAGCCCACGCCAAGAAGGGCGCGAAACTCGGGTGACCCGATGCCACTGGCGATGCCTGCTCCCGCGGCGGCTGTCACAACGACCCCAGCGCTGGAAACCAACTTGGCGCCAGCAAGGCCTTCCACTGGGGTGACCTGTTTGCCAAACAGGTCGTTGAAATCCGTGCGGCCTGTGAGTTCACCGCCGAAAAGCAAGATGCCTTCGAGGAATGAGTACTCGGCCGAAGCCCCCCAAATCAGCTGCGAACCAAAGTCCGTCCCGCGGATCTCGCGGCTCGTCTGAATCAACGCTCCGGCATTTGCGGCGAATTGCCAGTCTGCCAGCTTCACATCGAAGGCGAGTCGAGGAGTCGCTGTCACAGAGCCCGCACCGATGAATCGGTCGGCTGCACCTGTGGGAAGGGTTACATCCACCAGAAGGGCAAGGCCGACGGGGGAATCGCTGTCATTGATGAATGAAAATTTAGGCCGAAGCGAAATATCGCCGAGCGTCACGCCTTCACGCACCTCGCCGTTCCACACCACGTCGTTGACGAGATAAACGGGAATGCCGACACCGAATTCAGCCCACTTGGTCAATCCGATGGCGCCAAGCGCATGCACCGCCAACTGTTGGTCAACAATGGCGTCCTGCGATCCGTCAGCAAATTCCTCAACCACGGTGCGCGAAGCGTAATGAAGCAGCGCCCCACCGGTCAGCTGAAGGTGTTCCAGCGTGCGACCATACTCCACAGAATAGGCGGCATTGGGGCCGGCGGCCGGAGTAAACGTCTGCGCATTATATTCTTGGGCCAGAGCGTCTGCGCTCTGGCTAGCGAGCAAAACAACAAAACAAATTAGTAGGCGGCGCTGCATTCTATGAATCTCCCCATATCGGTTACGGGACCCTGATCGCCCGCATCTTAGGGTACCTTGAACGCCTGACAAACCAAGAAATCACGCCATTTCTAGAAATGCTTGCGGCGTCTCACCAAACCAAGTCCTAGAAGCAAGAGCCACGACGCATCCATGGCTCCACCCGTTGCCGAACAACCCGCGTCAGCATCGGCCTCGGCATCAGCCTGGGCAGGCGCACTTGCGGGCATCACCGACATATTTGTGGGTTCGGCTTCGGCTTCAAGGCCCTCACCGCACCGACAAGGCACTGCTGGAGGATCTGCGGGATCTTCAGGGCCATCAGGACACACGCACGCAAACGCGTAACGGCATTCTTTAGGACCACACGTCGCGTCGCCTGCAGGGCAAGTCTGCGCGCTGGCGGGCACAGGCTCGCTCCACAACGCCGCGTAAGCCGCATCGTCTTTGAGATCGATTTCCCCATCGCAGTCGTCGTCCAAACCGTTGCAGCGCTCGTCTGCGCCAGGATGAATATTCGGATCGTTGTCGTTGCAGTCGCGGCCGGTATCGCAGGTCAAAGCGTCGTACGCCTTGAAACCATCGCCGTCGTTATCGCGACAACGATTGCACACCGCGTCATCCGCAGCGCCACATGTGGTCACGCCTGCACGACACGAATAGCGCGCAAGCTGACAGCCTGCGGCAGTCGGCGAACCCGCCGCACATGTCGAATCGCTAGGGACCACGCCGGCAATGCGCACATAGAGGTTTCGATCACGGTTTAAGGTCGTCTCGGGCTGATAGGGCGCATTCAGACGCCATTTCAGACGAGGTTTCGAGTCGTTATCGTTGTCGTCTTTGGTCCAATAATAGCGAGCTTGCAGCTCATTAAGGTCGGAATACGCACCGCTCCACATCGACTGCAAAACAGCCCCATCGCCTTCGCGACGAGCCGTGGCTCCCGAGCCCGTTCGCTCAACCTCCCACTCCAGATCGAAGCGGTCAGATTCTTCGTATTGAGGCACGTTATCCGACGTCGCTGCGGGTTTGCGGTCGTCATGCCAAGCCACAAACAACTCGTCCACCGAGTTGCTCGAACCCGTGAAACGAACCCGAGTTTCGGCGTCGTAATCGTGAATCGAGTCCATCGAGGCATCCGCATAATCGGCCGCCATCTGGATATTCAACGACACCGCGCCGTTGCGACGGTTACGATGCGCAGTGATCACACTTTCGTCCCAGGCGCCTATCGGGCCCGAACCGTCCGTGGAAACCATGGCGGGACTTCCCACTCGGTCGTCGCCACCACGCGGCGTGAAGTTCATAAACGACGCCGCTGACTTGTCCTGATCGTGAGTGACCCAGGTCGTCCACGAGGCCGACGAACTCGTTCGGTAGGAGACCTCGGGGTAGCGCATCGTGTCGACTTCGTCGATACGACCATCGCAGGTGTTGTCACGGCCATCACAGACCTCAAATGCCCATGGATACACGGTTTGCTGGCATCGCAACTCGCCGATTTCGCAATAACCCGTGCCCATGCCGCAGATTCCTTTTGCGCCACTTGTGGAACACGCTTGACCGACTTCACGCGTCCAAACCTGGCTGTCATCAAAGTCCACCTGCTTGATCGTCAGAGTCGCAGAGGCATCCAACGCCGTGTGAATCCCTTCTGGATTGTAGAATTCCCAACGGGTCAAATCGCCGTCAAACGCCGCGTCGATGCGGACCACCCAATCGCGGTCTCGCTTGGAATCAAGGTAACCAATCGCCACACCACCGGTGTCCGAAGGCCCACTGGTCGAGGTCGTCTGGTAGACATACTGGTAGGTATCGATGCGGTCGATCGACTCGTTATCATCGTTCAAAAGGACCGTCGGTGCGCCGCTTGGGTTCTTGATGTGCACACGGTAAGTCGCGCTCGAGGCGCCCTGACTTGCGGCCGTGCTGCCGTGCTCTAACCACAAAACATAACGCCCATCCGGGTTATCACCGTTGGCCTTGGTGCGATCCAAATAGAGCGCGACACGCGCCGTTTTGGTCGCCGGGACCTGGGTGTTCAACGACTTGCCACCCGACATGTTGACCCACGACGCAAAGTCCACGCCCGCTGCACCCCTGACCACGCGAGGCGTGATGAACGGCGTCACATTGGACTGCGTTGCAAAAACCGAACGGTCCATCGAGCGATACAAGAAGGCGGTGTCGTAAGCCTCGTCAAGGGCGGCGCAACCATTATCGGCACATCGACCGTCGTAACAGCCTTGGTCCGAAGGACAATCTCCGTCTAGAGAACAGCCGCCAAAACAGATGCCGTGATGACAGGTCGAACCCGAAGGACAGGTCACCGTCGTACAATCGTCGACGATGCATTTGCCCTGGTAACAAAGCTCGCCTGCACCGCAATCCGCATCGGCATCGCATTGCGGGAAGCAGTCTCCGCCAAGGCATTCATATTCGTTGGGACAGATGAAAGCGCCGCCGTCGCAGGTCGGGTCGCCATCATCAACACAGATGCCGTTGCTGCAGATCTCATCCATCTCACACATCGAAGTGTTGGTGCATGTGTCGTTGCAGTTACCGCCAAAACACGCGGTGCCCACTGGACATTCGATCCCTTCGCAGGGTTCGGTCGCGCAGTGATCGCCGAAACAAAACTCACCTGAAGCCAACGAAGACGGCAGTTCGATAAGCGAGGTCCACGTGCCTGAAGCCACCGTACATGCCGTCAGGTCGTCAGAATCTGTGTCTTTGATCACGACGCGCTGGTAGCCCGAAATCGAGTTTGGAACCACGCATTTGGTCACGCGAGGGCCGTGTGGGAACGTCACGGTCAACGCGTAAGGAACACGTGAACCGTAACGCAAACCGTAATGCACTTCGGGCGGATCTTGGGTTCCGTGGCCGCGGCCGCCGTTGACTTCGCGAAGGCCCAACATTTTACCGTCGGCATCTTGAATGATAATCGTCGCTCCAATCGCGGCGCGAGTTGTTGTCCCGCCAAAAGCCACCTGTGGAGCGATCATCAAATAGCGGTCATCACTACGAGGGTTACGCCACAGCTCGTTTTGATCCTTTTGATTGATCAACAAATCGAGAGCGCCGTCCTTGTCGTAATCGCCAAGTGCGATGGCTTCACCGTCTTCATCGCCGGTGATCCCCATGTTGTTTCGAACAAACGCGAGACCCGAGGTCGTGGTTCGATTCAAAAACACGTAATCGCGATTTCGAGCCGACAAGACGATGTCCACCCAACCGTCATGGTCGAGGTCTCCACACACCACGTCGTCGATATCGGACGGAATCGCCACGCCCGACGAAGCCGCGGGTTCGCCGCTCGGCTTGAAGACCATCGGCGAGGTCTGCTCCCAAATCTGGTTGGTTCCGTTATCGGTCCAGAAAAGGTCAAAATCGCCATCATTATCAAAGTCACAGACGGCGATGCCGCCCTTATTTGAATTGGTGGCGTTCTGGTTGAAAATCCCGGCGTCAGGTGTCCAGGTACCATCCCCATCGTTGAGGAAAATATCCGCATTCGTGGTTCCATCCTTGCGAACAAGGAAGTCCACATCGCCATCCAAATCGAGATCCACCGCGGTGCTGTAATCTCCATTCGACGCACTTGTTGGTAGGCCCATCGCAGACACGCTCGGGGTGCTGAACCCACCCGAACCGTCGTTCAGATAAACCACCACCGTTCCGGATGAGTTTTCCCCAAGCAGGTCGAGATCCTTGTCACCATCAAAATCAACCCAAGCCAACCCTTCGTAGGCGGGTCCCGTAAACGTCTGCTTTGTTTTGAATTTCCATCCGCCGCCGGCGCCGTCGTTTTTATAGATGGAAAGCGTGTTCACTGAGCACAACGCAAAATCGAGGTCGCCATCGTTGTCGATATCTCCAAAAACAAAGCTGCGTTCTTTACCCGATGCCAACAAAAGGTCGGGCACAAGTGAGCCCGTAACATCCCTAAATTTGGGGTTTGGAAGATTACAATCGCTCATATAGAGCCGACTCTTCACCGTCCAATCCGTCGTGTTCACACCAAAATCAAGGCAGCCGTCGTTGTTGATATCGCCCCAAGCAATGCCGCCATCTTTGCTGCCAGGCGTGGCCGCGCCGACCGCGGTCGCGATCTCGGTGAAACGCACCGAAGCTCCAACGTAACCCGGGCAATCCATGTTCGCGCCACAGGCGCTGAAACAGCCTCCGCCCGCGCAGGTCTGACCGATTTCACAGTCGATGCCCTCGCAGGGATCCACCGCACAATGGTTGGTGAAACAAAGGTTGGGCGGCGAACAATCGCCGTCATCAACACAAGCGGGGAAACAACCACCTTCAAAACAAATATCGCCTTCACCGCACGCGATATCCTGACAAGGATCGACCGCACAACGATCCAGCGAAGACATCGTCGAAGCGTTGACCGGCTCGCCGTAACAAATCTCGGGCGTGCCACAATCCGTCGACGAAACACAATCTGAGAAACACCCTCCCTGAAAACAGACCTGCGAGGCTGGGCAGATCACGTCCGCACAAGGGTCGTTTTCTACGTTGCAATAGGCCTCATCAAAACACTCCAGGGGCGGAGAACAGGGGTCGCTCGCGGAACAGCCTTCAAAACATCCGCCCTCATGACAAACCTGTCCCAAGGGACAGGACACGTTTTCACAGGGATCGGTGGTCGAAATGCAGAAGGTGGCGTCATAACAGAGGCTGAATGGTGGACTGCAATCGCCGTTATCCAAGCAGGCTTCGTAACATCCGCCTTGGTAACAAACATCGCCGACCGGACACAGCACATCTTCGCAGGGATCATTGCCGTTGATGCACACGCCTGAATCGGCGCAAACATCAGGCGGGAAACAGTCCGAATCGTCGACACAAGTTGGGTAACACCCGCCTTGGTAACACGCGTACGAACTGGGGCAGGTCACGTCATCACAAGGGTCGGCCGGGCTGGCGCAAAAACCGCCGTCATAGCAAATGTTCGGGGGGATGCAGTCGGCGTCCGTAGAACAATCGGGATAACACCCCCCCATCCAACATGTTGAATTTGTAGGGCAAACCACATCGTCACAGACATCCGTTGTGGTAGAACACCCCGCAAAAGCCCAACACACATCTTCTGGGCCGCCCGAACAGTCGGCGTCGTCAGTACATCCAAAATAACAACCACCTTCATGACACACACTTCCAGGAGGTCCAACAGAACAGCTCACATCCGCGCAAGGGTCTGTGTCGTCAAAACAAAGCGACCCAATCCCCGTGGTGTAGCAAGTTTCAGTGGCATCCAAGCAGACGTTTACAGAACAATCGTCATGGCAGGTTCCACCAAAACATGTTGCTCCCATCGGACATAAGACACCATCACAAGCGTCAAGCGCACAACGGCCCACATCTTCGACGCATTCGAAAGGTGGCAAACAATCGCCATCATCCACACATGTTGGGTAGCACCCGCCCTGGTAGCAAATTTCGCCACCGGGACAAGTCACACCATCACACAGACCAAGCCCAGTGGGATCCGCACATACGTCTGCATCCGGATAACACGCATCGGGACCACAGCCGGTCATGCAAGTTGTGAAACACGACCCCAGATAACATGCCTCCGTGGCCGAACAAGTGACACCACCACAAAGATCGATCAAGGTGATGGGCGGCAATTCGAAATAACGGTCACCATGAAGAATTGGGAACGACACATGCGTCGGGTTGTCGCGAACCACACGAACACGCAATCTCACGTCTTGCCGCGTCGTCACTCCCTCGGCGAGGGCTTTCCACAAGAGTGTGTAAGACTTCCCGGTCGGTGACGTTTCGTATCGCGGTTGTGGATTGTCGAGCGAAGTATTCACCCAACCCCAGCCAGGCCGCCAATACTCCAAAATAATCGTCGCTGGGTCGGACTCACGATCGTAAATGGTGATCGGAATGGGAACCTGATCATCCAGCACAAACCCTGCACCGACTCCATTGTCATCAAAACCTTTCTGAATGCTAAGTCGACCACCGATCACGTTCGGCGGAGTGTTCGCGTTTCCTTGTCCCGTTGCGGGGTTCCATGTGGGCTGACTTTGATGGTTGTAAAAGATATGAACGGCGTTAGCTCCACTCTGCAAAATCGCTATGAGATCGATGTCCCCGTCGTGATCGAGATCG
The DNA here is from genome assembly GCA_964394615.1 of uncultured Bradymonadales bacterium. Lineage (GTDB taxonomy): Bacteria > Myxococcota_A > Bradymonadia > Bradymonadales > Bradymonadaceae > JBFFMO01. The sequence goes on along the minus strand of CAYMYJ010000009.1, from coordinate 40,973 downwards.
CCCGCCAGCAGTTTTTGAACACCTGTCAGGGTGGAGTTTTGCCAAACTTCAGAAAAAACAAAATTCCCCATATTCTGGTAATAACGGAGCCCCGTTACGCCTGACGTGTTTTTGCTTCCAAAAACGAGGTCTGGCAAACCATCGCCGCTGAAATCTGCAGCAACAACCGACGACGTATTGAATGACACAGAAATAGGGCTGTTCCACACAGGAATGGTCATGCCACCTGGAAATTCGTTTTCGATAACCTGACTTACGCCGGTTGAGTTAGCGAGCACCGCATCAAGGTCTCCGTCCCCGTCAAAATCTGCCAAGGCCACGTCACTTTGTCCCGCAAGCACAAACATAGAAGCTACGGGCACCTCCGAGAATCCACTGCCTGTGTTCATTAAGACCATTGGACCAGCACCTGACGCCAGAGTAGCACCAAGCAGCAAATCCATTTTACCGTCATTATTGATGTCACCTAGAGCAACACTTGCCGCACGTGGAGTGGTGCTTCCAGTCCAATACATGGAATTAAAACCGCCAAGGCCATCCCCTTCGAAAACCTGGTTTGCTTGACCCGCGAGTCCGTAAAAGAGATCTGGAATGCCATCACCCGTGAAGTCCGCTACGGCGATCGATGTTCTTGCAGCACTAGCGGTACCGAATGGAAGAACCATTGCGGGCCCAAATCCACCGTTGGACAGTTGTATCCGCAACTCGGGTTGATACCCGCCGATTGTTCGGTCAAAAATACGATCGAGACGGCCGTCTGAATTCACATCCACTACAAGTGTTTCTCCAGGGTTGGAGGTAGGAGCAAATGCTGCCTCTGTTCCGGTCAAACTACCGTTAGTATTAATAAGCACACTGCTGGCACCGAGAGTGTTGATGTCCAGCCGAGCAGACGCCAAGAGGTCCAGAAGGCCATCATTATTTAGGTCGGCAAGTGCCGCCCCCATGATTCGTATGGCTGACGTCGAAATCGAAGTGGAAGTCGTGAACGGACCTGAACCCTCTCTATAAGGCTGCAACACCGTATTCGAGCCAACACGCGCTGCAACAACCAAATCAGGCTGAATGTCGTTATTGAGGTCTCCACAGGCGATCAGTGCCCGTGTTGTACTCGGCGGAAGGTTCCACCTATTGAGCAAGCCGAATGAAGAGTAGGCCCTGATTTCTTGATTTGTGACATCAACAGCGATGGCGTCGTTTTGACCATCCGCGACAAAATCACACACGACCGAGACATCGTTTTCAGCAAATGCGAATATCCCCTGGGAAATCATGCTTGACCCAACAAGGGCGAATGATTGGGATCCAGGCAGGAGCCCGTTCCAAGCTAAGAAAAGTTTGAGAGAGCCAGTCGCCTGAAAATCAGCAATCGACATCCCCGTATAAGTTGTTCCGGCTGCCAACGTTGGGAAGTTTGAACTGGACGGATAGCGCCATGAGGATGGTTGGAAGCCATAATAAAGGCGACCATTGCTGCCGTTACTCACTGCGAGTTCTATCGTGTCGTTTGAACCAACGTCACCGAAAATGAGTTCCGGATTTGGCCCCACAGTCGACCCAGTCCAACGTGGAGTCATCGAAAACGCGCAACCACCCAGTCCCGAATAGATCATCGGGGCGCCGTTCGACTGCACGACCGCAAGGTCAAGGTGTCCGTCGGCATCCACATCGGCCATCGCCATCGAGACGATTGCCCCCATACCAACAAGGCTCTTCGAGCCCAGGGATGAGAACATGAACCCGCCACTATTTTGGAAGGTATAAATAGACGCGACTCCCGCGGAATCGGAGCCCACAAACAAGTCTGGGTCACCGTCTTCGTCGCAATCGCCGATCGCAATCGAATATGCTGCATTAGTCATCGCAGTACTCTGATAAGCGGGAGTCAACCCATCAGGGATGCCATCGGCGTTTTTCAGAATCGTAACGGTTGGCTTGGTTCCAGTGGTGTTTTCAGAAGCGACAACAATGTCGAGTTGCCCGTCCCCATCAAAATCTGCCATCTTCATGTCGGAAACATGAAAAGCGAGCGTGGACGACTGAAGAAGCGGTGCAGGAAACACGCAGGAAGGCGTCGGTGGACCGCCACTACACGACAGCGCTCCAGGAAGGCATTGAGAGGCGTCGGTGCACGAAGGCATCTGATAAAAATCGGGTGTGGTCCCAAACGTGCCAATATAGTCCATCACGCCGTCAGCGTTAAAATCCAAGGCGACGGTGTCGATATATTCACCACTGTACAAGTCCCCTCCCTCAACGAGAGAGACCGTGCCACCGGTGTAGCGAAACGTGCCAAGACCAATATCATTTTGCCCGCCTGCAGCAATCACGACTCCAGGACCTCCATCAAAGTTACCGACGACCCCCGTCTCGGCCATCGTCCAACCGATGCCAGTCCACGTCATGCGATTTGCAGTACTGCGAAGGATCACACCTTCCTTTTGCATTTCGCCAAAGACGACGAGGTCGTCACCGGGATGAACGCCGTCTTGAAAGGTCTCCAACCCACCCGCCACCGACCACCCTGCGGTTATTGCGGGGGAAGGTTCACGGGCAGCATTCGGCGTCAAACTATAGGTTCCGGTATTGAAGTCGTAGAAGGTGATGTGGTCGCCATCACCAGTGCGTTCAGAAATCGCAAGTTCGCGTGTTCCGTCGTCGTTGAAATCACCCGCAGCCATACCAAAGGCATTTGCCACTCCTCCTCCAGCGACGGTGGCAATATCCCCCCATTCAACACCGTCCCAGATATGGACCGAAAAACCCGGAGCGACTGTATGGGTGATAATGATGTCTTGCCCAGACGAACTCAGGTGTTGAAATCGGCAGCCGGTGACGTTGGTTGTGGTTCCAACCACGGTTTTGGAATAGTTCGGAGTGACTCCGTCGCCGTACCGGACGACAAGTTGCGGAGTGCCTGATGGTGGGCCCAAAACCGTCAGGATTTCAGCTTTTCCATCACCGTCCGCATCTGCGACATCCAGACAAGCGTAGCGATTGGTGGCCTCGATACTGACAGTCGCCGGAGTCGTAAAAACGCCGGGAGACATTTGTTTGTAGATCCGCAATGAAGCCTTGGTATTGGTGATCACGACGAGGTCGGTCAATCCATTGCCGTCGACATCCCCCGTGGCCACCGACTGCATTGGCTCGGAGGCTTTGTACCAACTCGGTATAGATCCGGGCGCGAGGGCGCTAGCATTGGTGGGAAAGCCAAGGCCAAAGGCAAATAACAACCCACCGACGAGCCGAAAGAAAACTGAATTCATGACCAACCCTAATTCAAAGCGAACAAATATCGGTCGCGCTACACACACCAAAACCAGCCAATGATTGAGCCGAGGCCCCGCTCACAATCTGGACACACACGTCGGCCGGCTCGCAGCCAAGCCCTGTACTCAACTCACAATACCTAGAACAAACGGCCTCATTCTTGTCGGCGGCAATGGCCGGACAAAAACCACCCGGCTCGCAGACCCCAAGTTGGGTCGTAGTCTGCCCCACCCGTTGGGCGCATGGCTCGTCGAACGCCAGAAATGCACAAAGCGGCTCGACGGATGTGCAGGCGGGTACCAATCCCACGCCGTTGAACACGAACGCACAGAACTTCTCGTCGTTGCATCCGGTCTGCGTGACAAGATTGCACGGTCCGCTGGTGGGCGTGACTCCACAGGGATTGCCGGTGGGCAAACCTGTGCGTTCGCCCCAGCAGGTCTCAGCCATGTCGGGCATGTCTGGAGTCATTTCAGCGTCGGACGTCGCGTCCACTGAATCAAAATCCGTGGGCATATCTGGAGTGGTTTCAGCGTCTGGCATCACGACCAGATCTTGAGTCGCATCCGCGACGCTCAAGTCTTGTCCCATGTCCGACTTAGCAGTGGAGGTCGCGTCAGGAAGCGGAGCAAAACCGATTTGCCCCGGATTCGTTTCCGAGCCGCACCCCAAAACAAAGACCGGCAACGCGATCCAGCGTATGATATTCATTGAACTTTCCAAAGATTTTAAGTCTTGGAAGTCTAGCTGATTTTGGACATCGGAACAAGAAGGTCAGACGAATTCAGAGCGGTTATCCTGGACATACGACATTGGCCTCACAGATGCCGTACCCAATCAGGGCATGACCTTCAGTCGACAAAATCTCTGTACATTTTGTATCGGCGTCGCAACCTTTCCCAGTTGCCAACTCGCAATACCAACGACAGGAAGTGGAATCCTCGCCCATCTTCAATAGGGGACAGTAGGCGCCCGGTTCGCAAGTGCGTTTAGTCGTAGCCTTTTGCGCACAAACCTCTCCGACCAACTGATAATCACAAAGATCGGGATTAAAACCAACACATACGGGCTTGAGTTGGCCATTTATTGGGGCCGGTGCGCAAAATGTGTTTGCCGTCGGACATCCTTGTTGCGTCACGATGTTGCAGCCTGCAGTCGGTTCCACGCCAGCGCAAAAACCGCCCTCAGGGATTGGTCTTCGAAATGCGTTCCAGCACACACGTGACATATCGATTTCAGCGTCGTTGCCCATGTCTTCCAAGGTGGAGTCTGGTCCCAAGTCGGCCACCCCAACATCGTTGCCCACATCAAGAGCACCGCCGTCCAAACCCAAGTCATCCACACTCGCATCGGATGCGCCTAAATCCGCAGATGCCCCTGAATCCGTCGAAGCATCCTCGGTCGGAACCAGTCCAATCTGCTGTGGGATCTCCTTCAGGTCGGTGAAAACACATCCCGAAACCACCACTATTATCCAGAGCAAGCTGCTTTTTTTCATTCTATTTTTCCACAATTCTTGACGCGTTAAGCTACCAAGAACATCGGCACTGATCAAAAAAGTCACTCAACTTCACCATGATCATTTTCGTGTGGATGACCCGCGTGGCGCAAGTGGCTTTGTGATGGATATTATGGTAGCCATCCCAGTGTTTCTGGCATCATATTTTCGGAAAAGAAATGAAAAGCTGGTGGTTCTTATCCCTAGTCGTGACTCTTTCTCTCACTGCGTGCCGCGCCGACGACGAAACGCGTCGCGGCGAGGTCGATGAAGACTGCAACGGCAGCTCTGAGGACTGCAGAAGTGGTCTAGTTTGTGAAGATGGACTCTGCGCGGACAACACGGGAAGCACTGAGTTTTCGTGCGGTGACTTCTGCGCCAACATCGCCAGTTGTGGAGTCGCCAACACCTCGTGTGTGCCCGATTGCCGCATCACGATCCAAGATTGGAGTTTTGACGCTCAAGACTCATTCACCCGCTGCGGTGCCGTCGATCTAACCTGTGCAGAAATCACGATGGTCGAGGCGGGCGCTCAAGAATGTTACACCCGCATCCCGATTGCGCAGGAGCGTCAGGACCGGTGCGCACTGTTCAATAATACCGCGACCCAATGTGCGGAAGGACAAAACGTGACCGCGCTCGCCTCGGCATGCAACGCATTGGCGCGAGTCGGCACCGAGGAAGATTGGGCCGCCACTGACCGTTGTGCGACCGCAATCAACGCGAATATTTGCTCGGGCATCGCGACCTGCTTCAACGATGTCTTTCAGCTCAACCCACCTTTGGCATTCGAAGATATCTCGTTGCCTTCACCTGCGATGGACCAACGATGAACCGCATAATTTTGCTTGTGATGGGACTTGCCCTCGTGGGTTGTCATGCCGACGACGAGGTCAAACAGGGCGTGCAGGGCGAATACTGCGTAGATTCAGACGCTGATTGTCGTCAGGGTTATGTCTGCGACCGTGGCTATTGCCGACTGCTTTCGATCGATGGAACGGACTGCCGCGCGATGTGCGCACGAATCGCCTCATGTGGCGTTGTCGACGAAAGCTGTGTCGATGATTGCCAGGCCACTGTGGCTGGCGATTGCGGAGGCAGCCTGCCTTGCCCGTGGAGCGATAACGCCGTCGATCAATTCGGCAATTGCATCGTCAACACCCTGACGTGCGATCAAATCGAAGCCGGCGACGGTCCACAGCTTTGTTATCAGGAACTCGACCTGTCGACCGAGCGCAAAGCCATCTGTGACCAGTTCGTCACGACGATGAATCTCTGCAATTCAACCGACACTTCGATACTCGTGGATCGCTGTTATCAGCTCGCCCGCACGGCTACTGACGCAAGCTTCACGCGCACAAACACCTGCACTGAGCTGGCAACGGATGGTTTGTGTATTGAGACTTCCGAATGCCTGAGCGCAATCTTCGTGATTCAGCCTCCAATTCAAGTCGACCCACTCCTGAATAATATGAACGGCGAACCGAGTCCTGACGAAGGCTAATCTGGATCGAGTATCAAAAGAAAAAGGACACCCATTGGGTGTCCTTTTTTCGTTCGACCCCAAGGACCCGAAGCGAAGCATTCATGCGGCGAAGCGCTGCAGGTGTTGCAGATTATCGACGTTTAACCGGAGTTGATTCGACGACTTTTGGCGCCGCAAAACGCGTGAAATAGAATTTATTCGAGGCGCTCTTGAGCAAAAGGATCAATTCTGGGGATGCGTTCGTGCCACCGCATTGAACACCGGCAAATTTGGCGGTCCGCGGCAAAATGGGAGGCGCAAACTTCAGACTGGGCCCTGGCCGGACAGTCGTCATCTCGAGTAAAGCCCCCGATTTAGGCAAAAAGGTAGCCACACCATTCGTGTCGGCTTCACACCAAGCCGACGCGAGCGGGGGTGAACGCAACATGGGGATGGTGACATAGGTCGGAATCGCGACGGCCGACAAAGCATAGAGCCTCGAGGTCCACGAACTCGCTCCTGCCAAAATGCTGGAATACGCCATGCTCCATTGGCCGAAAGCCGCTTCAGCGACGTCGGTGTTTTCCACCAACGTCGCTGTTGAATATCGCCAAGAGTCGCCACGGAATTGGTCAAAAATCGTGACCCCGCCGCGATGGGCGAGTGCGAGTTTAACGCCAGTGGCCCCTTCGTAAAAAGTCAGACTTGGGTCATCGTAATGGCCACCGCTCTGCCAACGAGCGGATGTGCCAAAACCGCAGGCCCCATCATTGGCGAACATCGAAACTCCGCCGTGGTCACGGGCCACCGCGATGTCGAGGTCTCCGTCATCATCGACGTCGCCCATCGCAACTGATTGGACGGAAAAGAGTGCCGGCGTCGAGATAACCGTTGCAGCCGTAAACGCCCCACCTCCCAGGTTCTTATAAACTCGAATCTGGTTATTCATGCCGGAATTTCCGACGGTGATAATATCGAGCTTGCCGTCATGATTGCAGTCCCCGATTTCCACATCACGCCCATCACCGCTGACTCCGATGAATGGGGTCAATTCCTCGAACTTCCCGAGCACCTTGGGATTCCCGTAATAGATATACATATCGGCGCTACCGGCCGCGGACGATGACCAGACCACGTCCAAATGACCATCCCCATTAATATCCCCAAGGCGGAAGGCCGATGGTTCATGCAACACAGGGGTGACCGGCGCCGGAGGTATGGGAGTCGGAGGAATACATTTGCCCGCCCCGACCACATCACAGGTCCAGTTCATAGGACACCGCGCGTCGGCCTCGTCAATCGAGATGACCGCATCTGAACAAGGCCCCGCTGAAAACCATTCGAGCGACGTCCCACGTTGAACAAGGAAGTCAGGGCGGCCGTCGCCCGTACCTTCAATAACGCGGATCCTGTCGGCTTTTCCAAGATCGCTGGGCGCGACGTTGGCGTACGCAAGCGACTCGGTACCCGAACTGTTGATTCCGTAGACACCTAGTCTGTCACTCGGATCACCGGTCCCGGACACCAACTTGACGCCCTCCCCGTCCCACACGCCGATGTAGCCGTGGTCTTGTTTCGACGAAGACTTCGTGACAGCCATCGCGCCACCGTTTCCGCGCAGGTAAAATCCGGCTTCTGCCACGTTTCCAAAAACAAAAAGGTCCGTTCCGTTGAGCCCATCGTCGTATTCTTGCAGCTGGCCACACGCACCAGGAATCGATGGATTCACCTTTACGTTAGTCGTCGTCGATAGGTCGGGCTGCACGTCATAAAAGTGAAGACCATTCTTGGCCGACGACAACTCAGAGACCGCGACTTCGTAATCGCCGTCGTTATCAAAATCCCCCCCAGCGATGCCATACGGCGATACGATCGAATGGGCGCCGTCTCCGACAGCAAAAACCTTGTCATGCCAGCTGCGCCCGTCAAAAAATGCGATCGCCGCACCGTCTCCCACCTTTGATTTTGTCGCTACGATGTCTAGGCCGTGAGCGCTTTGAAGATCCACAAATCGACAATTAGTGACGCCACCAATTGCAGCATTTGGCAGGGAAAAAGCATCAATCTCACTAAGAGAATCATCGAAGACTCGCATTCGGGGAGGATTGGTGGCCAATGACCGCTCCACCAAAATCTCGGCTTTGCCGTCACCATTGGCATCGCGAACGTCCAAGCAACTAAAGACCTCGCCTGGCACGACTGCGAGCTCTACTCTTGGACCAAATGTGCCGGCCGGACCTTGTCGATAAATTGACAGGCTCGCCTTGTCCCCCAGGCCGATAACCACGACATCGTCCAAACCGTTGCCGTCGACATCCCCCGTGCTAAAAAATGCCAGAGCTGGCAAACCCTCCAATTTGGGTTCTGGAGATGCGTGGTCGATGAGTTGAGCAAACGCCGGGCTAGGCAGGCATGCCACGACAAGAAGCCAAACGACCCACCTAAAAACCGATTTCATAACAACTCAAATTTAAAGCAGACACAGATCGGTACGTAGCCTTCAACTCACCAGAGAGCTTCAGGGGAGGAATACCAAAAGAAAAAGGACACCCATAGGGTGTCCTTTTTGATTCAGAGTCAAACGCTGATTACTCAGCTGCCATGCGGCGAAGCACGTAATGAAGGATGCCGCCGTTGCGGTAGTAATCAACTTCCACAGGCGTATCGATGCGGCAGGTCGCATCAAACTCGGTGACCTTGCCATCTGGTGCCGTTGCCTTGACGTGAACCTTCTGCAGCGGCTGCAGATTATCGTCCACAATCACGTCAAACGACTCGTGCCCTGTCAATCCATAAGCAGCGGCGTCTTTGCCGTCCGCAAATTGCAGTGGCAGCACGCCCATACCGATCAAGTTCGAACGATGAATGCGCTCGTAGCTGGCGGCGATGACGGCCTTCACGCCAAGCAGGAAGGTCCCCTTGGCTGCCCAGTCACGCGATGAGCCCATGCCGTAGTCCTTGCCCGCAAGGACCACCAACGGCACGTGATGTTTCTGGTATTTCACAGCCGCATCGTACACGTAACAAACTTCGCCCTTCTTGGGGTCGACGTCTGAATTGTAGATGAGCTCCGAATAGTCGCCGGTCGGCGTGGCGTCCGGCCCAAGGTAGGTCGTGAAGCCGCCCTCGGTGCCAGGAGCAATCTGATTCTGGATACGGATATTCGCAAAAGTTCCGCGGGTCATGACGCGGTCATTGCCGCGACGTGAGCCGAACGAGTTGAACATTTTGCGCTCAACACCAAGCGAAAGAAGGTACTTCTCGGCAGGGCTGTCTTTAGGAATCGAGCCTGCAGGGCTGATATGGTCGGTGGTGACCGAATCACCCAATTTCAGGAGCACACTGGCGCCCTTAATCGGCGCGATGGGCGGTGCGACTTTCGGCATATTCATGAAGTATGGAGGCTCCTGAATATAGGTCGACGAAGCCGGCCATCCGTAGATTGCTTCCTCGGCCGCTGGAATTTCCTGCCATTCTTTTGGCCCAGCAAACACGGCGCCATAACGCGATTTGAACTGTTCTTTTGTCACGCATCTCGCCATGACTTCATGGACTTCAGCGTTGGTTGGCCAGATGTCTTTCAAGAAGACGTCCTTGCCGTTCTTGTCCTTGCCGATCACGTCTTTGGCCAATTCAAAATCGACCGTTCCCGCAAGAGCATAAGCCACCACGAGTGGCGGTGAGGCGAGGTAGTTCACCTGGGTATCAGGGCTGACGCGGCCTTCGAAGTTTCGGTTACCCGAAAGCACCGAGGACGCCACCAGACCTTCGTCATGAATGGCTTTCGAGATCACGGGATCAAGCGGGCCGGAGTTGCCGATGCAGGTGGTGCAACCGTAACCAACCGTGAAGAAACCGACCGACTCAAGGTGTGAAGTCAGACCGGCCTTATCAAGGTAATCGGTCACAACACGCGAGCCTGGAGCAAGCGAGGTCTTAACCCATGGTTTGGCTTTCAGACCCAATGCGTCGGCCTTCTTGGCCACCAAACCGGCTGCGATCATCACAGCGGGGTTCGAAGTATTAGTGCACGACGTGATCGCGGCAATCACAACGTCGCCGTCGGTGAGGTCGAACTCGGCGCCATGATGTTTCACGGCCTTCGAGTGCTTCTTGTCGTGTTTGAAGGTCTTGGTAAGTTCAAGGTTGAACTGCCCCTTCATTTCGCTAAGTACGATGCGATCCTGCGGACGTTTTGGTCCTGCAAGCGAGGGCTGAACCTGACCAAGATCGAGGCCAATCTGGCTCGTGTATTGGATATCGTACGAATCGTCGCGCCACAGGCCGTTGAGCTGCGTGTACGCTTTGACGAGTTCGATGAGTTTTTCGTCGCGCCCCGTGAGGTCCAAATAGTCGAGGGTCTTCTGGTCGACCGGGAAAAATCCCATGGTCGCGCCGTACTCTGGAGCCATGTTGGCGATCGTCGCACGGTCAGCCAGGGTAAGGTGGTCCAGACCTGGTCCGAAGAACTCGACGAATTTGCCCACCACGCCGTGCTTACGAAGCATCTGAGTGACGGTGAGCACAAGGTCGGTCGCGGTCGTGCCTTCTGGAAGGCTGCCGGTGAGCTTAAAGCCTACGACCTCTGGGATGAGCATGTAGCTTGGTTGCCCAAGCATTGCGGCTTCGGCCTCGATTCCGCCCACGCCCCAGCCCAACACGCCAAGACCGTTGATCATGGTCGTGTGCGAATCGGTACCGACGAGTGAATCTGGATAGACCACGCCATCTTTGGTCGTCAGCACAACCGACGCCAAATACTCAAGGTTCACCTGATGAACGATGCCCGTCTCTGGCGGGACCACGGCGAAGTTATCAAACGAGTTTTGACCCCATTTGAGGAATTCGTAGCGCTCCTGGTTGCGGGCGAATTCGAAGTCCTTGTTGATCTGCAACGCAGCGGCTGAACCGTAGGCATCAACCTGTACCGAGTGGTCGATCACCAAGTCGACGCGGGAAAGCGGGTTCACTTTCTGAACGTCGCCACCCATTCGAGCCATCGCACTACGCAGTGCCGCAAGGTCAACTACGGCTGGAACGCCGGTGAAATCCTGCAGAACCACGCGACCGGGTGTGAACGGAATCTCGTGTTCGCCCACGTCTTTGGCGTTGTAACCGGCGAGCTGCTCGATGTGTTCATTGAACACGATCTTTCCGTCGAGGTTACGAAGGCAAGCCTCGAGCAAGACCTTGATCGAATAGGGAAGCTGGTTGATCTTCCCAAGCGCCGACAAGGTGTCGAGCTTGTACGCGGTGTGTTCTCCAGCCGACGTCTTGAACGTCGTTTTGGCTGCTGCTTTGTAATCTGTCATGTCCCACTCTCCTGTCTGGGTTCGTTAACTGCTGCAATCTAAGCGCGCCGACTTGATAAGTGAAATTGATTCATTCTATGTTTTCGATAAAAATCACTTATGGAGACAGCTTGGAACTCTCACATTTACACACCTTTGTGGCTATTGCGCACGAGGGCCATATGACACGCGCCGCGAAGGCGCTGCACCTGACCCAACCTGCCTTGAGCGCCCAGCTGTCGAAATTGGAGGACGAGTTGGGGCAATCGCTCTTTGACCGAACCCCAAAAGGCATGATGCTGACCGAGGCCGGCGAGGTTTTTCTGCAATTTGTGGAACCGGTGCTGGGGCGTCTGGACGAGGGGAAACGCGCGCTAGCGGAGCTGGTGGGTTTGGAGCTTGGCACGCTTTCGATCGGTGGAGGCGCCACAGCGACCAACTATTTGCTGCCGCACCTGGTGGCTCGTTTTCATCACGCACATCCACGGATTCGTTTCTTTGTGCGTGAGCAAGCCAGCCAAGGTGTGATCGAGGCCGTTCTGGCTGGTGAGCTCGACATCGGCGTGGTCACCACCGTTCCAACTCGCGGCAAGAGTCGGCCCGCCCTGCCCGCCTCACTGGAGGTTCGTAAGTGGGCGGAAGATGAATTGATGCTGATCGTACCGACCACGAGTCCATTGCACGGCAAAGCACAGTTCACGTGGAAGGAGCTCGCGAATGAGCCTTTGGTGCTCTTTGAGGCCGGCTCGGCTGTGCGAACCCTTATCGACTCACGTCTGGAGGCCGAGGGCCTCACACCCGAAATCGTGATGGAATTGCGGTCGATCGAAGCCATCAAGCAGATGGTGGCCGAAGGCATCGGTGCCGGGTTTGTATCCAGGTACGCGCTTGCCAGTCCAAAAGACGGCTTGCGAGCATCCAAAGGGCCGATTCGCCGGCAGTTATCGGTTGTATGGCGAACGGACCGAACCTTGGGCTCGGCGACCAAAGCCTTTCTAGATTTGATGTTGTCTTGAAAGGGATTTCGCGAATCACCTGTTGGCAGGATGAGGCTATTTTTTGTGATTCGAAAACCAAGGTGCCACCCACAGCAAAGCGCGATATGGTTCGGTCATAATCTCAAAGGAGTAGCGCATGACGCAGGTGATCCAGACACCTCACGGGATCTCTACGCACGGAAGTTGTGTAGTCCGTGTGGAAGCTGACTACGCAACGTTGGACTTTCGGGTGGCGCAATACGACCCAAACGCCGCAGCCGCGTCGTCCAAAGTCCGCGCGACGGCAAGTTCGATTCGTGGGCTGCTCGTGAAATCGGGCGTTGAAGAACGCAATATCAGGCCATCACGCGTCGAGCTTAAGGCCTCGCCGGACGGCAAGAAAATCACCTATCACGCCGAGATTCGATTCAACGTGATGATCCGGGATATTGAACGGGTCGAAGGCGTCATCGCCGCGTTGGCGGAAGCCGGAATCTGGCACATCGAAAGCTTGCGCTACCGGACCTCGCGACTTCGCGAAGCGCGCGCTGAGGCTCGGCAAGGAGCAATTCTCGCCGCGATCAAGAAAGCCGAACTCTACACCGAAGCTGTTGGGGTGGGCGTCGGCCGCGTGATTCATATCGAAGAAGTTCAGGAATCCGAGCTGACCGCCGCGATGGATGAGTTCGACGAATTCCAGACCTCGGGGACGTACAACCCCAGCGCGATTCCTGTGCGCGCCGCGGTCCATATGGCTTTCGCCATCAAAGGCGGCAAGACCTCGGCAGCCACAGGTCAATTTGTAGCGTTCGACCCAAGGTAAAAAAAACCCGGCAACCTAAGTTGCCGGGCTTCCCCGAACCGGAGTTCGGGTTGAGGGGGCTGTTTACCAGGCGCAGTGCACGTGGCCGCTATGGCCGACGTTTCCTGGCCCGAGGACCTCGGTGGCGCCCATTTCACGACAAGCGGCCATGAATTGACGGGCGAGCGTTCTGTTTCCGCGAACCGAAGAACCGTTGATCGTGTCGGTGTCGAAGGCGACGCCGCGATAATGCCGTGACCTTTTGCTATGCGACCCACCGGCGATGGCCGTGACTCGGAAGCTGTATCCATAAACCTGGCGAAGCAGAACCATTGCCTCGAGCATCTTGGCGTCCAAGCGAACCCGGCCACAGGGCGCGTTTCCGTAGCACGAATTACGAGCGCTCTGTTTTTGAGCAACAGCGCGGATATTGGAGAGTGCGTCTGCGCCGTCGTTGCGGCCGGAAATCTGAATGTTGTAGAGGCTGATTCGCCCAGCGTGGTAGAGAATCCGCTTCGCGAGCATCCAGTCGCTTACCACCGCGCCATTACGCGGGTTCGGCAATCCATCTTGTGCGTTCATCACGACCATTTTCACGGTGTCGTTGTCGAGCTCCATCCCGGATTGGTCGTAACCCTTCGCTGTGATGTCGTGCTCGCCCAAGTTGTTGAACGTGTAGTTGAGGTCGAACTGAGCACCAGAAGTCGAGGTGCCGAGCGCGGTATTACCATCCGAATACTTCACGCTCTTGATATTTGAATCATGGGGATTGACCGCAAAACTGGCAGTTGGGCCTCGAACCCAAAGCTCTTCGGTGGGTTTCACGAACTCAAGTTCGCCTGGGCCGTTCTCGCTTGCGCCGATGGTGAAAGCGAAGGTGGCGGTTTTTGCGCCAACTGTTTTCGGAAGAGAGCCAGCGTAGTTCTCGACTTGGCCTTTATAATGAACTTCAAATCGGACTGCAGTCGCTGCCGCAGCGTCGTAATTCAAGCCGTAGATCTCGTAGGTTCCGTCGTCGGGCTCGCCGCGCCAAATCACAGCCTCAATTCGAGGGCCTGTCGTGGCATCACAGCGTGAGGCAATGCAGCCGTCTTTCTGAAATTGACCACCGTCGGCTGCTTCGCGATTTCGGTAATAGATGTCCTCGCCGTCGGGATTGCGCACATGCAAATCGGCGTCGGTCAATCCTTCCCAGATCATCGAGATGCGCAACTCGCCTTGTTCGACGCAGGTACCGCCTTCGCAGCCAAGACCCGCCACGCATTGACGTGTGGATTGGCAAGAATCTCCCATCGTCACATCGCCACGACGGGCTGTTGCGCTGCTTGAATCGGCGTTTGTGTTTGAGCTTGGTAAGAAGGCTTGAGGGTCCGAAACCGAGGTCAACGGCCTGGTTGGCGTGGCTTCATCAGGATTTGAGATATCTGAGTTCGACTGCACGGTGGGACCGTCGTCGCAGGTGTTACCTGCGGTGACCAATCCGGAGAGCAGCAACAGAGCAAGGAGGCTTAAACGACTCATGGCATCTCCTTAAAATTAAAAGCGGACTTCTTTGACGATCAGCTCGTCAGCAGCTGCGTACTTCGAACTCAAAGTCTGCCCGAGAGTCTTAACGACCGCGATCACAAAACAAGCCACCAAGATCAGAAGTACAATGTACTCAGTCGCCGTCGCGCCGCTTTCATCGTTATGGAAAGTTTCGAGAGTTGCGAAGATTGATTTGATGTTCATGGTGTCGCTCACTTGAAGAGTTGCCCTTACGGACATTCTATAGAGCACACTTCGTGCCACATTGTCCTACATACACACACCCCAACTTTTTCAAGCACTTAACGTTTTAAGATCGCTTGAGACCCAAAAACAACAGTGTGCCAAAATGGCGCACGCGGGGTCTCTTGTGCGGGTACAGGGTTTTCCCAGACCCCATTTCAGCGCGCGTTTACGGCGCATTCCGCACGCGGTAGATCTAGTTGCCTAAGAGCAGACCCCAGGACAGCCATGACCTCGACGGACCGATTCCGCCAAATTTCGAAAGCTCCCACTCGCCCTGTCGAGGAGTCGCCGTCTTCTGAATTCGACGTGGCAAATCTTTACGGGGGACCCGCCGGGGGAATCACGGGCGCCCCGCAAGACCAGGTGCGGCTGGATGAGAAATTGCGGCAGGCATATTTCTGGATCACCAATCACGCCATCATCAGCCCTTTCTACGACATAGAGTACGAAGACGGGCCTGCTCAAACCTTTGAGTTTGGCGACTCGAAGGTCAAGGTCACACTGCCCAGCGACCAGAGCTATTCAAGCTATGTGTTGCTTCCGCTATTGAACCTTGCCGTGCGGAGGCGATGCCTTCTGATAGGCGGCCCTGGTCGCGGAAAGACCGTGATTGCGACGCTGATGGGCTTGATGTCGGGCTACACCCTCGGCGAAATGAAACGATCGATTCAGCATGGGCAGCCCCAGATGACGATTTCCGATCTGCTTGGAAATCCCCTGCCCTCGTCATTGGTGAACGCAACTTCGATGGACGAGGTCACGATTTCCTGGCGTCGCTGGTTGGGCATGCGGGTCAAAATCATCGACGAATACAACCGTATCCCAACGCGAACACAGTCGGCTTTGTTGACGGTGATGTCGGATAATTACGCCGAAATTTACGATCAGGTTTTTGAATGCCCCGAAGCCGCGTGGTACCTGACGGCCAACGATGATGCGGGCGGAGGCACCTATCAGGTGGTTGAGGCTCTGCGTGACCGCATCGATGTCGTGGTCAAAGCCCTTCATTTCAACACACGTTTTTTGAACGAACTGCTGTTGCGAATCGAGGCCGGCGTCAAACCCGAGGATATTGTTCCACCGGAGGTGATTTTCACCGAGGACGAGCTCAATCGTATTGAGCGTGAAATCCGCGCGGTCGTGATTCCCGTGGCGATTCGGCGACGGCTGGAGTTCTTTGCGAGCCATTTTGAGTTTTTTGAACCGGGCGCGCGGCAGCTTGAGTACATGACCAAAGACACGGTCAAAATCGCGAGCGTGGATTTCGAGTCCTTGGCGTCTCAGGAGTCGGGCAAAGATGGGTTGGCAGATCTCGGGTCCCAGACTTTCAACGGAATGAGCGTTCGCGCCCTGATGACAGCGTTGATGTTTGTGAAAGCGATGGCCTATTTTCGAGGTTCGAATGAGGTCTCGTTCGAAGACGTCCGGCAGATGTTGCCCTTTGTTCTTCACGATAAACTCGCACAGAACCACAACTCGCCGGTGTTCAGGCGGGCCGAAAACCAGTCATTGCGAGCCGACCATGTGAGCTGGATTCGCGGACTCTTTGATGCGTCCTGCAAGGAATACGACCGACTCGATCGCGACAAGGACGACGTCGTTGCACGATTCGAAGCGGAATTCGAAGCGGGCCTTGAAGGTCTGCCCGAGGCCGACGTGCGCAAACGACTTGTCGCGATCGAACGGACGCTGCGGGAGTGGGCCAAAGGAAGGAAGCTCTACGGCCATCTTTACGACGATATTCTGACCTTGAAATACCTGCATCAGCGTTACAACAACTACCTTCGGTGGCTTCAATGGAAGACCTGAGTGCCATGTCCCGTGAACTCGCGGCCAATCGAGAGGTTTTCAACGCGATGTTCAAAGCTCGAAAGGGCCTAAATCGCACCCTTCAAGCTGACGATTTCTACGAAGTGCTCGGCGAGGTCGTCGCGCCTGTCGTCGAGGCCGTAGACCGGCAAAACATCGATGTCGCCACCACGGTTCGCACACTTTTTAGTGTCGCGTTAACCCTGACTCAACGTTCGCTGCTGGGCCCAAAATCGCGCCATGAATTCGTCACGCGAGCCTGGAGGGAGCTTCTTACTCAGACCCCGTGGCTCGTAGCAGAGCACACTCAAGATGTGGCGATCGCGGTGTCGAATGCCGCATATAATCTGGGGCTTAGGACCGAGGACATCCAAGAACGATGGCTTCAGACCATGCTTGAGGTCGCCGTCGAAAAGCCCGACCTTAAGGCGTTCTTGGACGCGGGAATCGTGGCCGCCTGGAGTGCCGGCATGGCGCATTGGAGAAAACCCGCCTTAGAGGCATGGGGGCGGCTCGACCCGAAGCTGGCCAGAGTCACATTGCGCCTGAATGTGGATGATTCGACCCCCATTGAAGTCTTGCGACAACATCTGGTGCACGTGTTTCAAAGACCAGCTGGCACCGACGATCCCTCGCTTCAGATCGTGTATCGCACGGGGGGATTTCGAGGTTTTGCGGGCCCTTTTCTGGCGCCACCCAAGGTCTACGCGAGCGGAGATCGGGTCTTCGCGGTGGATTCAACCGGACATCACATGATCTTCGCAGACGCATTTGGCGCCCTGATCGAACGGACGACAGAGTCGACGCCCTCGGCCACGACCTCGCCATTTAGGTACGAAACTGACGGGACCGTCAGGGCTTTCGGGGCGACGTGCCACTTTCCAATGCTGGCCAGTGCATCTTCGGTGGCCTCCAATCAAGACTTCATGGCTGTGGCCCTGCCGCATTCCCACCATATATGGATCATCGCCTGGTCGGCTTGACTAGGGTTCCAACTCCAACTAACTATCATCGGTAGTAATTGTGATTGGACACGTCATGTTTCATTTTTCTATACGACCGGATGCCACTGGATTGCGTGCGGCGCTCTTCGATCTCGAAGCTGACATCATGGAAGTGGTGTGGGGCCGAGGCTGGGAGGAGTTCGCGGTTTCCGACGTTCATGATGTGCTGTCAACCGAACGCAATATCGCCTACACGACGGTGATGACCACGGTGACTCGTCTTCACGACAAAGAGCTTCTGGCCCGTAAACGCGATGGCCGGCGCTACCTCTATTCGGCTCGACTCTCCCGCGATGAATTCTTGAGGGCCATGACCCGAGAGGTCTTTGACCGGCTGCCAGAAGTGTCACGCGACGAGGCCGTCTCCTATCTGGTTGAACGCCTCGAAGAAGCCGACCTTGAGACCCTCGATCGGCTTGAGGCATTGATTCTGCGCCGAAAGCAGGCGCTCAAATGACCGAATTGATCTATCCGATAAGCGCAGCGTTGCTGCTCTACCTCGTGGTTATCCCCGGGCTCACCCTTGGCGCGCGTGGGCTGCTTCGCCGGGCAAAGACCGACGATGATATTCAGGGCTGGGGTTCGGCATGGATTTGGACGCTGATTGTGGCTCCGAGCCTGCTGCCATTGCTCTGGTGGACCTTTGACGCGTTTCATCAAATCGGCGGCCATCATACGCTGGATGCATGCTTGACTCCCCACGCCGACGGTGGCTGCGCAGAGTCCTTCATTTTTGCGATTTTAGTGCTCACGCCAGCCATCTTTCATCTGATTCGCACCCGTGTTCATTGGCCGACAGGCACACGTTGGATGGCCATTGATGATCGCGTGAAAGACCTGCGCGTCTTCCTGGTCGACGACACTTCAGACCCGATTTCCACTCGAGGTTTTTTCGTCCCTTGGATCGGGCTTCGAGCCGACGCTTTGGCAATCTTAGGGCATGAAGAACTCGTGATGGCGCTCCTTCATGAAGGCGAACATATCCGAGGGCTCGACCCGCTGCGACGATGGTTGGCAGGACTTGCTCTGGCGTTAAACCCCACCGCCGGACTTCTGCGACCGTATTTTTCGAAATGGGAGCTCGGAAGAGAAGCCACCTGCGACCTGCAAGCCGCGAGCAAAGGTGACCGTTTTGCCCTGGCACACGCGCTGGTCCGAGTGGCGCGACTAAACCTGATGCCGCCGTCTCATGTGGCGAATCTGGTAGGGCGGCCGACGTCGTTGACCCTTCGGGTTTCGATTTTGATTCACGATGTTCTTCCAGAACTACAGCACTCAAGCCATGGGGCTTCCTTCACGTTCCTGGCTGCGAACGCCCTGGCGATTCAGCTTCTGGTGCACTTCGGCATGCATGAATTGCATCAATGGTCTGAAGGCCTTTTTTCCCTGATTTTTAACTGATTTTTTTTGCGAGAAACTACTATGCATCATCGTAGTTGGATCGTCATGACGTCCATCTTCCTTTGGACGCCCAGCGTTTTGGCGCAAGCGCTCACCCTTGACGAGGTCCTGAGCGCCGTTGCCAACGACGCGACCATAAACCAAGCCCGCACCGCCTCGATTCAAGCCGAGAACTACTCCGCGCAAGCCCAGGGGCGATGGGACGGACCGACGTTGAGCGCCGGTCTGGAACGGGTCGCGGATGAGTCAGAATGGTCGGTGACTCTGGCGCAGGCGATCGAACTTTCGGGCAAAAGCTGGCGGCAACAAAAGGCCGCGGTCGCACGGGCCAAAGCCCATGAAGCCAACGTCAACGTTGATAGCCTCGACCAAAAACTCGAGGCCGTCGAGGCCTTCTATGAAGCTGTTCATCACAACGAACGGATCGCGTTGATCTCGGCGCGGGCTGTGAAGCTGACGAGCGCGGCTTCGACCATTCAAAGTCGAGTCGATGCCGGAGACGCCTCGACGTTCGAATTGGAGTGGATTCAACGCGAGCTTCGCAATACCGAACTGGATCTGGGCGAAGCCAGAGCCGCACTGGAACTCGCCCTTGGGGCGCTTAGCGCCATCGTCCCTGTCGACACCGCTGGCGGAGTCGACGGGAACCTGAACGCGGTCTGCTCAATCCCAGAGGGGAAAAACGCCGAGGCACTTGTGTACGAACAGCGCATCGCAGCTGAAGAAACGGACGCAGAGGTGACTCAAAACGCGTGGATTCCCGGGTTGGAAGTCGAAGCCGGCTGGAAGGCCGTCTCTTCGACCGAGATCGAACAGGGTTTCATCGTGGGCCTGGGCCTGTCGTTGCCCTTATGGAATGCCCCTAATTCCGCGGTCGATGCAGCCGAAGCCCGAATCGTGGCTACCAGAGCGGAGCTCACGGTGCTCGAACGAACACGAAATCACCGCCTGAACTCCACAAAAGACCTGTGCGAAAAATGGGTCAAGATCGGCCTTGAGCGCGAAAAAGCCGTGGGGCTAACCCAACAATTAAGCGACCGGGCGAGCGCGGGATATGCCGCGGGAGAGCTCACGTTGATCGAATGGCTGAATGCCGAGGAAGGCGTCTTGAACGACCAAATGGCTGAACTCGAATCGAAATATCAGGCGAAACGCCTCGAGAATCTCATGCACCGACTCTCGGGAGGCTGGCAATGAATCGTCTAACCACATCTCTACTCATCCTTTTGCTCACCGCCGGCTGTACGTCTTCCAAGGCTGAACACGCCGCCGAACACTCCGAAAGTGGCGAACGTGGTGACGAACACGGCCATGACGAAGGCGTGAATTGGACTCATATGAGCCGTGCATCGCAAATCTTGGTGAAATGGGCGGAGCTCAAGCCTGACGCTGAGTCCGAGATTCACGTCTCGGTGACTCGTGTTGGCGACTGGAAGGCCGTCGAGGGCAACCTCGAACTCGTCTTAGAGGCTGGCGGGAAGACCGTAAAGGCCAACGCCTCCGTCGAGAAACCGGGCGTGTTTGTTGCTCGAATCAAGCCGCCGAGCGCCGGTCCTGCCACGCTAACGATCAACATTTCAGGGCCAGACCTCACGGATACCCATCGTGCGCGTCTGGATATTGGCGGGCACGATGCCCCTGTTGCGATCGAGGCTGGCGGACACGACCACGATGAAGGCGGACACGACCACCCCGAAGGCGGACACGACCACGATAAAGGCGGACACGACCACGATGAAGGCGGCCATGACCACGCCGAAGGGATTCCGTTTTCGCTGGACCAACAATGGTCGATGGAATTCCTGCTGCGCCCCGTGGTCCGCCGAACTGTTCGGCCATCGTTCGAAGCCTATGGAACGCTGCGCCCACGAATGGGCGGAGAAGGCGTGGTTCACGCGGCGACTTCCGGACGCGTTTTTGCCGAGGAAATGCCTCATTTAGGCGCTCGCGTCGAAAAAGGCCAAACGCTCGCCTGGCTCGCCCCGTCGCTCAGCGATCAGGGCGATTATGCGACGCTGGATTTCGCGGTTTCGGACGCCAAAGTCCGGGTTCGACAGGCAGAAGCCGAGGTCAAAAGGCTGCAGGGACTGGTCAAAGACGGCGTGATTCCAGCCAAACGGCTCAACGATGCGCACTTTGCGTTGGAGCAAGCCCGAGCATCCCGCACGGCGGCCGACCAGCGTTCACGGCAAGCCCGCGGAATCGCAAAATCAACCGGAAAATCGGCCGGTTCGATCCCACTCGTCGCGCCTATCTCGGGTGTGATCGTGGGCATCGACGTGCCGGCCGGGCTCTTTGTGGAATCAGGACAAGCTCTCTTTCGCATCATCGATCCCGACCCCATCTGGCTAGAAGTCCAAGTCCCCGAGGCCCACGTCGCAAGACTTGGCAAAATCTCGGGGGTCTGGTTCAGCGTCGAGGGCTTCGACAAGGCGTTCACCACCAACGATCCCCAAATCGCCACAGGCGGGGTGTTGGATTCCCACTCCCGGACACTTCCGCTCATCGTCACTGTGCCCAATCCAGACCACAGCCTGCGGCCTGGCATGTTTGCCAACGCGAACGTGATCGACGGCGAACCTCGCGAGGCCCTCACCGTGGCGGTCACCGCGGTGGTCCTAGAAAACGGACTTCCGGTCGTCTACGTCATGAAGGGAGCCGAGTCGTTCGAGCGCAGAGCTGTGCGGCTGGGACAGCGTGACGGCGATCATGTCGAAATCGTCGATGGTGTGAACGACGGCGAGTGGGTGGTTACGCGCGGAGCGTATGGAGTCCGCCTTGGCTCTCTTGGAGATCAGGAGGTCGGCCATGGCCATGCACACTGAAGTCGCCAACGGCTGGAGGTCCAGATGATCGATAATATCATTGTTTGGTCCCTGAATAATCGGCTCATAGTCTTGGTTTTTGCCGCCTTTTTGATCGTTTACGGTGCTTTTGAAGTGTCGCGCGCTCCTGTCGATGTGTTCCCGGACCTGACGGCCCCGAGTGTTACGGTCTTGACCGAAGCTCACGGCATGTCGCCGATGGACGTCGAGCAAACGATTACATTTCCGATCGAATCCGCGTTGAACGGAGCCACCGGCGTTCGCCGATTGCGTTCCAATACCAGCGAAGGCATGTCGGTCATCAACGTTGACTTCGATTGGGAGGTCGACGGCACCGTTGCCCGTCAGGTCGTCGCCGAACGCTTGCAGGCGGTCACGAGCGCCCTCCCCGCTGAGGCCGAAGCGCCCGTGATTGGGCCCATGACCTCGGTGATGGGAGACATCCTCTTCATCGGATTGACCAGCGAATCGCCTGACGTCGACATGATGGAGCTTCGAAAGGTCGCCGAGTGGACCATCGCCAAACGCCTTTTGGCGATTCCCGGCGTAGCGCAAGTCATGCCCCTAGGCGGCGACGAGCGGCAATATCAGGTCAAACTCGACCCAAGACGGCTGGACGCCTACGAACTGACCGCCGAAGACGTCGCCGGCGCTCTGGAGGCTGCCAACGAAAATATGCCGGCAGGCTTCCTGGTCGAAGGTGGCACCGAACAACAGATTGTAGGCATGGGTCGCGTGCGCAGTGTCGAGGACATCGAAAACTCTCTCGTGACCATGCGTGATGACCAGCCCATCCGGGTTTCCGACGTCGCAACCGTTTTGCTTGGACCCGGCTTGAAACGCGGCGAAGGCGGCGTAAACGGCAAACGCGGCATCGTGATCGGCGTTCGAAAACAGCCCAATGTGAACACGTTAAAACTGACTGAAGAAGTCCAAGATGTCCTGACTCAGCTTGAGCTTGGTCTACCCAAAGGCGTCAAACTTCATAGCGGGCTCTTTCGACAAGCTGATTTCATCGAAGTTGCGGTGAAAAACGTGGCCGACGCCCTGCGAGACGGGTCGATTCTGGTGATCCTCATCGTCCTGATTTTCCTTGCCAGCGGCCGAGCCACCTTTATCACGGCTGTGGCCATTCCACTCTCGCTGCTGGCGGCTGTGCTTGCGATGCGCTTTCAAGGAATCTCGCTCAACACCATGACTCTGGGCGGTATGGCGATCGCCGTGGGAGCCCTCGTCGACGACGCCATCATCGACGTCGAAAACGTCGTTCGGCGATTGCAGCAATGGTACGAAAAACCAGAAGCCGACCGGCCCACAGCGCTTCACGTCGTCCTTGAGGCCAGCCGAGAAATCCGACGTTCAATCGTGTTTGCCACGTTCATCATCGTGCTCGTCTTCTTGCCTCTCTTTTTTCTGAGTGGCGTCGAAGGCCGCATGCTGCAACCGCTCGGATTCGCGTACGTGATTTCGCTTGGAGCGTCGTTGGTGGTCGCGTTGACGGTCACACCCGTGCTCTGCCTGATGATGCTGCCGACCTCAAAGGCGGTGAAAACAGGTCATGATTCTGCGTTGGTGCGCTGGCTAAAAAGCCGGTTTGCGCCTGTGCTTGAATTCTGGGTCCCTCGCTGGAAGGTGCTGACAGCCATTTCACTGATCCTTTGCACCATCGCGGGTACTGGCTTTGTGCTGGCAGGCCGAGCGTTTTTGCCGCCCTTCAACGAAGGCGCCTTGACGCTGAGCATCATGACACCCGCGGGGACGTCGCTCGAGGAGTCCGAGAAAGTAGGCGTTCGCGTCGAAAAAATTCTACTGAAGTTCCCAGAGGTCGTGTCCACGGCGCGGCGAACCGGCCGAGGCGAAGGCGATGATCACGCTCAACCCGTTCATAATTCAGAAATCGAGGCCCGGCTGAAACTCCAAGGGCGATCGAAGGAAGATTTTTTGGCAGCACTCAGACACGAACTTCTGGAAGTCCGCGGCGTGGCGATCATCGTTGGACAACCTCTTGAGCATCGCATCGAACACTTGATTTCGGGCTCCCGGGCCACGATCGCGATCAAAATCTTCGGAGAAGATCTGATCGAAATGGAGAAGTACGCCAAGCGCATCGAAACAGTGACCAAGGGCGTGCCCGGCACAGCCGATGTCACGCTCGAAGCCCAAACCCAGGTCCCCTATGTTTCGGTGAATTTTGACCGGCCGAAACTCGCCCGATACGGCTTGACCGTGCATCAGGTCGCCGACGAAGTAGCCACCGCTTTTCAGGGTCGCGTCGTGTCGCAGGTCTACGAAGGCAGCGCGTCGTTCGACCTTGTTGTGCTCTACGACCGCGGGTCCTTGGACAGCCTCGAAGGTGTGATGGAAAAACGCATCGGCACCCCAACCGGCGCGCGCATTCCTCTGCACGCCGTGGCGAGCATCGATCGGAGCATCGGGCCCGCCAGCATCGGGCGAGAAAACGGTCGCCGTAAGATGGTCGTCGTCAGCAATGTTGCCCGTCGTGACGTCGGCTCTGTCGTCGCCGATATTCGCAGCGCAGTGACCCAAGCCGTACCGATGGAAGAAGGCTATTACGTCGAATACGGCGGCCAATTCGAGAGCGCCGAAGAAGCGTCGCGATTGATCGCTCTCATCGGGATCTTCGTATTCATCGCGATCATGTTGTTGCTCACCATCGCGTTAGGGAGCGTTCGGGATGCCGTGCTGGTGCTGGTGAATTTGCCGCTTTCGCTCATCGGTGGCGTCGTCGGAGTCTACCTCAGTGGAGGCGTCGTCTCGATCGCATCGCTGATCGGATTCATCACGCTTTTCGGCATTGCGACCCGAAATGGCATCATGATGGTGACCCATATCCAACACCTTCATAGCGTGGACGGCTTGGGTCGCGACGAAGCCGTCAAACAAGGAGCACTCGAACGCCTGGCGCCCATTTTGATGACAGCGCTGGCGTCGGGCCTAGGATTGCTGCCCCTGGCACTCGCACAAGGCGAGCCAGGCAGCGAAATTCAAGCCCCCATGGCTGTGGTGATTTTATGCGGCCTGGTGACTTCGACCGCATTGAATATGGTGGTCATTCCCGCTCTGTACAGGCGCTTCGGCCACTTCGGTGGCGAGCCTGCGTTAGCGGATTGACCGGTTCTTTCTTGCCGCAAGCTTGTGCGAGACGGCAGGAACGAACATCGCGCCGATGAAGGTGAGACCAAGAATAGTTACCGCGATTTGATTTGCGTCCATAATATTATTCCTTTTGCTCTGGTGGCGTATCTTCGCCGGCCACAGCGTCTTTAAACGTTTTGATGCCACCGCCGAGCTGTTTGGCGACTTCGGGCAATTTACCCACGCCAAAAAAGATCACGACGATCGCGAGAATCAACATCAGTTCTGAGGTTCCAAGACCAAACATGAGAGTTCCTCCATGTCATTCGAAGCCAAGTCCCCCTAATCTTTCGTAGATCATCTCAGGCTGCGGGCGGCGAGTGGCCCGGCGAGATAGAAAGCCGCATCTTGCGGGACATGCACCAGACAGATGCCGTGCTCGGACGGTAGGAGCCGACGGAATCCGTGACAATTGCCTGCGACAAAACGACTGGAATGTCATTCGACGTCAGAAATGTAGGACTGAAATTGGAGGCCTTGGGCCTCACCGAAACATCAAGTCCGGTACCACCTAGCCATTTCGCCACCGGGCCGTCACTTGACTGTGAATCGACCGTTCCCGTGGGGAATACACCCGCAAGAAATGCCACTGAAACCAAAAAGGCCCAGATCGTCTGCGAGATGGAATGTCTACGGGGTGAGAACATGGCGACCTAACCCATGCGTGGTAGGCAAATATATTAGCACCGCCGAAAACAATGTCACGCAGGCGTAGGTCGATTTCTAAGGAAGTGACGCGGACTTCGCCCTCGTGGTATCAAAAGCCACCTAGGAACGGACCACTGATGCGAAAGCTCACCACCATTTTTCTTCTTCTTGCGCTCGCCACTCCAGCTCTCGCGGCGCCTCCGAATACTGCGAAATTGCGCAAAGGCATCGAAGCGGTTCTGGCCGTCGATGAGGTTGCCCACTCGAAGGTGGGAATCTACGTCGCCGATGTTCGCACCGGCGAAGAGCTCTACAGCCTGAACGCCGATGAACTCTTCAACCCGGCGAGCAACACCAAATTGGTCACTTCCGCGACCGCGCTTGATCACTTTGGACCGTCATTCACGTGGACAACACGCCTGAGCTACGAAGGAAAATTGCAGTCGGGCGGAGTCGATGCCATCTGGCTCAAAAGTGATGGAGACCCGTTTCTGGTCTACGAAGATGTGATGCGCTTCGCACTCGCTGCAAAACGCGAGGGTTTGCGTGAAGTCAAAGGTGACGTGATTGTCGACGACACCTCGTTTGCCCCAGGCTACATGCCGCCCGGCTACGATCAGAAAGACGAAGACGCCTCTTACCGCGCGCCGATCGGTGCGGTTTCGGTCAACTTCAACGCGATCGCAGTGACCGTGAAGGCGGGCAAGGACGGCGTTGAGGTCGAGCTCTATCCCCCAAACGACTACATCATCGTCAAGAATAGCGCGAAGCTGACAAAGGGTAAGCGCCAGCGAATTTCTGTGCGGTCTGTGACCGACGGAGATCGCACTCGAATCGAAGTCACCGGGACCCTGGGGGCTGACGCGTCGGCACTTGAAGTCCGCAAACGCATTGACCATCCGGGCCTCTACGCCGCCAGCGTATTACGGCAAGCGATGGTGGATGTCGGAATCAAAATCAACGGCACATTCAAGGTTGGCGTACGCCCCGACAAAACCACCACCCTCATGGTCGAGTCGTCCGAGCCCCTGGCGTGGTCGATTTCGGGCATGAATAAATGGAGCAATAACTTCATCGCCGAACAGTTATTTCGACTTCTGGGCGCGGCCGATGATGCCCCCGCCAATAATGAAAAAGCACACGAGGTCATCGAAGCCACGATGAAGAAGCTCGGCGTTGCCGACGGCTGGAAAATCATGAATGGAAGCGGCCTCTATGACGGCAACCTCTTCAGTCCACGCCAACTTGGCACCCTGCTGGTCGCGATGGCGGAGCACCGATTTGGCCCCGAATTCGAGGCAAGTCTCTCGATCGCTGGATCAGACGGAACCTTGGCTGGAAGGCTCAAAACCAAAGACCTCCGTGGCAAAACTGGAACGCTAAATTCGGTCTCTGCGCTCAGCGGTTACGCCACCACGGCCTCGGGTCGCCATGTGTCATATGTCATTCTTTTTAACGACACTCCCGTGCGAGCGTGGACACTTCGTGACGAGCAAGACAAAATGGCACAAGCCATCACGGATTGGTCAGAGTAATGAATACGATGTCGATGTCTGGTTTTTGAGAGCTTTCGATGAGTGACGACGCCAAAAAAAAACGAAAGAAGAAGCCCGAAGAACGCGGTGCGAGCGTCGACTATAAACGCGACCTTGAACGACTCTTCAGTGGTGGAACCAATATACCGGACCGTTTCAAAGACGTCGCACAACAGCTCAAGGCCAAAGAAGGGACCCCTGAACACGAGTGGGACCTCGCCGTGGATGCGGTTCGTGCCACAGACGGATTTCGTGAATTTGTGAAGGCCGTCACCGAGTTTCGAAAAGCCGGACACAAGTTTCCTGACGACGAAGAACTCTTGATTCGAGTCCTAGATCACCCGAACGAACGCATCCTTTTTGACCTGCTCACCCACCTCATTGAATTGAATTCTCGACGGAAACTCAAGCGTACAGCGCCCATCAAGAGCCGACTCAAGACCATTCGAATGGCGTGTGAAGACCCCAAGACCCATGCCCTCGTGGACGAACTGAGTGAAGCCATATGATGCGAGTGACTGCGTGGTCCGTTACTGACCTTGGAAATGTTCGCGAGAACAATGAAGACAGCTTCTTGGTCGATGCTGAACATGGCGTATTTGTTGTCGCTGACGGCGTTGGAGGCAGCGAGGCAGGCGAGGTCGCCAGCGGTCATTTGGTCGATCGGATGCGCGGCTGCAGTGCCGAACTCTCCAAAATGGTCCAGACATGCGACCCGGTCGGCAATCGCGACGATCGCGAACGGGTCTTCGAAAAGCTGCTCACCCTGATTCAAGACATCAACGGCGAAGTCTTCGAAATCGGCAAAGAGATCAGCGCGACCAACCCGTCGGCCACCACGTGTGATTGCCTCTTACTCGGTGATAATGCGGCTTTCATCGCCCACGTGGGCGACAGCCGGGTGTATCTTTTCCGTGGGGAAGAGATTTTCCGCATCACCGAAGACCACACTTTTGCCGAGCAACTCAAGCGCGAGAACGTCACCGACGAACGCGTGATCGATAAATTCCGAAACGTCTTAACCCGTAGTATCGGCGGACGGCCGCAAGTCGACATCGACGCCCTTTTCATCGACCTCCAGGTCGGTGACCGCATCATGATGTGCTCCGACGGCCTTACCGACTATTTGTCCGGGCCCGAACTCCTCGAATACGCCACGCGGTTAACGGGTCAGCAGATGCTCGACGCCCTGACCCAAGAGGCCAAAGACCGCGGTGGACACGATAATATTACCGCCGTGCTGATCTCCGTCGGCTCACGCATCGAGAACCAAGTTCCAACGCGTGACCAAAGCCTCGACACTCTGCGTCAGGCCGATATTCTGGGCCAGATTTCCCTGTTTAAGGGTTTGAGCCTCCGAGAACTCATCAAAGTTCTGCGAATCGTCTATGAACGCACCTACGCCGACGGTGAGGTCATCATCGAACCCGGTCAGACCGGCGACTGCCTCTATATCGTGGGCGACGGAAAGGTGAATCTAACCATTGGTGACGACACACGTAGCCTCGAAATGGGACGACATTTTGGGGAGCTGGCCCTTATCCGAAGCGGAGCACGCCAATCAAAAGCTGTGGCCGACGGCGAGGCCCTGATGTTGGTTGTTCCTGCCGAGAAATTCCGAGACCTGGTGAGCTCAGATCCTGCAGTCGGAAATATTCTGCTCTGGAACCTTCTGGCCAGCCTCGCTGACGAACTCCATGCGATCCGCGGACGCGATATTTAAATATGAAGCATAAGGTCTACCTGATTCCAGGTATCTTTGGTTTTGCGAGCCTCGGGGGCATTTCGTATTTTCGGCAGGTCAGCGAGTCGTTGACCGATGTCTTTGAGCGTCGTGGACTCGACGTTGAGATCATCGGGGTGAAGACCCTTCCCACGGCCTCCCTGCGCCACCGTGCCCGACGGCTCATGATGACCGTGCGCGATACTGGTGGGCTCGAAGAAGGCGTTCAAGTGCACTGGGTGGGACATTCATTGGGGGCGATCGATGCCCGCCTGGCTGCCAGCCCAAACACCGAGCTTGAGATGGGCGATGCCGCCCACCAGATCCGCAAAAACCTTCGTACAGTCGTGTCTGTTTCCGGGCCGCATTACGGCACGCCGTTGGCCAATTTCCTGACCACCCTCTACGGGAAAAACCTCCTCTACGTGGTGACCCTGATCGTGGTTTCAGGCTTGCGAAGAAGGCCCATCACCTTGCTGGGCGGTGTTTTTGGCATCATGGGGAAAATCAACGACCTCTTGGGCCTCGACGAGACCTTGCTCAATCAGGTCACCAACGAGCTGCTCAAGGATTTCAGCCCCACGGCCGAGGCCGAGGTCCGGACCTTCCTGCGCTCGATTTTGGATGACCAGGGCTGCATGGTCCAAGCCACCCCAGAAGGCATGGACCTCTTCAACTCGTCGGTGCACGACCACCCTGAAGTCCGCTATGTGAGCTACGCTACGGCTGCGCCGCCACCCACCGAGGTCATCCGGCGCATTCGGTTGCGAAACGCACTCACCCCCTTCAACAAGGTCCTCTACAGCATCCTGTGGACGCTCACGTCGCGCTCGCACGCTCATTATGGCTACCACCCACCGATTCGATCGGAAGACGCCATCACGAAACGGCCTCTTCCTTTTGCCATCACCGAGAGCACAAGTGACGGCGTGGTCCCCACCCTGAGCCAAATTTGGGGTGAGTTCCGTGGCGTTATCAGGGCCGACCACCTTGATGTGATTGGACATTATCTGCGCGGTCCTTTTGACTCCAAAGATGGCGCCGACTGGTTCGGATCAGGCGCCAAATTTGACCGAGAGTCCTTTCAATGGCTCTGGGAAGACGTCGCCAACGTGCTCATGCGAGAGGACCGGTGAACGTCCTCACCATCGCCGGAACGGACCCGAGCGGCGGGGCTGGAATTCAAGTCGACCTGCAGGTGATTCGTGATTGCGGCTGCCATGGCCTCTCTGTGGTCGCTGCGGTCGTCTGGCAGAACACCTCGGGCGTGCGCGGCTGGCAGGCGATCGCACCAGAGGTATTACAAGCTCAATTGGACGCGGTTTTTGACGATATCCCTGTGCATGCCGTCAAGATCGGCATGTTGGGCACGCCCGAAAACGTCCAGGTGGTGCAACGAACCCTTGCCGGAAAGTCGATTCCCATCGTGCTCGATCCCGTGCTCGCCTCGGGAGACGGATCGGTGGAACTTGGCACCGATCTTCTGACAGAACTTCGGGCATTGGGCGCAGCCTCAACGTTAGTGACCCCGAATATACCCGAGGCCGAAACGTTGCTAGGTGGACACTTGGCCAGCAGCGACCTCGCTTGTTCATTATCTTGTCGTCTGGCAACCGCTGTGCTTTTGAAAGTCGGACACTTCCCAGGAACAAGCGATTTGGTGGATATTTTGGCGACCTTACCGAATGCCGCTCCTTCCGCCCCTGGCGAGGCGGCGTACCTATGTCCCTGGGCCCGTCATGTTGGGGAACAAGAAATCGACGCAAAGGTGTTTTGCACTCCGTTATGCGCTGTGGGTGCAGGCAAACGCGACATCCAAAACCTGACGCCCCTGCCTAGAATCCCCGACGATGTTCGTGGAACCGGCTGCCAACTCTCGACCGCTATTGCGTGTCGACTGGCTTTGGGCGATGACCTGCTACCGGCCATCGAGTGGAGCCGAGCTTACCTCTCGCGAATGCTAGAGCATCGCCAGAGCATAGGGCGAGGAAGACCAGTGATTGTGCGAGTCTGATGCAAGATGCAAATAAAATCATGGACGTGATCGAACGCGAGGTCTCTTTCGCCAGAATCCTTGGAACACCTGTGTTCTGGTCGGTTTGGCTGGTGGCCATCAACGTCGCGTTTTTTCTGATCGCCTTTGTGGTCGGCCTCGACCGATTCGAAACCTTTCCGATGGATTTCACGCCGATTCAGTACGTGTTTTATTCGGGAATGAAAGTCTCTGAGTACGTCGCGCAAGGCCAGTACTGGCGCCTCGTTACGAGCATGTTTGTCCACCTGGACTTTATGCATATTGGCTTCAACGCCTACGGCATCTGGACGCTCGGTCCTCTGGTAGAAAAGTTCTACGGGGGACGACGATTCATCATCATCTACATGATCGCCGGAATCGTGGGAGCCGCCGGCTCTTACATTTTTACCGCCGTGCCCAGCGGAGGCGCATCCGGCGCGATCTACGGCCTGGTGGGCGCACTTGCCGTGTTTGGCTTCAAGTTTCGCGGTGAGCTTCCAGCAAGGGTCTCACGCTCTTTCACCACCGGTATGGCCCCTTGGATCATTGTGGGTATCGGAATCGGGTTTCTAGACGCGATTCCTTTCGACAACGCCGCCCACCTTGGCGGCCTGTTTTCGGGCGGACTTGTCGCGTTTGTGATGCGCTCCGAACTCGACCGTACCCAGCGAAAGAAACGGGAAAAAGCCGTTCTGGTCTTCTTCGTGGCAAGCATCCTCGCCATGATCATCCCGGCATATTTCTGGTCGCTCGAAATTGCCCGTTGCATGGGAAGTGCACAAGAATACGCGGCGTGCTATCCCGAGCGCACTGTACCTATTGAACGATAAAACGTCTGGAGACCCCGTGAAAACTTGGCTATTTGTGGCGCTCATTTTTGCGACGAGTTGCGGCGGTGCGCAAACAACTGAAAATCGTACCATTCGTCATGAAGAACTTAATGTTGATGGGAACCTACGTCTGTCGGATCTGGTCCTTCCCACGCATTACGCGCTCGATCTCAGCATCGATCCCACAAAAGACACGTTCACAGGTCAGGTCCGAATCGACGTCATATTGGGTGCAAAAACCCGTGTCATCAATTTGCACAGCGACAAACAGACGATCAAAACCTTCGCGGTCGAATCCGGAAAAGACTCCGTCGGCGGCGAGGTTGTGGTTGGCCTGAACGGCGGCATCGCGCTGGTCCTGAACAAAGAAGTCCCCGCGGGCCCAGCGATGATCGCGATCGAATACGAGGGCGTCATCGACGAGACCCCCACCGGCCTTTACCGGGTCAAGGATGGCGACGCTTGGTACGCGTACACCCAATTTGAACCGTTGGAGGCTCGCCAGGCATTTCCGAGCTTTGACGAGCCTCGATTTAAGACGACCTACGACACGACACTCCGAGTGCCAAAAGGCCTCATCGCCGCCGCAAATTCGGGCCTCAAAGAGAAACGTGAAGAAGGTGACAAAGACGTTTTTGTCTTCAAACAGACCAAGCCACTTGCCTCCTATGTGGTTGCGTTTGCGGTCGGCGACTTTGACGTCGTCGAAGCCCCTGCTGGCGCCCTTCCGATTCCGCTTCGCTTGATTGCGACCAAAGGCAAAGGCGAATTGGGGGCATATATGCTGGCGCGAACCCCCGCCATCGTCACGGCGTTGACCGAATACTTTGGTGGCGCATTCCCGTACGACAAGCTTGATATCGTTGCCGTCCCAAATTTCAGCGCGGGCGCCATGGAGAACGTCGGCCTCGTAACCTTTCGCGAGTCGTTGCTTCTGATCGACCCCGAAACAGCCTCGGTGGGCCAACGTCGCGGGGCAATGTCAGTCATGATCCACGAACTCTCGCATATGTGGTTTGGCAACCTCGTGACGATGGTTTGGTGGGACGACCTTTGGCTCAACGAATCCTTCGCCACCTGGATGGCGGCCAAACAACTGGCGCGAATGGCGCCACAACTCGAGTCGCAGATCGACGGTATTTCGGGCAAATCGTGGGTGATTCAGGCGGACTCGCTTGCGAGCGCGCGAATCATCCGCAACCCAATCGCAACCGGCGGTGATATCTACAACGCATTCGACGGCATCACCTACGGAAAGGGCGCACGGGTACTGGGAATGTTCGAGCAATGGCTGGGCGAAGAAGCCATGCAGAAAGGCATTCAGGCCTACCTCAAAAATCACGCTTACGGATCGGCCACCACGGCGGATTTCCTGGCCGAGCTGGAAAAGTCGTCAGGAAAACCTGTCAACGTCGCGATGGCAACATTCTTAGACCAGCCGGGCACTCCGATGCTGGACATCCAGATGGTCTGCGAGGCTGACCGTGTTGTCTTGAACGTCGAACAGTCTCGCTTCAAACCTGCCGGAAGCACCGCTCCTGATGCGGGCCCATGGCAAGTGCCGGCATGTTTTCGTTACGAAGAAAAAGGGAAGTCCACCGTGTTCTGTGAATTGGTGGACGCCCAGAAAAAAGAAGTCGTACTGCCCACAACACGTTGCCCCAAATGGATTTATCCAAACGCCGACGAAAACGGCTACTATTTGTGGACCTTGCCTGGCGCGGACCTTCAGAAGCTCACCACAACCTATCGTGGATCGCTTTCGATTCAGGAAAAAGTCGGACTCTTGAACAACCTTCGGGCTCTGCTGAAGAGCGAGAAAGTGGCGCCAGATGTGTTCATCTCGGCCATTCGGGAACTGGGCAAAGAAAGTCATCGAACCATCTTTGAAGGCGTTTTGGACGAACTCGATTCGCTGGATCAAGTGGTCCCTGCCGACAAGCGAGCCAAATGGACCAAAACAACCTCTTCGATCATCACGCCACGCCTGCGCAAAGTTGGTTTCGAACCCAAGGCCGGCGAAAAACCTGAAATTTCTTTGATCCGTACCGAAATCATCAAACAATCCGCACGATTGGCCGACGATGAGAACACCAAAAAACAGTCCAGGAAAGTCACCGATGCGTTCTTGAAAGACATGTCAAAAGTCTCGACAGACATCGCCGCAATTGCGTTGCGAATTTCGGCGGAAAATGGCGATTCAGGTCTGTGGTTGAGTTACAAGATGGCACTGGCTCAAGCTCCTAACCCGGCTGCCAGAAACGCGTTAATCTCCGGCCTCGGGGCTTTCAAGGACCCTGACCTTCTGAAAGGTAGCCTCGCCCTCATGTTTGATGGAACGATGCATTCACAGGACTTTTGGAGCCTGATCGGCCCGACGTTCCGTGATCCAAAAACCTTCGATATTACATGGGCGTGGTTCACGACCAATTACGAAAAACTGGTCGAAGTCGTTGGCGAAAAAGCCAAAATGTACCTGCCAAGTGTCGGAAGTGGCTTCTGCACCGAAGAAGGCAAAAAGAAAGTCGTCACTTTTTTCGCGGACCCCGCTCATCAGGCGGACGGACTTGACCGACGTTTGGCCAATAACCTTGAGTACATCGACCAGTGCATTCGTTATCGGGCATACGTGGCGCCAGGACTCGACGCCTTGTTGAAGTAGGCTTCGGGCCGCGGACGCTGGCGATTCGATGCTCAAGGGGGCATCCTGCTCACATATGTGACGCTCAGTTTTTGTTCCCGATTTGAAAACGAGTTACTCTCCGTCCAGAAAAATATTTCTTACGTGACGAGGACTCCGATGAAGAACTTTTATACTTTTGCACTTGTTGGTTGTGTCGCTCTTTCGGCCGCATGCGGCGATGACGACAGCACCACCAACAACGCCGCCAATAATGCGGCAAACAACACCACCAATAACTCGACGAATGGAACCGCCAATAATACGACCAATAATGTCGTAAATAATGGTTCCAACAACGCCGACGGCTCCGCGGAGGCCCAATTACTCGGCGCGGACCTCTTTAACGCGGTCTACCTGGCCGTCCAGGTCAACGCCCAAAAGAATGCGAGCGAATTCGCCACCAGCGGCATGGAAGGCCTCGTCGATTGCACCGATCTGTTCACCACCACAAGTTACGGTCAGGCGACTTTCACCTTTGAAGCTGGAAGCGGCCCCTACATGTTTGCCGCGACCGTTATGATGGACGGATGTCTGGCCGTTCAGTCCGGCACGAACGCCCCCTTTGAATTCGAGCAGCAAGATGCTTCGGGTGACGACATCGCCGACACAACGCTCATGAATGGAAAGCTTGCCGCCATCACATTCGACGAAGAGGGCCTGCCGCCTGCGGTTGCCGACTACGACGCGAACGCGACACCAACCTGCACTGATATCGTAGTGAGTAATATTTTCTTGGAGACGATCGGGCTCCTTCCCGATGGGTCGGGCTTCTCGAACGAAACCGAGCCGCATAATCCAAACGGTAAATACACAGAGGGAACGCTGACGGCCAATTGCGGCGGCAAGAAGCTGCTATGTGATTTGAACGGCGGCACGCGCGCACCAGTGCTCATCAACCTAGACGCTGTGGCCTCGTCAAAGGGGCTCGACTCGATCTGTGTGTTTGAGTAAGGCTCAGCCCACCGACGTGTAGCCACCGTCGATAATGAATTCCTGCCCCGTCGTGTAGCTGGCTTCGTCTGAGGCCAGATACACGGCGATGCCGGTGATTTCCTCGGGCTGAGCCCAGCGACCCAAGGGCGCACGCGAGGTGTAGACTTCCGAAAACTCAGGAGTGTTTACGATCACGGAGGCGAACTTGGTCTCGACCAATCCCGGGCAAATCGTGTTCACGCGGATTCCAGCGCCACCAAGTTCCACCGCAAAAGTTCGAGACATCGAGATGACTGCCGCTTTTGTCATCGCGTAGACGCCCTGTAGAGGCGCTCCGCGCAATCCATAGATCGATGCGACGTTGATGATGGACCCGGCCTTTCCTTCGTCTAGCAGCCGTTTGGCGACCGCACGTGTTGAGGCGAAATAGCCCTTCACGTTGACCTCAAATGTCTTATCCCAAGCCGATTCGGGCACATCCAAAAACGGGCCAAAATAGGGGTTGGTCGCGGCGTTATTGACCAGGATATCTGGCACCGCGAGGGTCTCGGCGACCCAATTCACCAATTCTTCGACCTGTGTCGAATCGCCCATATGGGCGGCGCGTGCGAAGACGGACTCTGGATATTTTGAATTGATCTCGGCGGCCACGTCTTCCAGCTGCTCGAGCTTGCGCGACACAATCACAACGCGCGCGCCTTCAGAGGCGAACGCCGTGGCAATGGCCTGGCCAATTCCGCGACTCGCGCCCGTGACGATTGCGACTTTATTTTCCAGACGACCCATCATGAATCCTTCAGGCTTTGAGTGCGTTTTCGACGGCCAATTCGAGCTCTGCAAGCAATGCGTCGCGTCGCTCAGCAGTGTTTGCCTCGACGCGCATCACCAACACAGGTTGGGTGTTGCTGGCACGAACAAGGCCCCAGCCGTCGCCAAAATTCACGCGCACGCCGTCCAAGGTGTTGACCTTGTATTTGGCCGAAAACGCATCTGCGACCTTTGAAGGCACTCCGAATTTGACGTCTTCCGGACAATCCTTGCGAATCTCGGGAGTCGCAAATGTCTTTGGAATGTCGGCCAACAGCTCGCTCAGCGTCTTGTCGCTATGGCTCAAAATCTCCAGAAGTCGAAGCGTTGCGTACAACGCATCGTCGAAGCCAAAATAACGGTCCGCAAAAAAGATATGGCCGCTCATTTCACCGGCGAGTTTGGCGCCGGTCTCTTGGATCTTAGCCTTGATCAGGCTGTGTCCAACTTGCGACATCACGGCCTTTCCGCCGTTTTCTTCGATGGCATCAAAGAGCGTCTGCGAACATTTTACTTCACCGATGATCGTTGCGCCTGGATGCTCTTCGAGCACCTGTCGGGCAAATAGAATCATCAATTTATCGCCCCAGATGATCTCGCCATTTTCGTCGACCACCCCGATGCGGTCAGCGTCACCATCGTAGGAAACTCCGACGTCGCATTTCTCTTTTTTGACCATCGCGATCAGATGTTCAAGGTTTTCTGGGACGGTCGGATCGGCGTGATGATTTGGGAAATTTCCGTCGGGCTCGGCGAACATCGAAATCGTGTCCTGTCCCAGCACGACTTCGACCAATTGAGGGGCAATCACGCCTCCCATGCCGTTGCCACAATCCACGGCCACTTTGAGGGTTCGTGGACCCATCTCGGCGTGGTTTTTACACCAATGAAGGTATTTTGCTTTCAGGT
The DNA here is from genome assembly GCA_964394615.1 of uncultured Bradymonadales bacterium. Lineage (GTDB taxonomy): Bacteria > Myxococcota_A > Bradymonadia > Bradymonadales > Bradymonadaceae > JBFFMO01. The sequence continues at coordinate 3,617 of CAYMYJ010000009.1, read as the reverse complement.
CGTCGACCGCAACGATGGGTCGCGCGTCATGCGTGACGTAGTCTTCAGCCTCGATGCGCTTGCGCAGGCCCTGAATGCTATCGCCGTAGATCGTGTCCGCCCCAATCATCATCTTGAAGCCGTTATACTCGCCCGGATTATGCGACCCGGTGATCATGATGCAGCCATCAAGCTCAAGTTCAATCCGAGCGAAGTACACCAATGGTGTAGGAACCATGCCCAGATCAACGACATGAACCCCTGCTTCACGCAGCCCATCGGTCAGCGCCGTGAACAAACGTTTGCTCGAGATTCGCATGTCCCGACCCACACCAATTCGAGGGTGACGAAGATTCAAACGACTCGCGGATTCCGTCCCAAACGCACGGCCAAGGTTCAGAATCGTCGTATCGTCAAGGTCACGGTCAGCGACTCCACGAATATCGTACTGGCGGAAAATATCGGGATTTACTTGCATTTAGGGCTCCTCACAAAGCGATGGCCTCGGTTTATCACGGCGTGACAGAGGGGTTCAAAGTGAAACGACCTGCGGGATTCCCACACCTTTGAATGATCCGCATGTCGAACGCGTCTACCCCCTATCGGACTGACGACGAAGGGTTGAACGATGCGAATTATTTCTCTTTTAGGTGGCCTGCTCTTTGTTTGCGGTTGCATCGGCTTGGATCAAGATGGCTACGAGCACCAAGACGGTCGCTCGCTCGCCCAAGGATACACGCCATGTAACGACGCACCTGGCGACGATCCCGAGGGCGTGATCTGTTCACCCAATCAATATTGTGGAGACCAGAAGTTGAACTGGTGTTTCCGCGGGTGTTTGTCTGACGATAATTGCTCCACAGAACAAATCTGTTCAAAAAAGCCCGGACAAAATGTGGGGCAATGCATCGCATGGGATGATGTCGCGCCGGTGCAACGCGATTTGGAACCCGGCTATACGGAATGCGGTGACGAGCGAATTCCGGCTGCCTTCGAGATCTGTCAGCCCAGCCAACATTGCGCGAGCTATCACGACGGACGTTGTTATGCCGGTTGCCTGTCCGAGGACAACTGCACCGAAAACCAAACCTGCGAAAAGGAAGCCGGCGCGAATACAGGCGTTTGTCGCTAGGTCACGCGTCACAAGGCGCTGCGATTTCGGTACCCCGGCATCCTGCCCGCATTTATTACCGCAAGTCGCAATGCCAGGCTGGAGCCTGGCGGACCCATCGCAATGCCAGGCGGGAGCCTGGCGGACCAGCGAGGTCAGTGTTCGATATTTCTATGTTGGACTTGGACCTTCCAGCCCCGGCCTCGCCAGCGAGCCGCAACGGCTTCTGAGATGGCAACAGAGCGGTGTTTTCCACCGGTGCAACCAATTCCAACCGTCAGGTAGGCCTTGCCTTCCCGCTGGTAGAGCGGAAGCATGAAGTCTCCGACATGTCGCAGCAACTGCAGGACACCGCCGGCTTCTGGGGCGGCCAAGACGTAGTCGCGAACGGGCTCATCAAGGCCCGTTTTTTCGCGCAAGCCTTCGACAAAATACGGGTTGGGAAGAAAACGCACGTCAAAGACCAAATCGCATTCAGGTGGAAGGCCGTATTTGAAGCCAAACGACAGCAGATTCACGGTCAGAGTTTCCGTCTTTTCGGACGAAAAGTGTTCTTTGATCAACGCCTTAAGCGAATGAACCGTCTGTTGAGTCGAATCGACGATCAGGTCTGCGTTTTCCCGCAGCGGCGCGAGCAACTGGCGTTCTCGTTCAATCCCCTCACGCACGGTGCCGTTGGGCGACATGGGATGGGGACGTCGTGTCTCGCTGTAACGCTGCAGAAGCTTTTCGTCTTGGGCCTCAAGGAAAATGACCTGAACGTTGGCGCCCTCGATGCGCATTTTTGCAAGCGTCTCTTCGGCTTGATGCAGGAACTCGCGCTCACGCGTATCCACGACGAACGCAAAATCTCGGATGCTTGGTGATGACTTCGACGAGTTTGCGAGCTCCAACACCTTGGGCAAAAGAGGAACAGGTAAATTATCGATGCAGAAAAAACCCATGTCCTCGAGCGCACGAACGGCGGTCGATTTTCCGGATCCGCTCAAGCCCGACACGATCACGACTCTCGGTGCGAGATCTCGTGGTTCACTGAATTCTTCCATCGTCATGTTCGTATGATGCGGGCGAGTCCGTTTGGACGCAAAAATTCAGATGCCTGCAGCCCAAAGATAGGCCCAATTCAAAACCGGAAGCCCTCCAACAGCGACTTTCAGCAACAGATCTTCGCGGTCACTAAGCTCAAGCCGTAAAGAGATACGACGAAAGAGCGCCCAGGCACTCACCAGCGCCCAAATCGTCAGCCCCAGATACGCTAAGATAATCAGCGGCTGAAGTCTCAGAGCCTCAAGAACATGACCATGAAAAAGGTTCACGGTCGCTCGCGTCGCGCCGCAAGTAAGACAGGGCAGGCCAAACACCTGCTTCACCCCGCAGACGCCCGGCGAAAAGGCCCCTGATTCAATCAGCCACGAGGCCAGCGGCAGCAAGGACAAGGGACCAAGCAGCAAGGCACCCACTGGAAGATCGCCAGGACGTCGAGCTGTTCGAAAGAGTCTCATGCACCTAACACGTTCGTTTTCACCATGAAGACGATAACGATCATCAGGAGCCCAACAATCCCATGCGTGGCCATGAAAAATGCGCGACTGCCCGTGTCGTCGGTATGAACTTTGCGCATTTTTGCGGCGATCAATTGGTCCAACACGATCAACACCAACACCAGTGTCATCTTGATATGAAACGTCATCCCCCAGACATTTCCTGGTGCAAAATAGAGTGCGGGGCCTTTCATCATTATGAGCGCCGTCCCTGACACCAAAGCCAACAAAAAGCCCGGCAGAACCGCCATAAAGTAGGATTTTCTCTCGAAAGAAATCAGCGATTCTCGCGCTTCTTTGGAGGTCAAAGACACGTGATGACCAAGCAGCCGAGCGAGCGTAATCAGCCCACCAAGCCAGAGAATAAGTCCAACAATATGCGTTGCTACTAACCAGTTCATCGCGCCTCCGTCTTCCAGACTCTAAGTAGGATTCCCGCAAGTTCTTCACCCGTCAAACGAGCGGATTCCCCGGGTGTAATACCTGTGTAAACTGCTCGCCTCAAAATCGCTTCGAGGGAGATTTCGTGGGGGAAACAAAGCCCGCCAGGTGTCGTAATTTCACTCCAAACGGTCAGGCCCTCGACCTCGGTGCGTTCTGCCTGCAAACGAGCCACATCAAGGAGCCGTTCAAAGACGGCCTTGGCTGGCTCTGCGTCCACCAATGCACCGACAAATAGTTTCCCAGCTTCAAGAGCGTCGATATTCGACGAGCCCAACCACTGTTCCCACCGACCCGTCAAATGAGACAAATCAGTATGAGTCCCGATGCCATCGGGTTCGGAATCCAAGAGGTCGACAAAAATCGGACTTTCGAACTCCGTATCGTCTTCGATCTCGTCCAGAAGCTCGTTCAAGGTTTCGTCATCGGCCGCACTCACCCAGGCCATTTGATTCGAGACCGGCACCCATCCGGCCTCCGCTTCTGCAAGTAATTCCAGCAGTGCTGCCTTGGGAGACATCACACGTCCCAGATTTTCTTCGAGC
>CAYMYJ010000008.1:0-181108 GCA_964394615.1 uncultured Bradymonadales bacterium | reverse complement strand
CTCGATAAACCTCTCTGGAAATTTGCGACGATCGCGGTGGCGGGCTTTCTGTCGTTTTCAATCTCTGCGGGCCTTTCGTTCCCGGACGACGAACTCAAAGAGATCGTAATCGTTCAGGCCGAAAAAGCGTTAGGGCCAAAATACAAAGTCCGAATCGACGAACTTGATGTGTGGTGGTTCACGGGCGTGAGCCTGGACGGAATTCAAATCGAGGAACGTGTGAACGACGCTGTTCCCATCGATCCAGATATCCCAGCAGACCTCCCAATGAAGGTCCGAATCACCAGCGTTCGCGCACGGCTGACGCCGTTACTCAGCCTCTTCCATCTTGCTCCCACTGTGGAGTTTGAGGTCGATGTTGATGGAGGGATCATCGAAGGTACGGCATCGTTCGGGTCTGAAGGCACGACGATTCGGGCACAGGTCGACAAGCTCGATCTGCGCACCACGCCGGCTCTTGCGTCGTTCACCGGCGTCCCGTTTTTCGGCGAACTCTCGGCGGATATTGAGTGGACATTGAGCCCAAAACTCCAACCCACAGCTGGCTTCGTCCGGCTTTCTGGCTCGCAGTTGACCCTCGGGCCAGCGACCGTCATGACCGAGAAATTTCCGCCCATGACTTATTTCGAGATTCCTCAAACGAATTTCGGAACACTCGCTGTTGACCTGGAGTTTTCGGAAGACAACAAGACTTCTGGCTTGCTGAAAATCAAGAAAATGGAGACCAGCGGGCGCGATATTCGTCTTGAGGCATGGGGGTCGGTGGACACCGCAACCACCTTGAAACGCTCGAAGGTCGACGTGAAAATGCGCACTCAACTCGACGAAACCTTCGTCAAGAAGAACAGCATCGCTCCGTTTTTGAACGTCAATGAAGTCCGAAAAGGAAAAAACCGCGATTGGTACGGTTTTACGATCTCGGGAATTGTGGATCGCATCCAGTTCAAGGGGTCGACCGACGCCGCGACCGGCCCAAAAGAACTGGCCAAAACAAAAGAACCCGTCGCCCCCGAAAAATAATCAGAAGCGGCCGGCTCCCCACCAGAACGGCAACACGTCCGAGATTTGCTTGGTCTTGAGCCGAAGCATCAATAAGCGGTCGAGACCAATGGCGACTCCTGACGAGGGAGGCAACCCCCACCGCAGCGCTTCCAGGAAATTCTCTGGAATCGGAGCATCGGGAAGTCCGTGTGCGGCTCGAAACGCCCGGTCCTCCTCAAAACGCTCTTGTTGTTCGACCGGATCGGTCAGTTCCTCGAACCCGTTACACAATTCCAAGCCTTCGACATAGAGCTCGAATCGCAAGGCGACTCGCGGGTCTTCAGGACTTCGACGTGCCAACACGGCCACCTGCGATGGCCAATGGGTCACAAAGGTCGGTGGCTGCGCTTCTAGGTAGGGATCTACGCACGTCACGATGAGTTCGAAAAACATCTCGTGCCAACCGTCGCCCTTACGGGGTTCAAAATGCCCCTCCCCTTGAATTGCAGTCCGGAGTTCTTCGGCCGTCTGACACGATACCAAATCGATATTCGCTGCTGACCGCACCACGTCGTTCATTGTTCGACGCTGAAACACGGCAGTCTCCAATTCCGGCACGCAGATTTTCACGATGTCCTCGACGTCCTGAATCAAGGCATCCATGCCCTCCCACGCCCGATAGAATTCCAGAATCGTGAACTCTGGATTATGCGTGGCCGTGATTTCGCTGCCTCGAAACGCTTTGCAGACTTGAAACACTCGCTCATGCCCATGAGCCAAAAGGTGTTTCATCGCGAATTCGGGAGAAGTCTGCAGCCAGGTTTCCTCTTCGCAGGAGATCGCCTCCAGATAGGGATCCGTGCCGGCAGCCGTGACGCGAATCGGCGTCTCAACCTCCACAAAACCCATGTTTTGCATGCGACTTCGAACGGCGCGATACATCACATCTCGAGCCGCCACGCTGACGCCGTGACTTTGTCGCGACCGCGCACCGCCTGTCGGAACGTGCATCACTTCCACGTCGGTAACGAGGATCGCGGCGCCGTTGAAACTCCCCGCGACATGTACCAATGCCCCGTCCGCAGTATCCACGCCAAAAATCGGGATCGAGGCGTAGGCGTTTTCCAGTACGGCGCCCGAAGCGACAAGACGAACCCTTCCCGCGGTACGACAAGGTCCAATCTGCAGTTCATGAAGTAATTCTGACATGGCTCAAGCGTGCATGGATTTGTACAAGATGATACAAGCAAGGCCACAGGTAATGCCAAGGAGGAGCCCATGACAACGGTGAAGTTCGGTCTGATTGCAGCGATGATGTTTTTTGGCTTCGGCTGTGCGGACGACCTACTGGGCGGTCCAGAGATCGTGTCCATGACGATCTCTCCCGATTCGGTGGCTTCGACGGCGACCGGCATGACGGACCAATTCGCGACGGTCACGCTGGTTGTTACAGGATTTGCTGATCCCATCAATGTCGACGGAACTCGAGTGTTCATTGAATCTAATGGGACCGAAGGGGTCTACCAAAACGCGACTCTATCAGGGGATACGATTACCCTGACTGAAATCGCGACAAGTTGGTTCCAGGAACTGACACCTGGTGAGTATCCACTGGGAGCCGAGGTCGTTTCGCAAGACGGAGACAACGGCGAACCCACAGAACAGGTCAGCCAACTCGGTTTGGCCACGATCACCATCACACCATGATTTCACGCGAATCAAAACGAAGTGAGATTTCGCTCGCGGGCGTCTTTCAGACGCTCAGCGAAGACGTCTTGCTTCTCTTTCGCGAGCACCTTCGCCTCTTCCGTCTGGAGTTGAAGCAGGATGCGTCCATTGCCGGGCGTTATTTTGCGGCCATGGCTTTTTTTGGCGTCGTAGCGCTGGTGGGTTTCGGCCTGCTGAGTCTCACGGCGATTCTCTTCGCCGGATGGGCCTTTGGCCTGGTGGGTATGGCAGTCACGGCATTGGTGCTTTCGTTGGTGCATTTAGGCTTTGGACTGCACGCATTTGCTAAAATTTCGGGACGGCTCAAAGCCGACGAACTCGGACCTCGTTTGGCCGGTGAAGAACTCGACAGGAGTCGAAAATGGATGACACAGCTACCGGGCTCTCCACCGTCGTCTTAAAGAACGACTACCGCACAGAGGTTGTGGAGATCCAGACCAGTATTCGTGACGCTCAAGCCCGAATTGAAGCCAACCTGCGCGAATTCGAAGACGAGGTCGTCCAGCGATTTGACGTCAAAGACTGGATTCGAACGAACCCTGGGAAATCCGTTGGGCTTGCGTTCGCGCTGGGTTTGTATGTAGGTCTTAAATGAATGTTTCGGAGACAGGAATGAGCGATAAAAGCGTCGAATCGGGCTCACACCCTCAAGAAGTTAGTGAAGAAGTTCGTCAGACATTCGTCGATGGATACCACGAGATCGAGGAACGATACCGTGACCTTCGTGAGCAAGCGTACAACGTGAATCGACGTGCCATGCAGGTCGTTGAGGACCATCCTGTCGCGTGCGTCGCAGGCGCCTTTGCCGTCGGGTACTTCATTGGAAAACTCGCTAAGAGCCGTTGGCTCGTCTAGGAAAACCATGAACGAAGAATCACCCATCGTCTGGTCGCCCGAGTCGCTGACCCAGACTGTCAAAGAACACCCATATATCGCCATGGGTATCGCTGCTGCAGCAGGATACGTCTTGGCGGGAGGGCTGCCGACCCCGTTTACGCGTCGGATCGTGCGCATCGGAATGCGGGCAATTTTTGTCCCACTTGCTGCGTCTCAACTAAAAGCACTCACTGCACCAGCAGACTTACTTGCGGATGAATCATGACACGGAGAGATGAAATGGATTGGAAACGCGCTTTGGAACAGGCTCAACGTTCAATGACTAACACCTACGACGGCGTCCACTCAGGAGTACTCGACCGGTTGGGGCTGGAACACAAACGTTCCACGATGGAGTTGGTGCTTCCTGCACTCGGTATTTTCGGGGCAGGCATCGCCGTCGGAGCAGCCCTCGGAATCATGTTCGCGCCCAAGCGTGGAGATGAAATTCGCAACGACATTCGTCACCGAATCTCGGACATTCGTGACCGCGGCGCAGAGCAGTTTGAAGAGGCACGCACAAAGGGCGAGGAACTCCTCGACTCGGCACGTCCTCGCACCGAAGCCTAGGTCAGAAGTCGGTCAGCGGTGCCTGTGTTCTGCTCTTTCGACCACTTCCGCGGGACCGCATACATCACGTGCTCGCTTGGCTCCTCCGCCAGATAGATCACGCCAATCGGATCCCCAGGGGTGAGCTTCTGGTAGTCTGAGTCGACCGTCGACAACGATCCATGCTCAAACGCCTGACCTACGCGGTAACGGTAGGTCAGGTTGGTTGCGCGATTGACACTGGTACTCAAGAACACCCCCGTAACCTCACCCAATGCGTAAATTCCACGTCGATATACCTCTATTTCTCGGCGAGCTTTTCGGGTAACGGTTGCCGCCATCGTCCCCGCAATCATGGTCGCGAAGGCCCCGAGCAGAGCAAATTCGGGCTGCCCCGACGAGAGCACCACGACTGGAAACGTCGCGGTGAGCAACACCCCAAACGAAGACAGCAAGAGCACCATGAGGTGACTCTGGCCCAAATACGCATCCCGAAGGAAGAAACCCGGGAACGGACGTGGCGCCGGCCGGATTGCGTGCGGAATCGGTAGGGAACCAAGGATTTCTGCTTTGGACACCATCAAGAAACCAGTGTCCAACTCCTTCACGACCTCTGCTGCGGACGAGAAACGACGGTCAACCTCAGGCTCCGTGAGCCGCAAGAGGATATTCTCGAAGCCCAGGGTGATGGGAAGATCCGCAGGAATCTTGAACTGGTGAATCCCCTCGAGCAGGTCACTCGGCGGTTTTCCAGTCAGCAACTGCACACAGGTTGCCCCCAACGCAAAGAGATCCGTTCCTGGAACGCTCTTGCCCGCGTACTGCTCAGGAGGCATGTAGCCAAAGGTTCCAACGATCGTGGAACCCACACCGTCAAAGGTCACCGATTCCCGAACCGCACCAAAATCAATCAGCGAGACTTTTCCCTCTGACGACAACATCAGGTTACTTGGCTTGATATCTCGGTGGATTACTGGAGGATTCCGACCGTGCAAATACTCCAGAATGGCGAGAACCTGAGCGGCAATATCGCGTACCCGCTCTTCGTTAAACATTTCGCCGTCATCCAGAAGATCCTGCAGCGACCTCCCCTGAACAAACTCCTGGACGAGAAATAAACGCGGCGGGGTCTCGGCGTCGGAGTCGATGACAAAATCTTCGAAATAGCTCGGAATCCCGGAATGGGATAACCCCTGAAGTGTCTTGCATTCACGATGGAAAAGATCGAGGTCCTTCCAGCGTTTCATTCGGCTGGGGAGCAGCTCTTTGATCGCGACGAGATTTCGAGAATTCTTCAAATCGATCGCGAGCATCGTCCGCCCGAGCGCTCCTTCGCCAAGTACTTTCTGCACCTCATACTGTTCTTTGAGAATCTCAGTCATATGCCACCCTCTATCAACCAAGACGAGTCTACCATGTACGCTTGGATCATCTCAGTCGATCGAAGGCGAGGAAGCCCCGAGACCGTGAGGGCAGAGCTAGACTCAATCTCTGAGTCGGTGCCCGCCCTCAACGTCGTCATGCTTAGTGATGCGCTCGAAAATTCACCAGACGCGGGGAAATTTCGAGATTTTGCACCATTCGCCCGCGTGGAATCGCTCGACGAGCGTGTGCTCGCCTGGACCCTTGAGGAACTTGTGGCGGAATTTGGATGGCAAATCGACGTCACGCGGCCTGTGTCTACAGAAAGCGGTCAAGGATGATGCCGAGATTTTCGCGAGTCCACTCCGGAATCGCCGCAGGCTTGGTCATGATCGCGCCATTCAAGGCACCGTAAGCGTCGCATTCTTTTTCGCGTTCCAACGGGATCGCTGGAATCACCCGACGCAGGACTCGTCGCACGTTCTCGACGTTCTGTTTGATCACGGCCAGAACGTTCCCCACGTCCACCTGGTCGTCTTCTTTCCAACAGTCGTAGTCGGTGGACAGGGCGATGGTCGCGTAGCACATCTCGGCCTCACGGGCGAGCCGTGCCTCGGGCATGGCAGTCATCCCGATTAGGCTGGCGCCCCAAGAGCGATGCAGGTTCGATTCTGCGACGGTCGAGAACGCAGGCCCTTCCATGCAGACGTACGTGCCGCCGTCATGAACCTGAACTCCCTCTTCCTTGATCGCCTGCACCAGAACCTGGCGCAGCATTGGATGGAACGGTTTGCTCAGTGCTGCGTGAACGGCGATCTCATCAAATAAGGTGTTCGGACGCTGGCACGTTTTGTCGATAATCTGATCCGGAACACAGAAATGACCGGGAACGATTTCTTCCTTCAGCGATCCGACCGCACTTACGGTAACCACCCAGAAGACCCCCAGACTTTTGAGAGCCCAGATATTTGCGCGGTAGGGCACAACTGACGGGTTGTGTTCGTGATTCACGCCATGGCGTGGAAGAAAAGCGATGCGTCGACCGTCGAGCTCTCCGATCAAGATCGGAGCACTCGGTTTGCCAAATGGGGTATCGATGACGCGTTCTTCGATGATCTCCAATCCGTCGATTTCGTAGAGGCCGCTGCCGCCGATGATTGCAATAGGAACTCGCGATTCTGCCATGTTTGTCTCCTGGAAATTCGCCGATATTGGTGACATTTATCGGCCGCCCTCACAACCAAGAAAAAAAAAGGCCCCATTGAAGGGGCCGGGAATGAAAACGAAGTTCAGGTCAATCAAGCGTTCCAAAAGCCGTACTGGTGTACGTGCAACCCAGACAAACGTTGAGTGGAATACCCACGATGTTGGATTCAACTGCTTGACCGCCGACCGTCGTTCCAAAGGCCTGCACATTCACCAAAGCCGGCACGATTGCAGCGGCATTACCACCAGCGAGACCGCCGAAGATTGTTTTCCAAGCCGTAACCGTAGTTGCATCCACAAGTCGAACCGCTGCACCAGCGCTGCTGTCGCCCGATGGAACATCGACGACGTATCGATACTCATTGTCGAGACTGTCGACGCCGCCAAGGTTGCTGTCCGGCGGAAACGAAATCTGGAACGAGTCGATAATGATCGGGTTCTGATCGATGCGAAGATTATTCTGCTCACCAATCGGAGCGTAGGTATCGCTGGCAAGCAGACGATTTGTCATCGCCACTCCGATCGTGAAGATATTGGGGGCACCACCCGGAGCCTGACCTTGGTCCAAGTCACCGAGATTCACGGTAAGGACCTCGGCGACACCAGCCGCATCGTCGCCAACATACTGACAACTAACTCCGCCCGTAGTCTCGTCTAGCGCACACTGCGCGAACACCGGCCCCTTCAGCAGAAGGGTTGCGTCGGCGTCGACACACGCAGAGGTCGAAAGAGCTAAGAGAATCCCGGCGGCTATTCCGATTCGATTCATCGGGGACTCCAAGGCAATTTTTGAAGATCTAGTTTTCATGTTCATCATATCAGTTCTCATTTCGCACCGCGAATTACTTGGATTCCTGCCCAATCGACTCAGCCCGATTTACAATCTTAGGCGTGATGAAGATGAGCAACTCGGTGCGACGATCGCTTTCGGACTGGGTCCGGAAGAAGAATCCAAGAATCGGGATCTTGTGGAAGAACGGGACGGCCGAAATACTGGTACCTGAGTTACGGGTGTAGATACCGCCGATGACGGTGGTGTCTCCATCTTTGATCAGGAGCTCGGTGTCCGCCTGCTTACGGATGATCGTGGGGTCTCCGCGTGCGCCGGTGTTCTGGAAGTCAGGTTCGTTCTTCGATGCAGAAATCTTCAGTTGGATATTCCCATCTGGAGTCACATGAGGAGTGACCTTGAGTTCAATCGACGCATCGACAAACACCGTCTGGACGCCCGCGGCACTCACAACGCTGACCGGGATACTTGTTCCCTGTGAAATCGTGGCCGAGGTGTTATCCAAAGTCAGAATCTTAGGTGAACTTACGATTTTGGCGTGGCCTGCAGCCTCAAGTGCCGTCAATCGCAAGTTAAGGTTCACCGCGCCGCCAATGCTTCCCATCGTCAGGCCGATCGAACCACCGGACCCGGTACCAACAGCAGTCGGAAGGTTCACGCCGAAGTTGGGATTTGAGCTCGTACCGGCCGTGGGGGTCTGAGAGTCCGTTGCACCACCGGAAATTCCGAGGACGCTTGGGAACAAAAGACCCGTTGGGTTTCCGTTTGATTGTGCCCAGGTGGCGTCACCACCCCATTGGATGCCCAGGCTTTGTGTGAACGTGTCGTTGGTTTCAACGATTCGCGCTTCAATCAGAACCTGTGGAACTTGTGAATCCAAGTTTTCGACAAGGGCACGGACGGCAGCGAGGTTATCGCCGATATCCTTGATGACCAACGTGTTGGTTCGCTCATCCACCGTCACCGAACCACGCGGACTCAACAACGAACTCACCTGCGTCTCCATGTCTTTCGCATTGGCGTAGTTCACAGGGAGCAGGAACACCTCAAGTGGCTTGGTTCGCTCCGAAGCCGCACGAGCTTCCGAGCGTTTTGTTTGTTCCGAGAGCAGCACCGATTGTGGAGCCACTCGAATCACGTTTCCGCGTTTTTCGAATCCAAGGCTTCGGGCTTGAAGGACGGTCAAGAAGACTTCATCCAACGGGACGCTTCGAAGACGGATAGTGACTTCGCCGGCGACACCTTCACCGGCAACGATGTTGACGCCGCCTTCTTTGGCGAGGAGTCGAAGGACGTTTTGAATGTCAGCTCCGCGCAAATCGATCGTGATTCGCTTTCGGCTCATGCCTGGCACTGTAGAGACCTGTGTTGGGTCCGTGACAACGGTCGGGTAGCGTGGAGGAGCGGCAGTGAAGCCATCCTGTGCCGGACGCGACTGCTCTTCATCCCATGCAACCTCTTGCTCAGGTGCTTTGGCTGCGAATTCCCAAATCAGCGTGTTTCCCTCTTGGCGAACAACTTCAGTCGCCTGACCGTTAAGTTCGGCCTCGAGGCGAACGCTGCCCTGTCGATCGAGATAGGAAGAAACGAACCGAACAGCGCCGGCCTCACCACCATTGGCCAAAGTCTTCTCAAGTGCCTCAGGAAGTGAAACACCGTTGAGGATCATGACCGCGCGGCTGTTCATCCAGGGGAGAGTTTCGAAATTACCTGGACGGTCCAATTCCACAACGATGCGAGTCTTGGTCCCGGTGTTTTCCAGGCGAATACCTCGAACTGCATTCGCAGCTTCAACAGGGACGGCTCGTGCGACTTGTTTGGGCTCTTTGCTTTCCAGCCGCGCGACATCCGCACGAGCGGCTTTCAATTCGCGCTCCACGTCAGCCAATCGCTGTGCTGTCTTGCCCGAGTCTTGTTTGCTCTTCGCGTCACTAAGTGCGAGTTCCAGCGCCGATACGCGATCCTGCGCGGCAGCATTTGCACGCGCCACCTCACGATCTCGCTCGGTCAAAGATGCCTGAAGCTCACCGCGAAGGCGTTGAATCTCATTATCACGTGTCGAAAGGTTTCGTTGCGCCTCGCCGAGCTTGGCATTGGCATCTTCAGCGCTCGTGCGAGCTCTTGCCAATTGAGTCTCACGCGCAACGAGGTCGTCGCGGAGGGCTTTTTGCTCAGCCTCCAAACGAGCCAGTTCGCGCTTCGCAGCTTCGTCGCCGCTCATCGCACCACGATTGGAGCGTTCGACTTGCTTGCGGAGTTCGGCTTCTCGCGATTGAGCCTGAGCAAGCTCCGTACGAGCTCGCGTCACTTCGTCTGATGCAGATTGTGCGCGGACGTTGGCGGTATCAAGCTTCTGCTTGAGGCCATCGGAGGTTTTGGACACTTTGTCCAAGTCTCGTCGAGTCGCTTCCAAATTCTGAGCGAGTTCGGCCGCCTTCTGACGGGCTTTCGATCCCTCAAGCTCTTTCTGGCGCGCCAGAACAAGGGCCTCATCGCGTTGAGCAGTGGCGGTCTTCGCGCTTTCACGAAGTTGGTCACGTTCGCGAGAGATTGCTGCTACGGCGCCTTCAAGTTCCGACACCTTCTTGGCGCGAGTCTTGATATCAGCCTGCACTCGAGCAAGCTCACCATTTTTGGCCTCAATAGCAGCGTTGACGCGATTCTTCTCGTCACCTTTTGACCCGGCAACTTGTTTCTGAAGATCAGAAAGTTCGCGCTGCGCGGTTTCCAGGCGATTACGTGTCGCATCCAGCTGCGAAACCGCTTGAGAATACTTGCCCTGGGTGGCGGTCAAATCGGATTGATACCGAGCCTCAAGTTCTCGAACTTTGTCGTCCGATACTCCCTGAGCTACCCCGTTGTTCAAACGACGATTGGTTCCGTCAACAAATACAACGACATCTCGACCTTCCGTGCGCACATCGTAATGAGCCGGAGAATCGAAGCCGATGATCACGCGCGTAACCGATTGGATGTTGTCTTTAAACTCCAACATCGCAACCTGCGAGATGACACCGTTGCTCACCTTCACGGTCTGAGCCTCGTCGCTCAACTCGCTATTGGAGATGTCGATGAACAGCCGAGGCGGATCATTGAGCTTGAAAACGGAGAACGTCGGAACCGAAGAACCCCCAATACGAATCAACGTACCGTCGTTACGCTCTTCTACGTTGAAGGCGCCTACGGCGTTAATTCGGGATTCCACGGTGGACCCGTTTCTCTGTGCAAAGCTTGGGGTGCTTACGCTCATCCCCAGGCACAGAGACAAAATGGCCAGATTCCATCGCATCATGTGACTCCTCAGTTCCTATGCGACCCGTAGGTCTGCGGGGCATGCCCCGAAAAACAACAAACTTCTTTAATTATCAGCTGGCGGCGCGAAACCCTTAAATCGGGGATCCACGTTGCCATTCGATGGCTCTTGCTGCTCGACCGCATTGGCCCCTGCAGCATTATCTTTAAACGTTCTTTGAAGCGCTTTGCGGCCTTCTTCGGTTTCGAGGAGGCGCTCAAGAGCAGCCTTTTCTTCGTCCGAAAGCCCGCCATCTCCCGACGACAGCTCCGTGTCACGCAAGCGCACGATACGTTGCAGCGTTTGAGAGTCTTCATCATCACCGCCTTCAAGGACCTCAACTTCGTTATCTCGGATATCCGAGATAACTCCGCTGTTTCGGCCCACGCGGTCGCCCTCTTTGACAAAATGACCAAAGCCGGTGGGATCGATGAACATGGCGATTGGAACAGCGACCTCGCTGATCACAGCGACCAAGGTCAATTGACCCAATGCGTATTGTTCCAAAGGCTCAAGGTCCCGAACCTCACCCTCCGTCGCCCGAGCCTGAGGTGAAATCACCTCTGGATCAGGTTGGAAAGGATTGCGGCGCGAGGAATTGGGATACTCAGGGCGGACATATTCGTCTTCGTCTTCCACAATTGTCGGTACGGCCTCTTCAACCACAGTCGCTGTCTGTTCAGCGGGTGGAGCCGGAGGGGGGACCTGAAGGTCCTCCTCGCAACCAAAGGCTGAACAAGCGACCCAGGTCGCGAGCAGAAGCTGGCGATAATCACTCATTTTCTCCCCTTTTCCGCGTCAGCAACGGCTGCGCCCGGTTTGGAGTAACGGAAGGTCGTGCCCTGAGCCTTGATCGACAGCTCTCCATCAGGAGCCATGCCCTTTCCAACTCGAACCATGTCTAGATTCTTGACGTTTACGATTCGAGTCATACGACCCACGTAATACAAGAAGTTGGCCAGCTCGTCGTAGGTGCCGTTGAGCTCCATTTCGACAGGAATTTCGATGTAGTATTGCTGTGGACGGTCGGGCAGTCGTCGAAACTTCATGATGTCCAAACCGGCTGTTTTGGCCTGGTTGTGGATTCGCTGAAGCAAGCTCGGAATTTCCGCATCTTGAGGCAACTTTTCCTGCGCGATCAAAAGCTGAGCTTTGAGTTTCTCAAGCTGTGACAAGACAATAGCTCGGTTTCGCTTGAGTTGCTCGAGGCGCTCTTTTTCTCGCTGCAACTGAACCAGCTGCTGCTCCTGGGAGGCAATCTCGTCCTGCAGCGGTTGCAGGATCACAAAGAAGAACCCAGCCACGAGGATGACCATCAGCAAGATCAGGGCAAAGACGCGCGTTGCAGTCGATACCGAGTTAAATTTGTCAACCAATTTATTCATCGTGTTTCCTCAGCCCTTCTTCTTGCCCGCGGCGGGAGCTGCCTCAGGCGCTGCTCCCGGGGCTGGACGGCCGCTGTACGAGACTTTTCCGCGCAATTCGAAGGTGACTGTTCGGTCTCCCTCATTACGTCCTTTGGAGACCACTGCGGTCACGACGTCTAATTCAACATCATAGAAGTATTGCCCAGTTGAGAGACGTTGCAAGAATTCAGCAACATCATCGGCATTTACTGCGCCACCTTTCAGAACAAAGTCGCCGTTGGTTTCTTTGGTCGACTCGATCCACAGGCGCCTGGTGTCCCATTCAACGTTCCAGTTCTTACGAAGCTGGGCAAAACGATCTTCTTCGTTGCGGGGTGGGCTGACCATCGCCTGCAATTCGTCCAAGACGCGCACAGGACCCGAGCGTTGGCGCTCGAGATCGGCAAGAATCGTGAGTTGTTGGGTCAAGGCGTCGCGGTCTTTTTGAAGCTGCTCAGCATCTTTGACCTCGTCTCGAGCAACACTGACGGCCTGCTCATTTCTGGCGACGTCCTCTTTGAGCTTGCTCAAATCGCCGGTCGTCGTCACCCAAATGAGTACGAGAAGCGCGATTTCGGACAACAGGACAGCTGCAAAGACGGCCAGCTGAGTTTTACCCGCTGTTCGTCGACGAGCCTGCTTTATCGGAAGTAGGTTGACGCGAATCATCGTTCGTTTGTCCTGCGCAAGGCCAGTCCAACCGCCACAGCGGAGATCGGCGCAAACTTCTGAATCCGGTCAGGCGAGAAAAGCCGTTCATCGTAGGAGATGTTCCGGAACGGGTTCATGAGCTCAGCCGGAACGCCACTTGTTCGTGCGATAATTCGCACCAACGACGGAATCGCGGCTGTACCACCCGTGACGACAATACGGTCGATGCGGCTATCCGCCGCGGTCGCCGCGTAAAAGTCGATGGAGCGTTGAATCTCTGAAGCCATATCCTCGGCGCGCTCGCCGATGATTTTCTCGACTTCGTGCGGAAGGACCTCGTCGGTCTGAGCTCCTGGAGATCCACCCATCTTGTACAACTCAGCTTCGTGGTAGGTGATGTTGAGTTGTTTCTGAATATCTTCGGTGAGGTCCGATCCGCCCATCGAAAGGTCACGCGTAAACATCGTGATTCCGTCGGTCACCACGTTCATGGTGACCACGGAATTTCCGATGTCCAAAAGCACGACCGTTTCGCCACGGTGGAAGCCGTAGTTGACTTCGTAGCAGTTCTGAATGGCAAACGCGTCGACGTCGACCACGATGGGTTGAAGCCCAGCGTCCTCGGCGACCGATGTGTAATCGTTAATCATCTCGCGTTTAGCGGCGACCAGCACAACATCCATCTGACCTTGATCGGTTCGCGGAGCGACGACCTCAAATCCGATGTACACGTCCTTGATATCGAACGGGATGTACTGTTCAGCCTCCCATTGAATCGACTCTTCAAGTTCTTCTTGAGTCATCAATGGCAGCGTGATCTTCTTGATAATAACGGTGTTGCCCGAGACGCTCATCGCGCACTCTTTTTGCCGCACTTTATTGCGAGCAAGAAGCTGACTAACGACGTCTGTGACCACTGAAGCGTTCATCAGGGCGCCGTCCACGATCGTCTCAGGAGGCAATTGCTCCTGATCGAATACCTGGATCTGCATGCCCTTCTTGGCTTCCTTGAGGACACACAGCTTGACGGCGCTAGAACCGATATCAAGGCCAATGCAATTTCGTCCCTTGGCCATGCCAAAAACCTCTCAATAACGCCGTAATTAGTATTCCGGCATGCTGCCATGCAGCTTTCCAGAGTGTCAAGAAAACCTGCGTTAAACAGGTTCTCCCAATTCGTATAAGACACGTTCGCACGGTGGCGACGGTTGTCAAAAAATTATATAGGGACCTTAGTTCCCTCGTGATATACCGCGCATCGGTGAATGTCACTGGCAGATTTGGAGAAATTGCGAATGAGCAAAGCAGATCAAACACTCTTTTTGTACGATACTTCAAGCTTTCAAGAATACGCGCAGGCGCAGAGTTCTGGCCTTGATGTGACGTTTCCTCCACGAATTACCTGGTCGGATGTGCTTGATTGCCGGATCGCGCCGTACACCGAGCGCAGCATCGATGAAAACTGCACCTTTGCTCTTGGTGTTCACAAGGCCTATATTTTGATCTCGGCTGCTCAGGTCGAACCCTCAAAGGCCTAGTTCCAAGGCCTGGCGTCGATACCCGCGTACGATTCGTCCAAGAGATTAGACCACGGGACGACCGCTCAATTCTTCATGAAACATCTTTTCTACATTTTGGGGCTGCTACTGACCGCGTTGGTATTGAGTTGCGAAACAAAGGCTCCCATCGACGCACCTCCGAAACCCTCCAATGAGACCCGGGTCTACGTTGAGGGTTTGGTTCAGGTTCTCGCCGAAGACCTCATGGATCAAGCCGAGGCGCAGGCCACCGGCCAAGAGATCAAAATCTTGCTCGACACCGAGGCCCAACGCTCTTGGCGCGCAAGGTTAAGCGGCGGCATCAAATACGCCGACCTTTTTCAAGAAATCTACGAGGAACGCGGCTACCGCAAGGCGTTCGCGCACTCCAACGGACTGAAACCTCGAGGCGAGGCGATCTTAGGCACGCTGTTGTCGTCCAAAGTGCACGCCTTGGATCCGTCGCCTTATCACGTCAAACGCATTCAAGAACTTTCCGCGCAACTCGCGGCACAATCGTCCAAAGCCCCCCCGGATTTGTTGCTCAACGGCGCCGAAGCGGAATCGATCATTAAGTGGATCGACGGCGAGTCGTTGCCCCCAAATGACGAGAAGACCTACAAGAGGCTGATCAAGACCATTGTTGGTGTTGAAAATGAGCCTTCTCCCGCACCACGACTGACCGCGCTTCTGGCGGAGTACAAAGGTGATTTTTCAAAGTCTGCAAAAAATTCTGCTGAACTTGAGATTCGTGTCGCGGACGGCGCTCTCAGGTACGCACGCGACATGAAACACTTCAACGTTGCACGACTGAGCTGGAAAGATTTGAGCGATGCGGGCGGGTCAAAAAACATCATCTACAAGCGGCTCAAATCGACATTCGTCCTGCTCGCTGAATCTCAAGAGGCCGCACAAGTACTCAAAGATCTGGAGCCCAAACATCCGCAGTACGCCCTCTTGATCGACTCGCTGGCCCGCTACCAAAAGATCGCCGCAGAAGGTGGATGGAGCAAAGTGTCTGCGGTCAACCTTACACTGGGTGCGAAGGGGCCACGGGTAGCTCAGCTGCGCAAGCGGCTCGAGATTGAGGGATATCTTGAAGCCCCTGCTGAAGCCAACAGCACCGTCGATGAACCTTTGATCAAAGCACTTGAAGCGTTTGAGGTCGCCCATCAGTTTCGGCCATCAGACAAGCCACCCGCAGCTGTGTGGCGTTCGTTGAACGTTCCGGTCGAGCGGCGGATTGAGCAGATTGTGGTCAGCATTCAGCGGTGGCGCGAGTCGCGGTATGACGGCGAACCCGATTTTGTACTTGTGAATATCCCGGACTTTCACGCCGAGGTTTTCTCGAAGGGCGTTCGTGATTTGCGTTTCAGAGTCGTCGTGGGGAACACGACCAAGACCTGCAACCCCAAGACCCAGAAATGGGTCATGCCCAACGCCACGCCGATTCAAATGGCCCAGATGGATCATCTGATCATCAATCCTTTCTGGAGTGTGCCCGATCGAATTGTGGAGGAGGAACTCCGCCCCAAATTCAAAAACGATCCCGACTGGCTGGCCAAGAATAATTATGAAGTGGTGACCGTAAAGGGTGGGAACACCTGGATTCGTCAGAAGCCCGGTGACAGCAATGCATTGGGGCGCGTGAAGTTCATTTTCCCCAATCGCCACAACACTTATATGCACGACACCCCAAACAAGAAATACTTCGAATACCCCGTTCGAGCGTTTAGCCACGGATGTGTGCGGGTGAAAGACCCCATGAATTTTGCCCACTATTTGTTGAACAAAGAAGGTCTGGCGACTCCTGAAGACGTCGACGTTCTTTTAAAAGACATGACCCAACGCAAATTCAACTTGAAGGCCCCTCTCCCTGTTTTCTTTGAATATTACGTCGTGCGGGTGAACGACGAGGGCCACACCGAGTTTCTTGCCGACATCTATAAGCTCGACCAATTGCGCGCCGATCCAGAAGCAAACAACTGTGTTCACAAGGTAAGAGCTGCGATCAAGAGTGAAGACACAGACGAAGATGGAGACACCTCAGAGCCATCTGACGTAAGTCGTGACCTCGGGCCTTAATAAGTGTTGTGTTTCCAGCGGGGGCGAATTAATCTCCCTCCCACTATTCGAGCTGCTTTTCACTTTGTTTTCGGTCCCTATGTACCGCATCAAGACCGATATTCGGCAATACAAGTGCGATACGAAGGAAAAGGTTGAAAAGCTCATTCGCAATTGGGTTATTCGTCCGAATGATCTGATTTATTTGGCGGATCAGCAACGCTGGTCCCCAATAGGTGAGCATCCGACTTTCCTCGATCTCTTCGCCATGCTGGAAGCCCAGGAACGTGCTGAACCTGACACCGTGGTCACGACCAATCCGTTGGCGTCCGCACCGGCGTCTGAGGCAGACGAACCTGTAGAGGAAGTCACGCGCATCAAGGAACGACCAGCGGCTCTTGCCGATTCGTCCCCTGAATCATCGGACGGGAGCACGAACGATTCTGATCAGGCCCCTGCTGATGCGGAGTCTTCCGATCAGGACCTGCGTGAAACGATCGAAGGTGATTCGGTCCTTCCGCCGACTCCTGAGGGCGTGGAACCGCCGGTTCGTTCCGACGAAGTCACGATGATGACGGAGAGGACTTTTGATCTTCTCAAGGTCACCGACGAAGTTGACCCCGTCCCGGCAACGTCGACCGAGCAAGCCGAGCCCACCGTGGAGGTAAACTTCCGCGATGAAACCTTAGAACTCGGCAACTCCACCTCGGCCGTCGAAGAAATCGCTGCGGCGAGCGACACGTTCAACCCGCTCGAGATAAGTAAGCCACGTATGGGTCGCCACGACCTGCCCGAGGATTTCTTCGCAACCAACGAACTCGACGGGCCGATAGATCGCGAGACTTTGCGTGATGATCTGGCTGCGTTTGAGGACAAGAAATCCGAGGACAACGAAAAGCCCAAGTCCACTGCAGCGGAAGCCGCGGAAGACGACGAAGAAGAGGACAGTGACGAGGAAGTCTGGGAGCTCGAAGAGGATCACAGCGAAACTCCCGACCTTGAAAACACTTCGGTTCCCGAAGAAGAGGACAGTGACGAGATTGATGACGACGAGGACGAGTGGGACGAATACGACGACCTCGACCCTGCCGAAATCTCGGCGCGACTTCTCGAGAAACCATCGGATCGCATCGCGGACGTCTATAATATCCCGCTGCCGTTTGAGATCGCCCCAACGCCTGAGGATCTTGAAGCCGGCATCAGACGATCGAAACGCAGTGAAGCGGCCAAGGCGTTGGCGTTTCCCATTCCGGTCGAGAAGAAGTTCAAGACAGCTCAGCTTGTCACGTTTGACTTCACCAAAGAGCCGCCGATTGACCAGTCGCGTTGGTTGATTGCGGGTGTGATTGGCTTCGTAGTGTTGGTGGTATTGGCATTCGCCCTAACTTGATGCATCAGCCTGACTTTTGGAAGATCCGCTGGTAAACTCGTGAGAATGGAGGTTTCCATGGAAGTCGACTGGAACGATCACAAACTTAAAATCACGGGAAACTGGACGGGTCGCTGGCTGTATCTTGCCCCGGACTACGAACTCTGGGTTGATGAACAGAAGGTTGATCGCGCGGGGGGGCCACGGCTTTCACCCAAGCTCGAGGCCATCGTGGAAGACGACGAAGGCGCCCTTCACCATATTGAGGCCGACGTGCTCTCGATCATCGGATGGAAACCTCGAGTGGATGTCTCGATCGGCGGTGAACATGTGGCGTCGGGACGAATCGTCGTTGAGAACCTGCTGAATCCCTTTCTGGTGCTCTTCATTCTGCTCGCAACGGCCGTGATGCTCTACGTTGGACCGGACGTTCTTCGAACTGTCTTCGAGTAATTAGAGCAGCACCAAGCTGTCACGATGAACCACAGCGTCGAGCACCTTATAACCTAGGATTTGCTCGATTTCGTCGCTGTGATGGCCTTTTATTTCCATGACCTCGGCCGCTGAATACACGCTCAAACCCCGTGCAAACACGATTCCAGTCGGCGAAATCAGGTCCAGCACGCTGCCCTCCGGCCAATCGCCGTCCACTTCGAGTACGCCACGCGGCAACAGGCTTGCACCGTTCTGCGTTAGCGCCGCGACCGCGCCTGAGTCGCAATGCAGCCGGCCCACCGATAAAGCTCCGGCCCCCAACCACACTTTGCGGCCCTGCACTCCGGTCTGCGACGGCGTAACGACCGTTCCGATATTTTCTCCGGCTCGGATCTGTTCCAGAACACGGTGCAATTTGCCAGGTGCAATCACGCACGGAATGCCAAAGCGACAGGCGGTTCGTGCGGCGGCGATCTTCGAAATCATCCCGCCCCGCCCCACACCGCTCACCGAAGGTCCGGCGATCGCATCCAAATAGGGATCGTCCGCGCCGATCACATCAAATTTATCGGTGAACCGACGAACTCCGTTTTGAATCTCCACGTCGTACACGCCTTCGACATCCGACAAGATCACCAGAACGTCAGCCTGCACAAGACCGCTGGTCATGCCCGCCAACTGGTCGTTGTCATCAAAACGCAGCCCTTCGGTCGCGATCGTGTCATTCTCGTTGATCACAGGGACAACGTTCAGTCGATGGATCGCCTCGATGGCGAGCCGCGCGTTCAGGAAGCCCTGACGTCGATCCAGATCAGCGCGGCCAAAGAGAACCTGGGCTGCGCGGTGCCCGTAGTGTCTCAACTCTTCATCCCACATTCGTATCAGCTGCGCCTGCCCCAGGGCCGCGAGCGCCTGCAGTTCCGGGAGGTCATGACCCACGACATGCGGCATCGCGCGGCGGCCAAGTGCCACTGCACCAGAAGACACCACAGTCACACGGTGCCCCGCCTCGATCAGGTGATGAATGCCCTCGACCAGACTGGTAAACGTGGGACGGTCGATAAATCGTGCATCATGCACAAGTACACCCGAGCCAATTTTGATGACCCAGTGGTCGGAAGATGCCAAGTTTGAACGGTGACTCATCTGTTTTTATCCCTCATGACAAGGCCGCGTTTTTCCCACGAATCAAACGTCGCGTCGATGCCTTCCGGTGAGGTCGTTCGAAGACTCTGGACGGGGCGTAGTGCTGCTTCGTCGGGTTTCCAATCGCTGAGTTCCTCGGTAACCGTTACCTTCAAGAGACTTCCGTCGGCCAAGTTCCAGGAAACAGACGTCGTCCGCGCCGAATCCATCACGAGCTCAGCGTCCACAAGCGTCACACGGCCCGAGAGACGCTCAAGCCACGGTGAGCGTGCCGAGGCCCTCTTTTCACACGCCATGGGTCGGGTGCCATGATGCCAGCGGTCTGTGACCTCTGCATCACTCCATCCAGGAGCCGCATCCATCAATGTCTGCCCCAAACCCAATCCTTGTTCGTTGAGCCATTCTGCGTCGACGGTGGCGACAGGGCGCACGAACCACGCCTGGGAGAGCGGATCTTTTGCGCGGAATTCGTCACCAACGATCGCCCACGCCATTTCTTGCGTGTTGGTTTGGCCGAGCTCGGTTTGGAACTCCGCACGAATCGACAGGAAAGGAGGATTCAAACTGAAAAGCCGTGTCTCAGACCATGACTCCGCCTTTGCCCCTCTGCGTGTGATCTCGGCCACAGTCGTCGTACGTCGAGATCCTGTTGGGAGTTCGCAATCTGAATTCAGAGGTCGTTGAAGACCCCGCACCACGTCCATTGCCTTTTTGTGGCACGCCAACGCGACGACCAGCCCGACTTTCCCGGGCCGATCTGCATCCGTCTTGAGCCGGCTCTCCAAATCGCGCAACTCCCCCTCGTTGGGTTGGCAGGCCAAGAGAGGCAGCATGGCTAAAATGAGTATCCGATTCATGCGACCCACAATCGTCTGTTCCGTACCAGGGTGCAAGAAACACAAAAGCGCGCCAAAGGGCGCGCTTTTGAATCAGTTTCGCTTAGGCCTATGAACAGCCACTCGTGGCACCACAATTCGAGCATTTATAACATGCTCCGGATCGGACCATGATCGTGCCACATACATGGCACGGTGGGGCATCAGCCTGCAGAGTGAACACGGATGGGCCAGTTGCCTGGTAGACCACTTCGCCGTCTTTCGCTTTTGCAAAAACCGACTTATCCACGACGACTTCAGACGATTCCTCGGCCAGTGTCTCTTTGGTGTCGTCGGTCTCCTTGAGACCTGGACGCCATGGTTCCTGCATGTTCAACCAGATGCCTTTTGCTTCTGGTCCCAGGAACTTGTCTGCCAACCAACGGAAGATGTAATCCGTGACCGACTTCGCAATCCGGATTTTTGGATTCGTTGTGAAACCGCTCGGCTCGAAACGAGTGTGGGCAAACTTGTCGACCAGCACTTCGAGGGGCACTCCGTATTGGAAGCACATCGAAATCGAGGTTGCAAAAGCATCCATCAGGCCGCTGACCACTGAGCCTTCTTTGGCCATGGTGATGAAGATTTCACCCGGCTTTCCGTCGTCGTAACAACCGACGGTGATGTAACCTTCGTGTCCGGAAATCGAGAACTTATGCGTGATCGAAGGACGTTCATCCGGAAGCCGACGGCGTCGTACGAACTGTTCACCGGCAACCGCCTGAGCGACCATGTCCTGCGCCACAGTCTCGTCTGCACTCTTGGCATCTTGATCGAGTGAGGTCGACAAAGGTTGAGTGCGTTTGCAGCCGTCGCGATAGATCGCGATCGCCTTGAGACCGAGTCGCCATGCATCCATGTAGACTTCGCCGATTTCTTCAGCCGTCGCGTCATGAGGCATGTTCACGGTCTTCGAGATTGCTCCCGAGAGGAACGGCTGACATGCCGACATCATTCTCACATGCCCCATCGGGGCGATGCTGCGTACGCCGTTGGCGGGTTTGAAGGCACAGTCAAAAACCGCCAAATGCTCATCTTTGATATGCGGGGCGCCCTCGATCGTGTCGTTCGACGAGAGGAACTCGGCGATCTCCGAGCACTGTTGGGCATCATAGCCAAGGCTGACAAGGGCTTCTGGAACCGTCTGGTTGATGATCTTGAAGAAACCTCCACCCACGAGCTTCTTGTACTTGATGAGCGCGATGTCTGGCTCAACGCCTGTAGTATCGCAATCCATCATGAAACCGATGGTGCCGGTAGGCGCGAGCACGGTGACTTGGGAGTTGCGGAATCCGACACGCTTTCCGAGTTCGTAGGCGCGACCCCATGATGCGTTGGCCGCCGAATACAAATCCATGGAAGCAAGCTCTGGCCACTCGTCGGCTGTCCCGATTGAGGCAGCTTGGTGCTTCTGAATCACCCGAAGCATGGGTTTTTCATTGATCGCGTAGCCCGTGAAAGGCCCGACCTGTTCCGAGAGCTTCGCCGACTGGTAGTAAGCCTCTCCACACATCAATGACGTGATGGCACCGGCCAATGCACGGCCTTCTGCCGAGTCGTAAGGCAGGCCTCGCGACATCAAAAGCGCGCCAAGGTTCGCAAATCCCAGACCCAATGGTCGGAATGCATGGCTGTTCTTCTCGATGGCAGGCGTCGGGTACCCCGCATTTCCGACCAGAATTTCCTGAGCCGTAATGGCGAGTTGAACCGCCTTACGGAAGGGAGCTGTCTGGAAATCACCCGTTTCGTCTTGGAAGGTGCGAAGGTTGAGGCTGGCCAGGTTACACGCAGAATTGTCCAGAAACATGTATTCCGAGCAAGGATTCGATGCGTTGATGGGCGCGGTATTTGGGCAGGTATGCCAATCGTTGATGATCGTGTCGTACTGCATTCCTGGATCGCCGCAAATCCACGCACAATCGGCAATCTCTTTCATGACTTCGCAGGCGTCGTACGTGTCCAAGACACGACCGTCGAGCACTGCTTTAGTCTGCCATTTCCCGTTGGTTTCCACGGCCTGCATGAAATCGTCAGTCACTCGAATCGAGTGATTGGCGTTCTGGAAGAACACCGAATCGTAGGCGCCGCCAGGAACATTGAAACCGCCATCGTAGCCGGCATCAATAAGGGCCCATGCTTTCTTCTCTTCATGCGATTTGCTTCGGACAAAATCCATGATGTCAGGATGGGCGACGTTCAAGATCACCATTTTTGCAGCGCGACGTGTTTTGCCGCCGGATTTAATCACACCGGCAAACGCATCGTAGCCCTTCATGAAGCTGACCGGGCCGCTTGCGGTGCCACCACCGGCAAGAAGTTCTCGGCTGGAGCGAATCGCGGAAAGGTTCGAACCGGTGCCACTTCCCCATTTGAAGAGCATGCCTTCAGTTTTGGCGAGGGTAAGGATCGAGTCCATGGTGTCTTCGACCGCGTTGATGAAACACGCCGAGGCTTGTGGTTTTTTCTCGAGTCCGACGTTGAACCATACAGGACTGTTGAAAGCCAACTGCTGGTAGACCACAAGATGCTTGAGTTCATCGCTGAACACTTCGGCGTCCATCGACGTGGCAAAGTAGTTTTGCTTCAGGCCCCATGCGGTGATCGAATCGACCACGCGATCGATGAGTTGGCGCAGGCTGAATTCACGATCTGGCGAAGCCATCTGGCCTCGAAAGTACTTCGAAGTAACGACGTTAGTGGCGGTTTGCGACCAAGAGACCGGGAACTCGACTCCGAGTTGTTCAAAGACGTTCTCGCCCTTTCCATTGCCGATGATGGCGTCGCGAGTTTCCCACTCAAGCGAGTCATAAGGATGAACGCCTTCTGTTGTGAAGAAACGTTCAATTTTCAGGCCGCGTCCAAGGCCTTCAAACTTGCGCACTCGAGAAGAGTTGCTCAGATCTTCGCCTACATTCGATTCAATCGTCGTGGTCATCGTCACTCCTTTTTGCTGGCTCCTTCATTGGAGCCTTCCGGACCTGCATCCAAGCGAGTCCGCGGTGGTCTACTCGTACTTTCCATCAAACTTCACACAAACGACCGATGTCCTACGCTGTGAGACGACTCAGTTCACAGCGTCTAGCCAGCCCTTACATCCTGATAGGGACAGAGGTGCACGTTCGCCAATGTTTGTGTTTGATTTTGCTTCCCCACATGAAGAAACCAGTGCCTTTCCTCTGAGTAGAGGTTTGAAAAGCGGGTGTCTCCAAGCGGACGGTAAGAATATCTGGAGCCGGATCCATGTCAAGGCACTTCCACAAGATATGGGGGTCGTATTTTTTTAACACCACTACATGTTGAACCGCGACCTCCCGGAAGTCCAAATTATTTCGGAGGTTTTCTCTTCCAGCGAGTAGTCCGTTGGCGCGTCTCGTGTTAAATCCTGCCGTGATTTTTGCCCCCTGGTGTTGACATGCGAAATGTAGTGATCGTTGGTGGTGGTTTTGGTGGGGTGGCCGCCGTAAATGCACTGGTCGAAGGGTTAACTCCCCGGCGACGCATTCAAGTGACACTGATTTCAGAAAACGAACACTTTCTGTTCACCCCGTTGCTGCCTAATGCCTCCGCCGGTGACATCACTGCGTCATCCATATGTGTGCCCCTCAGTGAGGCGGTCGGAGATCGTGTTGATCTGCAGATCGATCGGATCGAAGGCATCGATCTCCAAGGTCGGATCCTGCATGGGCACCTCCATCACCGCTACGACGCCGTGATCTTGAGCCCAGGGTCGCAGACCTCGTGGGGCGAGAATCCAGAATGGGCCGAACACTCAATGACCTGTAAGTCCGCCAGTGACGCCGAAGGCATTCGCGCCCATATCGACGCGAATATCGCCATCGCTGACGCGACAGACGAAGCCACCGCGCGTGACGCCCTGACTTTTGTGGTCGTGGGGGCCGGGCCGACTGGCATCACGTTGATGGCCGAGATCGTCGACTACATCAGCCATGTACACCTTCCGGCAAACCCAGCTCTGGAGCCATTGCTCCGATTCGTTCTGATTGACCAGAGGCGTCGAATCCTGGCGGACATGTCCGCTGAACTCGCCGAAATCTGCCGCACGCAATTGGAGAGAATGGGGGTCGAAATCATC
The DNA here is from genome assembly GCA_964394615.1 of uncultured Bradymonadales bacterium. GTDB lineage: Bacteria > Myxococcota_A > Bradymonadia > Bradymonadales > Bradymonadaceae > JBFFMO01. Next base: position 156,747 of record CAYMYJ010000008.1, on the reverse strand, counting down.
ACCCAGACTCGAGTGAGCGAGATTGATGAAGAAGGCGTCATGACTCCCAGAGGGCTGTATCGATCCAGGAACGTGATCTGGTGCGGCGGAGTCCGAGGGGCCGAGTGGCTTACCTCGACTGACCTGCCCCTCGATCATTTTGGCCGAATCAAAGTCGACGAGCGGCTTCGGGTCCACGGTGAATCAAACGTTTACGCGATTGGAGACTCTGCGTCGGGCCCTTGGCCTTGGTCGGCTCAGGTCGCGACACAACAGGCGGCCATCGCCGCCCAGAACGTACTCGCTGACCTGACCGGTCAGACTTGGTCTCAGTTTGAATACGTTTACGAGGGGGACATCTTGTCGCTCGGACACAACAACGCCGCAATATACTATCGCGGCGTTGCATTCGAAGGTCGAGCAGCCCATACCCTGCACCGCATACTCTATACGGCGCTGGTGCCTTCGGGCGTTCGAAAGATGTTGGTCTTTCGAGACTGGCTGGCTGCCGGGTTTAGAAAACCACAGCCGAGCCGTCTCGTTTCCGAAAAGTGATTACTCTTCGCCCTGCTTGAGCTTCTGAAGCTCTTTCTTCAATAAATCCTCGGCGGTCGGCTCTTTCTCCTCGACCTTCGGTTTATCAGCGGGTTTGTCGACCGGCTTGTCAGCAGGCTTGTCAGCAGGCTTGTCGACCGGCTTGTCAGCGGGTTTATCGACCGGCTTGTCAGCAGGTTTATCGACCGGCTTGTCAGCGGGTTTATCGACCGGCTTGTCAGCGGGTTTATCGACCGGCTTGTCAGCAGGTTTATCGGCCGGCTTTGTTCGTACTTTCGGCTTACGAACAACGGCCTCCACCACAGCAGGTTCAACCTGAGCTGCGGTTTGCCCCTCATTAGCCGCATCAGCTGAATCGGCATCTGCACTCCCGGCATCCGGGATCACGGCCTTGATCTCCTCGACCACTTCAGGCGCAGTTGCGGCGAGTTTTTCATCCGCCGCCTTCTGCTGTTGAGCGGCTTCTTGTTCGATCTGCAAACGCGCCGCTTCGTCAGCAGCGGGCTTCATGACCATGAAATAATAACCTGCTGCCGCGATGGCCACGAGCACGATCAAGATCGGGATCATGCCGCCGCCGCCGCCACTCTTCTTGGTATGGGTCACGGGGGCAAGGAGATCTGGATTGCGCTCTTCACTGATGTCGACGTCCCGATCGAGCGACAAGGCTGACTGCTCTTCGGTCAAACCACCAAGGTCCGCGATGGTCGAGGCAATCGAGCCCTGAATCTGCATCGACGGAGCTTCGTCTTGTTCGAACTCGTCGTCTTCGTCTTCCTCATCGGCAGAAATATCTGCGACGGGCTCTTCGGAATCATCTTCAACGATCTCAGCATCGTCTTCCTCGGACGACGCAACGGGTGCCTCGACCGAATCTGAGGGCTCTTCAAGATCACTGTCCTCCGAAGGCTCCGATGCTTCCACTGCGTCGAGCTCGGCGCTTACGCCGGCGGCTTCGATCGCCAAGTCTGCATCATCGGGTTCGACATCGGCTTCGGCCACAGGACCCGGCTCGCCGCCCATGTAAAACAACGGCGTGCTGTCATGAGGACAACTCTCAATATCATCCGCAAAGTTACGGCCACATGTCGTGCAAAATTTCATCCAACGCTCCTCATCGCGATGACCAGAGTCCTGACCGCCCGTCCGCCAATAAGGCAAACTCAATTTCCATGCGGTCGTGACGCCAATCGCTGCGTACGATACACCACGATATCTCGACCGACAACTTTGCAGGTGTCCGCCACTTACAAGAAATAAAAAAGCCGCCCAACGGGCGGCCTTTCAATTCAAAACACCAGATTAGCTCTTGGCGTTGAACGTAACGCTCAGGCCCTTGGCGTTGATTGTGCCGGTGATCTTGCCGGTTGCCGTATTTTCTTTGATTCGGCCCGTTGCGGAGATCTTGTTCGGACCTTTGTCTCCACTGAGATCAAATGCTCCGTCCTTAGCGATCGAACCCTTCATTGGGATGATGACTTTCTTGCCTTCTCGCTTGCCAGCGAACTTCGCGTAGATCGTCATGTCGTCTTTGACAGTGATTTCGATCGAAGCATCTTCAAGACCGCCACCGCTGACTGCGCCTTTGTACTTGCCAGCAGCAACTGCAGGCTTAGCAGGCTTTTTGACGACTTTCGTGTCGCCAGCAGCTGCCGTAGTGCCAGCCGCGTCGGCGCCAGCTTCTTTAAGCTTAGCAGCGAGCTCTGGAGTACAAGCTTCCATCTTAGCTTTGATAGCTTCCTGCACGGTTGTTTCAGCGGCAAGTGCTGTCTCAGCAAGACCGAATGACTCTTCGGTGAAGCCGTAGCGTGCGAACACTTCGGTCAGAATTGCCTTCTGAGTTTCGGTGTCGGCGACCTTGGCCCGAACACATGTGACTTCGAAAGCTGCTTTGATAAACAGTTCTTTGTCAGGTGCTTGAGCTGCAGTCTGAGCTGCCGTTTGAGCTGCAGTCTGAGCTGCAGTCACAGGTGCTTCGACCTGTGCAGCAGTTTGAGCTGCTGTCTGAGCTGCTGTTGTGGTGGTTGCTTCTTCCTTAGCTTTGTCACAGCCGGTCATAGCGCCAGCGGTCAAGAGGCCGAGGAGGAACAGTTTAAGCGTTTGCTTCATGGATTTCTCCTTGAGGATTTTTTTTCCGTTCGAGAACGGATTCATTTCCGATTTTCGTTTCGGGGCCTCGTCGTACGCAATATTTTCGCGCACGTGCCCCAGTAGCTTCTGAAGGTAGGCGTTGTACCCCGTTTTCAGGCAGTGTCAAGCCCCCACACCTTTTTACTCAAGAATATTGAAACATTGGCGCATCTAGGAGCATCATGGTGTGCAACCCCCAAATGAAGAGCGCTATGACAACCTACGTAATCGTTGGAAACGGAGTGGCAGGCATTGAGGCCGCCATCACGATTCGTCAGAGGCATGCCCCGGAAGAAGCCAGAATCGTCGTGATTTCGGATGAGACCGACTATTTCTTTTCGCGCACCGCCCTAATGTACGCATTCATGGATATGATGCAGCGAAAGGACCTCGAGCCGTTCGAGCGGTCGTTCTACGATGAGCAAAAGATCGAACGGGTGCGTGGTCGCGTGAAAGATCTCAACGCCACGACAAAGACGCTCACGTTGGAAGACGAATCGTCGATCACCTTTGATCGGCTGTTGCTGGCCACCGGAGCAAGTCCACGCAAATTCCCATGGCCAGGTCTAGACGATGTGAAGGATGGACTCGTTCACTTTGTCTCCATGAATGACCTTGATACGTGCGAACGGCTCACGCCGAGTACCCGCCAAGCCGTTGTGGTGGGAGGGGGACTGATTGGCATCGAATTGGTCGAGTGCCTCTTGCACCACGGCGTCAAGGTCACCTTCTTGGTTCGCGAGCCTTGGTATTGGCCGATGGCGCTTGGCGAGGAAGAAGGAAACGTGATCGCCGAACACATGAAGGCGCACGGCGTAGATCTTCGACTGAAGGAAGAGATCGAGCGCATCGACGTCGACGAAAGCGGCCGGGTTCGGTCGATTCACACGACAAAGGGCAACGATCTTCCGTGTCAGATGCTTGGCATCTGTGTCGGTGTGGGCGCCGACCTCGGATGGCTCAAGGCGGCGACAACGCCGGTTGAAACCGGCCGCAGCATTTGCGTGAACACCGCTTTCGAGACGAATCAACCTGGTGTTTACGCCGCAGGCGACTGCTGCGAAATCGTGGACGAACATGAGACTTTTGCCGAAACCATTTGGTACTCGGCAAAACTCCATGGGCAACAGGCAGCGCTGTCGATGTTGGGTGACAAGGTAGCCTACAAGCGGCCACTTTTTTACAACTCATCAAAATTTTTCGACGTGGAATACACGACCGTCGGAAAGGTGGTTAATCTCCCAACCGGCACGCCTTCTTTATATCGGCGTCATAAAACCCGCATAATTTCTCAACGAATCGTGCATCAGAATGGCTGTGTGATCGGTTTCAACATGTTGGGTTCTCGCTGGAATCACAACATCTTGGAGCAATGGATTAACGAGCGCCGATCGTTGGAATTTGTTTTGAAGCATCTGCGCGATGCACAATTTGACGTTGAATTTGGACGAGCGCAGATCGAATCGTTTGAAGAAGTGGAGATCGAACTATGAAAAGCGGTGGGCCGGTAGGCTGGTTTCTTCACGACGTTAAAAACCGAGGCATCACTGCTTGGTTTCTCTCCGCGGTTTTCCTGACTTTCTACATTTTGCTCTATTTCACCGAGCAATTGCAGCCGCTGGTTCATGTGCTTGGTTTCGACAAGAAGCCCTTCGAAGGCAAATGGACGCTTTACGGCTCGCTCTACACCGTCGCGATTTCGATCGGTGGAAGCTGGATGATCTACAAATACCGCCATAATCGCTATCAGGTGATCCGGACGCTGGTGGTTATGTTTACGCAAATCACCTTCGCGTTTTCTGTTCCAATCATGCTGAAAATGATGGACCAGCCCGGCTACTACTTCAGCTACCTGTGGCCGTTGAAGATCGATTATTTTTACCCCTCCAGCATTCTCTACATGCCGATCCCTTTCATCATGTACTCCCTTCTTGGGTCATTGGTGATGGTGCCTATTCTGGCGTTTTTCTTTGGGAAACGTTGGTATTGCTCCTGGGTATGTGGTTGCGGCGGACTCGCCAATACTCTGGGCGAGCCGTGGAGACATCTTTCGAACAAATCCGACAAAGCATGGAAATTCGAGAAATATTCGATTCACATCACGTTGATCTTCGCGATCGTGACGACGGCGATGGTGGTCGTGTCCTACGCAGTGGGCGCGAAACATCCCGAATTTGCGGAGAGCGCAAAGACGGTCCAGAAGGCTTATGGACTGTTGGTGGGCAGCATTTTGTCGGGCGTGGTCGGTGTCGGCCTCTACCCCATTGGGGGCACAAGGCTTTGGTGCCGTAACTTCTGCCCCATGGCAGCCATACTGGGTTTGGTCCAGAAGTTTGGGAAGTTCCGCATCACCGTCAAAGAAAACATGTGCATCTCTTGCGGCATGTGCAGCAAGTATTGCGAGATGGGCATTGACGTTCGAGCCTATGCGCAAAGAAACCAGTCGTTCGTTCGAGCATCTTGTGTGGGTTGTGGTATGTGCGCAGAAGTCTGCCCTCGTGGCGTCCTTCGCCTCGAAAACTCAAACGATCCCCATCCACAAGAACTCTCAATGGCGTCATTGATGAACGAGAGTTGGAAACCGGGACATCGCAAGGCTGTGTGATGGTTGAAAAACGACTGCCCAAATGTCCGGTATGTAGGAAGCCGATTGAACTCCGGCCCGACAACCCACATTTCCCTTTCTGCTCGGACCACTGCCAGATGGTCGACCTGGGCCGATGGATCAACGAAGAGTACCGCATGCCCATCGATCAAAACGCGACGGAACGTGCACTGCCAAACGATCCTCGCGACCTTGACGACTAGATGGAACTATTGCCCTCTGGTCAGTGTCACTCTCTTGACCCCCATACGGCAAACACATGGCTCGGCTCCGTTTCTCCACAGACATCAGTGATCTTGGTCTCTTTCGAAAGTTCGCCAAAACCCGGCGAACGCTCGTCATTACTGTCGTCATTTTCACACTGCTGGCCTGGGCCATCGGGTTTGCCAGCGCGTGGTATGCGCTGAATGTGAGCACGTCGGTCGTCCTGAACCTGCTCGCGATTACGGCCAATATGATGGTGGTCCTCGTTACGGCCGCGTTGCAGGCGATCTTGGTGGGCGATCTGACGTTTCCAGGTCCGTGGCGAGAACAGGTCATTCTTGGCGTCCAAGGCGAACGAGTTTCGGTGAAAAACCACGGTGCGGAATTCCTGATCATCACCGTCATTGCGATCGTTGCAAACGTTGTGGGGCTTGAGTTGAGCACCGGTGGATTCTTCGAAAAGTACCACCACGAAGGCTTTTTTGAGGTTCGCCTCAGAGCCGAAGACCCCGCAGAACGACTGGCTGCACTGGTTCACCTGCGTGATCCGATGAGTTTTCAGCTTTGGGAGAGGCCAGGCATTCAGGCGCTTGTGCTGCGTCATATCGACGACCCGGACGTCGCGGTTCAAGGCGAAGCCATCTTTTGCGCAGGCCTGCTAAAGCTTCAGGCTTCCGAAGGCGCGCTGATCAAGGAGGCGACGACCAGCCCCTCGGCCGCTGTTCAAGGTGAAGCCGCGGTGGCTCTGGGCAAATTAGGCTCTTCGCCCAAGACCATCGAAGTGCTCCAGAAGCTCGTCGAATCCAAAGCCCCCGAGGCGCGCGAAGGCGCGTTCCGCGGTCTGGCCCTGTTGGCCTCCCCGCTGACCTTGCCACTGGTCCACGCCAAGTTCTCTTCAGACGATCTTCATACGCGGGTGTTGGCGTATTGGGTTGCTCGGGAAATCGAGGACGATTCTTCCCACGATATTTTGCGGGCAAAGCTCGATCAGGAGCTTGAACTCAATGAAAAGTGTTCGGTGCTCGATGCGCTGAAGATGGTCGCGACAAAAGAAGACGTCGTGTGGGCGCGCCTGCAATTCTCGAACTCGCCCCATAACCTGCGGTGTGATCCGCTGATCTGGGAGGAGCGAGACGAAAAACAGCATTACGTCACGTACTCGGACAGTCTTCGTGTGAAGTACCTGAAGATCGTGGCTAATGCTGATGCAAAGGGGCAGAAGGAGTGGTTCGCGAGGGTCTTGTCGGATAACGACGAGGAAGAATACGCCCGCGAGGTCGCGCAGGCGATCATTAAGAATCTAGAAGGCCGTCGGTAGTTGAATACCTAGCGAATCTGCAGGTATTGGCGGCATCGCCGGCCAAGATTCGTTTCTGGCTCAAGTTCATAACATCGCTCGAACTCGGCCCTTGCTTTGGGATGGTTATCCTCGACCATCATCTTGCCTAAATGCATATGAGGCTCGGCGTAGTTATCAGGGCATTTCTCGATGGCGCGTTGAAAGCTTTCCGCTGCCTCCATCCGTGACCCCAATGCAAGGTAAGCCAACCCGGTGTTGTTGTGAGCAATGCAGAGTTGAGGTTTCAGAAAGGTCGCCATCTTGAAGTGCTCAAGCGAGCGCGAGTAGTCTTTGAGGTTATAATAGGCCCAGCCGATATTGTTGTGGGCAAGTTCTGGTGTCGGATAAAGGGGGGTATCGAGCAGCGCCTCGAAATCCGCTTCCGCGTCTTTCCAACGCTCCATAAACAGGTAGACGGAGCCACGATTATTTCGCGCGATCGTGAAATCGGGTTTGATACGGACGGCTGCGTCGAAATGTAAGAGGGCCTTCTGGTAGTCGCGGCGCCCCATATAGATAAACCCCAGAAGGTGGTGAGCCTCCGCGTGTTCAGGATTCATCTCAAGGGAGGTTGTCAGTTCACGAATTGCCAGCGGCATTTCTTGAGAGCCAAAATAGCCGGCTCCCATCTGATAATGCCAATCCGCGTTCTTGATATTCTCTTCTTTCTTGGCTTCGGCGCCCGAACAGGCACAAATCAAAGCCACGACCGATATCATCAATAGTTTTTTCATGTTTTCCTCCGTCCTTCCTTGAACGGCTTGAACGACTCCTAGAGTCTGAAAGTTCTACACTGTGTGGCCTCGAAATCAAAATTGGCCAATTGAGAAATGAAGTGATTCTTAGTCATCAAGACCTTATCGGCCTCGCCAACGAAACGACGACGGCTCGCGGAGCCGTCCAATCCATCTGGGTTGTCGCGCCTGGTACGTGGGTCTTCCAAACGCGCGGCCCCGGCGAGACCCATTATTTTGTGGTGAGTTGTGACCTCAATTGGGCACGAATCCATCTGATTGAACGCAAAGCCAAAGACGCCCTGCCCGCTGACGCGCTGACGATGTTGATGCGCAAATGGCTTCTGCCGTCGTTTTTTGCTGGCGCCACTGTTTTTGAAAACGACCGCATCGTGGACCTGAGCTTTGAGCGCGACGGTGAAACGCTTCACCTCTACCTGGAAACCTCGCTGCGATGGTCCAATCTTACGCTGGTGTTGAACGATAAGGTGCTGGGCTCTCATCGCACCAATGAACGAGTCCGGATCCACCACGAGTGGAGTGTCCCGGAAGGCGACTGGGCCAACGGAAAAGGCGTCCTTGATACGGTTCCAGCTGGGGAACGGTCAGGCCATATCGCTGACTTGGTCGCCCGGGGTAAGGCTCAGGAATCCAAGGACGATGAAGCCAAGGAGCTCAACGCCCTTCTGAAAAACGCGCGAAAGAAACTTCTGCGGCGCGAGAAGGCCATATCGAAAGACCTTGCGCGCATTGACGACTCAGAAGGCCTGAAACGTCAGGGCGAGCTGCTGAACACGATGCACGGCAGAGTGCCGCCCGGCGCTGCGAGCGTGACTGTAACCGACTACTGGACCGAGGGGATGCCAGAGGTCGAAGTCGAGCTCGATCCCGCCAGAAGCCTTCAGGCAAATATCGACCGCGCCTTCCATGAATACCGTCGCATGAAGAACGCCAAGTCCAAGGTTGAGGCTCGTCTCTTGGCGACGATGGAGGAATTGGAGCTGCTGGTTCGACTTGAAGAAGCTTATAAGGCAGGGACGCGGGATCTTGAGTCGCTACGAGCCGAATTGCGTAAACTTCGCCTCAGCCCAAGGCCTCAGGCCAAAGTCGCAGGACAGCCGGCCCCACGCATTCCCTACCGAGAGTTCAAGAGTTCCCGAGGAACCACGATTCTGGTGGGAAGGAACGCCAAGGACAACGACGCGCTCACGCTGCGTCATGCACGTGGTCGCGATATCTGGCTTCACGCGCGCGATGTATCCGGGTCACACGTCGTCATCAGACAGGGCAAGAATGATTCGGTGGACGGCCAAGATCTGCTTGAGGCAGCCATGCTGGCGGCGTGGTTTTCGAAGTCCAAGAACGACTCGGTGATCGATGTGATGTGGACCCATAACAAACACGTGCGCAAACCCAAGGGCGCTGCTCCAGGGTCAGTATCCGTGGCCGGTGCGGCCAATATCGCCGTGCAATTGGACGAAGCCAAGGTCGCCGCGCTTTTAGCCAACGAAGTCCAAGAAAACTAAAAGCCCGCGAAAGCGGGCTTTTTTAGATCCGAACCAAGACTTGGCTCATTCCAACTTGAATGGATAGGTTACTGGCACGTTGTCTTTGGCCGAGGTCGACGGGAATTTCATTCCGCCAACGGCCTTCTGCACACAACGACCGACGTCGGTTCCGGCAAAGTTGCCCGAGACAATCTCGGTGTTGGTCACGCTACCGTTGGGCTTGATGAAGAATTTGACCTTCATCGTGCCGCTCAAGTTGTTGGCGTTCGCCGACTTGTAGCAAGTGTTGATACGGCCGGAATAAGCCTTGATGGTGTTGAGAACATCGGACTTATCGAGTTTATCCTTTCCACCGGAAGACGATGACGACTCCTCTTTAGGCTTCGAAGTCGTCTTCTTGGATTCTTTTTTCGCTGTCCCTTCGTCGATCGAGTTCAGCAGGCGGTCGATGCCATCACCTTTGGGCTCTTCCTTCTTAGGCGCAGGCTTGTCTTCTTCCTTAGGAGCCGCCACTGCTGGTTCATTCTTTTTGTCCGGAGTCTTTCTGCTGCTGCCGCTCTTGGTGTCTTTTGGATCTTTGGCTTCCGGCGTGTCTTTAACAGCGACCTCGGTCGGTTCGTTGCCAGCCAAAGCGTTCTTTTCGGCGTCCGCAGCTTCCTTGGCTGCCGCCTTTTCCGCTTCCGTCGTCTCTGCAACCGGTGCCGGAAGGTATCTAATTTCGGGCTCAACAGGGGCCACGTCGTCCTTCTTCGACAGAACGATGTAGGCCAAAGCGCCAACGATTCCGAAGAGCAAGATGCCGCCCACAACGCCGCCGATAATCAGCGGTTTGTTGGAGCGGTGGCTTCCCATTGGCATCAACGCAGGCATCGCCATCGTTCCCGTCGTGAACGGATCCACGCCGCCACCGTCGTTTCCGCCGCCCGGACTCATCATAGACTTATGGGCCGAAGCAAGCGCCCGAATGTCGATCAATCCCGAGCCATCGGTAACGGGGACATCGGCGCCGGCATTGCCAGCAGCACCACCGCCAACTGCCTGAACTTGATCCAAGCTCGAGAGGCTGAAGAGCACCGAGTTTTCGTTTCGTTTACCGACCAGTTCACTGCCGACGCTGGCATTTGCCATCGCGGCGGAACCACCCACGCTGGACTTGGTGCGCGAAGGCGCCGCAGGTTCAGCTGTCGAAAGTCCCAGGAAGTCGTCGTTGTTGGGTTCGCTGTCAAACGAGGCAAACATGCCGCCCACGTTTCCAGACTGGAGCTGTGGACCCCCAGCGGGCTCATCAAAGCTTGAAAACAAACCGCCCGATTCAAACGCAGAGTCGTCTGAAGTCCCGCCCGCTTTCGCGTAACCGAAATCATCTTGAACTTCGCTGGACCCAAAATCAGAGAAACCCGCAGAAAAACTGTTCGGGTCTTCTTCCGCGACCGATGATTCGAACGCCGAAAAAGCGCCGCCACCACTCGCGCTGCCAAAGTCTGACGAGGTGCTCATGACACTGGTTTCATCGGCTTCTGCATTGACCTGTTTCTGGTAAAGCGAGAAATCGTCGGAAATCTGAGTAGCCTCTTCAGGACCGGCGCCGCCGAGTTCCGAAAGATGAGCAAATTCGTCGAGTTTTGAAAGAGCCACCCAATCGGTGAGTCCATCTTTCCAAGCGAAAGTGTCGGAGTTGATTCGACCGGCCATGAAATAGGCGTCGATCTCAGAGATGGCCACTGGCCCGACTTGCTCACCGTCCACGACCACGTACCACTCGGAGGCAACAGAATTGCCGACCGTTGATGACATGGTCTCATCACCATCTTCGTTGCCTTTGACAACGATGACATTGCTGCACTTTTTGCAACGAATTTTAAAGACCTTGCCCTGGACCTTTTCGTCGGCAATTGAATACTTGGCGCCACATGACCCGCAGACGATTTTCATCTCGGAGTACTCCTTCCGTGGTGGATGACCACCGGATATCGTTCAAGAGGGTTATCCCTCAGCTTACTGAAGAGACTTGGCTTCGGCTGTTTCCCGAACCTTAGGCATGAAACTCTTTTTGAGTTTCAGGAGCCGTGCAAACTTCGCTTTGTCACGTGCATCAGCGCGCTGAAGATCTGGGGTCTTAAGCTGCCCATCGATCAACATATCGTCGAAATTGTAGAACTTTGTTTTTGTCGCGTCCTGCGCAAAGGCAGAACCCGCCGACAACAAAAGTGCCATTACTGTGAAAGTTCCAAGTGTACGTTTCAACATCCTAACTCCTGACCAAACGACCACGCGATCGCGAACATCTCACCTTATGAGAGCCGCGCAATAACGTCATCGGTGTTCTTCAATTGCCGTAAAGCACGGGCATCGTACCAGAGCGCGTTTTAGAGCGTCAATCAACGCCCGCAATGATCTTAACGAGCGGGGTCGAAAAAGGACCAGATTTCACTATTCCTTTTCCGCCGCTGGCTCTTCTGCCTGTGGTTTCTTAGGTTCCGCCGCCTTGGACTGACTCTTCAGGAAGTTGATCATCGCGTTGTACTCGGTGATCTTTTCAGCGTCCGTGGTGAACGTCAGAAGCTTCTCGTAGTACCCGATGGCCTTGGCGTTATCCTTGAGATGACTCTCGTAGAGTTTCGCAAGGCGCTCATAACTCGAAACGTGCTTCTGATCACAATTCGTCGTGTAGAACGAATAGTTGTCAGCCGAACGCTGGTAGTCATTGCTTGCGAAAGCGCTCGCAGCATTTCCGAGTCGAGCGACGCAATGATTTGGTGAGATGCGAACGGCTTCAGTGAACTGAAGGTTTGCACGCTCATAATCGAGGTATTGCAGCAGAATCGAGCCCAGGTTCAAACGCGCTTCCAGATAGTTCTGGTCGACGTCGATCGCCTTCTGGAATGCCTTAACAGCGGCTGGAACGTTCGACTCGCGCATGTAGAGCAGCCCAAGATTATTATGGGCATCTGGGTCTTTCGGGTCGATCTTCGAGGCCTTCGTAAACATGTACTTGGCCAACGAGAGGTTGTTCTGCTTGTCATAAACAAGCCCAAGCGTCGTCAGGGCGGCGACGTTCTCGTCATCGGTTCGAAGGATGTCCTGCAAAAACTCAAGAGCCTTGTCGGTCTTTCCAGCCGTGAGGGCCAGCGATGCCAGGTTATTCTTGGCGGCCAGATTCTCGGGTTCACGTGCCACAACTTCGAGGAAGAGTGGTTCAGCGAGGTCCGTCTTGCCTTGGACCGCGTACGAACGCGCCAAAGCGACGGTGTACTCAAGAACATCGGGGTCGATTTCCTTGGCCTTCACCAGTGCGCCCTCGGCCTCTTCAGGCTGATCGAGCCGCATCAGGAGAATGCCAAGATTATACTGAGCCTCGGCAAACTCTGGTTCAAGCTCGACGGCTTTCTGCAAAGCGGTCAGCGCCTTGGCGTTGTCGGGTTTTTCTTTCGAAAACTCGGCGACAGCCAATTGAAAATTGTCGAGAGCCTCGGCCTTGATGCCCATTTCGTCGGCCGTCTGTTGAGAAACGACTTTGTCTTTCTTCTCAGGAGCGGATGAACAGGCGGCGCAACCCAATGCGACCACGAGCAGGCTTGTTTTGAAAAATGTGTTCTTCATGATGCTCATTTGGTCACCTTCGGCGTCGTTGCGGGTGCTGGAGCGGCTGCAGCCTTGGCTGCATCCTTAACAGCTTTGCGAGCTTTGACGCGTTCCTTGACCACATTGATGTCTGTCACAGGTGCGGGCAGGAAGAACTTGAGTTTTTGATGCTCAACTTCGACACCGTCCTGACCCGTGATTGGATACGCCTCGCGCTCCAATTTGGAGATCGCCTCAGCGGACTTGGCGCTCCACTCATTATAGGCTTGGTATTGCAGAGCCAATCGAAGAGCCGAGCGATAGGCCGTGAGCGCTTTCTCCTGGAGAGGGAACGCGTTGTCATCGAGCGCACCGCGGTACTCATCTTCCTGATCAGGGGTCAGGCCTTCAGGCATCGGCAGGTTGTACAATTCATCCGAGAAATTCTTGTACATCTGACCGACACGGTAGGCACTGGCAGCAACCCAACGAGGGCTCTCCATCTGAATGACTTCCGTGTAGATGGCTTCAGCAGCCTGCTCAAGTTCACCCTTTTTCATCAGGCTCTTCTGCAGGGCACTCATCGGGAAGCCAAGCTTGGTCTTCGCAAAGTCAGCGTAGATACGCTCAGCCTGAAGGAAACGACCTTCTGCCGCGTAGTAGCTGGTTTTCTTTTTGTCTGCGTCTTCGAGCTTCTTCCATGTTTCGACAGATTTGGTGAAGTAGTCGTCTTGAACCTTTTCCCAGTTCTTGTCTTTGAGCTCGGCGGCAAGCAAACCGAGCTGGTCGTAGATTTCGACCTTCTCGACATCCTTGACGTCCTTGCGCTTCACGAAGTCTTCGAAACGTGTTCGGGCCTTCTTCCAGTCCTTTTTCTCACGCTCCAGGTAGGCCAGGTGCAGTGAAACATCGTGGATATTTTCACGATCTGGATACGCCTTCATGTATTTTTCGTAGGCGACGATTGAGTCGTCCCATTTCTCCATGGCCTCAAGCAAAACGCCCGAGTTGTACACCGCGTCAGGTGCCTGTGCGTGGTCTTTGTATTCGACCTCGTCGCCCTTCTCGTTGATGTACTTGGAGTTGGTTCCCATCCGGGCGAAGTATTCAGCAGCGTTGGCAAAGTCAGCGCGTGATTCGTAGATGGCACCCATGACGAAAATAGCCTGAGGGGCATTCAAGTTCTTAGGATATTTCTCAACGACACGTGTGTAGGTCGCAAGCGCGTCCTTCGTCTGATTACCAGCTTCAAAGATGGCAGCGGCATTGAATAGCGCACCAGGAGCCAATTCGGATTCTGGGAACTCATCGGCAAGACGAAGCAATTCTTTGGCAGCACGATCGAACTCTTTGTTGCCCTTGAGGTCGATGGCGCGCTGATTGATTGCGTAAGCGATAGCCGACTGCAGCTTTTCTTTGGGTGTAACGTCGAAAATCTTGTTGTCGTACAAGTGACGTGCCCATTTCTCGACTTCGTCCCACTTCTTGAGTCGGTAGTTGGCCTCAAGGAGGCTGTTACCGGCAAAGCTGGCGTAACGGTGCTTGGGAGCATTCGTGATGATGCTTTCGTAGCGTGGAATGCACTTATCGTACTGTCCACGGCTCTTGTAGACCTCAGCCGCCACGAAGTCGACGGTCGGGGTGACCTCTTCTTTGGGGAACATTTCGGCGTACTGGTCGCTGGCCTCAACGAATTTCTCTTCATATTTCAGAAGGGGAGTCGTGGGGATCGGCGGTGCATCAACGGACTCTGCACGTTGGTTCGTCGCTTGCTTAGCCCGCTTGCTCTCGTCGTATTTCGCCATCTCGACAAGAATCGAGTCAGGATGGTTGGTCTTCACGAGTTCATTATAGGCGGACACAATCGCGTAAGCGGAGTCCTTGGCAATCGCGATGGCATCTTCTTTCTTGACGCCCTCTGGGATCTTGTCGGCCTTATAAAGGTCGACCACCTTTTGGTACTGAACGGCGGCCTGCTCAGGCTGCTCGAGGTTCAAGAGAAGGATTTCAGCCAAGAAGAAGTTCATGTCGAACGCGGCGGACGTGCTCGGGAACTTCTTGATGTACATCACGTAATAGTCTGCTGCCTTCTGGTAGTCAGACTTTGCGCCTTTCTCTTGTGCGCGGCGATGGAAGAAGTTCGACAGGTAGGCAAGCGACGCATCGACCAGAAGGTTGGCGTTGTTGATCGCAGGCGCGTCGGACTTGTTCTTCGACCACCAGGTACCGTTTTCGGCGAAATAGGCCACGAAGCGATTCATCTGCTTCTCGAGACCCTCGACGTCGTTCACGTCCTTTTTCTTCGCGATAATGATCGACTCAGCCCACTGTGGAACCTTGGAGTCGTCAGGCTTGACCTGAACAAACCACTCGTAGATTTCAACGGCGTTTTCGTCTTTACCCTGAGCTTCGTACAAACCCGCCATCTGGCCGAGCTTGTTGTACATGAAGTCGTCGCCTTTTTTGGCTTTGAGGTAATCGCGGGCTTCTTTCCAGCCGCCGTCGATTTCCGCAAACACGATCACAAGGTCGTTGATCGCCTGGTTTTGGAAACCAACGCGTTTCTCGGAGCTTTCGACCACGGCCTTGAACGTATTGACGCTTTCTCGGTACTCGCTGAGGTTGAACAGAACCCAACCAAGTTTGTACATGGCGTAGTCGTTCAGGCGAGGATCTTTGTACTTCAGAACTGAGCCGTAGCTGTCTTGTGCAGCTCCGAGCATTTCCTTCTCGAAGAAGAACTCACCGAGCGCAAGATGGGCGTCTGGCAGGTATTTCGAGTTTGGATAGTTCTGAACGAGACGCTGCAGGTACGACACGGCCTCGGCGCCTTTTTTGGCGTCGATCAGACCACGGCCGAGGCGATAGATCACCTCGTCGAGTCGTTCGTAGGCCGGGTACTGCTGTAGAATTTCTTTGTAGATGACCTGAGCTTCGACGTAATCGGGCGCAGGTTCTGTGCAGCTTTTGTCGTCGACGGTACCTTTGCCAGCGGCTTCCAGGCACTGGTTGTACTTGGCGCGTTCACGCAAGTATTCCCAGTTACGAAGTTCCCAAAGCAGCTCGGCTTTTTGGAACATCATTTCAGGCTTTTGTTCGCTGTAAGGGTCGCGTTCGATGATGCTCGTAAGCTTCTTAATCATCGCGCGATTCTTGGACTCAAGCTTGCGCTTCAGCGTGTCGATTTGCTCAGGAGTAAGTGTGTTTTCCTGATCTTCGAAGGCTTTTTGGTCAATCGCAGGGCCCACGGCTGCATCCGCAGCGTCGGCATCGCGTTTGTCCTTATTGAGGCGCTTGGACCGCTCGGCCGCGCGCTTAAGGGCTTCATCTTCGGCCTTTTTGTCGACCGATTTTTTGACCTTAATCTTGGATACGTCCTGCGCGTAGGCAGGCGACCATGAAGTGCCGGCGAGGCTGACGCCCGCGACAAGAATGGCGAGTTTCGCTGTTCTTCTCATTGTTCAATACACTCCGTGCGGAGGCTGCTCCTGTAATTGGGCACCTCGTCGATCCAGTATTCACCCTCGAAGTCCCATGCCTGCCAATCGTCGGCGACAATGAGGAACGTCGTTCCCGTGTCGGCCTTGGCGACCACCGGGGCCTTGTTCAGGAGTTGTGCTTCAAGCTGACGTTTGTCTTCGGATTCAATATCGAAGGAAATCTGGGTAGCCTTGAGGTCCCAGTCGGTCAGCTCTTTGTCGAGTTCGGACAGCTTCTGTTGAACCAGAATGCCGCCCTCTTCGATCTTGGTGTTCAGTTGTTCGTCCACGCGGTCGAGCACGCTCTGACCGAACTCACCCAGGCTTGAAACGTTGGCCTGTAGGGCGGCTTTTTCATTCTGGAGATTCTGCACCACCGTGTAGGTGTTGTAGAACTCGGTGTCATCGAGCACAGCTTCAGCAAACATGCGAGGAAGCGGGCTGTCGGCCTTAAGCGTCTTGATCCCCATCATGGCTTCCCAATAAGCTTTTGGCTCAGTGGTGGTCGTGAGGTACTCGTTCAGGCGCGGTTGTTTGTCCAAGAAGCGCTTCTGAAACTCAGCCAATGCAATCTTAGCCTGTGGGAACTTACACAAGTTTACGTAAACCGTGGCCTCAAGGATGTAGAGGTCAGGGTAATACCATTGTGAGTAGTACGGGCTATGCAAGGTGTGGAAGATTCCCAAAGCACGTTTGTAGTCGTTCTTAAGAAAATAGGTCCATGACGTCTCGAAGGTCGCTTCAGCGTTACGCGACGAAGCGTTCGGGATCTTCTGGTAATAAAAGAGCGCGACGTCGTAGAGGCCCACTTCGTACCAAGTTCGCGCGAGCGCGAGGTACCCGAGTTGAAGGATTTCCTGATTACCACCTGGCTCGGATTCACCGGCGATAATGGCGTTCTGGAAGTTGTAGAGCGCGCCAGCTGTGTCGTTGACCGAAGGGTCGAGACGAGCGATGCCCATGACGTACAAGGCTTCCGGATAATCGGGCGAGCCTTTGGGGACTTTCGTCAGGAACTCAATCGCAAGATCTGAGCGATTGTAGTCAAAGAAGAACTTGCCCATGTAGTAGTTGAAGTTCGCCTGAAACTCGGCTGAGGTGTCCCCAATATAGAGCTGTGTGAGCTCCTCAAGAATTGGGGGTCGGTAGCCGATCTTACGCGTCAAATCTTCGAGCATCTTGAACGCAGCACCGAAGTGCTTCTTGTCGGCACCTGCGAGCAGAACCTCGAGCAAGGGCGTCGAAGCTCCCGAAAGAATTCCTTGCTGATAGAGTGCGCGAGCGAGGCCAAATTTTGCCTCGTACCAATTCTCGCTGCCTTCCTCGGGGTTCAATGAAAGGAACTCGAGATAGATGCGCGCGCCATCCATGTTTTCGTTCGAGTCGAGCAGGTCTTCGGCTTCGACAAGTCGACGTCCCACCTGCTCAATCTTCGAGTCACGCTGCGCAGCGGCGGCTTTCTCTTTATTGAGTTCTTCGGCCTTTCGGACGATTTCGGCGTCGCGTTCTTTTGCGATTCGCTCGCGTTCGGCTTTCTCTTCTTCGGTCTCGCCATCGGCTGGAGCGGGTGCTGGTGCAACACCGTCACCCAATGCTGGTGCGACATCTTTAGGAGTGGTCTTGGGCACTTTCGTGGTTTTGACCGTATCCGAAACACGACCGGACTTCTTGAGGTGCTCGATGACCTTATCGGAGACGCCTTGAAGTCGTAACTCCCCGAGGTCTTCGGGCGTGAGCTGAAGCTCATCGCCAGATCCATCGATAGCTCCAACCAACGCTTTGTCATCCAAGCCGAGCTTGGACATCTGAATGATCTGGTTCTTATCAAGTGCCATGGCACCTGGTGAAGCGATCAAAAGCGAAGCTGCAAGTACGGCACCTGCGACCTTTGCGAGGCGTCGGTGAGAACGGGACGTATATAGTTTCGTCGAAATCATGCGTTCTTTTTCCTGCGCGGCCGTGCGTACACGGCCAACATCTTGAAATGGGACCCTAGGTGAGCTTTATTCCTCAGAACATGTAGGACACACCGAGCAAGAACTCGGTGGGAAGCGCTACCTGCTTGAGAAAATCTCCCTCATTCGAGGATGATTCTGCACCTTGATACACATAAAAACGTCCGTCTGCGCGGACTGACCAGTGGCTGTTGAAAAGGAAGTGAACTCCCGTTCCAAGAACCAACTCGGGGGCAATTTCGGTCGTCGCTACAGACCGATCAAGTGAAGGTCGTTCAACTGAAACGACACCGGCACCCACCGCAAGATTGAAGTCAAAATGCCCCAACTTGTTGTTGAGGAATGACAGCTTTCCGTAGAGCGGATTCCAGACGAAGGTCGCATCCGCGCGCCAGAGGAATCGGTCGTCGAGATCGGTTGAGGCCTCGAAGCCACCCGGTCCCTGGTCACTCGCCAGGAAGTTGTACATGTCGGTTTTGTTGGCCAGAACGTCTGGGGCATCCATGAAGGATCCGCCTACTTCCACGCCGAGTTGGTCGGTGAAGAAATAGCTGACGCGCCCGCCGACCGGAATGTACCAGTAGAAGGGTTCGCTTGAGAGCATGCCTACAAAAAGACCCACGCCAAATCGGCCGGCTTTTCCGTAAAGCTTGTCTTCGAGCACTGGAAGGTCGCGGTCGACCGACCAGTAGTTGTCGAGTTCATCTTGCAGAGGACCGTCAGCTGCCTGGGCCGTCGAAGAGACAGAGACCGCAAGTACCGTGGCGCAGAATGCAAGAAAGCATGTGTTAGTCGTATTCATTGCCATCCTCAGAAAAACCATCCAAATCCAGCCGAGACTTCAGAAGGTGTAGCAACACCACCCGGCGGATCGACTTTCGCAAACACAAACTGACGGAAATCGAGCCGCAATGCAGCGTGCTCGCCCAGGTAATAAGCCATACCGGCACCAAGGGCGCCCTCGGGCTTAAATTCTTTCTCGGGGTCAGCGTTAAAGTCCGGCTGTGTTTCGGTGATCACAAGCCCGACGCCCGCAAACAGATACACATCGAAGTAGTTGAGCGCAGACTGATAGAAAGCAGTTTTGCCGTAGAACGGGCTCCACACGACACCAAAGTTGGTGTGTGAGAGTTGGGTATCACCCACAAGAACCTGCTGACCGCCCAGACCTGGCGCCGCCTCTTTGATTTGGTCCTCAAGGCCCGTTGGCACTTTGAGTGCGTACGATGTCGCCAATTCGAGGCCGATATTCTCGAGAACGAAGTAGTTCAACCGCACGCCAAACGGGATGTACTTCTCGAAGGCGTTGTTTGGGATGAGTCCGCCATAAACGGTGGCAGCGAAGCGCCCCTGTTTCTGGAAGACGCGCTTCTGGACGGTGTAGACGTCACGCAGCTTGGCCCAATACAAGGGGTCGTCCGCAGACATTTTCTCGGAGGGTGCCTCAACAGCGACCTCTTCCTCGACGATCTCTTCGGGTGCGATGGCTGTTTCGGCCTCTTCGACCACAGCCTCTTCGACCACAGTCTCGGTTTCCTCAGCGGCGACCTCGACGGCGGCCTCTGCGGCCACCGGTGCGTCTTTCGCTGGCGTAATAGCGGTCTGCGCGAGCGCGTCGGTGGCCAGCAGGGCTCCCGCCACACAAATGGCAATCCGTAGTTTATTCGACATGTGAAAATCCATTTCGACGGGGAGGACCCGTGTCATCACTTAGAGAAGATAACGGTGCGAGTATCCTGATCTTCATCCTGAGGGCCCGCGAGCGGATCACCAGACTGAGAGAACGAGAAGGTCTTGCTTCTGCCACCAAGAGTGACGCTGAAGTCCGACTGAACTTTGTAGGGTTCTTTGCCGGCGACCTGACCATTTTCGAGAGCATCAATGACGGTCTCGACTTTCCAAAGGCCATCCATGGTGAATGGGAGCCATTGCATTCGATTTCGCAATCCGTTCGACGAAGGCACGTAGATATAGGCGCCCTCGGTCTCGCACGCGAGTCGTTGGTAGTCCTGAATCGGTCCGATGCGTCCATTATCGTCTCGGGCTGGCAGGCAGTACGTGCCAACGGCGGGACTTTCTACAGCACCACCTGGAGTCGACGAATAGTTGATCGGTTGACGACATTCTTCGTAGTTTCGGCAATCGGCATCACTCGCGCAGTTGTCCTGATCTTCGATGTAACGAGGATCGTCACGGAAGAGCGGAACGCCGCTGATATCTGTGGTTGCGACAGCCTGGTCGAGTTGCACGATAAAGATGCGAACGCCTGCGGCCTTGGCAGCAGTGATGACGCGTTCGAGGTCGTACGCGTTCAAACGCAGATCATCGGGACCGTCGACAAACACGACGAGCGTCTTGTCGTTGGCAGCGATTTCGGCTGCGGCGAGGTCGTTTTCGAGCACTTCGGCCATCGCTTGATAGACGTTTGCTCGGTCTTGGACAGGATCGGTCAGCTCTGCGATCGAGTTTTCCGCCGCAAGGGCCTGTTCGGTCCAGACTTGCTGGTTCGGCGTGACGCGAGCCACGAGCGACTGAACGCCAGCGGTCGAGGTGCCGCTGAACTGCCATGCGCCAAAGGTCGTCTTGCGATCTTCACCGGCGGCAAGCTTCGCGATCGTGCTCCATTTCTGCGCCGCCGCACCTACAGCAACCTTTCGGTTACCTGTTCGGTCGGTGGCACGAGAAGTTTTAAGGTTCACGTCGGTGGTTGCGGTCGGGTCTGCAAAACCGTCTGCATCGAGATCTGGGTATTTGCCGCCGATATCGCTGGGCAACCAACCGTCGAGCGAGCCCGAGTTTTCGATCAGAACTGCGAAGGTCTGAGTCGAGGTCACGTCGGATTCGAATTGGACGGCGCCGTCGATGTCGACAGAAGCTTCACGAAGGCATCTATTCCTAGAGGCTGGATAGCTTTCATCCGCTGGTTTACAGGTGAATTCTTCGAACACGCACGATTCAGCCGAGCACTGGATATCGGGCAACTCAAAGAGTTTTCCGTTGGTCAGCGTCAAGTCATCGCGGGTGACGTCGATGTTCTCGCCAGCAAGCACTTCGTTCGGACGAATCGGCGAATTATCATCGGCGATCATAACGAATCGAAGCATCGCTGCGCCGTCAGATCCATCGCAGGATCCGGCTAAGGGCGTCACGCCCAACGCTTCAATCGTATTGAATTCGCGAGCTTGAAAGCTGATGAGGGCGACAGTATCGCAGCCGAGAGCGGCTGTTGAGAAAAGGCCGATCATGCCGGTCAGCGCAAGTGCGCGACGCTGCTTGAGAGAGCCAAATTTCTTTCCAAAGGTCATCGTGAAATTCCCTGGACTCGGTTAGAGCAGTGAAACAATTTTGTCCGCTGCGCCAAGAAACGCGCAGAGACAGCCACTACACAGGCCGAAGGTTGTACTCGAAGACCTACCCCAATGCAAGTATGTGAGGGTGTGTGGGAGAGTGACTTTTTTGAATTGGGTGGGTGAGGCAAGAACGACAAAAGCCCCGTGGTTTCACGGGGCTTTTATCCTGATGCGCAGACGCGGGCTCGAACCGCGGACACCGGCCTTTTCAGGGCCGTGCTCTACCTACTGAGCTATCTGCGCAGCTCGTCTGAGCGAGGGCCGGTTTATAAGAGAGGGTTTCTTTGGTGTCAACTGCTTTCAGGCACGTTTCGATGATTCAATGATCTCGCGGGCGAGCGTCGCTTGAAACGCCAACTCGTGGGCATTGGTGATCTCGTGTCTGAAGTCATTCATAAACGCGTAGATAGCCAACATGAGCCAGTGGCCATTACGATTTGGTTCGTTTCCGAGTGCGGCAAAAAAAATCGGATGGTCCACATTCACGCAGACCGTACGCAGATCGCCGCGAAACCAGACAAGGGCCGCGCCGTCGCCCGCCTCAACGCCTTCGAATGCCGGAGTTTGGAAGACGTCGGGACGAAGTTTCTGGATTCCGTTGCGTACCCACTCGACGAGTGATTCGTTGTTTTTCTGCGCCTTTGGCAAGATTTCGGGCCGCGGATTCGCTTTGATAAGTCGCCCGTCGCACATGCGTTCCAACCATTGGCCCTCGATCCCCGCCAAGTTGGAGATCGTTTCACGCCAGTGATCGGGCTGTCCAAGGTTCGCATCATAAAGGTGGCGCGTGATCAGGTGCCGCGCATGGATTGGGATTCCGTGCGCCGATTCGAAGAGTGGCAATTGCAGGATCATTTCCGAGGCCGTGTCTCCGCTGCGCAGGATTCCTTCGGTCACGTCGATATGGCTTGAGGCGTAGTCCAAAAGGACTTCAATCGCTCGTTGTCGGTGATCGGTGTCGCCCCGGGCAACCGAGGCGTGCAGCTCATGAATCAGCGCCTGGGCACGGTCGAGGCAGAGTCGTTCAATCTGTCGAAGATCTTGTTTGACGTCTCCATCCCAAAAGAGCTCGCCACAGATACCGTAATGGGCGGCGATCGCATCGAAGTTGAAGACCTCTTTACGAAGCAGATCAAAAAACGAGACGTGGGGACGTTCTTGTTTGACCAACGGGATGCCGATCGTGCCGCGCAGGCCGAGTCCTGAGACATCCAGCGTGCGTAGGTATTGGGGCATCGCGGAGGCTGAGGTGTCAAACGAATCGGGTTCTGAAGCCGTGCGAATCAAATCCACCCGATCAAGCAAACGAGCCAAAAATGGATTTGGCGCCAAGATCAGGTCACCGCCAGGGGTCCAAGGCCGGTGCGTGGTGATCGACTTGAGTGACGCGGCGTCGGCCGCCCAGCCGTCGGCCATGAAAATTCGTTTTGACGGCGCCGCTGCGGCAAATGCGACCAGATCGTCCATCGAGGCGAGCTGATCATCGATGGTCTTGAAGAGGGGGCGTTTTCGGATCTTATGAACGTCTTTTTCAGGCGAGACGTGGACGGCATAATAGGCCAAATGACGCCGGGCATGACGCCGGTAGTCCTCGGAGACCTGAGTTTCACGTCGGCTACGAAAAGCGAGCCAGCTGAGTTGGATGATAAGTTCGGATTCCACCTCGTCCGACCACTGACCCTGCCCTTCTACCAAGAGCGGGCGATCGGGATAGGTGCGAAGTCCCAGCGCAAAATCGCGAATTTGAAAACCAGCGGCTTCGGCCAACACGTCGCGATGGTCAAGGCGAACGAACGAAGCTTCACCAACCATGCGGATCATGAGGGTCTCTTCCAATTCGTCGACTTCGATCACGGCGGAGGGATCAATGCCGTCAAGTTCGGCAGGCTGTCCGCGAATGGTGGCGTAGATCAGTCCACCGGAGCGATCCATGAGTTCGGAGAGCTGTCCCAACGTGACTCGAGATTGTCCCTGGAGAGCGCTAGAACCAAGGGAGCGCAGGATCGGCAGCGTCATCATCGCGGAGGGAGCGTCGGGTGTGGGCACCCAGTCGTTGGTGACGCCGTTGGCGCCGTTTCGCAGGGCCAACATCACGCTGCTCGAAGCGCGGCGCAACATCATGGACGTTGCGTTGGTCGACTGCGAATCTGCCGGAATCCGAGAAAGCACCGAATCCATGAGCCGGTTGATCTCACGCAGTCTGGTCTCTACGACGATGTTGGCCACAAGTTCCGCCACCGAAACACCGCCGGGTTCCACGGCCTCCAAAACCACGCTCGAGGTGATATGCGGCAGGTCGATCACGATGTGGACTCCCGCGACGATCGAGATCACGCCGAGCCAAGCCCGCCGTTCGGCAATGCGCACTTCGCACACGGATTGTCCCCGAACGGGTTCAACCGAGGGAATATAGACAGTCGCTGCGATCTCAAGCCCCTCACGGAGGGCCGCTAGAAGCGTTGCCACCGGCGGGAAAGCTGCGAACTCAAGTAAAGCGGTCTTGAACCGAGAAATATCCACGGAATCCAAGCGAGTCGCGTCGACGAGCCATGGGGGTGGAGGAGGCAGCGCAAGGGGCTGAGTGAAAAACTCGAGTTCCTCCCGCGTGAGCGAGGGGAACATCACAGGGGTCGGAGCGGCGAGTACGGATAGCGATCTGGGGTCTTCATTGCCAAAAATCAGCACAGGTGCTCGCAGGACTCGGCCAAACTCTTCTGCAAGCGCGACTGCGCCCGGCGTCGAGACTTTATGAGCCGGGAATGCCAAAATCGATGACGTAGACTTGGCGATCTTGCGCAGGTCCAAGGGCATTATGGTCGCGGGATCCCCCAATCGGTGGACGTCAAACGTGGCTGCGCCGGTCTCACCAAAGATCAGTTTTGCGACGTAGGGCCTCAACCTCAACCACATTTCCTCGAGCACTTCGTCATCGACGATGGAGGCATGGTCGGCTGTTTTACGGAGCTTATTAAACGCGATCACGCCGCCTATCTTTTGTTGTCCTCCAAAATCATGGGCGATCGACTGAACCCAGACACCGAACGTAAGGATCCTGAAATGGGCGAGGTTGGCGGTCGAGGCGACACCGATCACCCCGTAAAAATCGCCTTCGTCGAAGGTGACGGTTCGTTTGTAACCCGAGATTTTGGGAATCCGGGTGGTCGTGTAACCAAAGATCGCATCGTCGTTATAGAGCAGAGGAACAGGGGCGGTGATGCAACACTCTTCGATGATGTTTCGCTCTTGAGGCTGAGAATTACCGAGTTTGGATCGGATCAATCCTGCGGCCCGAATATAGGTACCATCCAGGGCAAACTCGGGCGTTCCAACCTCAACCGACGTGCCGCCGGCGCTGATGACAACTCGAGTTGTGGATTCCAGAGTGCCGCGTCCTGATTCGATGATCACAGAAGAAGGTTCGGCCAGCATCAATGCATTGACGCCGAGAGCTAGCTGACGAAGCGCCGCCAAATCGAGGCGATCTTTTGACGTGAAGAGGAAGTCGAAGAGCTGAGCAAGTTCGTCGGCGGAAAAACCTCCGCCCACATAGGACAGAATCGTCGAGCTGTCCGACACCCGAATATCAATGTACGCGGCGCCATTGGCGTTCGCGGCTTGAATCAGCTCCAAAATATAATTGTACGGCGTCGCGAGGGCGAATTTCCGCATCTTCTGGATGGCCTGTTGGCGAGCCACGGTGAAGCGACGCTTCTCTTTGAACTCACCGGGTTGCCGGCTACGGGCAATGACTTCGTCGATGCTACTCATAGCGACTCCCTTGCAGCGCTCATGAGCGCTGTATCCATGATCAAATCTCTGTCGTCCTGCAGCAGCAAGGCCTTGGCTAGGCAATAAGCAGCCAGCTGCTTTTCGACCTCATAAAGACGCAACAAGAGTAAAAAATGAGGATGTTCGCGATTCACGGCAATACCGCCGGCTTGGCCAAGCGAGCCGTGTTGCGGCGGCAGCTTCAGGTGTCCGACCTGCGCGTGTTGCACCAAGAAAATCGGCACCGCCGCGGCATCCAGCGGCGTAAAGGTTGTGAAGGGCGCGAGTTTCTTGGCTAAACCGCGGACCAACACACGATGTGTGTCTTCCAAGAAAGGCAGTAATCCCGGCGCGACTTCTTCGTCGAGGCTGACCGATATATAGACCTGCCTTGGCGACATGAGGCCTCTGGCGATCCGTGGGCGATAGGACGAGAAGAAGTCGATCACGGCCCCCTTCAGAGTCGATGCCCCGTGTTTGCTCGCGTAGGACAAGAGGATTTCGGTCAGCGCCGACCACGGGAACGAGCCTGACTCGCCCATGCCCACGCTGCCAAAAATGACCGGAATATTCGCCTCGCTCAGCCGTTTTGAGAGCTCCGTTGGCACCTCATCAAGCAGGATGCGGCCGTCGGCCTGCCAGGCTCGAAACAGGTCTCCTGCGCTGTAGTTTTCACCATGAAGCCCTCGGAAGATTTTCCTGTCTGAGGCAACGCCAGAGTATTCTGTCGATAGAAAACGGAGGCGTTTTCCGTAACCAATCAGATCTTCGGGGGTCCAGTGAGGTTTTGCCACCAGCTGAGCCAGTTCGACAATGAGCCCAGAGGAGATTCCGCTGGCAGCCTTGTCCAAATGAGCCATCACTCTCTGATAATTATTATCTCTCAACACGGTATCTCGGGAGAGCGTGTGCTCAAGATAGCGTGATTTGACCTTAAAACCGATGTATCGAAAACGATGGGCACGTTCAGCGTCCAAGACATTTTCGGCGATCGTGGTTGAGGCGATCGTGAGTCCCCGATTGAAGAACTCGTATTCGGGCTCATCGTAAAAAGCGATCACGATTTCGGTTCCAGGCTCCGGGGTCAGATGGGCGCCGCCCACTCCGCTGACTTCGAAGGATTCGTTGATAAGTTCCGACGTTCCGGCCTCTCGATCTTCGAAAAAAATCTCGGTCTCAGAATGTTTGCACCATTTCTTAAGCGTGCGCCGGACCTGCTTGGTCGCCTCTAGGTAAGCGCTGCGATCGCCCTTCAAGAAGAGCGTGATTTGAGTGCCCTCGATCGGGTTTTCAAGCTGGGTTTTTGAGAATGTGCGGTCGGCATGAAAGAGGACCTCCCAGTACTCTCCGCCCCGCCCGGTATGCAATAAAACGCCTTCGGGTTTGAGGGCAAAAATCGAGACAAAACCGATGCCAAATTTGCCAATCTTTGTGAGGTCCCCTTCTTTTGAGGAGGCAAAGAGTTTGGTCAGTTGGTTGTCGATGATGTTTTCGTCCATACCGTCGCCGAAGTCGTCGATATGGAGAGCGATCGTTCCGTTGAAACCGTCGCCGGGGAGGTATTCGGTCCAGACGTCGATGCGAGTCGTTCCCGCATCGAGGCAGTTTTGAACGAGTTCTCGAACGCAATCCCACTGGTTGGCAAATTGCGTGACAAGGTTATCCACAACAGCGTCGGAAGAGGCGGTTTGGAGTGCGTGTTGGGCGTCGATCGTCATGTTTCGGCCTGGTTTTCCATGGCCTCGAACGCCACGAATCAGAAGTTCATCTAAACGCCGTAGACCACGTTTCGGGTACCACGCGTCTCGGCGAAGGCGCGGACGTTGGCGACCATCGCATGCGGGCAGACAAATTTGCGGTCTTTGAAGACCCGATAACCAAGTTTGGATGCGACTTGCGCGTAGGTCGCTCGGGTCTTTTCATCGGTGGCTGGCGCCAACGGGTCGTTATTGCGGGTTGCCTCGACGTCGACGGCGGCCATATCCAGCCCAAATGTGGCGACAAATCCGTCTGGGCTGATTTCCAAGCCCGCTGGTGCTTGCATCCAATCCAGGAAAAACGGACCTACGGTGCCTTTGATGACCCGCTCCACCTGCAGGCCCGCCATGGACGCCAATTTCACGAACATGAATTCGGCGTCCAGCGAGGTGAACTGATAAATCAATGCGTGGAAATTATCGGACTGGCTGGCCAGATCTCGCCCATCGACCGAGGCGACGGCGGCGTCACCTTGCTGGGCAAGGTCGATCGAATAACGAACAAAAACGCCAGACGCGTCCAGTTTATCCAAAACGACATGAAAATGAGCCAGCCTTCGATCGCGGTCGACTCGCCGGACGACCACGTTCATCGATCCCAGCGGGGCCATTTGTGTGCCGTTGATCTCAGTATAATAGTCGTATCGGGCTAAATTTCTTGAATGGGCCGAGTCGGGGTGCTGAGCGGCTTTTGTGACCATTGCCGAGCGGGATCCTAAGCTCACGATCTGCTTGGCGGCCAGAGTGATATCCGTCTGTGCGCGCGTCCACTCTTTGTAAGTCGGCAAGCCGGTTCGTTCATCAATTTCGAGGCCCTTATAGAGCCCGCGATGGACTTGAGACGAGAATACGCCCGCGTGTTCCGCCAATGCGCGACCGTCGGGATATTGCGAATTCAGGCGCGCCGATCGCATGATCTTTCGAAAATTATCGATGTAGAGGTCGGCCTGCGTGTCGACCAGATTCCGTGAGGGGATCTGCGTTCCGGGAAGAATCTCGGTCATGTGCTTTTGACTTCTTCGGGGATATGAAACTCGACCTCGTCGTCGAATTCTTCGAGCGCATCGATCTGGCTTGCCAGGGCCGAGGTCAGCGCGTGTTCGACGTCGAGTTCATCGAACGACTCGTTGAACGCCAGATTTCGCGACAAGGCCAATTCGGTCTCTTCATCGTAGAGGTCGAGGTCGTCGATCATCGTGTCGACGTTGTCGCGGAAATAGGCCTGAGTCTCGACCACAAATTGGGTCGTGAGGTTCAACGACTCGGTCATGGCATCGAGGGACTGCTTGAGTTCAAGTACCACGTTCGCCGCGTCTGCAGCCGCGCCGATCGCCTGAATTTGCCCGGCGACAAGGTCGAGCTTTTCGCTGGCCGCAGTGACGTAACGGGTGATGTCTGACTGCAGGTGGGCGATGGTTTCAACAAGTTGCCGCGTGTTCTTTTTGAGTGCGGCGAGCCGGTCTTCGGCGGTGCTGTAGAGCTTGAGCTTGGTGGTGTGTTCGGCAAGCAAACGACGAATCCGATCGAGCTTCGCGCTGAGTTCACGTTCGTGGCTGGTGGAAGGTTCGGCCAAAAGCAGCTCACCTTCGACTTCGACTTTTGCGTCACGCAGTTCCAAGACGCGGGCTGCAGCGGTTTCTTCGTTGTGCGCAGACTCGATAATTTTCCGATTCAGTCGGTCGATTTCATCGTAGAGGTCGATTTTTGAGGCATCGAGACGATCGGCGAAGTCGGCGGCTTCTCTTAAGCGCATCGAGCTCATTTCAAATTGTCGACGAAGCAGGTCTTCGATCGAACGCCGAGTGGTCGCGCTGCTCTTGACCCACGGGAGCCACGTGAACATGTCCGCGAGCTTGTTTCGTTGGCCTTGTCTGGACTTTTGAAGCTCTTGCGAAAGTTGGCGGAGACGGTCCATCTCTTGGACCAAAGCGGACTGCAAATCGGAGTTACGCTGATGCATACGCGTCAGCTCGTCGACCTGCTCGTTCTGCCGCAGTCGCTCGCCGCCAATGAGTTCCTCGAGTGAGCGCACCGAAATGGCATCACCCGAATAAGTCACGGTTTGCTCTAAAAATTCGCTCTTGTACACCATAAGGAGCCATTGGGATCGGAGGGTCACACCCTATCACAGCGTGCTTATGTTTGAACACGGATCGAACACCGGGTTTACCCCAATCGTCGGTCAGGAGCCCGGCGGCCGATTAAGTTTCGACGCCACAGCCGCAAGGACTTTGCGTGGCGTGATGCGAGCACTGAAAACGCCGAATTGATTCATCACCCCGTGAACTCTGAGCGTCTTGCCTTTGTTCATGGCGCGATAGGCGTCGGTGGCGACTTCGATGCTGGTCGCGACTCCCGATCGTTGAAAGAGCCTCGATGAGTCATTGCCCGCAATTGCGGCAAATTCGGTATGGGTCGCGCCTGGGCAATGCGCTGTGACCGAGACCCCCGTTCCGTGAAGTTCCCCGGCGAGGCCCTCGGTAAAGGTGACCACAAAAGCTTTGGTGGCGTAGTAGGTGGCCATGAAGGGGCCTCCCTGAAACGCCGCGGTGGACGCGATATTGAGCACCCGTCCCGACTTGCGGGCGATCATGGCCGGCAAATAAAGCCGCGTCAGGTGCACCAAGGTGTTCACGTTGACTTGCACCTGCGCCATTTCACGCGCTTCGTCGAGTTCCCAGAACTTCCCGTTGGTTCCCAGTCCTGCGTTGTTGACCAGGAAGTCTACCTGGATGCCTGCGGCCTGAGTTGCGTCAAAGATCGCGCGTGGTGACGCGGGATCCGCGAGATCGGCGGGGATCACCAGAACCTCGATCCCGTGTTTGGTCTTGAGGTCATCTGCGAGCTGATCGAGGCGGTCCTTGCGCCGCGCGACGATCACAAGGTTGTGTTTATCGGCGGCGAAAAGCGACGCCAGATCGGCGCCGATTCCTGCAGAAGCCCCTGTGATCAATGCGGTTCCCATATCAGCTTTCCTCCGCTTCGCTCTCGGTTGCTTCTTCGCGAAGTCGAATCGGAGACTCGTTTTCTGGGAACTTCCCGCCCTTGCCTGCGTAAAATTTCCGGGCTTCATCCATGACGTGTTTGGCGCCTAGGGACGGGTCAATCACAGGCCCAAGGCCGCCTGTCTTGGTTTTGTAGTCCAAGTAACCCAGCACAATCCCGACGTTGGCGGCTTTAGCGATATGGTAAAATCCACTCTTCCAGTACTCGACGGGGCTGCGTGTGCCTTCTGGCGCCAGCGCCAGCAACATGTCTCCGTCCCAATTCGTGATGATGTCCGCCATGGCCTGAACGGAGTTCGACCGTTTCGATCGAACAACAGGAATGCCGCCCAGCGCCTTGAACATGATGCCGGCGGGCCCCTCAAAAAGCGTGTGTTTTCCGACCCAATGGAGCTTGAACCCCATGGATTGGGACACGCCGACCGTCAGGGGCAAATCCCAATTCGACGTGTGGGGCCAAGCGATGACCACGTATTTGCCCTTGGGCACTTCGCCGGTGACTTTCCACCCTTGGCTCTTAAACCATGCACTAGATAGCGTTCTAAAAAGTCCCATACAACCTCCGAGGCGCGCAGGATTTATCAAAAACCCCCATTTGTCACGGGCGCGCACAAAAACTTGTGCGGCCAACGACTAATCATTCAACGGAGGAATGCCATGCCTTGGAAATTCTTAGTGTTGATGATGAGTCTAAGTGGATGTGTTTACACGGAGCTCCCCGAGGAGGCTCCGACGGAAAATAATTTGGTGGGGTCGGTGCCCGATGAATTCGACGACCAGACGGCTGGAGAGTTTTTGTTGGGTCAATTCACGTTTGAGCGCGAGTGGTCGCCCGAAGAAGTCGGACCGGTGTTCAACGCTTCGTCTTGCGCTGAATGCCATGTGGGCGCGGGCCGGGCTGCTGTAGCGAGCGTCGGATTGCTGTTTCGGTTGTCGGCGGCTCCGGAGAGCGATGAGCCCGAGCCGATGTATGGCAGCCAATTGCAGCCGCGCGGATTGCGAAATGCGCCGGGCGAAGGCCGAGTCATCGTGACGCATGAAGATGTCGTCGGTGCCTATGACGACGGAACGCCCTACGTGTTGAGACGTCCTCGTTATCAGGTCGTCGAGCTCGGCTACGGGCCAGTCTCCGACACGATGGTGATGTCGCCACGACTCGCCCAACAACTGCCGGGCTTGGGATTGCTTGAGGCCATCGATGCCGCAGAAATCCTTGCGCTCACCGACCCGCAAGACCTTGACGGAGACGGGATTTCCGGTCGCGCGAACGTCGTTTTCGATGCCGTCACAGGCCGCGAAGCTCTGGGGCGTTTTGGATGGAAGGCAGGCCAACCTTCGCTGCGACAGCAAAATGCCGCAGCGTTTGCGGGAGATCTGGGCATGACCTCCACCCTTTTTGGAGACGGCCCATGCACCGCCGACCAAACCGCCTGCTGGGACGCGATGTTTGATCCGGGCGACGAACTTAGCGATTCAGACCTCGATGCTGTGACGCGATTCACCCAGCTATTGATGCCCGCGGCCGCACCAGACCTGCCTGAGCACCCCGGTTACACGATCTTTAACGAGGTCGGCTGTGCTTCCTGTCACGTCGAAAAATGGACCACCAGTGCTCACGAAGTCGCAGAACTCTCTGGACAAGTCATACGGCCATTTACTGACCTTCTGCTGCACGATATGGGCGAGGATCTGGCGGATCACCGGCCTGAAGGTGTCGCCAATGGTCTGGAATGGAGGACCCCGCCGCTTTGGGGGATCGGGTCGCTGGTCGGGTTGAATGGACATCAAGATCTGATGCACGACGGGCGGGCCAAAAACGTCGAAGAAGCGATTCTTTGGCATGGTGGTGAAGGCGCGGCGGCGGCGGAAGCCTTTAAGGCGCTCGCGGCGAGTGACCGCGCACGGTTGCTTGCATTTGTGAATGTCCTTTAGAGTCGACGTGTGTAAAAGGCGGCCGGCCTGGAGCCCGGCGGACCAGACTCAGGCGGACACAGCCGGGCTGGAGCCCGGCGGACCAATCACAGGCGTGAAGCAGAGAGCAAAAGATGGGACTTTATGTAGTGGATGTTGAGTCCGACGGGCCCGCGCCTGGTTTGTATTCGATGGTTTGTTTTGGCGCAGTGAAACTCAGCGACGAGCTGGACCAGACCTTTTATGGCCAGACGGCCCCGATTACAGACGCCAGCAAGCCTGATGCCCTGGCGATCAGCGGGTTTTCGCGCGAAGAACACGAAGGCTTCGAAGATCCTAAAGTCGTAATGGAGCACTTTTTTGCGTGGGTGGTCGAGACCAACGGCAACGGACGGCCTGTTTTTGCCTCGGATAACCCGGCCTTCGACTGGCAGTTCATCAACTATTATTTCCACAAATACGTGGGCGAAAACCCGTTCGGCTACAGTGCTCGCCGGATTGGCGACATCTATTGCGGAATGCAGATGAACGCCTATGCCCCGTGGAAACACCTGCGCAAAACGACGCACGACCACCACCCGGTCAACGACGCCAAAGGAAACGCAGAAGCGTTGCTCGAGATGAAGCGGCTTGGGCTCAAGCTCTAGTCGAAGAGCGCTTTGAGGGATTCGCCGTAAGGCGCCTGAGCGACACCTTTTTCGGTCACAATCGCTGTGATCAGCGAGGCTGGGGTCACGTCAAAAGCTGGATGTGCGGCGGTGATGCCTGCAGGCGCGATAGCCTGTCCACGAATATGAGTGACCTCGAGCGATGAACGCTGCTCGATCGGGATTTCTGCGCCGGTCGGCGTGTTCAGGTCGATCGTCGAAAGTGGCGCTGCAATCATGAACGGAATGTTGTGGTATTTGCAGAGCACAGCAAGGCTGTAGGTCCCGATTTTATTGGCGACGTCACCATTTGCCGCAACGCGGTCGGTGCCGACGATCACTGCATCCACTTGACCCTGCTGCATGAAATAGCCGGCCATATTATCGGTGATCAAAGTCGCTGGAATCTCATCTTGGAGGCATTCCCAGGCGGTAAGCCGGGCGCCTTGTAGGTAGGGACGAGTTTCGTCCACCCAGACATGCTTCAGCTTACCGACATGGAAGGCGGAGCGAATGATGCCAAGGGCTGTTCCGTAGCCGCCCGTGGCCAATCCGCCGGTATTGCAATGGGTCAGAATTTGAACGTTATCCTTCAAAAGCGCCGCGCCCTGCATGCCCATTTCGAGGTTATTTTCGCGGTCTTCGTCGTTGATGGCCTGAGCTTCCACAAACGCGGCCGTGATGCGGTCTTTGGTGGAAACCTGGTCTAGCTTCGCAAGACAAGCTTTCATGCGGTCGAGCGCCCAGAACAAATTCACCGCTGTCGGGCGAGTGGCTGCGAGCATCTCGAAAAGGGCGAGGGTTTCTGGGGAGGTCGATTTGAAGGAATCGCCGGCCTTTCGCACGCCAAGAGCCACACCAAATGCAGCGGCGATACCGATCGCTGGTGCGCCACGGACGACCATTTCGCGGATGCCATCGGCCACTTCTTCGGCTGATTCCATCTTGAGCCAGAGTTCCTGATGCGGAAGCTCTTTTTGGTCGATCATCATCAGGTGGCCTGAAAACCAGTCACCTTCCCAGAATAACGGACGAACTTTTGATTCCATGACGTCTCCACGAAGCCTATCGCCGCATGGTTCCGCGGGCATACTGCCCGCAATGCGACTTGCGATATAGTCCGCGCTTGATACACGATCGTGGAATATTGAGCACGTGGAATCCCGGTCATGGCTGTGGTAAACCGCGCCTATGCCCGGATTTGTTGGGCCGACCAAAGGAAGCCGAAGATGGACGTTTTCGAAAAGTGGGAACTCGTTGTTGGGGTCGAGGTGCATTGCCAGCTCGCGACCAACACAAAGATCTTCAGTGCTGCCTCGACGGCATTTGGTGCCGAGCCCAACACGCATGTGAACGAAGTTGATATGGGGCTGCCCGGAGTTCTGCCTGTGTTGAACGGCAAAGCGGTCGATTATGCGCTTAAAGCCTCGATGGCTCTGGATTGCCGCATCAATCAGCGCAGCGAATTTTCACGCAAGAACTACTTCTATCCCGACCTGCCCAAAGGTTATCAGATTTCGCAGGACAACCTGCCGATCTCGCAGCATGGGCATTTGGATGTCGAGCTTGAAGACGGCGTCAAACGGGTCGGCATCACGCGAATCCACATGGAAGAAGACGCGGGCAAATCGTCGCATATGGCCAAGGCGCCCTTTAGTGTTGTCGACCTAAATCGTGCCGGTGTGCCATTGATCGAAATCGTCAGCGAGCCCGATATGCGGCACCCGGACGAGGTTGTCGCGTACTTGAAAGAATTGCGTTCGATCGTGGTTTATCTTGGGGTTTGTGACGGCAACATGGAGGAAGGCTCGTTTCGATGCGACGCCAATGTTTCCGTGCGACGACGCGGCGAAACCGAGTTGGGAACCCGCTGCGAGCTGAAAAATATTAACTCGTTTAAATTCGTGAAAGACGCGATTTATTACGAGATGAACCGGCAGATTGAGCTCATCGAATCGGGTGGCGAAGTCATCCAGCAGACGCGGCTCTACAACCCGGATAAGGGCGTGACCTTTGCGATGCGAAGCAAAGAAGACGCGCATGATTACCGCTATTTTCCTGAGCCCGACCTGCCGCCATTGATCGTCAGCGACGCATGGATGGAGCGTGTTCGCGGTGAATTGCCCGAACTGCCTGCAACAAAACGCGCACGGTATGTGTCGGATTTGGGCCTGACCGCTTTTGACGCAAGTGTTCTGAGCGCCGACCGCCCCATCGCCGAATATTTCGAAGCTGCACTGTCGACTTTTGCCGATAATCCAAAAACTTTGGCGAACTGGGTCATGAACGAAGTGCTGCGTGAAACCACGGCAGACACGATCGGTGAGTTCAAGGTTAAACCTGCACAATTGGCAGACCTGGTGCGGTTGATCGAAAAGTCGGTCATCAACGGCAAGATCGCCAAAGACGTGTTTGCGGACATGATTGAAAGCGGTGACGACGCCGAGGCGATCGTCGAGAAAAAGGGCCTGAAACAGGTCACCGATACCGGCGCAATCACCGCCATCATCGACGAAATCATGAACGCCAATGCCGACAAGGTCGCGGAATTCCGCGACGGCAAAGAAAGTCTAATTGGCTGGTTTGTTGGGCAGGTCATGAAAGCTTCGCGTGGCAAAGCCAACCCGCAGGTGGTCAACGAACTTTTGAGTGAAAAACTCAAAGGTTGATGAAGCTCTATTGTCGAGCGTTGTGATTAGTGCACTAGCATTGCGATTCGTGATTCCTAACCTCAGCATCATCAACGTCTTGATGGAACTTGTGGCGAGCTTGCCTGTCTATCCAGTTGAACCATGAAGGAATCAACGATGGGCATTCTAATCTTAAGACCGCTTTTTGTCGCCGCATGCGCGCTACTTTTTGTTAGCGGTTTCACGCCAAGCAGCCTTGATTCGTGGTCGTGGGTTCAACCGGCAACAGCAAAGCCCCCAAAGAAAAAGCCGAAAGTTCTGCATCTGGCCAAAGCCAAACGGCTGGACCATCAGACCTTTTCTGATATCTCCCCGACAATTAAAATGGTGGTTAGGAACAACGAGTATCAGAGTCCGTACTCAGCGACTGAGGAGGCGTACGTCCGAAAGGTTCTTCGCGGCGCAATGGATGAATTTGTGTTCATTCGGCTGGATGAAAGCTTTCTGGGCCGAGAGGTCATCATCGAATGTCCGGTAAGCGGTTTTGCGCGCTGGAAGTGGAAGGGCGGCCGCATCTCGTGTGGCGGTCTTGGTCTCACAATTCACTTCAGTTTCGAGAAGCTCTCGGTATTTGATGTGAAGGGTCCCACGTGGATTTTTGCATCTGCAGACGGTGAATCGTATCTGAAGCTTGAGGCGTTTAAGAATTTTCGTCCCGACGGAATTATGGCTGTCGTGCCCATCGCCCGCAGAGAACCCCAAAATGAAGCCGCGGGATCGGCTCCGTTGGTGAATGAAACCAATGGGGAGACGACTAGGACTCAAAGTTCTGAATGAAGTTGG
Source organism: uncultured Bradymonadales bacterium (assembly GCA_964394615.1). GTDB lineage: Bacteria > Myxococcota_A > Bradymonadia > Bradymonadales > Bradymonadaceae > JBFFMO01. The sequence continues at coordinate 120,787 of CAYMYJ010000008.1, read as the reverse complement.
CGCAAACACAATGCGCGGCTAGAGCCAAGCGGACCGGGCACAGGCGGGCAGGATGCCCGCGGACAATGCCGGGCTGGAGCCCGGCGGACCAATCGCAGGCGGGCAGGATGCCCGCGGACCAATCGCATTGCCGGGCTGGAGCCCGGCGGACCAATCGCACGCCCGCGTACCGTTTAGATGGCGCCGGCGACTCGAAACACCAGGTCTTCGCGGAAGACCGGGCCCTGGATCTGGAATCCGATGGGCAGGCCGTCTTGTGAGAGGCCGCAAGGAACGCTGATACCAGGCAGTCCCGCGAGGTTGCAGGAGATCGTAAAAATGTCTTCAAGGTACATCTGCAGGGGGTCGGCGGTTTTTGAACCCAAGGGGAAGGCCAACGATGGTGTGGTTGGCCCAACGATCACGTCGACCTTTTTGAAGGCTTCTTCGAAGTCTTGGCGAATCAGTGTGCGGACCTGTTGGGCTTTTCGGTAGTAGGCGTCGTAGAAGCCCGCCGACAGAACGTAGGTGCCCAACATGATGCGGCGTTTGACCTCGGGGCCAAAGCCCTCGGAACGGCTTTTTTCGTAGAGTTCCGACAGCTCGGAGGCTTCGGCGCGATGGCCATAACGAACGCCATCAAAACGAGCCAGGTTGCTCGAGGCTTCGGCGGTCGCGATGAGGTAATAGGTCGCGACGGCGTATTCGGTGTGGGGCAACGAGACTTCGACCACGGTCGCGCCTTTGGCTTCCAACGCTGCGATCGTCTTTTGCACCGCGGCGACGATGTCGGGATCGACGCCTTTAGTCGCAAAATACTCGCTTGGAAGACCAATCTTGAGGCCTGCGACGCCCTGCCCTACGTTCTTGGTCCATGCTTCGACGGGCACATCCATGCTGGTCATGTCGTGCGCACAAGGACCGGCGATGACTTCCAAGATGCGTGCAGCGTCCTCGACGGTATGGGTCATCGGGCCGATTTGATCGAGCGACGACGCAAAGGCAACCAGACCGAATCGGCTCACACGGCCATAGGTTGGTTTGAGGCCGACAATGCCGGTCAAAGCAGCAGGCTGACGAATTGAGCCGCCGGTATCGGAGCCAAGGCTTGCGGCGCAAAGGTTCGCGGCAACGGCAGCGGCCGATCCACCTGACGAACCACCTGGAACGCGGTCTGGGCTGACGGGATTTTTCACCGATCCGTAGGCCGAATTTTCGTTCGACGAGCCCATCGCAAATTCATCGAGGTTGGTCTTCCCGACCAGGATCGCTCCGGCTTCCTTGAGCTTGGTGACGACCGTTGCGTCGTAGGGCGACACAAATTTGTCCAGGATTTTGGAGCCAGCCGTCGTGCGGGTTCCCTTCATGCACATGTTGTCCTTGAGCGCGATGGGGACGCCGGCGAGCGGCCCTAAGGCTTTGCCTGCGGCACGGTCTTGGTCGACTTTGCGAGCGTCTGCCAGCAGCGATTCGGCTTCAAAAACGGTGATGAACGCGTTGGTCGTGTCGGCGGCCAAGGCCTGAATCGTCGACCCGACCGCCGCTTCAGCGCTGAGCGAATCGTTTTCGTACAAAGAGAGTAAATCGGATACACCGCGAAAGTTCATGGTTATCCCTCGATGATTTTTGGAACTTGGAACATGTGGTCCTGGACCGCCGGAGCGTTCAGGAGCACGTCTTCACGGGTCAGGCGCTCTTCGACCACGTCTTCTCGAAAGCGCATCGAAGTCTCGACGGCGTGAGCGGTCGGCTCGACGTTCGACGTATCGAGCTCGTCGAGCTTGGCGACAAAACCCAGAATCCGAGTCAAATCGTGGCGTTGAGCCTCGACTTCTTCGTCACTCAGTCGAAGGCGACTGAGTCTTGCGATATTCAGCACGGTTTCACGTGTAATCTTCATTTCTCACCTCGTCTTGCGGCGATTTAACACATGCCGTGTGTCGCCGAAATCCTTAATTCGAATGCGCTCGTCACCCAAACTTCACTTGAACCATGGCATCAACCCGCCCATCATTGGCGCGCCTCAGGCCCGGATTTTTGATGAAAGCGAAGTACCTTGTTCTTGTCTTAGCCCTTGTAGCTTGTTCTTCACCACAGATCAGCCCCAGCGCGACTCCGGAAATTAAGTCGCAACCCGTTGAAGTGGCTAAGGCCAAGAAACCCGTGGTGGCGCCGCAACGAATCATTCTGATGATCGGTGATGGTATGGGAATGAATTACGTGACCGCCGCGGCCTACGCAAATGGGGGCCCGCTCAAGATGATGAGTGCGCCTGAATTCGGCTCACTGACGACGCACGAATACGAATTTGCCGGGACCGATTCTGCCGCCTCAGCGACCGCCTTCGCCACGGGACGCAAAACTCATCACGAAGGTGTCTCGGTCACGCCGGGAACCACCCACGAGAACGAAAACGACGCCGACCGCCATATGACAACCGTGCTGGAATTCGCGCACCAGGCTGGTTGGAAAACCGGGCTCGTTGCCACCAGCCGAATCGTTCACGCAACCCCAGCGGCATTTGCGGCACATCGCACCAATCGCAACGACGCCGAGAATATCGCGCTCGATTTTGCGAAATCAGACGTCGATTTATTCATGGGCGCGGGCTCGCAATATTTTAATAAACGCAAAGACTCGCGGGACCTTCTCAAAGAAATGAATGCCCGCGGATACGCCACGCCACTGACGGTCGAGGCGTGGAAGAGTGTCAAAGAAGACAAGGCCATCGCACTTTTCCACGACAAGGATATGCCGGCCGTCACGTCAGGCGAACGCGCGATGTCGTTGCCGACGATGGTGAACGAGGCCGTGAAATTCTTGGACCGCGATAACCCCAAAGGTTGGGTGCTGATGGTCGAAGGCTCCCAAATCGACTGGTGCGGCCACGCCCTTGATGCCAGCTGTGCGATCGCTGAGACCCTGGATTTTGATGATGCGGTCGGTAACGCACTGACCTACGCCCGAGGCCGAGACGACACCTTGGTGGTCGTGACCGCCGACCACGAAACCGGGGGGCTGGTGACGATGGACCCTGAGTACGCTGAGCGTTTCATTGAGCCACTCGGTGGGGCCAAGGCCGTCATTAAACGGGCGGCGTTGACCGACCCGAGCCTTGGGGAAGCCCCTGATCCCGTCATGAGCTTCAAGCTTGGAGCACGAAGCGATCAAGTGAGCCCAGAGCCGGTCGCCGAAAAAGCTCCCTGGGGCATGGATGAGCTCAGCGATGACCGTTTTACCCTGACCTGGGGCCACCTTTCGTTGGCATCACGATCATTTTGGAAAGGCCCCGATCGCTTCTACGGCGCCCACACCGTGACGTTGGTGCCGGTCTTTGCTGAAGGGCCGGCCGCTCGATTGGTGTCCGCCCAAACCGATAATGCCGACCTGGGCGACATGTTGATTCGCCTGGTCAAAGACCAAAACCCAACCTCGATCCCGGCCATGCCCAAGACTCGCCCTAAAAACGTGATCTTGATGATCGGCGATGGATACGGCTTCAATTCGATGGCGCTTGGGAACTACGCATTGGGCGAATTGAGCGAACGCGGACTCCCGGTTCGCGGCTATGTTTCGACTCATGGCATCAACCGTCTGGTCAATGATTCGGCGGCCACCGCCACAGCGATGGCAACAGGTGAACGCACGCGAGCCAAATCGATCGGCATGGTGGTCAAAGACGGCGAGTTTGTTCCGGGCGTCTCGGTGCTGAGCCTGGCCGAGGCCGCGGGCCTTGCCACCGGATTGGTGACGACCACACAGCTGACGCATGCAACTCCTGCTGCGTTTTTTGGCGCTCGCCCCGATCGCGGCGACACGGCGGGACTTGCCAAAGACTTTGTCGATTTCAAAGAAAAATCAGGCGGAGACGGCATCAACGTCGTGGTCGCAGGCGGGCGCGCTGCGTTCTCGAAGGGACAAATCGCCGAGCTCAAGAAACAAGGGACCGAGGTCCGAGAGACCTTTGATGATACGCCGACCACCGCGAATGTGGCGATGCTTCTTGCACCTGAAGGTCTTGCCGGGGCCCGCGCCCGTCTGCGCGGAAACTCGCCGCAGCCCTCGCTGGCGAAGATGACGGAATTCGCCATCAACCAGCTTTCAAATGACCCGGACGGATTCTTCTTGATGGTTGAGGGTGGGCAAATCGACTGGAAACTCCATGACGCGACCCGAGACGAAACGCTCGTGGCAGAAATCGACGACTTCGACCGCACGGTTGCGACCGTTCGGGAGTTCGCCAAGACCCATCCCGACACGTTGGTGATCGTGACCGCGGACCACGACCATACGATCTCGATTTTGGATAATCATTACGTGTTCGCCAGTGGGCGATGCGGGGCCGAAAAACGTTGTGGCGGGACGTTTCAGGCAACCGACATCCCTGTCAAAGTCGAGTCGCTGCTTCACGCCGACGGATTCCGCGACCCGCTGATTCGGGGTGATTGGCCGCCTGCGGCGGTGCTGGTCCAATATGCATGGATTGTCCAAGAGGCGATGGCGATGAAGAGCCTGAGCGCCCCACACAGTGCGCATTTGGTACCACTCTTTGCGTCCGGTCCTTGGTCGGACGAAGTGCGCGGCTACGTTGACCAACCTGAAATCGGAAGGTTGCTGCACACTTGGGCCAATGGGAATCCTTATCCAAACGAATAAATATCAATCTTAAAAGATAACGCCAAACACAAGCCAAAAAATCAGCACCAAAAAAAGCGGTTTAAAATCAGCCACTAAGGCTTCCCCACAGAGATGGCATTCAAATTGAAATGGTTAGGACCTGAGACGTCGACGATGACGTCAAAAAGGAGAACACCATGAAAGCACGAGAACTTATCAACCTGGGGATTCCAACGACACTTGTGGCCGACGCTGTCGCCCTGATTCGGAGCGCACGCGCCAAGAATGTCAGCGCCGCAGATATCCGTGCATCCTTTCAGGCGCTCGCCCACGACCCTGCGAATTTCGTCGAAGATCCTCATTACGGTGAACTCGCGTTACTTATGACTGCGGACGACGCGCCACCCGTTTGGCGTGAGCGTGCTGAGGCGGCTCCATGGAAGATGTACGGCGACGATCTCGAGGGCGAAGCCATCCGCCAGCTTGTGAACGCTTGTCGGCTTCCTGTGGCCGTACAGGGCGCCCTGATGCCCGATGCTCATGTCGGTTATGGGCTGCCCATCGGTGGCGTCTTGGCCACTGAAAACGCGGTGATTCCGTATGCGGTCGGGGTTGATATCGCGTGCCGCATGAAACTCAGCGTCTTGGATATGCCTGTATGGGCACTCAAGGGCGAAAAAGACCGGCTCATCAAGACGATTGAGGCGGAAACTCGTTTTGGCATCGGCTCAAGTTTTCGAGCCCGCGAACGACGCGAGCACGAGGTTTTGGACGAGTCATGGTCGGCCCCTGTCGTTCGGGGGCTCAAGGATAAAGCTTGGTCGCAGCTTGGAACAAGCGGTTCAGGAAACCATTTCGTCGAGTTCGGAACCCTTGAACTCGCTCAGGACGACCTTGGCCTGAAGGCTGGAACCTATCTGGCGTTGCTCTCGCATTCAGGAAGCCGCGGGGCCGGAGCAAAAATCGCTGGCCATTACTCGCGACTTGCTCAGCAACTGCGTCCTGAGCTGCCTAAAGAGTTGAAGCACCTGGCATGGTTGGACTTGGACAGCGAAGAAGGCGACCAGTATTGGGAGGCCATGAACCTAATGGGGCGTTACGCCGCAGCCAACCACGCGCTGATTCATAAACATGTCGCCAAAACATTGGGTTCTAAGGTACTCGCGGACATCGAAAACCACCATAATTTTGCGTGGAAGGAAATCCATAACGGCAAAGAGGTTGTGGTCCATCGAAAGGGCGCCACGCCTTCAGGAAAGGGAGTCTTGGGGATCATCCCAGGATCGATGGCGACGCCTGGTTTTGTGGTTCGTGGCAAAGGAGACGCGGCTTCGTTGGAATCGGCTTCACACGGGGCTGGACGAGTGATGTCGCGAACAAAAGCCAAGGAAAACATCACGTGGTCTGCCGTCCAAAAAGACCTCGACGATAAGGGCATTACCCTGATTTCAGCGGGCGTCGACGAGGCTCCGGGTGTCTACAAAGACATCCATAGCGTGATGAAGGCGCAGACAGACCTGGTCGAGGTCATCGCGCGTTTTGACCCCAAGATTGTGAAGATGGCGCAAGCCGGAGAGCCGGCCGAAGACTAGTCCTTCCCCTTCTTCTTGGGGGAGGAATCAGTCTTTTTGCGGATGAGAGTGGAACCCGTCTTTTTGGGTTTGAGCGAGGAATCGATCTTTGCCAGTCGAGCGTACACGGCCTTCTCGATATACGATTTCTCGTTATATTCGGTGTACTCCCCGATCAAACTTAAGAGTTCTTCCAAATAGACCGCTGAAGCCATCGATCCAAACTCCGCGGCCAACGGTGAACGATCAATAAGCTTGTTCAGCTTGGTCATCGTCTGAAAATCACCAAGATCGAGGCGGTAAAAAAGACGATCCTCAAAGCGGATGACCTCTCCATCATCCGCCTCCTGCTTTTGTTTTGGGGGTGGAATTATCTTCAATAATTCGTCGAGAACATCAAGGATTTGGATTTGGACTTTGGGCTGAATCTTATGGGAAAACTCGTCAAAATCATGAGCGAACGATGTGCTCGTGAAAACGATGGCGAAAAAGAATGCCGCGATGGCGAGGAGTTTTCTCAAGGGAGCCTTCCGTGGTCAAAGCATTGACTTATTGAATAATATCACATGATGGAGCGATGATTCCGCCCCCCATTTGCCCGGCGCACCGAATCAGGGAACCTCGAGCAGTCCTTCGTAGGATTTTTCGTAAAACCCTTCGCCAGGTTCGGACGCAAAAACGCGGATCAAGTCGCCAGATTCAATGGCTTCATTCGGTGGGTTTCCGTCGCTAGGAATGTCTTGAATGGCAGCCCCAGGAACCACGCCATAGGTGGTTGGTGATGCCATCGGGCCAATCACGGCCCATTTCAGATATTGCTGGGAATGGGTCACAAATATCCGACTCGCCGAGACCGGCGGATCCCAGGTGATGAGGTCATCGGTCCGAGTGATCGTCACGCCATAAAGGTCGGTTCCCTCATCGGCCACGATGTCGACGTCGGCGCTTGGGCAATCCTCAAAACGAACCATTCCGCCGCGAAACGCACTGGTCGCACCGGCGGGCGCGGTGATCAAACCAAAACCCTGAACCCGTGTGAAACCTGCAACCGGTATCGTGAGACTGTACCGACCGTCTGAATCTGTGGTCGAGGTCTCGATGCACTCCCCTGACAAACACAGGTCCGAATGATCCTGGTTGGCTTGCGCCGATAAACGCGCCGAAACGATGGAGCCAATGACCGGCGTGTTGTCCAAATCTTTGATAACACCCGTGAGCGTGCATATCTGAGTCTCCATCAGGTCGTCGTCGGTCAAGACGACATCGGAGATTTCACCCTGAGGGTCCGAACAATCGCCCGCGGTGTCGGATAGGCGAGTCTTGGATATCTTGTAGAATTTGCCATCAGCCTTGACGATCAGCGTCCCGGTCGCGGACTCGCCGACAATCCCGTCGCCATCGATGTCTTCATCCGATTTCTCACTTCTAGGGGCGTCGAAACAAAAGACCGAAGGGTCGCTGGCGGCACCCGTTCCGCCGTTCGCCGTCCCAGCTCCCCCTGGAATCCCCGTCGAACGTCCAACTGAAGTCTCGCCGATCAGCTGTGCTTGAGTAGCTGTGGGCGAAAACCTGATCTGCGTCGAAGACCGGTTAGTTAGTGGCCAGTCAATATTCCAATACGAAAAATGCCCGACTTCACCACGTGCATAGACGCGCTGAGCGAAATCGCCGCTTCTGAGAAGAGCGATATCGGTCTCGGCCAGGGGCAGACCCGACGAAGCAATAAGGACGGCCGAGCTCTCGCGTTTCCAGGTTCCGAGCTTCTCGTCGAACGCATAAAACGGAACATCGATCTGTCCGTTTCCTGGAGTGATGTCGATGACGGCGGGCCAAGAGGCGCGCTGGAACTCAAGATCCATGCGTACCGGCGTTTCAAGCGTCGAGATATCAGCGCCTGAGGTATCCTTCAGGCCCACCCAAACAAAACCACCTGAGACCAGCAGGTCTCCCTCGATCGCGTCGAAATCGCCTGGAAATGCGTCAATTTCGGTGCTTGGATCAAAGGCACGGGCGTTGCCCACCACACCGTCCGGCAAGCCAGAAAGAGCGATTCCATCCCCGGAACAGGTCCCCGAAATACACTTCATGGCGTCGGCGTACGTTAGAATGAGGCTAGCCGACAGGGCATCCGTGCCCGAAAGCGCCGAGCGCTGATGCGCTTCGACGTAGCCGTCGGCCCGCGCGGAAATAAGCAGCAATTGACCGCTCTTTCCGTCGACGAGTGCCGAGTATTTCCCCTGCGAGTCGGTCTCGGTGGTCGCAGTCTGGGTCAGCGCCCCAAACACACCAGTCCGGAACGTGATCGACACGTTCGGCAACGGCTCACCGCCCTCGTCAAAGACAGTCCCGGATACAACCTGACCGATGGACTCGGGTTGTGAATCCTTGTCGTCACTGCAACCCAGCGCGGTCAGCGTCAGAGCGCCCAATAGAATAATTTTCTTCATCCCCCACTCCACTTCTTAATTGATAGGAACTTCAGTTTCCGGGGCCACCTCGTCCACTACGGGTTCCGCTGCTACTGGCTCCACTTCAGGCGCTGCCACTGTGGGCACGTATCCGTCGGGAAGCAACGGCGTGAATCGCCAGACCTTTTCTTTGCCGTCACGCATCGACGTGAAATAGACAAAATTATCTGCCGTCCAAACCGGCCAGGTGTCATTTTGTGGATGGGTGGTCAACTGAGTCAACGCACTGCCATCGGAGTTCATCACCCAGAGGTTGATGCCGGATGGTTGGACCGCATCGGTGGTTTCTGTCCCCGTCGTCGTCTTGGTGCGAATCTCCCAACTCTCAGAATTGACACCCTTGCTGGTCGCAAAAAGGATTTTCTTGCCGTCGGGCGACCACGAGGCCTGAATTGCGCCCCAGTCCTGCGAGGACATAAGTTCGGTCAAACGAGCACCATTACGGTCCATCGTCCAAATCCCGTACCATTTTGCCCCCATCTGCGAGGGTTTCTGGAACAGAATCGTCGATCCATCAGGTGAAAAACGAGGATTTACACCTGGGCCCACCTGCACGTTGGCATCGGTATTAAGGTCTTTGGTCCAAATATAATATTGACCATCCACGCGCGAATAGCGGGTGTAGGCGATGACCGTCCCGTCAGGAGAAAACGAAGGTTGGAATTCATCTTCATTCGAATCGGTAACCTGGCGTTTGGCCGTGCCGCCGTCGGTGCGCAAAATAAAGATATCGAAATTGCCGCTTCGATTGGACGCAAAAGCGATCTGGTTGCCGTCAGGGGCAAAGGCAGGGTCACGGTCTTCTGCGCCGTGGTTCGTAAGCTTTTGCAGGGCCTGAGCCGTTGGATTTTGTTTGAGAAAAAGATCCCAATTGCCGTCCTTCGACGACTCAAAAACCACGGAACCCGAAGCTGAAACCGTTGGACGGCTTGCTGGAAACACATTCCCAGAAATCTCGGTCAGGTTTGCAAAGCTCTCACCCTTTGCAACGAGTTGAACCTCGTCGGCGGTTTGAACGCCGCTGCAAGCCAGCGCACAAATCCCAAAAGCCGACGCAGCGACCGCAGCTAGGTTCTTCAATTCCATTTCATTTCTCCGTAAATCAAATAGGCGCGAAATATTGCACGCTGGTCGCCAGCAAGCAAGTCAGCCAAAGGATGCTTGCCCCACAGAAAACGAGGGCCTAGTGTGCTCGCCTCGTGGCTCACCCTACGAAATCTGAGCGATTCGCTCTTGGAAAACTGTCTTAGAAGTTCTTACAAACTGGCTGGCCTTTAGGATTTTAGTATGCCCAGTCGTCCACAATATTTTCGTATTTTCCTGGTCGGTGGCGTCGCGCTCGCAGTCGTGGCCGGATTCATCAATGCGGTGACGATTCTGTCTCCGGGACAGGTCACCGCAACCCATGTGACTGGTACGGTCACCCGCGCAGCCGTGGCGTTTGCAGACCCCAAGAGCGGTCTCGACTTCAGGATCGCCGGGCTGTTGGTCCTCAGTTTCATTGCAGGCAGCGCCATCACCGGGGCTGCGTTGGACTCGACAAGGCTTCGGCTTGGCCGGCGCTACGGCGGACTCTTGATGCTGGAATCTGGGCTTCTGGTAACTTCAGCCATGAGTTTTCAGGAGCATCTTGTGCAAGGCCTCCTGCTCGCAGCCCTGGCCAGCGGAATTCAGAACGCGTTGGCGACCCAGTATTCTCAAGCGATCGTTCGGACCACGCATGTGACCGGCATCGTCACCGATCTTGGTATTGCGTTGGGCAAATGGGTTTCACGTCGAGGCGTCGATTGGTGGAGAGTGCAAATCTACTTCGGGATCCTGACGGGATTTGCCGGCGGCGGAATGGTCGGCGCGTTGGCGTGGGAGACCTTGGGCGCGCGGGCACTGATGATTCCGGCAGCCGTTCTCGCAGTGATGGGTGTCGTGTACTGGGCCGTACGAGACCGACTACTGGCGATCTACTAGTTCATTGACCAAATCGCAGGCCACATGCGCTAACCTTTGAAGTCAGCCTTTTGGAAACGATGTGGCAATAAATCGTCGAGCGCGACAAATTCGTAGTGGCCAGACGTCGTCGCCATCAGCACTGGCAGGTCATCACAGAATTCCGCAAGGACTTGTCGACAAATTCCGCACGGCGCCACGGGCGAATCGGCCTGAGTGAGCACACAAAGAGCCGTGAACGTCTTTTTTCCGGATGCGACGGCTGTACCGACCGCGGTGCGTTCGGCGCAAACCGTTGCCCCATAGGTCGCGTTTTCGACGTTGCAACCGACGATGATTTCACCGTCGTCAGTCAGCAGGGCTGCGCCGACATGGAAATCCGAGTACGGCGCGTAGGCGAGGTCTCGAACCTTATTGGCTGCGTCCAAGAGCTCCTGCCATTTTGCGGCCGAAATACCTCGATATTCTTTCATTTTGCACCCAGAAGCTCGACGATTTTGCGCACCAGGGACGAGAACGTCTCACGCACCAAATCGGCGGTTGCTTTGACCTCTTCATGGTCGAGTTTATGCTTTGAAATGCCCGCGGCGAAGTTGGAAATACACGAGATTCCGCCCACTTTCATGCCCATGTGGTTGGCGACAATCGTCTCGGGGACGGTCGACATACCCACAGCATCGGCCCCCAAGGTCGCGAACGAGCGAATCTCGGCAGGTGTTTCGTATGAGGGGCCAGGCACACCAATATAAACGCCGGCCTTGATCGGTAGATTGAGCTCACGAGCAGCTTTCACGATCAACGTACGCATCTCTGCGTTGTAGGCGTCGCTCATGTCCGGGAATCGAGCACCAAATCGAGTATCGTTTCCGCCACGCAGAGGGTTGTAGCCCATCTGATTGATGTGGTCGGTGATCATCATTAAATCACCGGGCATGAAGTCTGGATTGATGCCGCCGGCAGCGTTGGTGATGAGGATATTCTTGATGCCCCAAAGTCCAAACACGCGAATCGGGAACGTCACTTCTTCGGCTGTCCAGCCTTCGTAGTAGTGAACCCGGCCCTGCATCACGACCACAAAAGAGCCTGCAAGCATCCCGCAGACCAATTTGCCCGCGTGACCTTCAACGCCCGAGACTGCAAAGTGAGGAATGTCTTTGTAATCAAGGACAGTTCGGTCTGTTAATTCATCTGCGAGCGCGCCGAGGCCGCTTCCAAGAATCAAAGCCACTGTTGGCTGCTGAGGCACTCGTGCCTGTAGCCACGACATGGCTTCATGTGCGTTTTCGTAGAGTCCCAACTCGACCTCCGTCATAGATTGGGTCGAATCACACACCGCAAATGCGCTCCGGTCAAGCCCCACCAGACTAATCGCAAGCCCCGAAGGCACGACAGGTCTTCAGGATGGGATTGAATTGGGCGCCCAGCGCAGCGCGCCCCTGACGACGCCAGGCCTCAACGGCTCGTGTGCGTTTAGCCTCAGGAACCGCCTTCCAGGCCTCAAACGACGACTTGGGTGTGAGCTTAACGACATCCAGCAAGGGCTTAAGCGCCCCGGCCTTCTCCGGCGTCACACCAAGGTTGGCCAACCACTTATCATCATGCAATTTATCAGCATTTTGGAGCATCAGGTTCGCGGTATCCGCCGATTCGCTGGGTTTCCCGGTCGCGGTGCCCACGGCATCGGCGAGCGCAGCCATCGAGGTCGCGCGGATCGAAGAATCCACGGATGTGGACCAGCCACCTTGAGCTTCGACCTGCTTTGGAAAGCTCTTGAGGAGTTCTTTGACCTGAGTCTGAGCGTCCGCGTCGGACATCAGCTCAAGGATGCCGGCTGGATCGCTGAAATCCAACTCCATCAACTTGGCGGCCTTTTCGTTGGCAGGTTTGTCGTAATACCAGTCGTTGAGCGCCAGAAATCGGTCGACATCGGCCTCCTGCAAGGGCCGCTCGACAGCCTGCTTGACCTGGGTCGAGGCTACTTCTGGAATCTGGAATTCCCGTTTGAACTTTTTGAGTTCATCACCGTCCAGAGTCCTCTGTGCGATGGACTTGAGCTCTTTGCTGGCCTCATAGACGCCCCACCCAATCAGGGCGGTGCCGACAAGACCAATGATCACCAAGAGACATCCGCAACCAAGAAGGCCTTTCAGGAGCCCACCCTTTCCCTCAGCCATTAGAACTCCATGGGTATTTAAACCAAGATTCCAGCAATGGTGGCGGTCATGAATGCGGCGAGCGTTCCGCCAAGCATGGCCTTGAAAGCGATTTTGGCGAGGTCGCCTTTTCGGTCGGGAGCGATGCCACCGATACCACCGAGCTGAATGCCGATGGAACCAAAGTTTGCAAAGCCGCATAGAGCGTAGGTCGCGATGATGACCGAGCGATCTTGAAGCACGATTTTGGGGTCCAGCAGCATTTTGCTCAACTCGCCATAGGCGACCAGTTCGTTAACGGCCATCTTGATGCCGAGAAGTTCCCCAATATGCATGCAATCCGCGGTCGGCACGCCCATAACCCAAGCGAAGGGCCAGAAGAAGAAACCAAGAATCTTCTGAATCGTGATCGGGACAAATGAAAGGTCGAATGCGGACGCGACCATCGTCTGCGGCAAAGCGATCAGCGCATCCATGAGTGCGATGATGGCGATGAACGCGAGCAACATGGCGCCGACGTTGAGCGCGAGTTTTAGGCCTTCGGCAGCGCCGCGGCTTGCGGCGTCCAAAACATTGACGTCTTCGCGTACAAATTCCATCTTCGCGCCGCCGGCAGTCACTGGGGTGTGCGTTTCGGGAACCATAATTTTGCCGATCACCAGAGCAGCAGGCGCCGACATGATGCTCGCCGCAATAAGGTGGCCCGCGATATCAGGGAAGGTGTCCTTGAGCATACCTACATAAATTGCCATCACGCCGCCGGCGACCGTGGCAAAACCACCGGTCATCACGGTCATGAGCTCGCTCACGGTCATGTCATTGACGTAGGGTTTAACCACCAGCGGTGCTTCGGTCTGCCCCACAAAGATATTGGCTGCGGCGGATAGACTCTCGGCGCCCGAGGTCCCCATGGTCTTTTGCATTGCAAACGCAAACACGGCGACGACGCGGTGCATCACACCAATATGGTAAAGAATCGTCATCAATGAAGAGAAGAAAATGATCGTCGGCAGGACTGAAAACGCGAAGTTGATCAGTCCGATTTCACGTTTGCCTGTCGCAAAGGAATTGAAGAGAAAATCGCTTCCGACGGCGGTGAAACCCAGTAACTGGTCAACGCCCTTTGTGGCATATTCGAAGGCAGTGTCGCCACCGGGCACATAAAAAATGAACATCGCAAAAACGACCTGAAGTCCAACGCCCCAACCGACAAGGCGCCAGTTAATCTTGCCGCGGTTATTGGACATCAAGAACGCGAGGCCAAGGAACACGAGCACGCCGAAAAACGAGACCCCTTTATCCAAAATCGACGAAGGTGAGTGACCGACTTTATGTTTAGCTTGAGCCAGTGGATCAGCGACCTGAGCCGCTGTATTGGTGGCTGGCTGCCCATCCGCAGGTGCGACTTGCTCAGCAGTCTGCGAATCTTGGGCAAGTACCGGCTGAGGCGGTCCAATCAGGTATCCCGTGAAAATCACAACGACGCTAAATAATGCAAGGAACCATGCGGCCCATTGGGCGCCACGACGCTGAGAAAACGGAACACGGCTCATGATGAGTCCTTTCGCGGTCTTCGGCTCACCGAAGGAGTTGGTCTAAGGTCCAACCTTTTAGTCCCGGCTACTCAGAGGCGCAAGGATCAAGCTAGTATTGGATTCAGGGCCCCCATACGCGCTATTTTTTGAGGACTTTCCCATGATCATAGATCTCCACGTCGACTTCATCATCCAGCAACGCCTCTTCGGCTATGACGCGCTCAAGAAGCACGGAGCAGGCATCAAGGGGCAACCTCTCGTCTGGCATGCAGACGTCCCGCGCATGCTCGAAGCCAACTATTCCGGCGCATGTCTGGGCATTCACTTCTACCCCTGGGAATCCGAGAAAGGATTTGTCGAAATGCAGAGGCAAATCGACTATTTGGATGACGTGATCGCAAACCATCCCGATGTATTGAGGGTACAAAAACCCCAGGATTGGTTGCGAGCGAGAGATGAAAAAAAGCTAGCCCTGGCTCCTGGAGTCGAGGGCGCGCATATGCTCAACGGTCGTCTGGATCGGGTAGAAACGCTGAAAAAACGTGGTGTCACCTACATGACGATCACCCATTTTTCCAAAAATGCGGCCGCCACGCCTTCGATGGGAAGGGGCGCCAATGAAAGCGAAGGGTTGACCGGCTTTGGCAGGGATCTTGTCGCTGGGTTGCAAGAGGCGAATATTCTGGTCGACGTCGCCCACGTGAACACGCCGGGCACACTCGATATCTGCAAAGTCACTCAGAAGCCGCTCTTTTGCACCCATACCGGGGTCAAGGGCGTGTTTCCCCATGCCCGTAACATCACGGACGAAGAAATCGACGGCATCGCTGAGTCCGACGGCGTGATCGGCATCATGTTCGCTCCCAAATTTTTGACGGGAAAGCTCCGGGTTGACCACCATTGTGTACTCGACCACATCGACTACGTCGTAAATCGCGTAGGTGTTCGACATGTCGGTATCGGGTCGGATTTCGATGGATGGGTGCCCATTCCCAACGACATGCGTGATTGTCGAGACATCAGCCTCATCACCAGCGGATTAGCCGATCGTGGTCATTCGCAGGCCGATATCGAGCGAATCCTTGGGCTCAACGCTCTTGAAATGCTGGCGGGGCAACGCGGACAGGGCTAACGCAAATTGTTCGCGAAAACGAGCAATGCGCAAATGATGCGACTTACATCGTCCACCATAATCCGACTAGCACTGCCGCGTGAGCGGAGATAAACGCAACAACTGAAAGGGAATCAGCTGCGATCGACTTGCCTATTTTGGAATTCATGCCATCTCCATACAACTTGATGTGCGTTGAGCACACGGACCCCTTCGCAAGACTCACGCCAAGACCTATCAGGTGACGGGAATTTTTTAATACGTGATCGAGCTTTGGTGAAATCCTGACACGGCAAAATCGAAAATGACCCCGATCGACACTTCAGATACCCCACACATAGCAGACGAACCCGACCAAGCCGCCAATCGCTGCGCGGAAGACCGATTAGATTCCATCGGCGATGTCCCTGAAGGCTCATCACCCGTTGAGACAACGGCAGTCGCGTCAGGTTCGCCGGATCTAAGCAATGTCGACGGCGAGACGAAACCCGCACCGTGGGCCAAGCTCGTCGAACACCCCGTGGCAGTCTGGTTGGCTCATTGGGTCCCGCTTGGCGGCTTTGTGGGCGGATTTGTCTTTGATGAGTTGACCCTTGGCCGCCAGATTCAACTCATCGATTTCATCCTTCTATCCGCGTACGCGCTGGTCGCCACGGCGGCACTGATCATCAACAGCCGTCGGTGGTTCGAAAGAGGCCGTGACGTTCTGACGTTCGTCTGTCAGTTCGCCCTGGGAGCGTTGTTCAGTGCGCTGGTGGTCCTCTACTTCAAGTCTGCCGGAGGCGTCCTCCCGACGCTTTTTGTTCTTGGTCTTTTTGGCGCCATGGTCGCCAACGAATTTCTGCATAAACGAGACAACCTGAAGACAGTCGTTTGGGCCATCTACGCGATCAGCATTGTGATGTGGCTGAATTTCCTGCTGCCGCATGTCCTGAAATCCGTTCAACCCGCCTGGTTCTACGTGAGCTCCGGGACTGGCCTTGGGCTCGTCGTAGGTGCCCATCGGCTCGCGGGACTGTCTCGCCGCTCGCTCGCCGCCCCCGTGGCCGGAGTCGGTCTTTTGATAGGCCTCTATGTGTTCGGATTGGTGCCGCCGGTCCCGCTGGTCCTTGAATCGGGAATTGTCTGCACAGACTTCGTCAAATCCGGCAAATCGTATGAATGTCAGGCAGACCCCCAAGGCAGCATCGCTGAATTCCTGGGAATGACACCGACGGTCACGCGGCAAGACAAAGACGCGGTCTATGTTCTGTCGTCCGTCTCGGCGCCTGGTGAAGCCAACGTGGATCTGGAACATCGCTGGTATCAATATGTAGACGGCTCTTGGAAAGCTCGGGACGTGATGCACTTCACGATGACGGGCGGGCGTAAGGACGGTTGGCGATTCTGGTCGCGAAAACGCAATATCTCGGTTGGCCGATGGCGAGTTGAGACAGCGTTGAAGGGGGGAGGAGTCGTTTCCCGTCAGGAGCTGGAGGTCGTGGACGGCACAGCGACAAAAGTCCTGCGCAGACTCTAGACATTCAAGATTCAACAATTTCTTCACAATCGAACTTGACGCTCATCAAATCGACGTCTAATAAGCGCGCCATGTGACGAATTTCTGGCCTTTATGCCAATTTGAATGATGGAGCTGATAATGATTTTGATGACCAAACCACTTGTTTTTGCTGCTAGTTTTGTTTCGATGATTCTTGCGACTTACGGCGTTCAAGTCATTTTTTGAACCCCCAATTGTTTTACAAAAAAAGGCTGCCCTCGGGCAGCCTTTTTTGTTTTTACGCTTCGACTCGATCGCCACGTCCATCCAGATTTCTTGCCGTGGGTGAAGTCTCGACCTCGCTCGAATCCGGGGCTGTTCCCAACAACATATCCCCCTCCAGTCGACTCACGCCGTACCAGTAATTTTCGTTCTTGAAATGATGCCACCGATGGTGCTGCCAAAGCTTGCGATACCACTTCGAGCGGGGTTTCCAGCCGGTATGAACCAGGTAATGAATCCACTCGTAGACGAGGCCGAACGTCGCGAATACGGCGACGCCGGTCAGTCCGATGGAAAGAGGCAAGAAGATCGACCACACCAACACAAAAGCTGGAAGCCCTAAGAATAGGACGCGCAAGAGCGTACGAATCGGCACGAAAACGTCGCTCAAGACCCACGGTGCCGTGTGATGCAGCCTGTGTTTTTCGGCGACATGGAGGTCGACGGAACGCCCCAGAATGGTTCGAGGTCGGAAATGCAAGATGAACACATGAATCAGCCACTCTTGAATCGGCCAAAACGCGATGATTCCCAAAGCGATGGCGAGATCCCACCAAGAGATCGAACCCACGGCGACACGGGCCCCCCAAGCAATAACCATCGTCGCCAAGATTAGCCTAGGACTTGGAAAGCGCATAAAGAGGCGAAGCGCGTCTTGCAGCGACTCAATCCTGATGGGCTTGGCCTGTGACGGAGCATCTTCGAAGACGTTAGTTGCCATGCTTTCCTCCCTTTGCCTTGTCGTCGCGCATCCGCTCCGCCACAGCACGAACTCTGGCTTCGCCGCGGGCGAGCAGGTCTCTGGCCTCAAGTTCAGCGTCGTCGCCGTTGGCCGCCTCGATCGCGTCGGCGATCCTCGCATGAGCATCGATGTCGCGGAGTTCTTCGTTCATGATTTGGGACATCACCGCACCAAATCGTTTATGGACGTCTCGAATGGAATTGAATGCCAATTGATACGCGATGTTTTCAGAGCCCAGCACCACCGCCTGCCAGAAGGCCATGTCCAATCTCTGCAGGGCCTCGACGTCTCGTTTATTCGTGCGCATCTCCGCGATGATCTCGCGTAGGGATACAGCGACACCCGGACCGCTTGAGGCGCAACGTCGGGCGATATCCGAACCAAGCGCCGTGCGCAGCTCCATGATGCTTCGGGCGACCTCAAAATCGACCTCACCGTTGGATTGCATCAGAAGTTCGGCCAGCAAGTCCGTGCCGGCGGTCTCACGAAAATCTAGAACGCGCGTTGCCCCGCCATGTTGAATCGATATCAGACGAGCTTGATCGAGCCGCTTGAGGGCTTCGCGAACCGCTCCGCGATTCACATCGAGCATTTCACAGAGGACGCGTTCGCTGGGCAAAGCAGACCCAGGCTCCATTTCTCCGCTCACGATCTGGTTTCGAAGTTGCTCGAAGACCGCGTCAGATAAGGATTTTCGCTCGACGGGTTTAAACATGGGGGAACCTCCTGAAGCCAAATACTAGCGAGCACACATCATGTGGTCAACTGGTCATACCAGATGACCTATACTTTTTATGAGGTTCACGGCATTGCTCAAAAAAGGACTCCAAAAAATTCCCGTAAACTTGCGCAAATATTTCGGTTGCTAATTGGTGCTCTTTGGCTCAATTTGTGGCCTCTAGCCGCTTTGGCGGTCATCCGAAGATATGGAGGAGCCCAATGGCTTTCATAATCACCCAGCCCTGTATTGGCACTTGCGACACCTCGTGTGTTGAAGTGTGTCCCGTGGACTGTATCAAGGGTCCAATCGAAGTTGATGAAATCAAGGAAATTCAGGCAGCAGGCGAAACCGCCAAGCTGGCGAATATCCAACTCTTCATCGATCCCGATATTTGTATCGACTGCGGCGCTTGCGAGCCCGAGTGTCCTGTGGAGGCCATCTTCGAAGAAGATGACGTTCCGGACAAATGGGCCGAGTACACCAAGCTTAACGCCGACTTCTTCTGAGGTTCTCATGGCTCGAATCGACATCCGCGATCATGTGAAATTTGATCGAACGACCGTTTACGAGACGTTCCGGGACAAACTCGCCGAACTTCAGCCGTACCTCCCCACGATCAAAGAAATCGATGTGGAGAGCTACGACCGACTTGATGACACCACTGTGAAGATCGTCAACATCTGGCATGCGTCCGATGGAGACATCCCAACGTTGGCATCAAAGTTCATCAAACCTGAGATGCTTCAATGGACCGACCGCGCGACCTGGTTTGACGACCAGCACTTGTGCAATTGGGACATGGAAGTTGGTTTCTTGAAGGAAGCCATCTCGTGTTCGGGCACGACGCGCTATATCGAGAAAGGCAACGGCACCGAGGTGCATATCGAAGGCAACCTCAAGGTTGATGCTTCGAAGATCCCTGGCGTGCCTCGTTTGGTCGCCAGCAAGGTTGGGGACGCCGTAGAGGCGTTTGTCATCAAGATGATTACCCCGAACATGAAAGAAGTGAACCGAGGCTGTGAACGCTACCTGGAAAAGCAGGCTTAAGCCTTCAACCTCGACGACAGCATCGCCATCCATATCGTGGGTGGCTTTTTTTTGTCTAAATCCAGTGATACCGCCATGGATCGTGTCAACTTCTGGCCGAGACACCCACGAGGTAGTCGTCAACCTCGTCCTTGGAGGCATTTCGGAACATGACCATGGCGGCGATGATTTTCCGATGAAAATCCATGTGGGTCGTCAGTGTCGTCAGGTAGGCGTCAACGTCGTCATCAAAATCTTCTAAGGTTTTTGGGGTGATGCCAACAGGACGAGCAAACCATTGACCATTGGCCTGTTCGAATCGCACTCGTTGACGGGTGCCATTCTCGCCGGCCTGCGAACCGAACCAAGCACGCAACAAGTCTGCTAGACGGTTCTTGTCGTCGTGTTGAGGATGCGCGACATTCACGGCAATTTTGGCGAACCGAAAAACCCATTCAACGCCATCCTCCAAGCGAATAATCTGTTCACCTGTAGGGACTCCATCTTTGCGCTGTAGCATCAGGATAGGGTTGGAGCCGCTATGGGTAACCCTGGCGAAAAACATATTTCGTTTCCGCGCCTTATATGATGCGATCCGGTATTCAACGAGCTCCGTCGTGATTTTCAAAATAGCGCTACGATCGCCTTGAATGTCTGCCGGCCAGATGATCTCAAAACGACCTTCGGATACCTTCACAAACTTAGAATTTGACCATGCGGCGAGGGGATTCTTTCGCCAGTATTGAAGCCAGACTTCCGCTGAAAACTTGCCGTCTTGACCCAGCATCTCCACGTTTTGGAGATCCTCCATCAACTCAGGCGAACGTCGAATGATCGTCAATGAACGTGTTGCCAACACCTCTTGGTTGAGGCCCGTAAAAACGGCATTTTCTTCGATCATAGCGAGCAGGCAGACCATCTTAAAACTTTTGGTCATCGAGGTTTTCTCGAGTTCTTGGAACCACTCGACGACCGAGAGAAAAACATGTTCTGGCAGTCCGCTATCCGACTCCTGATGTACTAATCCCGCCCAACCGCCCCGGGATTTCAGCGAGTTAAGATTATGCCCCTCCCGAAACATTGCGGTCGCGCTAGGCCGAATGCCGTAGACCCTTTTAAGGTGTCGGTAAGCCGCCACCAACGGGTTTTTCTCGCGGCTTTTCGTCAACTCTTTGAGAATATCCTTGGCCTCGAAGTCCAATTTGATCGAACACCCTTCGGGAAGGTCTGCACCGCCATCTTCAAGGAGTTTGCTGAATTTCGACGCTGGATCTTGGAGAGTGAGCATCCACTGCATGCGTTCGACAAAAATCGAGTGATTTCCGACAAAATCAACGACTTCCAGATGGGTTTTCCTTGGCGAAACCCTGAGCCCTCTACCCAGTTGTTGAAGAAAGACAACCTTCGATTCTGTTGGCCGCAAAAATAGGACCCGGTCGACGGCTGGGATATCCACACCTTCGTTCAAAATATCGACCGCACAAACGATGTCTAGCTCCCCATCCGCCAGACGTCGCAGGCTTTCTTCCCGGTCGTCACCGCGATTTCCAGAGACGATTGCCGCTACCCTAAGGCCCATTTGTAGAAACCAATCACGCACAAATACTGCGTGCTGGATGGTGCAACAAAAGGCGATGGTTTTGAGCCGGGGTTCACCATGGATAACTTCCCAGAGTCGCTCCATCCGCTCAGCGGTTTCTGTCGCGGTTGAGAGTTGTTCAGATTCAAACCGTCCCGAGCGCCATGGAATGGGAGCGTAGTCGACCGTGTCGGCAATCCCCGTATAGTGAAATGGGACCAGACGGCCGATGCCAATCCCCTCCATGATACCGACGTCGTCCACAACGTAATCGTTGAAAAGACTCAGAATATCGGCACCGTCAGCACGGTCAGGTGTCGCAGTAAGTCCAAGGAGAAAGCCTGGATCCAGAATTCTCAATAGCTTTTGATAAGAGTCTGCGGCGGCATGATGAACTTCGTCGATGATTACATAGTCAAAGTGCTCCGAGGCGATGCGTTCCAGCGCATCCGCACGTGCGAGCTTTTGAATTGAAGCAAAAACGAAGTCGCCATCCAGTAATCCTTGAGTGCCCGCAAACCACGAAAACGTCGCGTTTGGGTAGAGTTTTCGAAACGTATTGGCAGCCTGATTCAGGATTTCGACCCGATGCGCAACAAAGAGAACTCTGGGCATTTTATCGGGGGAAAACTGATGCACATCAAAGGCAGCGAGCCAGGTTTTCCCGAGTCCTGTGGCCATCACGGCAAGGGCACGACGATGCCCTTCTTCCCGCGCCTGAGCGAGCCCTTCTAGCATCCGTTCTTGAATCGAATGTGGACGCGGAACAGGCTGGCTGGGCTCTATGCACATCTCTCCCGGCGGGAGGTCAAACGTTTCTGTTGTGGCGAGTCTTTGACGATAATCTGCGACAAATTCGGGTGTAAGTACCTCTGCAAGTCCCCAGGTGTATTCATAAGCATCTCGAGCGGCCGCGAACGCCACCGGATCCGAGTGTTGGTCCACACGTAAGTTCCATTCGATGCCGTCGTTCAGCGCGGCATAGGACAGATTACTGCTGCCCACAAAAACAGCTCCACCACTCGGTGTTACGAACTGCCAGGATTTTGGATGAAACGAGGCGACCCAGCTTCGGGCAATACGCACGTGGATTCGACCATTTGAGGTCGATTGCAGGTCGTAGAGCCTGCGAACGGCGGCTTCTTGCGTAATGTGCAGATAGTCACTGCACAGAATACGCACCTCGGCATCGCGTTCGACCGCCGACAAAAGGCGAGATTCGATGAGCGCAATACCCGAATCTTGCACAAATGCTGCCAGAATATCGATTTGAGTGGCACGGGCGAACAGTGGATTTAGGTGCTTAAGAAAGGCGTCTTCGCCGCCAGTCGCGAGCGGTGAGGCTCGCTGGAGTTTATAGTTCCCCTTCCAAGGGATGACGTGTCGGACTCCGCCCCTCGGGTCGGCCATATCGCCAGCATAACGAGGAATCACGTGTACATGCAGATGCATGACCGTTTGACCAGCCGCCTCTCCGCAGTTCATGCCAATATTATAGCCTTCTGGCTTGAACTCGCGGTCGAGCAAAACCTTAACCCGATCAACAAGTTCGAAGATCGCAACTCGTTCTTCTTCGGTGGCGGCAAACCAGTCAGGAATTTCGCGTTTCGGGATGATTAACGTGTGGCCAGGAGCGACCGGAAACCCGTCATAGATTGCGAAGGCAAGATCGTTGTATGCGACCCAATTCGCGTGATCAATGGCGGTGAAAATCGACAATTACTGCTCACATTCCCAATACTAGTGTCGGTGAGCGTAGTCGTGACGTTGGTATTCGTCTACTTCGTGGCGTCCATGCTTCAGGCCCGCGTCAGAGATAGCGATTAAGGCGCGATCGGGCGCGCATCACTTATATTTAGCGCCTTCTTCAGCTCGGCATCAAGCTGCGGCCCGCTGTTCCAGTGCTTTAGAATTTCAGCCTGAATCCGATGGGCAATCGGTGCGACCTCTTGTTCAGCCGCATCCAGACGGTCGTCTTTGGCGGCGCCTTTGAGCACCTTGCGAACCGAACTCAGAGTGGCCGAAAAAACCTCTTGGCCCACGCCAAATGCGCTTCGCATTGCGGCCTGTGTTGGGCTGGGATCCACCGCTTCACGTGCTTTAATAATCGCGGTGCGCAGACTTTCAAGAGCGGCCACATCCAGGTCCACAGGAACGTATTTCTGTTCGAGCGCGCGAGCCAACAGCCAACCTTCGTTGAACACTGTAGAGGCAACGTCGGCGCAGCTCTTGACCGCCAAAACGTAGACCAGCTTGGTGATGAGCTTCTTGATCGGCCAAAAAATCAACGTCCGGAACACCCCGCCAAAGAGGTTGGACGGCGAGTTGCTCAGAGCTTTGGCTCCAGCATCCGACAGTTGGCTGCCGTGTTGGTTGAAGAGCACCCAACACAGCCTGCGATGAATCCGCTCGATGATAAAATCGTCCACAAACGGGATGGGAATCAGGGGGCACAGGCCAGCGAGTGCGCTGTATCCAGCCACAGTCGCCAGGGCGTCACCTGAAATTGCGGCAGGTGGGGTCTCAGTCATAACTTCTCGTCGTCACAAGGCAAGCCGAAGATAGTGGGTTCTTGCGTGCTGGTCGCGCTAAATTTTCCGGTTCGACCGCAGGTTTTTTGCGTGTTTCCACCACTCGAATTAGCCGGTATCTTTGCGCCCTTACTACCAATTCAGTTCGCAGACTCGTGGCCTCGTGACCACGTCTACGACTGCGCACCGGGGGAGCAAATGGACATCAAGGGCAAGAAGGTCGTTCTCACAGGAACATTCGCGAGTTTTGGTCGAGACGAAGCGACCAAAAAGCTGACAGCTCTTGGTGCTCTTGTGGTCGGGTCGCTTTCTAAAAACACCGATGTGTTGTTCGCCGGAGACAAAGCCGGGTCCAAAAAAACCAAGGCTGAGAGCCTAGGCGTGCCGGTTCTTAGTGAAAAAGAGTTGTTGGCCATCTTGGCGAGCGAGAGCTCAGGTGCTGTCGAAACGACGGCCCCGGCCACTGTAGCGCCAAAAACGGACGCCCAGCCCTTCCTACATGCGCTAGAGTTACAAATCCGCGAGAAAGGCCGCCTACGCGATGAGGCACGCCCCCTCACGATTGATTTGTCGGCCGCGCCTGAGTCGGTCCGAAACCTCGCTGAAGCACTCGCCACCTACGACTTTTATATCCACTTGGGGAAGTTCGGTCTGGGGTCAACTGCGGTGAGAACCTTGGAGAAAACCATCAAGGCCTCGGTGGATTCACTCCAGCTCGATGTTCCGGACATATTCTTTGGGTCATTTATCCCAGCGCAAACTTTAGATCTGCCGCACGATGGCGGCCCTGGGACACCCGCGCTTGGCGTCTCGTGGCTTGATGGGGTCGTGTCGATCTTTACCGTCGAGGTCGAGAACCCAACTGATTTCAACCTTGTCACTCACTACTTCACTGCGATTGAGATCTTGAAGTTTCTGCGCGCGGGCCTCGTCGCAGACAGCGACAAGGCCAATGTTGGTGTGCAAGGCGTCTTTGATACTGACGACCTGGCGGACATCGCCGATAGGCTGAGCCCCGGCGGTGGGTACCGCTCCCCGCCCACCCCTGCGGCTCCTGCGGCAAGTGCCCCGAAGCTGGCGGCAATCATGGGTCAGAAGGTCGTTCTCACAGGAACATTCGCGAGCTTTAGTCGAGATGAAGCGACAAAAAAGCTGACGGCAATTGGCGCGGTCGTGGTGGGTTCGATTTCCAAAAATACCGATGTGTTGTTCGCAGGGGACAAGGCCGGGTCCAAGCGGTCCAAGGCTGAAAGCCTTGGGGTGAAGGTTCTTGGTGAACAAGATTTGATCGATATCCTGCGGTCGGGCGAAAATCCCTCAGAAAACGAAAATGAACCCGAGGCAGGCAAGCCCGTGCCGGCCGGTATGATTGCTTTTGTGATGGCACTTGATGCGCAGATTCGCGAGACAGGTCGCCTTCGACCCGAAGCACAGCCTATTGAAGTGAACCTCGACGACGCGCCTGAATCGGTGCGCGCTTTGGCCGAAGCTCTGTCGACGTACAGCTATAATGTCGACCTGGGTGAGTTCGACCTGTGGCCGGGTTCCTCGGTGCGAACGTTGGAGGAAACGATCGAATTCTCGGCCGACATGTTTGATGACGTGGAGGCCGTCCTGAATGGGCTGGATCCATCGCGCACCATCACGTTGGGAGCCGATGGCGGCGGCATGAGTGAGCTTGGGATCTCTTGGTCCGGGAACCTTGTGACGGCCGTGATCGTCGAGATCGACGACCCTGCTGAAGATAATTTTGTCACGCATTACGACCAGGACTTCAAGCTCTTCAGCTTTCTGCGCGATCGCCTTGATGACGACGACCTGGACAGTGATGAAGGTCCGTTTGACCCTCCGGGACTCGCGGATATCTCTGATCGAATCTCACCCGGCTCTGCGTATCGTTACGTTGCTCCGCCGACGGCAGATTCCGTGCGATTTACGACCTATTTCGCCGACCCAGCGGTCACCGAGAAGCTCCGAAAAAAAGCGGTTTCTGCCGCCAAGAAGGGCGAAGTTGGCTTTGCCCCTATCGTCGGTTGGACGCCCTCCCCGTCTAACGCGACACCGCCAGAACCATTGCGCTGGGCAGGTGCCAAGTTCGATGTTCTGTTTGTGCCGCATCATGACGGGCGTGAGCGAGTCCTGATTACTGCGCCCGGCGAGTCAAGCGGTCAAGAACTCGACCTTCCGTCGCTCCGATCCTACCGAAACCTAGCTGCACTCTCCCCAGACGGACAAAAGCTCGCCGTTGGATCACCGGTCTGCACACGAACCGTCGAGCTCGCCTCGGGTGACCAGCGCGTGCTCTTGCAGGGACCACAACAGATTGCCGTCGTGTGGCTCGACAATAACTCTGTGGCCGTGATGACGCAGGAGGGCGCACACCAGCTGGACGGCAACGACCCTGATGTGGCTGATCTTCCTTCCGTTAAAAAGCTGGGGATTGGCGCAAAGATTCCACCCATGCGCACTCCAGGTGGGATTTATGTTCTGAATGTGGACGCACGCAAAGTTGTCGCAAGCTTGCAGATAAAGGCGGAAGCGATGGAGCGCGTTCCGGGGCATTCAGCGCTGGTGATTCGCCGAGAGCCGCCAAAAAACAAATCTTGGGGCACGTTGGTCTTGCGCATCGATAACCACTTGGTGACGAGCGTCGCCAAATTCCCGTGCGATATCGGCGCCATTTCCCTTGAGGACGACACCTTACGCAGTGCTAACGGCTTCGAGATTCTTGGCTTGGCCGCGGCGCTCAAAGCCACCGAGGTCGCGGGCCACCGAAGTTTCTTGGACACGATGAAGCTCGAGCCTCAGCCGTTGCCTCCGCAAGAGACAGCGAGGTTGAGCTCCGTCATCAGCATGAACCTCACCGACGATTGGGGGACACCCATCCCTGAATCGATCGCAGCGCGATTCGATTGGGTCGAGCCTGTCGCAGAACACGGCATCGCAGTGGCCACCCGAAAGCGTGATGGCGCGCATGACGTGGCTTTGGTGAATCTGAAGGACGGCAGCGAGATCACCGTCGCCCCACCGGTTTCTGTGGATGTACTGGAATCTGCTTGGGCTTGGGACGGCTCACGAGTGCTTTTGTGGAGCGGACAAACCGTCTACGAAATCTTGGCTTCCGGTGCATCCAAAAGATTCGCCATGCTGCCCGGTCCGGTATTGGCCGCGGCCGCGGTTCGTGATGGGGGCACGGCCATCCTGCATCGGTGCGCGGACGTGGATGCCGAACTCGACATAATCAGCGCCTCTGGCGCGTTGACCGCATACACGCATGTGTTTCCTCATGACTATCTATGGAGCCTGAACCGGGGCACGATGTTGTTGCTCGGCCCCGCATACCCCGATCCAGATTCGGCAAAGGTTCGAACACTCGCGGTGGCACCCGACGGTCTGCGAATTCATCATTCAAGTGAAGTTCGCGTGGCCGTAAGCAACGTGTTGAATATCGGCGACACTTCGTTGGTGGAGTTAAGCAGCGGTGCTCGATATCGGCTTGACGTAGATTCCATCCCCGAAGTCGACTTGGTGTCAGACCCCGTGCGGAAGCTGGATCAACGTGCCAGCGGCGACACTTTCCACGGATATATTGACCGAAAAGGCGAGTGGACAAGCCCGCCCATTTGGGTCGGTGGCGACAAATGGCAAGGAGGTCGGGGCCGCGTGAAATGGGCGTCGCGATTTGCCTTGCTGAGCTCTGACGGCGACCTTTTGACCTCTCCGGTCTTCAAAAAGATCGAACCTTTCATGGATGGCGTTGCAGGCGTAACAGCGGCAAGCGGACGGCTTGGCGCCATCGATCCTGATGGTTCGTGGGTCTTGGAGCCAAAATACGACTATGTCGGAGCCGTTTCGGGCGAACGAATTCGCACGGGGCTCGATGCCGTCTACGCCTTACGTACGCTGGACGGCGAGCTTGTAGCCGATGGTTTTTCGAAGCTCTATATGTTCTTGGAGGGGCTTGCGTTTGCCGAGAAAGACGGCAAGGCAGGCTTCATCAAGCCCGATGGTACTTGGGCGTTTCAGGGCGCATTTACGGACACTTCCGGTTTTTTGGGTGGCATCGCTGCCGTGAAATTCGAAGACACGACCTGGGGCCTCGTGCGAACCGACGGAACTCCCGTAGGTGGAATATACGAGGACCTGATTGGAGCTCGCCTAGATAACGATAAATTCATCGCAGCGGTGCGCCGAGATAAAGACTGGGGCTACATCAACGGCGAAGGACAGGTCGTCATCAACTACCAGTTCAAGGTTGCCTATGCGTTCAAGAACGGTCTGGGACCGGTCCAGTTTCACTCGGGCGCGGCGGGCTACGTGACGGCGGATGGCTTGGTGATGCAGGGAGACGGCTGGGGCGTCTACCGAGTCGACTGTCTGGCGTGGTTCCGCAAAAACAGCAGGATGGGCGTGGTGGGAGTCGATGGAACCATCATTCACGATGCTGTTTTCGACGCAGCTGGGGTGTATTCGGAAGGGCTGACCCCCGTCAGAAAGAACTTAAAATGGGGCCTCATGGATAAAAACGCTGAATTTCAAATTGAGCCCATTTACGAGGATATCCTTGCGCCCTCGGACGGGCTCATTCCATTCCAAATGGACAGGAAATGGGGCTATATGGACCTCAACGGCAATGTGGTGATTGAACCGAGATTCCGTTGGGTCAACGCCTTCAGCGAGGGGCACGCCGCGGTGCCAGTGGTTTAACCTTCATTTTGGATCGTCTTTTATTGGACCGGTTTCAAAGTCCGACTTAAAAAACGACCCACTTGGCTAGGGACGTCAGGAACTCCACTTCTGTGTCTCCTTTGGCTGACAAGCGAATCTTGACTGGAGGTTTGCTATTGGGATCGATGTTCAGGCGGGTATTGATCGTGTCCTCGTCCAAGCTCAGCAAAATGGCCATTTTTACCATCGGAGTTTGTTCCGACGTGATTCGACCATGTAATTTCTAAAAACCAAGAGTGTCGCCCAAGAACTTGGGCGCTTGAAGCTTTCCGCTGTTCGTCTTGATTCTGCCCATTCATTCCATCCTGAAGACACAAAACCCACGCAAAAAACTCAGCTCGGAGGACGTGCGCAAAACGTCCCAGTCAAGGGTTGGTACCCCAAACCTAGGACGCGTTTCACGTCTGCTGACAAGAGCGAAGCGATTAGACGGTCCATGCCGTACCCAACTTTCGTAAACGAAAGTGACGCCCTCCCAACGCTGTAAATTGCAGGTTCATCATCGACCACATCGTGGGGGTCCCAAGCCAAAAAACCGCCATCAAAAGAATGCCCAAAATACACGAGGCGTAAGGCGATTTTTTCGCTGCCGTCTGGCGAATACTCAGCAAAACCGGCACGAACGTCATCGACGACGACCTCAGCCCCATCGCACATCGCAGACAGGCGATCTGGCAGGCTACGAACCGGAACCCAAAATTCGAGCAAGTCGTCCAGATGACCTCGACCAAAAGTCGTGCACCAGCAGATATAGGTCCTCGAGAGGGGCATGCCGATATCAAGAGACTCCAGCTGAATGTCTTCATCCGATGGAATCTGTGATGGCTCGCCGCGAACAATAATTTGTTTAAACACATGGCCTCCGGCCGGTCCTACTCGATCTTTTATCATGTGATGGAAGAGGCAACCTTACTCAGAGATTCCAGCTGCGCGTTGGATATCGATTGGGACTGTACGCTTCACGTCACCCGCCTATTCTGCCCGGTCGAGCATCGCCACAAACACAATCGTTGAAGTCTGACTCCAACACGATTGGCTGAGTTTCCGCGCCAATTCCACGAGCATGGCCTCGATTTCGTCGACGCGATCTGCGTACTGACGACTTAACTCTTCGCCCTTGAAAATGACGGCCTCATCAAGGCTTCGCAGCGCTGGCACCTCTGCCCCCGTGAGATCACCGACCATCGAATAAGGATCCGCCCATTCGAAGCTCGTATCAAACTCCACCTTAGCGACACAGAGCGTCGGCGGCAGCAAAGTCATATCATCAAGGCATAGCGCGACAACGTTGAACTCTAAGACATCACGGGTTTCAGCCAGAACCTTCAAGATCGAGGACTTTAGTTGGCGTGAGTAAATATCGAATTCATCGCCTCGAGTCGTTTTGGGCGTCTTCCAGACCGTGACGTTGTTGGCCGCGTGGAAAATCCGTTTAGGCTGGCCCCCGGTAGACCATACCACTTCCAACTCCTGCGAATTGCCGTTGGACCAAGTGTTAACGATTCGTGTCGGCTTGGCTCCTCCAAAGAACGTATCGACATACCAATGTCCCCCAATTCCAACTGTCGCTGAAACCCATGGATCGTCGGTCCGATCCCGGACCGTGATGGAAACGACTCGAACGTGGTCTTTTCGTTTCAGATTCGTTGAAATTGTTGCCGACTCATTGATGTTGTGAAGGTTTCTGATGTGTCGATAACCTACAACATCGGCCTCGGAATTGAGTGTCTCGGCAAACACGAGTTGGCCTGATTCATCAAACCCAAACCTCCACTTCGCCTTGTCATTGCATTTGCCCAGCGTGCCGCGCCTCGCGCCCACGTGAGCCTGCATCTCGACGGTGAGTGGGTCGAAAGAATAATACTGACCCGTCGCATATTCATAGCGACAAGCCTGATTATAGGCGGTCTCCAGCCAGTCGAGGACTTCGCTAGGATGGGTTACAAGACGTTTTGCTTCGTCGACCAGGATTTGCTTTTTTACATCCAAATGAAGTGCCCTCGTCCCCTCACTCATCATCGTCAGGAAGGGTGGCCACATGTTGCAGCTGGAATTCCCTGATTAACACGTCGATTTCGGGCTCGCCTGCTGGGCCCACATCGAGGTCAAAAGACAGATTTACATTGAGCGCAGGCAACTTTCCGCCAGTCGCACGATCCACAAGCTCGGTATCGATGTCGTAGTCTTCGATATCGTGTTCCATCGGCGATGGCAATGGCCTGCCAACCCAATCCCGGCCGACGTGCCTGAATATCGCGTAAACGCTGCCCCACAATAAGCATAAGCGCCACTGCGGCCTGGCGGTCATCGCAGCCGACAGTTGTGGCATACACGAAGGATTGGAGGTTCATGGAAACCATTCCGCTTCAGTTCGAGAAGTTGAAATCACCTTCAAGCCTGTATTGCAACGCTTTAACGCTTAATTGGGTTGGGCTTCCGTTCGATTCGAGAAGACTTTTTTAGGATACCTCAAGGCCGCGAGCCGCCTCGGCTAGTTGTAACCGCAGGCTTCTGCAAGGCAGGTTCCGTCCGACGAGCATGCATATGACTGGCATTCTGCGGACATCTCGCAACTGTCCCCAAGCTGACCGAGCGTGGCGCACACCGAGTCACGGCAGGTCAATCCAATCTCACACTCATCAAAATCGCAGGCATCGCCCAGGGCTTTTCTCTGCTCGCAGATCCCCGAGAACAGGTCGTCACCGGTCAGACAATAGGCACCTGCCTCGCACTCACCGTAAACTGAGCACGGCTGGGTGACCGCTGCGATTTCAACGCACGTCGTGGCGCACAAGAGGCCCTGTTGGCATTCCAGGTCCATAAGACAGGGTTCGTCCAACATCTGAGTTCGTCGCGGCACACACGTCCCCAGACGACCGCAAACGGCATCCCCAACACATTGGTCAAGGGGTGGGCCTTGAGAGTCACAGTCTTCGCCCAAGGCGAGTTTCGTATCGGAACATTTGTTTTGGTCGTCGCAATACAGGCCGGCTGTGCAGGCCTGTGCGTCGAAGCAATCCTCACCTTTGCTCAACGAACGCATGCGCTCACACACTCCGACCTGAGGGAAATCCGCGTTGCAGAACAATCCATCCTTACATTGCAGGAATTTGCAGGTCTCACCGACGTCGCGATAGCGCTGGCACGTATCCGCGTCGTCGCAGAATTGGTCGCTAGTGCAGGTGGAAGCGCCACATGTGAAGGTACGGGTCTCGCAGACACCGCCGCACGTGTCGGCCTCTTTGGCACAGTTGCCACTGTAACATTCACCTTTCCAAGAGCAGGCGTCGTCGTCAAAAACCTTGGGCCCAAAGAACGCACGACAAGACGAGGGTTCAAGGTCTCCGAAAGCGCAATACTCGGCCTTAGTCTCGTTGATGCACGCAGCAGCGAGCGCCGCGTCGTAACTGATTGTGCCTTGCTCGAATGCGTACGCCACTTCGGCGCCAATATCGATGTACCTGGCGAGAGCTGGAGCGTTGTTAAGGCAGCTTTCTAGGTCCCCGGAACGGCGAATGTCGTAGTCCCAAACAAGTGAAGTGTTCACACACTCGAAACGAACGTGGCAGAGCATTTCGGCAAATTGCAGGCCAAAATCTTCAGCTCGTATCGAGGTCAGGGTCTGATTATTGGTTTGGTTATTCGTCGCGTTATTCGTCGCGTTATTCGTCGCGTTATTCGTCGCGTTATTCGTCGCGTTGTTCGTCGTGTTGTTCGTCGCGTTATTGGTCGTGCTGGCGGTTTTTTTCCCCGCCTCGTCACCGCAAGCCGTCGCGAGAAAAAGTAGGCATAAAAAAAGTCGCTTCATGTGAACCTCCTGAGAAGATTCACATTGGCGACTTTTCACGGGGAAAACCCCTGAAAGATCCTGAAATGCAATCAGACGACCACAACTAAAACGGTCTTAACGGCGACGCATCAGAAGGGCGAATCCAAAGAACGCTGGGATTGCGAACCATGGCGTGCCACTTTCGTTGCTTGGTGCGGCAGTACAACCGCCGTCATCCGACGTGTCCTTCTTCGGAACGTCGGTGGTCCCTGAATCGCCACCTGCCATGTCGGCAGTGCCAGCATCCGCGCCGGTTCCCATGTCCTCTGTTGGATTAGGCTCGACAACGACAGGGCAATCCTCGTCGGTCAGGCCGTTGCAGTTGTTGTCCACCGAGTCGCCGCAGGCTTCTTCAAGCGCCGGACGAACTTCGCCTTCACAAACGCCATGCCAACGTCCGTCTTCGCAGGATTCCGTCCCGACTGCACAAACTCCTTTGCCCTGAGTTCCATCGCGACCTGTGTAGCAGGGACGTGTGTCGCCATTATTGCATTCATCGGCAGGGGCGAGGCAGGTTGCCGCCGGGATTTCAGGCGCCCAAATCGGGCAGTTTTCGTCGCCCAAAACCGCATTGCCGGCATTATCCACCGAAACACCGAGCGAACCATGAGTTGGGTATCGTGTAATGAAACCTTCAGCGTTTGTGGTCGTAAAGAAGTAGCGTTGGCAACCTTGTGGCAGGCCGTCGATCGCAGCCGTGTAAGTCACGCCCACGTATGGAGTCGCGGGTTCGGTTGGACCAGCATCCACGCCAGCATCCAAGTCGGCGGGAGGAACAACCGGTTGCTCCTGCCACGGTTCCATGGTCACACATTGGGTGCGAACCACGGCCTGAATCGATCGTGGCGCACCGGCTTGCTCGTAGTAGTGAACCGAAAACTCGATTTCACCCTCGGGTGTCACCCCAAACGTGCCGTTTGGCGCTTCGTCTGTGACGGATAAACCAAGCTGGAACGCGATGCCGTCGTTAAGGACGGGAATCGGATCGGAGCCGCGGCCGGTCGAAAAAGTCCAATAGAACGCTTGAGGCAGCGCCTCAGGAGCGCAGGCCACTGGATCGATCGGAGCCGAAAGAATGCAAGGTGGAGCAGGAGTCGCGACGCCCGAACCTTGGCAAACACCAAGGCAATCAGGGTTGGTCTCGGTATCACAGGCGTTGGTGTTGTTGGTCAGGTCCGTACACCGCCCGACTTCGCAAGGATCGTCTTTGGGCAGGCATGTTTCGGGAATCACCGGTTCGTTGACCTGTGAGACTCCAAATGCGTTGTCACGCGACGACAGAATCAAAGACAGGACGTTTTGAAGGACCCATGCGCCGCCGATTTCGCCGGGCACGATGATCGGGGTGTCGGTCTCTCCGTTCCAATAGAATTCCGAAGATATCTGGCCGGGACCACGATTGAGCAACGCCCATCGGTCGGACTGTTCGGTGGAACCTTCGTCGCCACAACCCACAATACCGCCAACGCACTTCACCTGCCCGTCATCGTATCCGAGTTCGCAACATGAGTTCCACGCAGCGGGCTCTGCCATCGGATCTTGGGGGCAAAAACACGAGTACTGGATCGCGTGAGCGCCTTGCCAACGGCCGGCTTCGGCAAAAAATGGCTGGTAAACGAGCGGTGGTGATGGGGGAACATCATTGCCGTCCTCGTCCTGAATGCCCCACACGTAGGGGGCCATGCGGACACGATTAAGAAGGTGCGCCGCAACCCGTTCGGATTCCGTCGGCATCTCGCCAGAACCGGCGCCAGCAAACCAATAGGCCTGCGACGACTCACCAAGTGTTTGTGCCTGAGTCTCCTGATGGACTGGGGGAGCGGTTTCGACCGCACAACCGGACACGAGCGCCGCGGCGACCAACCATTTTCCATTCCTCAAAGCCATCCTTCACTCCACACTTGGTTACGCGACGTTCTTACGTCGACGACGGACGATTAAGCCCATCATAATTACCAGAATAAGACCACCTGGGTGACCATCGACGGAGTTGCAGCCGCCTTGATCGTTGCCTTTGGTCGCCACAATTTCTGCGTCGGCATCTGGGCCAACATCTTCAATACTCGGACAATCTTCGTCAACTGCTTCATCACAATCGTCGTCAAGTCCGTTACCACAAAGCTCGTCCGAAGGAAGCAAATCGCCTCGGCATTCCCCGGTCCATTGACCGGCCACACAGCGCTCAGCGCCGGTTGAGCACTCGCCCACATCGCGTGTGCCAAAGGGACCGGTATAACAAGCGCGCGTGTCGCCGGTTTCGCAGGATTGGCCGCTTGGCGAACACGTGTCCGCCGGACGTTCTTCCAGAAAGAGTGGGCATTCAGCTCCGCCGACACTGGCGCCAAGGCTGCCCGTACTGGGGTAGGTCAGCTCGTTTCCGTTCGAGTCGGTGAAATGAAAGTAATAGCGATGGCAGCCGGGTTCGAGCGGGGCAGAAACTTCGAATGCGCCGTGTTCGGCGGACCCGTAGGCAAGCTGCAAGTCGTGACACTCGCCGTCGACGATCGCCAACGCCACTCGAGGCCCACCACCCGCCTGATAATAGGTGGCACCAAAGGTCGTGGATTGCCCGTTCGAGAAATGAATTCCATCCCCGATGATCGGCGGATTACCGCCTGTGCCAAAGTCCTGAACCCAGGCGTTGTTGAATCCGCCGGTGCCCAGCAAACGATGCCCACCATTATTGATATTTGCCCAGTGTCCTGGCGAGAAGGTCCAGCCCTCGATCGCGGCCGCGGGCGACATTTGGCCGCGCGCCATGTTTTCGCCGCTGTAGGCCGGACTGAACATCTGCACCCGCGTTGCGGCATCGGTCGCGCCACATCCGGTCACAGCACCAGCACATTGAGCGCCGTCAGTGATGGCCTCGAGTTCGCAACATGAGGAGTGATCCTCACACCAGCAATCGGCTTCCTGAATATGGGTCGCATGAAAACGAGCTGCATGGCCGAGGCTCACATCGTAACGAAGCGGTGGAGTCGGCGGGTATGGGGGCTCAGGATTAAACGCGGACGGCTCGGTGCGAAGGCGATTCGTCAAATAGAGCAGAACTCGCTCGTCGTACGATGGATAGTCGCCCACCGGCTCGCCCAACGCTGCGACCTGAACACGGTCGACAGGCTGCGTAGCCTCTTCGGACGGTTCACCGCACGCACCAAGAAGGCCGAGTGTGAGGAACCAAAAGGGTATGTGTGTTTTCGAATTCATGCCGCGCGGAGTGTACAGAAAGCTGGCATCCGATGCCAGTCAGTTGCAAAGCCGAACACGATTGATACGCGGGCACCCTACCCGCATATGGTGCACACAGATTAAACACCAAGGCGGGCGTACGATGCGCGGACCAAAGTCACAAGGCCTGCGCTCGCTGACACCGCCTGAAATCCGATCTGATACCCGGCCGAATCATGACGCCTGCCGACCTGACGTCGTGCGGGCAGGATGCCCTCACAAAGATTGGATCAAAGCGACGTAGAAGGCGACGGCTCGTTGGTAGTTTTCTACAGAGATTCGCTCATCCACCCCATGAATTCTCGGGGTGTCCTGAGGCGTCAATTCCAGAGGCGAAAACCGGTAGATGTCCGACCCCAGAGGCACCATATGCCTGGAATCCGTGCCACCAATCGTCAGACCAGGGGCGACGATTACGTCGTCTCCCCATACCGACCCGATGGACGATCTGAGCGTCGAATAGCCCACACCATCCAAGGAAGACACCGGACTCGGTTCGCTGTTGAATCCACCTGTTGGCACTCGGATTTCGACCGTGGGGTCATCGACGACCTCGCGAATATGTTCGGTGACGTCAGCGATGGACTGGCCCGGATTCACTCGAAAGTTCACCTGCGCCACGGCGGATTTCGGCAAGACGTTATCCCGAACTCCGCCCTTAAAAACAGTGGCAGCCGCGGTCGTTCGAATCGTGGCATTGGTCGATTGTTTTGCGGCCAAGATCTTCAACACCAAAGGCTCAAAAAGCCAGAGGTTCGAAAAAACAGCGCGGTTGGGATACGACATTTCGGGAGCGATGTACTCAAAACTCGATCGAATGGGTGAATTCATCCGAGGCGACATCGGATTGGCTTCAAGTCGGGAAATCGCACGAGCCAGAACGCCGACCGCCGTATGAGGGGGAGGCATCGACGAATGGCCGCCCTCAGCTTCGACATGAAGTTCCACGGTTACAAATCCGCGCTCCGCCAAACCGATGAATGCAATGGGCTTTATGACACCGGGGAAAAACCCGTCACCAATAATATGCCCTTCATCGAGCACCCACCTGGGTGTGATGCCGGCGGCCTCAAACGTTTTTGAGATGCGTCCAGCTCCCAAGTTGCCACCGACCTCTTCATCGCAGCCAAAGACGAATACCACTTCGTTTTTGGGCGTAAACCCGCTTGCCGCAAGATGATCGGCGGCCTCAAGTAAACCAACCACTCCGATCTTATCGTCCAGCGTGCCGCGACCCCAGATGTAGCCGTCCACGATGGCACCGGAAAACGGTGCCTGAGTCCACTCTGACAGCTTGTCATCCTCGACGGGAACGACGTCCATGTGCGCCATCAACACGGTCGGTGATTTTGAAGCGGGTCCCCATCGGTAAACCACGGAACACGGCTCGACCATCTGTCGGCGCATCGCGGCATGGGCTGCGGGGAATTGTGCCACGAGATCCTGCTGAAAGTCAGCGAAGACCCGCATGTCCATCTTGTCGGGATCGGTATCCGAAATCGTCTTAAATCGCACAGCCCGAGCGAGCCGTTCAGGCGCGCCGTCCCGAATTTTCAGAACCGGGAGGCGTGGAACCTCTACTTGTTTTGACGACGATAATTGGGAGCGGGCAGCCACAATCGTGCACAAGATCATGAGCGCGGCGAGCGATATCATGAGCAGGTGTTTGAGCCGACGTTTCATTTCCGGTGCTCAATTCTGAGTCGGTCGGTCTCTTTCATCGAGTCCTGATTTTCGAAAAGCTCGATGACCTCTCCATTGTTCCGCGGCGCGACCTTTTTCTTAGGTTTTTTTGCAGGCTCGTCAGGAGGAACGTACTTGGCTGCTTCTGCCTGTGCGGCTTGACGCGCTTCGGCCTCCTCCTTTTGCCTCAACCATTCGCGCTCTTGCTCGGCGGTCGGGGGTGGAGGTGGCTCCAGCGCCGAAAAATGCATGTATAGCGCCCCCCCGACGACGACGAGAAGTGACGCAACCACCACAAAAAGTGCAATCGGTGTTGCGACAGACTTCTTCTTTTTCGACTCAGCGTGAACCTGCGCAGTTGAGGCGGTCGGTTGATTTCGCAGCGAGAGCACGGGCGGTTTTGAGTCCACTGCGGCGGACGCCAAAGCCGACGCAGGTTTCGTAGAGGCCGCATCGACTTCGGGGCCAATCACGGCCTGAAGTTGGTCTGTGGCTATCACACGAGCCCCTGCAGGTATGACGATTTCAGCGAATTGATCCGCGGACTCGGTCGTTCGGGGTGATGCGGGCGCGAAAGCCAGGTCGCTCTCGGCGTAACCCCCTTCAAATTCGAAGGAAGAATCGATGTTGGGGTCCATGGTGAGCACCGGCTCTGGAGCCGACTCGGCCACAGCATTGAACGCTTCCCAGGCGCCCACGACCTCTTTTTCTGCTTCGAGACTCGGCACCGACCCCTGACGAACTCCGCTGGGCGAAAGTCGCGCATCGGGC
The DNA here is from genome assembly GCA_964394615.1 of uncultured Bradymonadales bacterium. GTDB lineage: Bacteria > Myxococcota_A > Bradymonadia > Bradymonadales > Bradymonadaceae > JBFFMO01. The sequence goes on along the minus strand of CAYMYJ010000008.1, from coordinate 82,809 downwards.
GTGCCTAGACTGAGTGCAGGATGGACCTGTGTGGATTCTCGCAGCGAAGCTGTCTTGCCTTCGATGTTAAGTTTCGCAAATTCCGCCAGAAGAACCGCTGCGGACTCGGGGCGATGACTGGGATCTTTCTCGAGGAGAGCCATGATGAGTTCGACCAAACGTCGTGGCAACAAACCTTGATCGACCCAATGAGATAGAGTCGGTGGGCTGTCGTTGACGTGTTTGAACATGACCTGCATCGACTGCCCGGAAAAGGGCGGTTTTCCGGTCAACATCTCGTAAAGCACCACGCCGGCAGAGTACAAATCCGACTTAAAAGTGACGGCCTGCCCACGCGCCATTTCGGGCGCGATATAATAAGGGGTGCCAGAAACGCGGCCGGCCTGAGTCAGCCGAACGTCATCACTTCGGTGAGCCAGCCCAAAATCAAGCACTTTCAGGCGCAACTCGCCGCTGGTGCCCGCAGACAGCAACATATTATCCGGTTTGATGTCCCGGTGGACAATGCCGCGCGAGTGGGCTTCGACGAGCGCTCCAAAAAGCTGCTGACCGATGTCGATACAAACATCGACAGACATCCGGCCTTCGCGCAACAATTCGCCAAGCGGAACGCCGTCGACGAACTCCATCACGATGAAAATCACGTCGTCTGAGGTGCGACCAAGATCGTAGAACTGCACAATATTCGGATGCGTGAACGTGGCCATGATTCGGGCTTCCCGCTCGAAACGCTGGGCCTGAACAGGTGCTACTTCGTCCACTCGAATGAGCTTGATGGCCACCTTACGGTTCACATTGGTCTGGGTGGCCTGGTAGACCGCTCCCATGCCACCGGCGCCGATGAACTCGTCGATACGGAAACGTCCGTCGAGGACCGTGCCCACCATATTCTGTTCGTTTGAATCACTCATGTGGCGTCATGATTCCGTTATGCGTGGGGGAAGTAAAGCCGGACCGTCATAGAAGTCTAAGTCTTTCATCAGATGTTTCTGAATTTTCCCCATCGCATTGCGCAACAAAGCGGGCATCAGAGAGACGCCTCGTATTTGTTTAAAATCCGCGAGATGCTCACGCCCCAGAACCTGCAGTTCTTGGAGCACGTCCGCAACGTCGTGTCCTGGCGCCACCACAGCCGCGACAATTCGTTCGCCCCACACCTCATCAGGCGCGCCCATGACCGCGATTTCCCGAACCCATGGGTGCTGGGCAAGTACGTCTTCGATCTCTCGGGCGGCAATCTTGAATCCACCGCTCTTGATGATGTCCGTGGATGCCCTTCCCAAAATCTTGAAATACCCGTCCAGGCTCATTTCGGCGATGTCCCCGGTCAAAAACCATCCGTCTTTGAATGCCGCTGCGGTCTGATCCGGGGCGCCTCGATAGCCAGTCATCAACGAGTCGCCGCGAACCACGATTTGGCCGGACTCCAGAGGCTCACAGGTGGAACCGTCATCGCGGACAACACGAACTTCTGAGCCGGCGACCGGCTTCCCTACGGTGCCTGGACGCCTTTCCCCATCATAGGGATTCGACAACGTGAGTAAGGTCTCGCTCATGCCATAGCGTTCAAGAATCGCGTGCCCAGTCAGGTTCAAAAACTCGTCAAAATGATGGGCGGCCAAAGGCGCAGAGCCGGAAGTGAAAAGCCTAGCCTTTGAAAGGCTCGCCACATCTTCAGGATGGGCCTTGAGATGCTCGAGGAGCATCGCGTACATGGTTGGCACCCCCATGAAGATCGTTGCGCCGCGTTGAATCGAGGCCACAATTTCCGAGGGCTCAAATCGTCGCTGCAACTCCACCGTGCACCCCTGGATGAGGGCCCCATGAATGCCAATACACAGGCCGTGGACATGAAAAAGCGGCAACGCCAAGGCAAGTAGGTCGTCGCGAGTCCACTGCCAAAGATCGGTCAATGCCTTAATATTGGACACGACCGAACGAAACGAGAGCTCCACGCCCTTGCTCTTGCCCGTCGTTCCCGATGTGTAAATCAAGAGAGCGATGTCTTCATCATCAAGGGAATGAACAAAGGCCGAAGTCTCAAGGTTTAGTTCAAAGTCGGGTTCTAAGGAGAATTGCGGAAGGTCAGGATTTGCGGTTTGCACGGTTGCCGCATGGTCCGGATCGGCCAACACCAAGCGAGCGCCGCTGTCGTTGAGGATATGCCGAACCTCTTCAGGCCCATATCGAGTGTTGATGGGGGCGTGGACGACGCCGGCCAAATAGTGCCCGAGAATCGCGACCACGAGTTCGATCGAGCTTCCTGCCATAAGCGCAACGGTGTCTCCGGGGCCAATCCCCTGAAGACGAAGTGCCCCGGCATAATGTTCTGCGCGTTTGTAGAGTGACGAGAATGTCACGCTTCGGCCCGACCATGCCTCGACGAATGCGATGCGGTCGGGAAAGTCCTGAGCAGACTTGAAGAGAATTTCAAACCACATCAAGCCACCCGAGGTTCAGTGGTGGTGGGCTGCGGTTCCGTCTTCACCATGTGGATGGCCGTGCTCAAGCTCATTTGCAGTCGCTTCACGAATCTTGACGACTTCGACGTCAAAATGAAGATTTTCGCCTGCAAGTGGGTGGTTCATGTCGAGTTCGACAAGGTCGTCGGTCACGGCAGTCACCCAAACAGTGATCATGGCACCGTCGCCGGTTTCGGCGTGGAATGGCATTCCGACTTCGATTTCCATTTCAGCGGGAAATTCGTCGCGAGGCACGCGTTGTGCGCCAGCTTCGTCGCGCTCGCCATATCCTTCTGCGGCGGGAATCACGGTGCTGACTTTGTCGCCCACTTTCTTACCCGTGAGTTCTTGCTCAAGGCCTGGCACGATATTGTCCGCGCCGTGCAGGTAGATCAAAGGCTCATTTCCATCAGACGAATCAATGGTTTCGCCAGCGTCGTTCTTGAGGGTGAAATGGATGAATACTACTTTGCCAGCTTCGACGGTGCTCACGTGGTCTCCTGTTTTCTTGATCATTCAGCGCTCAGCGAATCGCACCCACGGCGGGCGCTCGACCAAGCGGGCGGACCATAGACGCAGGTGTTCAGAAACTCAAGTGGCGGAAAGGGTCAACGAGCGGCGCATTTTCCGGCGTCGCAAAACGCCTCAGTCGCGCTTGGACACGCATCGCACGTGAAGTCGCACCGTCCCTGATTGCGCTGCATAAGCGTGAACGCCTCGTTCTCGAGGATAAAGGGGAAATTCACTGGATACGACTCGGCGCATCCACACGGATTGAGGTCGTCACGAAGCTCACAATCGGAATTCACGATGCATGAACCCGACGGATAGAGTCCTCCGTTTTTTCGCGCGCTGTAGGTGTCACAGGCCATGACCTCGATCAGTCCACATTGATTTTCAACGCATGTCACCACCAATTCTTTGTCTTCGAACGGCGTCTGGTAGGAGCATTGGGACATGCCTTCGACGCACGCAAAGGGATGTGAACACGCGTGATCATCCAACGATTGGAGTGCCATATTCACAGAAGCCAGGTCTCCGCCGATCGTTGCCGAAATCGCGCATTCACAATTCCCTGCACGTTCGACCACCATGCAGTCGGCAACCGTAGAACACTCTCGGGGTAAGGCCCGCACCGCGTCCGTGACCCATCCTTGATACGAGGAGCAGGTGCCCATCGCACTCAGATCCTCACGGTTGTCGTTACCGGCGTCCACAGTGGGCGAGGTCGACGTGTCGGAACCACACCCGGTCACGAGAACGAACAAAAAAAGGTAGCGAATCATGGGTAGACCGCGGTGGGAATCAGACGTTCCAATATCGAGTTGTCGCCCAATTGACCGACATTATTCGAGCCGAAGCAAAACGGCGAGCCGTTGGCGACGCCGCAAGAATGCCCACCTGCCGAGATGAACGAAAAGGCGGGACTGTTTGGAATCTGGATGGGCGCCATTTGGGCGTCGGTGTTTCCAGTTCCCAACCGCCCATTTGCCCCGGAGCCCCAGCAATATCCGAGCGCGCCCGAAACGCCACAAGCATGGTTATTGCCCAGATCAATGGCCGAAAAACTCAAGCCAGCGACCAAAACAGGCGTGTTGCTGAGCGGCACCGCCATCGAAATTCCGAGCTTGCCGTCTGTATTGTCGCCCCAGCAATAGAGGGCGCCGCCGCCTGTAATACCGCACGAAAAGCGATTTCCGACGCTGATATCCGTGAACACCTCTGTGCTCAAAACAGGCACGGCCACACGGCTTTCGGCAACGTCGCCGTTTCCAAGCTCTCCCGAGGCATTATGGCCCCAGCAATAGAGGGCGCCGGCGAGAGTCATGGCGCAGGTGTGGTCCCTGCCTGCGGCGACCTTCGCCCACTTCGCGAGCGGTTCAGCGGCGGGAGGTAAAATAAGCGTCGGGACGTCCAAGTCAGTCGTGCTGTTGACTCCCAAGCGACCGCTGTCTCCCTCGCCCCAACAATAGATGTCGTTTGCGTCGTTGACCGCGCAGGTGTGGTCGACGCTGGTGGACATTTGAAGAAACGATAAACCACCGGAGGTCAGTTCAGGGGTCGAGGCTGAGGCCCCTGTGTTTCCGCCGCCGAGTCTTCCTGCCGAGCGTTTCCCCCAGCAATACACAGCCCCACCGCTTCGACCACAGGTGTGCTCATTCGCCGCGTGTATCTCGTCAAACGTCATGGCCGTCTTGATGGCGGTAGGCAAGAGCTGGTCATCGTTTGAGTCCGTTCCCAAACGACCATCTGCCCCTTCGCCCCAACAAAAACCGAGTCCATCGGGCGTTATGCCGCACGTGTGGATCGCGCCGGACGACACGGATTCAAGAAGAAATCCATCGACGGTCAGCGGTGTGGTTCCCACGACGCCATCAACTTCTGCACTCACGGCGACCGTTCCTTCTTTGAGCGTCTTCACTTGCCCGTTCATGTCGATCGTCGCGATGCTGGTATCGTCGACGGACCAAGCCACGGTGCGGCCTGTGACCGCAAGGCCATCTTCATCGATGACAGAAGCCACGAAGCTGACCAGCGACCCCACCTTCGACGTGGAGTCGGCCGGACTCAGCGTCACGGTCGCAACGACAGGCCGGTAGACCTCGACAACCGACTCGGCCATGAGGCCGTCAAGAGTCCCTCGAATGGTCACCGACCCGACCTGGTTTGGCGCCGCAGAAAACACCACGATATCGGGCCGTTCCACGTCTGAGGCCAGGCCGCCCAGGATTGCCGGGTTGTAAGTCCAGCCAACCGATTTGCCGATGACTTCGTTTCCGTGATCATCGAGCAAGACTGCCCTCAAAGAAAGGGTGCTGCTTTGTCGAACGCGTGCTGTGACGGGGTCGATCGTCATGCTCACGATAGGAAATTCTTTGACCTCGACGGCTGAGATTCCGCGGACGCCATCGGCGCTGGCGACAATGTTCACCATCCCCACGGATTTGCCAAAAACCACACCGGTGTTGGTGACGGTCGCAATCAAGGGGTCTTCGCTGGACCAAGTCAGGGTGCGAGTTAGCGGATTCCCTCGCGCATCGAATGCCTCAGCCACAAGCGTTGATTCGGTGTTTAGACCAAGCTCAAATGTTGCTGGAGTCACGACAATCGAGTCCACCGGGTTTTCCACGGTGATAACGGCCGAACCGGACACCCCCTCGACGGTCGCACTGATGTCTGTGACACCGACATCAAGGCCTGTCACCACACCAAAGGCGTCCACAGAAGCCACGGAGTCCGAACTCGTAGCCCAAGTGATTGCCTTGTCCGTCAGGGCGTCACCCTTGGCATTAAGCACCGAAGCCGTGAGCGTAATCGAGTCGCCCGGGGTCAGGAGCGCGCTCGTCGGAGTCACGACGACGCTTGCCACCTGAAGTGCGTTATTGGTGTTGTTATTGGTCGAAGAGCTGTCGAGCGCGCAGAAACCTGAACGACAGGTCGCTTGTTCCGGGCAATCAGCAGTACGTGAGCATTGAAGGTCTTCGAAGGCCGAATAATCGCATCCTGCCACGAAAAAAAACAACGCCAAGAGGCTCGCAAACCAGCGCATTCAGCTCTCCAAACTCAAAGTAGGAGTCATGGTAGCGCGAAGTCGGCCGCGATGCACCTTTGACGAAGGACGATCCGGACAGCCCCCGACCGTCGTGGAAATTCAGGCCAGATCAGGCCAGTTGATGTTCAGGTCCGGCTGAGACTTCCCGCCCATCGCATCGAGGGCCTTCTTTGCTTTGTGTCGCTTGTGCAAACCCACGGCCACCATGGCAGGAGCGACAAAAAAGCAGAGCGGACAGGTCGTTCCAATCAAGAGCAACGACGCTGCAGACGCGGCCCCAACGCCCACTCCAAACTTCACGTGGCCAACGCCCTCTTTGAGGTCAACCTCGTGTTTGTCTCTAAGTTCTTGGGTTTCCTGGTCGATCATTTCTTCTTCCATAACCACCTCCATGCTTATTGGAATGTAGGCGCAAGAAGGCTGGCATGAAGGACAAGAAACGAAAAAACCCGGCGTTTGCCGGGTTTTCTCGTGCTACGAAGTGCGAATCATTCGCTATGTGCGCCGTCCTAAGCTCGCTTCGGAGAAAGCTGAGGCGTTAGTCTTTTTTTCGCCAGTGAGATGGTTATGGCTGACCAGATCGCTGGAGTCCACCACGAATTCGCGCCTGTGGAAAAACGCCGTATTCTCGACGATAACACATTGAAATAAAGACACTTTCCTCAACAAATAATCTTGCGCGCCATAACAAAATGAGGCCCAATTTCGGGGATATCAAAAGAGTCGGAAAGGATCTCAAACCCGCAGCGATCGTAGAAATGCGCCGCCGATTGTCGAGCGTTGCACCAGACCCATTTCGACTTCGAAAAGCGCTTTTCCAGCTCTTCCAAAGCAAAATCTAGAATACACTTTCCAACACCTTGGCCTTGCATTTGTGTATCAACGGCCATCCCGCGAAGCTGAATCGCTTGCGGATCGTCGAGTTGTACTGTGGGTTTGAGCAAGAAAGTCGCAACCCCAATGATCTTGCCATCAGAGATCGCTGCTACATGGGCGCACTCGGAATGATCGTCTTCCGGGAATACGAGTAGACGTTCCGGTGGATAGCCGGGACGCAAGATTCGCGTCCGCAAGGGACGCACCTCGTCTGCACTCACGAACATCACGGACAAGGTCATGTGTTTAGAAGTCCCCGAAGAGGTCCGTCAGGCGACAGTCCAGGGCTTGCGCTAGCTTATGCAAAGACGAAACCGAGGCCGACGACTCAGCCCGCTCAATCTGCGAAAGCAAGCTCACCGAGAGCCCTGTTCGCCGAGACATCTGTTTGAGCGTCAAGTCTTGCTCTTTGCGGCATCGGCGAATGTTTTGACCGATGGTGAGCAAAAGACGTTCTTCGGAACTGACTAGGAGCCCTTTATCGCGAAGAACGGCCTCCAACCGAGAATTGAACTCGTCGATATCAAAAGGCTTTTTGATATAATCTGAAACCTGATGTTTCATCGATTCCACCGCGGTATCGACCGTCGCGTGGCCCGTGAAAATAATGACGGCAAGGTCGCTGTCGTACTCGCGGATGTCGGCGAGCAACTCCATCCCAGAGATGCCTGGCATCATCAAATCCAGAACGACCACATGAAAGCCGACCTCCCGAATCAGATCCAGGGCTTTCTCGGGGTCGGTCAAAGACCGAACGTCGTAACCATTCTGCGACAGGAGGAGTTCCATGTATTCGCAGATGTCGCGATCGTCATCGACGATAAGTATTTTGATATCTCGCGACAAAAAGAGCCCCGTAAAGAATCGAACATTGCATCTCAGTTAACCCTCTTGCTCAAATCCCGTCAAGTACACCAAACATGCGAAACCACTTGTACTTCACGCAAGTTGGCGAAATTGGTCAGATAAATTATCGAACCTGCACAGTCCGGCGAACCGTTCGACCAAGCTCATCCATCACAACGACATCATGAGAGCCGAGCGACGGCGTCCACCAAAGTCGATTCCCTGCACTGGCAGAGCCAACATGCACCCCGTCCACGTACCAGTTCAACATCATCGTCGAGTCGGACGAGTCAGCTTCGAGTGGCTGTTGTTGCTCGTGAGCTTCCATTCCTGGAACCAAAACTAAGGTGCGGTCAGGAGGTGGAAAAAGAATGATTGGAGGCTCCGAAGACGACTTTGGTCTGCAACCTGGCGCATAACTGGGTCGTTCGCGCCCGGACCGATTTCGGTCGTCCAAATAGCGCCTGACCGAGGCAGGCCACTGCACGAAATTCTGAGTCGAGTAGGTCTTATCTGCGCGACACTCCGGGGTCAAAACCAGGCCGGTCTCGTCATCGATGTCTGCTCGCACGTGATAAGGACAGGGGCTGCTCGGCACTTTTGAGCGCAATGCCCAGGTCTTGGCGCGGTGCTCGCAGGCTTCGGTAGGCAGATGCCCCGAGTACGAACAGACCTCGACTTCGACCAAATCATCGGGCCGCGAAATCGCTTCGCCTTTGGTTTCAACGGCCTCCAAAACGTCGAAGAGAAGCGGCCCGCATCGTTTTGACCCGACCAAGGCCGAGCTCGATTTTCGATCTTGATTGCCCATCCAAACGGCCACAGTCATCGATTCACCGGCTCCTACGGCCCACGCATCCAGATTTCCAAAGCTCGTGCCGGTTTTCCAGAACACACGTCTGCCAAAAGGATTGACGAGCCGTCGTGCGGCGAAGTCCGGGCGTTCTCGTGCCTGCAATATCTGCGTCACGGTCCAGGAGGCCCCGGGCGAATAGACTTTGAGGTCGACCCCGGGCGTCGAGAAGACCTGTGCCGGCCTTGATTGCCCTCCTCGTGCCAGCGTCGCGTACATCGCCGCAACTTCCAGCGGAGTCAGCTCGACCCCACCCACAGCCGCTGTGAGGCCGTACCAGCCGGGAGTCGTCACCACATGGTCGGCCCCCATCGCCATGAGTGTCCCGATAAAATTTTCAACTCCAACTTCGCGCAGCAGCTCGACAAAGGGAATATTCAGGGATCGGACAAGCGCATCGTCGAGGCGCACGAGGCCCGAGAATTTCCCGTCGTAGTTTTGCGGGATGTAATTCCCCGACTGAAACGGCACATCCGGCACCAGATAACGGGGAAGCGCGATTCCCGCGTCCATGGCCGAAGCCACAATGAAAGGTTTGAGCAGCGAACCGGGAGACCTCGGCACGTCAAAACCTGGGATCTGCGCGCCGGGCGAATCGTCGTAAGCAAAACCGCCGATAAGGGCGCGAACCTCGACCGAATGCGACTCAATGACGACCACCGCGGTATTATTAACACCGACTCGTTGGGCCTCCTCTCGACGCCGCAAGACCAGGTCCTCGACCATCTTCTGGGTGGATTCGTCCAAAGTCGTCTTAATGCGCGGCTGGTCTGGGAACTTGTTGCGGGCCCAGAACGCGACGTGCGGGATATCGCGCGGGAAGGGCTGCAATTTTGTCGGGACATCGGACGCAAGAATCTGAGCCAGAACCTCCTCTGGTCCAACCGAACCGTCCCCTTTTCCTCTTGGAAGCAGGCCTTCATCTAAGAGCCTGCGCGCGATTCGATCACGAGCCGTCTTCAGGTTATGTTCGTTTTTTGGCTCGGGATATCGAGCCGCTGGACTTTGAGGCACAGCCAAAAGCACCGCGATTTCATCGGCCGTCAAAGCGCTCGCCGAGTGCTTGAAATAAGCCCAACAGGCCGCCTCGATGCCTTCGATATTGCGGCCGAAGGGCGCCAGACGCAGGTATTGACCGAGTATCTCTGTTTTCGAGAGGCGAGACTCGAGCTGAATCGCACGAAATGCCTCAATGATTTTGCTGGTAAAGGTGCGAGGACGCGGCTCCAAGAGGCGCACAACCTGCATCGTGATCGTCGACGCCCCACTCACTCGGCGGCCCGCCCCCAAATTACTGAGAGCCGCCCGGAAGATGGCCAGAACATCGACTCCAGGATGTTGCCAGAAACGCTGGTCTTCGAATTGAAGCAACGCGTCAGTGTACGCGGGCGCGACGCCTTCGGGTCCGACAGGAACGCGCCATTTATCGTCGCTGGACAGGAAAATGTGCGCAGGTGTGTCATCACGCCAGGTCACGACGACCGAGTCGCTCGCGGATAATCTTTCGGGCAAGGGCACCCAAATGACCATCGCTGCGAACACGGCGAGGCTCAGCCCCGCCGCGACGGCCAATGCCTTGACCCACCGTCGCGCCAGAAAGGCTCGGATCAGAGGAAATCGGCCCACGGTCCCTGCACGGTAATACGAGATGGAGTTTCTGCAGCCCAGACTTCGGGCTCGTACATGCCTTCTACGCTTGGCCCGGGAGCCACAAATTTGCCCGAGGTCACTGCGCGAACGGCATAAACAAAACGCACTTCTTCACCCGGATTCAGACCTCCAAATATTTCGATGCGGTCGTCGCGAACATTCATGAATTCCGCTTGCCACAGGTCCTCGGCGTTCACCCACTCAGGCGTCTGGCCTCGGTTGAGGCGAGGATTTTCGACCTCAAAACCACCGGCGAAGCGGTCCACAAGCGCCAGATTCGATAATTTCCGACCTGTCTCGTTTTTGAGCACGATCTCGGTGTAAATCAAATCGCCGAGGCGATGGTCATCCACGGCCAATTCAGTCCCGTCCAACTTACGGAAGGTCCGGGTGACCTTCAGGCCTGCTCCACCCGTGCGGGGTTTGCTGTTGGCTCGAACGCCTTCGGTGCTGATCACCGCAAAGACCTTTCCGTCGACCTTCGGAAGATTCAAATCGAGCGCCCCATATTCGCTTGCGCGATAGAGCGCCCAGGTTCGGTCATTGCCCGATTTGGGCACGGTTCCAGGCGTCAGTTTCTTGCCGTTTGCAGTCAGTTCGGGCACGCCAAATGTCGACGCCTTGCCTTGAATCCACTTGCCCAGACCTGTCACGCCCCAGGTGATTTCCTGAGTGGTGTAATGAGACGAAGTCTTTTCGGCCAGATGGCGACCAATGGCCTGAGCCAGAGGCTCGCCTTCGGGCGAATTTTTGAAGAGATCAAAGAAGATCGAGAGCACGAGCCCACGTCGACGTGCGTCTGAGTAATACGTCCAGCGATTGCCACGGACGTTTTCGAAGGATGAAACGTCGATATCCTTGAGCTGTTTTTCGTAGCGTCGATCACCTGCCAACCAAAGCGCAGCCCATACAAGGTAGGCTTTTTCAGCTTCTTCACCCTTGGGGTCCTTCTGCAGTCCTTCGGCATAACGAAGTGCGAGCGCTTTCTTTGCTTTGCCGGCACGCGCCAACACAAAGTGCATGTAGGCCTCGGTGTCCTTGTGCCATTCCGAGGTTCTGCCCGCGGCGATATTTTCGACCGTGGCTTCCAGATAGCTCACGGCGTCGTTGAGTCGTTGTTCAGGAACGTCAAATCCCTGCTCTTTGGCGTCGATCAACATATGGGTTGCGTAGGCCGAGCCCCATGGCGACGAGGATTCACCGGGCCAATACCCAAAGCCTCCGTCCCCTGTTTGCATCGAGAGAACACGGTCGATTCCTGATTTAACCATCGCCTCGACGTTGCCGGCTTTCGCGACAGTTTCAGGATCCACCAACGCGATGAATTTCGACAGGTAAAGCAAAGGCCGAGTCGACGATGTGGTCTGCTCGATGCAGCCGTATGGGTAACGCAGCAGGTATTTGAGGTGGTCGAAGCTTTTGCCGTAAGGCGTGCTCGTGACCCAGATGGTGGAACGTTCGCTTGTCGGGACCCATCCGGTGAGCTGACTCGTCAGGCTTGTGACCCCTTGCGAAAGCTCGATCTGTTGAACTTCGCGCTCAAGCCGACCTGATGGGCGCATCGGCACAATTCCCTCGTCCCATGACGTGATGGACCCATTGGACGCAATGACTTTGAATTTAGCGACGCCAGCCTGGCGCAGAGCCAAGACGCTGAAAACGACCGTGCCGGATTTGCCGTTTTCGAGGTCCAGAGTCTTGGTGTCGACGTTCTGCACCATTGCAATCGCACTCTCACGCGGGAAGCCGCCAAGGCCCGGCTCGGCCATCTCCTCGACTTCGAGTTTGACCGTCACGGTGCCCTTCTTACCCGTCATATTCGTGACAAAAACCGGAATTTCGGCGGTATCCGAGGCTGTAAGGAAGCGCGGCAATGTGGTCTGCAAAACCAGCGGGTCGCGCACGATCACGCGCGCATCAGCGGAGCCAGTACGTTTTCCGCTCACGGCCACGGCCATCACTCGGAGCGAACCGCGATAGGTGGGGATTTCGAACTTCACTTTTGCCGTTCCGTCTTTGGAGACGGGAACCACTCCCGACCACAACGCGACGGGTTTCACAGGCATTGCTCTGCCCGGACCAGCCTCGGCGCCTTCTGCTTCGTCGTAATCATCGCCACCACCGGTTCGTCCGCCCGGCGTGCCTGAATTCATGCGCAAGGCCCAACCGATGGTCTCGAACGTGTCGACACCGAGTGCTCGTTTTGCAAAGAGCTGTTTTTCTAGGTTCGGTGTTTTGAATCGCGTCAGTTGCAAAATGCCATCGTCCACAGCGGCAACAGTCACAAACGCATTGGGCTCGCCGCTGCCAACCTTGACCGCGACTTCCAGCGTCTTGTGGGGCTCCACGGTCTCGGGGACTTTCAACGCCACATCGAGCGTATGCGCGGTCGGTAAAATGCGAATCGACTCCACACCAAGGGCTCGGTCGGGCGTGTAGTTTCCTTCGCCATCAAGGCCCGGATCTTTAACAAGGAGGCCACTCACGTAAATATTTGGTGCGAAGGCCCCTGCCTTAAACGTCCAAGAAAAATCCCCAGGTTCCACGTCATGCCACTCGAAGGTTTCTACGCGGTTCGTCTCGACGGTTGTCAGGAGGCGGCCCTTGAAAGGGATCTTGAAGGTTGCCTTGGCCTCGGCTCCCGCTTCCATGGTCTCGGGCACGGTCATGCCCAGTGTCGTAGGGCGCGTAGGCTTGGGCGTCGAAGACGAGTCGCGGTTGGATTCGTCCCAATAATACCAGGAGTACTGACGCGACGACTCGAATCGGAGTTCGGTGGTCGACGAGCCTTTATCGTCTTTGACCGTGACACGAATGACGTAACCTGCGGCGAATTCGGTGGGTGTGTATTCAAAACGGAAGGCTCCGTTTTTGACCGACTGAGGACTCGCGCTTTCGATCACGGGACGAATATTTTGGCCCCAGTCGCTGGCGCCATCGTTGTCATCCGAATACCACCAATACTCGCGCTCAAGTCGAAGGAACTCGACTCCCACCTCCGTGACGTCGTTTGTTTTTGCGCCGTTCCAATCCACGACAACACCTTCGATCACGACTTTTTTGCCGACTTCGACTTCGGCATTGCCGGATTTGAGCCCGACATAATGCCGCGCGGGATGCACCTTAATCGAGGCATCCGCAACCGTGGTTCGGCCGCTTCCCGCCTCAAAAACCGCCGCCTGCGCCACCAGCTCGGATGGACCAGAAACAGCGATACCGGCTGTGACTTCGGGGCAAGCCATTGTGGTCTTGCCCTCGGCACCCAAGACTCCAGATGTCGCCCCAAGATCCATCGATGATTTCGAAGTTCGCGCCGGACCAAATTGGTATTCAAGCATCGATTTCGGGCTGAAGGGCGCCGGAACAACTCGACACGTGAGTTCGACGTTTGAGCCCTCGGCCGAGCCGCCAAAAAGGTAAGCAGCCGTCACGTCGAATGCCGCCTTGTCGCCAAGCATGAGATCTTTGAGCGGCGACGCGACTTTGACTTCCATACGCTCAGGCACGAACTCTTCGACCTTAAATTCATAACGGCCGACCAGGCGTTTCGCGACCTTGAACTCGGTCACGTAGGTGCCCGTCGCCGCAAAATCATTGAGCTTCTGGTCCACCCAGAGCATTCCAGCCGAATTGGTCTTCAGGGCCTCTTTTCGAATCACCTGGTTACGCGGGTCACGGATGATGACTTCGACCGGCAGCGCGTTAGCGGGCGCCTCAAAGGTCGCTTCGCGCAGGGTTGCCACGACGTGCGCAGTTTCGCCCGGTCGATACAGGTCACGGTCGCCCCAGAAAGCTCCAAGATACGCGGCTTCACTAAGGTAGGGTTGGCCGTGAATTCGTGCGTCAGCGGGCGTAATTTTGAGGTCGTCGTATTCAAGGAAGGTAAATTCGTCGCCTCGCGTCACGAGAATCGCAAAGGGGCTGTTGGGATCGATGGTTTTTTCGGGCAGGTCGATTCGACAACCGCCGGTCTTGTCTGTCTTGCAGGCGCCGAGCGACTGACCGCTCTTTCGAATCACGCTCACCGCAGCGTCGGCCACCGGTTTATTGGTGGTCATGTCCATCACCCACGCAAAGGCCTCGCGTGACCACTCGGAGCCTGGTGCTTGTTCCGAGCGTTTGATCACCACGTTCATGTCGGTCACCAGCAGGCGAACAACATCCTGGGCGGGGCCAGATTTAACGGTGACTTCGTAGACACCGGGCGCGGTTTTGCCCAACAACGCGGCCACATCCAGCGTGGAGGTCTTGGCGACGTCCACAGTCGAATCAAATTTCACCGATTCCCGCGCGACCACATTGGATACGCGAGGATCGGCCACTTCGTTGTCGCCTGAGAGCCAAAACACGACGTTGTCGCGAGGAATATGACGCACTTCGACGGCCACCTCTGGCGTGTTGGTGTGGGTCAACTGCAACGATTTCCACCGCGACTTGGGCACGTATCGGCCCTTGTCAGCAAACGAAAGCGAGGGTGTTCGCGTCGGAATGATGATCGTTTTTTCGAAGGTCTGGCCCACAACACCGCCGTCGATCGTCGTGGTCCCAGCGTCAATTCTGAGCGTGTATGTCCCGCGCGAAAAATCACCGATCAAGTTGAAGCCGCCCTGCCCGGAGCCGACTTTCAGATTCGGAACCTCCGGTGAAAAGTGAACGGAGGTTTTCAGGGCATCCTCGGTCGGCAAACAGCGACGTGAAACTCGATAGTCTTCATAGCTGGTGCGGTCCCAGTACCAACGTGTTCCGCCCGGTGCCGAGGTGTCGTTGCAAACGATCTCGATGTAGTGGCCGGTTGGGCCTTCTTTGCGGGTCGCAGCCAGCAGATTCACAGGAGCGCCTGCTCGAAAGCTCGCGGTTGCCTTTGCCGCGGGCGCAGACGCGCCAGCTGCGTGTTTCACACCTTCTTTCAGGTTCAGGACCAAGGTCCCAGTCGTGAGCTTCTTGTCCACCTTGGCCGATAAACGGACCACATTTGGACCGTACCCGGGCGCGTACGCAAAGTTCGAAATTTTGGCGCCGTCGACCATCCATGACGTGAATTTATCGATGCCCTTAGGGTCAACGTTTGCCGAAAAAACGAGGTCTGCGTAGAGCACGCCCTTCACCTGATCGAGCACCGCACCGGACAGCCGAACAAATTCAAATTCTGGCGTCGTGAAGCTCTTGGTCCAAGGCTTGGCCGGCACCAAAGCACCGTCGCTGGATTCCACGGATTCAACACTTAAGGTGTAAGACTCGCCTGGCAAAAAAGGCGTTTCGGGCGTGAAAACCAGGGTCGAATTCGACTTGAAGGCGAGTTTACCCGGAGTTTCGGGAGTAAGGGTGACACGCGTATTCGAACCCGCCAGATGGGGCGAATCCACAATCACAGAGCGCGCGAACTCGACCTCAATCGAATTCGGAGCGACCTCCGACGACGGCACGGCACGAATCACGGGTTCGACCGATTCAGGCGTCAACACAGGTTCGACGCTGGACAGCGCGTCGCTGCCAGCATCCACGCTCTCTTGGCCAAGGTCCGCGCCTTCAGGAGATTTATCACCCTCATTTTTGCATCCATCGCAGGCTGCGACACAGGCAAAAATAGTCACCACAAACATTAAAAGTCGTTTTTTCACGCAATTCTCCCTTGGACCGAGCGAGCCGCACCCTAGGCCGTTTTTCACCTTTGAACCAGTGATATTACTGAGCGTTAACGGTGATTTGGCCAGCAGGGCCGGCAGATTCCGGGCGCACAAGGTACAAACCAATACAATGTCGATGAATTTAGGCGTGTAGGAGCGCGTCCTACAATTGTGGACACAACAAATAAATGTTGGACACCACCGACAGCGAGGAGCGACTCATGAAGAACATTTTTAACCTTTTCACTCTCTTGTTGATCACCTGTTTCACCACGGCTGCATTTGCCGCTGAAACCAAGATCAAAGTCGAACTTCGCTCACTTGAAGGCCAGATCGAGCGCAACCAACTTCATGTGGCCTACGAAGTTTCGCCGAGGTCTTGGCAGACGATTCAAAAGGCCGGAATTCAGCCCGAGCTGAAGGTCTTCGAGGCCACAAAAAACGGCCGTCAGAAACTGCTCTACTCGGTGGTTCTGAGACGGCCAAATGCAGAACTCACGCTTCCAAAAAGCCTGAAAATTCAGCAAAACGATCGACTTACGGTCTCAATCGAAGGCCAACGCGGCAGATCCAAAGTCATTGCGACAAGCCTCGGACGGAGCACATCTAGAATGATCCCGTTGGCAATTGCCCAACCGGCACGTGACAACCACTCACGGGACCGCGACGAGAAATTCGAAAAACAACGTCCTCGCGTCGTGGCCACCGTCGCCAGAAGGCCTGTAACAAAGCGATGACTCATGACTCATCAAAGTTCATCAAATTGGCCGGCAATCTGCTGGCCATTTTTATGTCAGCCATCACAAGCCACAACGAACAACCGCAATGAATTTTGCGTGTAGGTGTGCGTCCTACGATTGTTGGGCGCAGAAAAATAAGGACGCAACATGAAGAACATTTTCACATTATTGAGTCTCTTGATGATCACCACCTTCGCCACCCGTGCGTTTGCGGGTGAAACCGATATCGGCGCTGAGCTTCGTTTGCTCGAAGCACAGATGGAGCGTCAGGAACTCCATGTTGCTTACGAGTTTTCGCCGAAATCATGGCAAGCCATTCAGAAAGCCGGAATTCGTCCTCAACTGGTTCTCTTCGAAGCCACAAAGGACGGGCGGCGCGACTACCGCTACTCCGTCGATCTCACCAAACGACGCGCAGATATTGGATTTCCCAAGAACCTTGCGATTCGCCCCAACGACCGGCTCTTGGTGGCCATCGAAGGCCATCGAGGTTTCTTCCACGTGGATACCACGACCTTTGGTGAGGCCTGCGGCGACATGATTCCGTTGGATATTGGTGGGCGAGGACATGCGACAAGAGACGAGCAGGATCGCGATCGCGAACATGACCGGGACCACGACCGCGACCGGGATCAAAAAGAAGAAAAACGACGCCACGAAGGATACGCGGCGAGCATCATCCAGGCGTGTGGTGACGCGATGTCGCATAATTCGTCGGAATGCATCAAGTTGGCGGCCGACCTGGAACCAGCCTTTGCTGCCGCAACAATCAGGGCCTGTGGCAACGAAACCCAATGGGACACCGAGGTTCAGCAATGCATGCGGTCGGCGGCTGCCTACAAAACAAATGATCCCGCGCCCGTCATCACGGCGTGTGGAGCTGCCACAAATTGGTCGAGTGAGTTGATGACCTGCATGACCTCCGCAAGCCAACACGCTCGGCCGGCCGAAGCGGTTCAAGCCTGCGATGCACATACCGAGTGGAGCTCCGACCTGAAACAATGCCTCAACGCCTCCGAGTCGCTCGGCCGCAACGCGAGCGCCGTTATCAATGCCTGCGGCAACACGACACAATGGTCCAGCGAGCTGACTTCATGCATTCGCAAGGCCGGCACCTTGAAGCGCCGCGGTTGAGCGACTTGCGTCTCGTGAGGCGTGTGCGATGCTCGGACTCGTTCCTACCGATTCGCTGAGGAGAGCACGTGTTCGCGTCTACGAGATTCATCGTACTGGCCGGCGTTTTGCTGGCGTCGAGCCCCCTTTACGCTCAAAGCTCGACTTGCCCCAACGTGTCTTTCGACGCGTTTTCAATGGCTCGCCAGGCTCGCAGAATCGTGGCGGATTACCAGAATCTGCACGAGACCCATCAAGACGACATGCAGCGATTGGCGTTGCTCTACTCCCTTCAAACCGGCCGCAAAAAACCCTGGAGCTTCAGCGTGGCTGGCCTGGTCGACTGGGACAACACCTTCGGCTTTGACGCATGCACCAACCAAGGCCCATGGCAGGCCAAGCTGAATCCGTTGATGCTGGGTGGTGTCGCTTCGTTTGAATTGGATTCGATCGGGCTTGGGGTCGAAGGGTTCGCTTTGCTGGCCATCGACCGTCTTGAAGCCACACCCACCACAGCACAAACCATGACCGCGGATGGGGGTGTCAAGGACCCGACCGGTTTGGCGAATATCCGCGCCGATCAATCCATGTACGGGGGTCGTTTGTCCTACCGCGATCTGGCGACCGTTGTGACCGGGGTCATTTCGAGCGCCCCTGTTGAAAACACGGTTGGAGTCGATGGACGTGAATTCATTTTTGACGGGGCAACCGACGCCGAACCCGACCGGATTTACATGGGCGCGGGGATTCCCCGATTTAACGTCTATTCGCATATTATTTTTGACGAAAAAGACGTTCGAGCCGACCAGTTCGAGATCCGCGCCGAACGGCTTCCCCTGCCCTATTACGAGCTTAACGGCCTTTTGGGCATACGATATCTGAACGACGAAGGGCAGCTCATTTTAGACTTGGGTGTGGGCAATATCCTGAAAATAATTTCGGTGGATATCAGTGTTGAACACAGCCCATTTAATTTGCGCCACGCACGCCTGCGCGCAGATTTCGATAAATCGTGGGGCTGGGAGCCTGAGGATCTGACAAAGATCGAACCCGGGCTGGAAGCCTACCCACGATTTGCATTTGATATGGGTGCGTTTGCCGAAACTTCGTGGTTTCAGTCGCGGTATCTGGAAGAGCAAACCGGCAACACCGGCGCCTGGGGCGTCGCGGTGGGCGCGTTTGTTCGACCGGACCTGACGATCTTCGTCAATCGCATCGACTTCTTGGTAGGAGTCAATCAACCCGAACGGATCGAAAACCTGTCCGAAGTCGCCAATCATTGGAATTTCGGGGTTCGTCTCTACAGCCGCTTTGGGCTCTAGGTGTAGAACGGCGTTTCGCCCGAATTATGATCGGTCACATCGTAGATATTCTTGATGTCCTCACCAAAGGCGTCGCGCAGGATTTTTTCGACACCCTGCTTGAGCGTCGCGGCCGACGACGAACATCCCTGACACCCACCTGACATCTCGATGAAAACGTTTTTGTCGACGTAATCGATAAGGTCAATGCGTCCGCCATGGCTTGCCACCATGGGGTTAATTTTCACTTCGATAAGTTTCTTGATTTGACGTCTCATGATCGCTGCTCCGTGATGCCACGCATCTATCACATCGGCCTTTGGACCGGCAACAGGTAGCGCGCAGACAGAAACCCCAAGCGCGGCCAAGTATTCCCAAAATTCTTTGCGCGACACAAAGTTCACATTCGCTGGTGTGAGCGGGGGTTTCCGTTATCCTACATCTATGAAAACCGCAGCGACCATCTTTGTACTCACGTTATTCCTTGCCGCCTGCGGCGATGATAAATCGCCTCAGGTCTTGCCTGTCGTCGACCCGACGCATGTCGATGGGGACCCCTGCACCATCAATCAAGATTGCAAGGGCGGCTCCTGCCTGAATGAAATTGGTGGCTGGCCGGGCGGCATGTGCACGACACTTGATTGCGAAGATGGCTGCAACGGCCCATCCCGCGCATGCCTACCTTTGCTAGGAACGACGGCCTGTTTGGTTCGCTGCGAATCCAGCGAAGAATGTCGAGAAAACTACGCTTGCGAACTCTACGAAGGCGAAAAAATCTGCATGCCGCAAACCAGCGATGGCCCCATTCCGGGCCGCGCCGGCGGGGCCTGTGAGACAGTCGACGGATGCTCGAGTGGACTGGTGTGTGACCTCGAGCAACCCGGGGGGTATTGCTACTACCCAGATTGCGAGAAATGCGGCGAAGACGGTGCATGTATCGACGGAAAAATCTGCGGCCAGAAATGTTTTGAGACCCGTGATTGCCGTATTGGATATCTCTGCCGTGATCGCGGAGGCGACGACCACGCCTGCGTTCCAGGTCCCGTCATCACTCCCGTAATTCCGTTTGAAACGACGAGGGATCTGCTGGGAATCACCTGCGAAGCCACGAAAATAGAGGAGGTCGAAGATACCATTCGATGGAGGCTCGATTTTGTAACGCCAGAGACCGAAGGTTTTGTGGTCGTGCCCTTTGTGGCCAGCGGACAGATCGAAGCGTTCCGCATGACGGGGCCGGAAGACCTCGAAATCGACCTCGTGCATACCTATCGGCATCAAAATATTCGTGCCACTGACCTCGGTACGCTCGGCACAGAGGCCGTGGGACTCTACAAGACGATCTCGTTCGACTGGCCGATTCAGGTCCCGTATGCGCCACAATTTGCCGACTACGCCAAACCAGGCGCCCCCTACTCGATGTTCGTAGAGACCGACGGCGCCTCGCCGTGCATTTACGTCTTGGGTGCGGAGGACGGAACGCTGATCGATTTCAATATTCACCTCGTGGGAGTCGACGGCCTTACGGCCGCGACGGCCGCCGATAATCCCAGCGTTCAAGCCGTGATGGCGCGCGTGGCAGAGCTCTACGCTCGGGCCGGCGTCACACTTGGCAAAGTCAGGTTTTTCGACACCGACGAAGAGACCACCGAGCGTTATCGAATCGTGCGAGGGTTTGCCGATATTCGTCTGCTCACGGCCCTGACCGAAGCCCCCGGTCCAACGCTTGACGACCATTTAAGCGTCGATATTTTTTGGGTGATGGACATCCTGCTTGGCCAGACCTCTGGCCTCTTGCTCGGCGTATCCGCCGGCGTCCCAGGCGCGCCAGGAATGCATGGAAACGCCAACAACGGCTTGGTTTTTCGTGTCGTTGACCTCAACGCCAAGCCCGATTTTGTCGCCCACATCATGGCTCACGAAGTCGGTCATTTCCTAGGCCTTCGACACACGACCGAAATCCTCAACGGCATCGATTCCGAGGCCGCCGCTGCCTACGACGCGATCGTTGGTCTCACCGATCCGCTCAGCGACACCCCCGTCTGCGATAATGTGATCCAATTTGGAAAAACCTGTCCTGACTACCAAAACCTGATGTTTCCTGCCGCCCCAGACCCAGATATGGCCAGTGGTGATGAAGTAGGCCTTATGTCGGCTCAACAGGGTGCGATGATGCGCTTGAGCCCACTCGTCAAGGTCGCACCGGAGTAATCCCATGAAGATTCAGCTCCCAGATCTCCCACCAAAATCCGGCCTACGGATCGCCCATTTTTCAGACCTTCATCTTGGGAAAATCACCAGTCCGCCTCATGCATGGGTCTTCAAAACCTGGCTGAATCTGGCACAAACCCTTGATATCGACGTCTTTGTCGTGTCCGGGGATCTGGTTCATGAACCCGACGATATCACCCACCTCGACCTCTTCGAAGAACTTATGGGCGAGCGCGACGTTCTGGTCGTTCCCGGCAATCATGACGTTCTGAACCCGCACGATGCACAGATTTTCACCGAACGATTCGGGGAATTCCCTCGAAGCGAAATCCGGCAAGGAGTGGAGTTTCTGCTCTTTGATTCGCATGCAGGCATCCCTTTGGACGAACGCGAAGCCGAAGAATTGGAGCGCTATCACGCGGGGAGATCGCTGAAACACGGGCGCATCACTCCAGACCAGGTGCAGCTCTTTTCGACGCCTAAGGCCGCTCACCGCATCGCCGTATTGCACCATCACCCAGAACGGCACGTTCACGACGGCATGATGCCCCTGAAGAACACAGACGAGTTTCTGGACTGGTGTGTGGCCTCGAACGTCAGCGCCGTGCTCTACGGGCACGTACACGACCCTCAACCCGTTTGGGATGAAAGAGGCGTCATGATGTTGAGAGGGAGCGCCAGCGGAAAGCTGCCGTCCATGATTCGGCTCATCGATTGCCCCGAAAATGGGACGATCAAGATCCACGAAATCTCGGCGGCTTAGACGCCGAGATTTCGGTTAGCCCAAAATATAATTGAAGATCTTGGATTCGTTATCGCGAAGATTACGAACGGTGACGACGGACACGTCGTCAGGCTTACCAAGATGAATGTCCAAATAGGATTCGCGGATAATCCGTTCCCAGGTCTTCGGCTCGATGCCGTCGGCCCATGGGCTCAAACCCACCCACATTTTCCCGTCTTCTTTGGTGTGTTCCACAAAAAAGCAACCAACCGGTTTGACGATATTTTCGCTCTGATAAATCAGCTCGTTAACCGCCTCTGGGTGCTTGCCTTCGTTTGCAACAGTCACACGAATGGGGAGAATTCGAATTTCTTTGGACTGCTCCGGGGGAAGCGTCGCGAAGTCTTGCTCGCGCGCTCGTCCTCGAACCAGAACATAGTCTTCTTTTTTGCCCTCCAAGACCCAACGCCAAAACCCTGACGCGCGAACGCGGAAAGTTTCGGTCGTTCGACCTCGGATAATCAAAAATTGACCATCGAAAGTGTAATCACCCTTCTCTTTTTCTGTGAGCGATCCATCGCGCACAGAATAAAGCGAAAACGTCCCATCCAGACGAAAGCGATACATCATCAAGCCACGTTCACCTGGATTTCTCGGATCGACCGAGGCTGGCAAAAAATACCAAGATCCTCGAATCGCTTCCGGCAACGGCCTCTCGCGCATCATCACTCCTGCATAACAGCTATCGGTACGGGCATCTGTGCAGCCAAACGTCCAGCGACCTGGCGTGCCCATGTCGCAGATTCCTCTCGCGACGTGAGACGTTCGGGCGCTGTCAGCTCAAGCTTTCCTTTCACGAGCGCCTCTCTAGAGAGGACACTCACAACTTCACCATCGAGTACAATCGCCCAGTCTTCTACTTCGGAAAGCTCCGAAGCAGCAAGGCGATCGACCATCGTCGTCGCAACGGACAGGGTAACATAGGCCATGCCCCCGGAACTCTTACGAACTCTGACGTTCTTAAAATCGACGGACCCACCGATGGGCTGCCCCAAGGTGTAGGAACGCCATCCAGTCGAGTCGGGTCCGACCACAAATACAAAGTCCGGGGTCTTGATTCGAGCAATTGTCTTTTCAAGGACACTGCGATCGTTGGACCAGATAAAATCTGGCTGTGGATTTTCCCCGCGAAACTCAACCGATTTCGGCAAATCACTCGCCAGGCTCATCCAATTAAACGCATAGGTATGGACAGGGCGAACCTCGACGTTACCCGGGGAAAGCAGCAGCCCACGATACCAATCCAAGGTCTCTTTGGCCCGAAATTCCACCGCGATATCACCCGAAGGCAACACCTTGATCACTGCGTCATTCACATGGGCAGTGTCGAGGCGAAGCGCCAGGCGTTTCTTGGCAATATCCGCCATCCGCCCCTTTCGTTCGATCGAAGGTCCATGGCTTTCTCGCAAAGGATCCCCGAGTGTGAGCGTCCACTTAACCGGCTCTACGGCGAGCAAGAGTGGCGACCACATGGCGGCCACAACAAGAAGTGTGAACGCCAGAATTCGGGGATTCGAAAAAGTCATATCGTTACCGACTCACGTAATCGATGAAGTCGATCTTGGTCAGAATGCTGAGGAGCTTTCCTGAATCGACCACAAAGACAGTTTTGTTCTGTTTGAAAAATTGGCCAACGATATTCACCGAATAGAGCGGCTCGACGATGGCAAAATTTGCCTCGGCAAGCAGGTCGATCGGATCGTTCCCGTGGCCCTTAGCAAGCAAATGGTTCAACACGTCGTTTTCAGCAACGACACCCACCACGCGGTCCCCGTCCATCACAGGCAATTGGCTGATGCCATGCAGCTTCATCATTTCGATGACGTCCTGCACCTTCTGCCCAAGCCGTGTTGCGATGACTTTGCGCTTGGTTGCGCCCACAGCGACCATCATGTCGGCGACAGTTCCATGCCCGAGATCGGTGTCCATGAAGCCGTTCTCGCGCATCCACTCGTCGTCGAAAATTTTCGACATGTAGCGTGAGAACGAATCGCACATGATCACGACCATGTTGATTGGCTTATCGATGCGTTCTGCATACTTGATGGCTCCACAGAGGGCGCCACCCGACGAACCGCCGGCTAGAATGCCTTCCTCACGAACCAACCTGCGTGTGTACTGGAAACATTCCCTGTCGCTGACACGAACGACCTCGTCGACAACGTCGAAATCCATCGTCGAGGGCAGGAAATCTTCGCCAAAACCTTCCACCTTGTAGGTATGGGCTTCGGTCATTTTGCCAGTCTTAAAGTAGTCGTAATAAATCGAGCCAATGGGATCGATGCCGATGATCTTGACCTCGGGCTTCACGCTCTTCAGGTAACGGCCCACACCAGTGATGGTGCCGCCGGTTCCCATCGACGAAACAAACGCGTCGATTTCGCCGTCCGTTTGTTCCCAAAGCTCAGGGCCCGTGGAGTTCACGTGCGCACGAGGGTTCGACGGGTTGTGGTATTGATTGGCCAGAAACGCGTTGGGCGTTTCGATCGAAAGCCGCTCGGCCACTTGATAATAAGAGCGAGGATCATCGGGCTCGACGGCCGTTGGACAAACCACGACTTTGGCGCCCACGGCGCGCAGAGAAAGAATCTTTTCCGAGCTCATCTTGTCGGGCATCACAAAGATGCACTTGTAGCCCATATTTGCGGCGGCAAGGGCAAGGCCCATTCCCGTGTTTCCGCTTGTGGCCTCAACGATCGTCCCGCCAGGCTTCAAGTGACCAGCTTCGATCGCGTCCTGAATCATCTGCAGCGCTGGGCGGTCTTTCACGCTCGAACCAGGATTCATGTATTCAAGCTTGAGATAAATATTGGCTTTCACGTGCTTGGCGATGCTGTGGCATCGAACCAACGGTGTGTTTCCAATCAATTCAAGGACGTTTTCTGCGGCTTTAATCGGCATGACTCTCTCGGGTTGCTGATGTAAGACGCGAGTCGTAGCACCGCGCTACGATTCGATGCAAGACTTTCGGACTTTTGGGGTGGTTTGGGATCAGGTGGGCGGGGTTCAGGAGTCGCAGACGTTGTGATTGGTGCGCGTGGCTCCAGCCGCGCATGCGACCGGTTCGCGTGGCTCCCGGAGGCTGTCTATTTGACTTGACGCGAGAAATACTGGGAACGGTTTTCGGCCTATTTACGATTTCTGTGATTCGGCGATTCGTGCGCAGGCCCTATGGCCTGCGTGCGATGGGTCCGCAGGACCATGCGATTATTCAAACGTGAGGCTCGAGGACCAATCACAAAAACAGCCTCGTCATCGATTTTTAGGCGACAGCGTCCTCCAGCCGCGCGTGCGATGGGTTCGCCGTGGCTCCAGCCGTGCACATAATGGGTACGCGGACATCCTAGATGTCAGGTTTCCATGTCCGGGATCCGATTTCTTGCGTCGACCTCGATCCAAAGTACGGTGGATGTATGCGGTGCACCTACATCATACTCCTGCTGCTTCTATCCTCCTGCGGCGCGACTTCACACAAGTTGCAATGGACCGGCCCTGTTGAGTCCGAAGACTACCCGCTCGACGAAGACGCCCGGCGCCTAGCCACGGGCAGCGGCGCCTATTGCCCAGTCGTTCAGGTTCAAGAATACGATGGGTCATATATCTCTTATGCCAAACCACTTCAGGTGAATCCGTTCTTCCGTGAACGACTGATTGCCTTCGAGGAAGTCGTTCAAAGAGTGGCGATCCGCACGATCGGCGTGGCACCGACCGCTATCTTGCATTTTGGCACCTATAATTGCCGCACGATTGCTGGGAAGCCCAAACTCAGCGAACACGCCTTCGCCAACGCGATCGATGTTTCCGGATTCGAGTTTCAGGGCGAAAACGGCCCGGTGCGAATCTCGGTTTTGAAAGACTGGTGGCGCGGAACCGCATATTCGACGTTCATGCACGAATTGGTGATCGAACTCGCCGCACACCCCGAAATCTTCCGCGGAGTCTTAGGCCCCGGCTATCCAGGCCACGACGACCATCTGCATCTTGATGCCGGCCCGCGCCATTATATCAATGTCCGGGTGCCTGACTGAGCCTGGCCGCCAATCTGATCGCCGCCACAACGTCCAGCGCGCCGAGTTCCGAGAGATCAAAAGACAGCTCCGCTTCGCCCTGCACCAAGGCGACCACACCTGCGTCCCTCAAGGCCGCCGCGTTTTCTAGAGCCGACGCGCACGCTCGCGTTCCTGATTCCAATAAAAGCCGCTCCACGGCATTTCGCTCAATCTCGGTGCCTTGAAGCGAAACGACCAGTCCCTTTTGACCCAAAATCCGCCAGCGGGTCTCAGCGTCCAGAATCTGCGTGGCAATTTGGACCGATTTTTCGTCAAATCCAACGACGATGCCGCCCCCCGAAACCTCGTATCCGTCGACCAGCACAAACCTGCCTGTGGCCACAAAATCAGCCTGCAGGTCGACCACCAACGGTCGGTCGGTCTCAAGCACGACCGTTGCGACGTCGTCGCGATCTAAAAAATCAACGCCGTTGCGAACCTCGAGCGTCGACGCATCCAGAACGCCCGCGATCTGGGCGACCCGACAAGACAGCTCTTGTGTGGCCAATTTAATTTTAAGAACCGAACCCATTCTGAGCGGCTTTTTCCCCAGCCAAAATACATTCGCCGTCACGCGACGCGCCAACCCCGGAGCGCGATCGCCTTTCCGCACCGCGACATGGCCCCGCTCAACAAAAAGTTGGTCCTCCAACGTGATCCCAACCGAACCCCCGGGATTGGCCTCGGCGACTCCCTGAGACCCCCAACCCTCGATCGACGCGACTTTGCTGGAGCGACCGGTCGGATAAAAGACGATTTCATCGCCGACCTTGAGCGTTCCAGTCTCGATTCGGCCTGCCACAATGCGGCGATTATCGAAGCGATAGACGTCTTGGACGGGGAAACGCAATGCCGTCTCGGACGACGCTAAGGGCGGTGCAAACGAATCCAGCACGTCCACAACCGTTGGCCCATCAAACCAGCCCAGGCTTTTTGAAGACTCAACGATATTCTCGCCGCCACGCGCTGATATCGGAATAAAAACAAGTGGTTCCAGACCAATTTCTTTCAGAAAAAGACGATATTCGGCTTCAATTTCACGGAATCTTCTTTCCGAAAAATCAACCAAATCCATTTTGTTTACGACCACGGCGACCTGACGAATCCCCAGAAGACTGAGCATATAGCCATGGCGACGGCTCTGCTCCTGCACGCCCTCGTCCGCCGCGATCAGCAGCAATGCTGCGCTCGCACTGGCGGCGCCCGTAATCATATTTTTTAGAAATTCTCGATGCCCTGGGGCGTCGATAATCACATAAGGGCGTTTTTCGGTCTTAAACCAGATATGCGAAGTATCGATCGTGATGTTCTGGTCGCGTTCGGCACGCAGCGCGTCCATCAAAAACGCCCATTCAAAGGGCACGCCTCGACGTTTGCACATGGCCTCGATGGCCTCGACCTTGCCGTCGGGCATCGAGCCGGTCTCAAAAAACAGGCGCCCTACCAGGGTTGACTTGCCATGATCGACATGGCCCACGATGACAATTTCCAGCGGATTTTGCGATGCCTGACTCACATGTACCCCGATGCGCGCAGTCGCTCAAAAGCGTCCTCACCTTCTTGGTCTTGCGCACGAGTGCTGCGCTCCGACACCTTGGTGTTTTTTAATTCGTTTATTATTTCGCCGATATTCGACGCTTCGCTAACCACCGGAAACGTACACGGCGCGCAACCCAAGCTGCGATAGCGTCGTCCGTTTTTCGCAAAATAAACCGGCACAACCGGAATCCGCTCGCGGTCGATATATTCCCAGATATTGACCTCGGTCCAATGCAAGAGCGGGTGGATCCGCAAATGGGTTCCGGGTTCAAAATCCGTTTTAAATTGGTCCCAGAGCTCTGGGGGCTGGTCTCTAAAATCCCATTCAAACTGTTGGTTTCGCGGCGAAAAATAGCGTTCTTTTGCGCGCGTCCCGTCTTCGTCGCGGCGGATCCCAAGAATCACCGACTCGTAGCCGTGTTCCGCGATCAAGTCCTGAAGCCCGTCGCGTTTGAGCAATGAACAGCATTCCACTCGAGTCGCTTTGCCATTCGGATACGTCTCTCCGCGGTCGAAGGCTGCTTGATTGGTCCCGACGACCATTTCCAGGCCCCATTCCTTGGCCAGCGCATCACGAAACTCGATCATTTCGGGGATTTTGTAGCGTGTATCCACATGGGCACAAGGGAACGGCACATGCCCAAAAAAGGCCTTGCGAGCCAGCCATAACATCACGCTCGAATCCTTACCGATGCTCCAGAGCATGGCCAGGTCTTCGAATTTATTAAAGGCCTCACGCAGGATGTAGATCGAGCGAGCCTCAAGGTCATCCAAGTGCGAATAATCGGGAAGCTCCTGTCGCGGTGTGTAGCGTGAAGTTTCCACCAATCGAGACGCTTCGCCTTCAAAAAAATTATGGGAGGGTGCTGTGCTCATGACTTTCCTCCTTCTGGGTGGAGTCCGCATTCTCGACCGTCTCTTTGTTCCCACCACCATCGTCCGGCTCTTTCTTCCTCACCCGGCTGAATTGCTCGCGTGCAAGGTGCACAGCCAATCGAAGCAAAACCTTGATCGTGGAGAGGGTTATAAGGCACATTATGATGCTCGATGTAGGTCCAGACCTGGTCTTTGGTCCAATCCACCAACGGATTGATCTTCACCAATCCACCGTGCATCAGGTCCAGTTCGACGACCTTCGTATCTGTACGCGTGATATTTTGTTCGCGACGCAATCCAGTGATCCATGCTTCGCGACCGGCTAATGCTCGAACGAGGGGGTTGAGCTTACGCGCACTGCAACAGGCCTTGCGGGCATCGACGGAGCGGTAAAATCCGTTCACCCCGTTTTCTGCAACCACCGGCTCCACGTCTTCTGGCGACGGAAACAGAACCGACACGGCGATTTTGTAGCGATTTCTTACACGCTCAACCAACTCGTAAGTCTCGGGATGCAGGCGGCCGGTATCGAGCATAAAAACATCGATATTGGCGTCGGACCTGCTGATGAGGTCGATCAACACCACGTCTTCTGGACCAAAACTTGAGGCCAAGACAACCCGCTTTCCATACGTCTCGGCAGCCCACCGAAGGACGGCTTCCGCACTATGATTTTCGAGTTCGCTGCTGAGCGCTCGGATTTTTGCGATACTCATGTTGGGCCTCCAGAAGCCAGCATCGGCATCGGCACGGGTCTTTCGTCACAACGGCCCGCAGAAAGGGGAACTGCGGATGCAAGAGCCTCAGCGGCGAGCGCCTTACGGCGATACCATATCACCTGCCCCAGAAATGTAAGGCGAATCAACCAGCCCACCAGGAAACCACCCGCAAAAACCATCGACCCCATTTGAGCCGCATAGATCATCGCACAGAGGCGACCAAAAAGGTTCATGGACGGGAAAAGCAGACTGATATCATCGGCATGTTTCCTACGCCAAAGGCGTATAATCTGAGGTCCGTACGAGGTCTCCATGCACCACATACCCACCACGCCCAGCACTTCCCATGAAAGCGTCATAGGTTCCTCCGATACACTGATTCTAGGCCGTCGGCGCAGGTCTGATACACGGCAGAAAAATCGCGAAATGCCGTCAGGGCGGCCTCCACATTTTGGCCTTCTTTTAATTCGAAGGTGTCGAAACCACATCTCGACAGATAAAAGAGTTGGTCTCGTAAAATGTCGCCTTCGGCGCGCAACTCCCCTTTGAAATGAAAGCGCTCTTTCAGCAAGCGTGCCGACGAATAGTTTCGTCCATCAGCGAATTTCGGAAAAAACAACGCGACGAAAGGAAGCGTGTGCACACCCAGCGCGACCAGTTCATCGATCGACGCTCCAGAACTCACGCGCACGCCGATATCTTGCGGCCTGCCGAGCGTTTGCCATTGTTCAAGATCGACAAACGAGTGCGCCGTCGGCGTATCAGACTCCGTGAAGACGAAGGGGCTGATCGAAAGACCGTTTTTATCAATGAGTGCCATAAACAGCCTCCTTAAAAGGTTCGCGCCCAAGGCGTCGATAGGCAGCCAAGAACTCTTCGCCGCCGATGCGGTTTTGAACGTAAAAATCCAAAACCTTTTCAACAGCCCCAGCGATTTGGTCTTTGGGAATCGCAGGCCCTAGCCATTTGCCCAAAGACGCATCATCAGCGGCGCTGCCGCCCAACATCACCTGGTAATATTCTTCACCGTTTTTATCGATCCCGAGGATGCCGATATGCCCGACATGATGATGACCACAGGCGTTGATGCAGCCCGACATTTTTAGTTTTACCGCGCCCAATTCGTGGATGCGGTCATAGTCCTCGAACACGTCGGTAATTTCGGCGGCAACACCGATCGAACCCGCGTTGGCAAGGGCACAGAAATCAAGGCCCGGACAACAAATCAGGTCTGTAATCGTCCCGATATTCGGCGTCGCTAAATCGAAGGCATCCAGTCTTTTCCACACTTCGTAGACGTCGTCTTGTGCGACATCACCAAGCACAAGATTTTGTTCATGCGTCGTTCTAATTTCACCAAACGAATATTTCTCAGCGATATCGGCGATCGCGTCGATCTGGTCGGCGGTGGCGTCTCCAGGCGGGCGAAACCTGGATTTCAATGAAATATAAACGATCTGATATCCCCCGATTTTATGGTCGGCAGTATTTTGTTCGTACCATCTCGCAAATTTCGTGTCCGATGCCAGAGCCGCGCTTAATGCCACCGATCTGGCTGGTCTTTTGACGTAGGCGGGTGGCTGAAACATCGAGCTAATACGATCAAACTCAGCACGTGGAATCTTGAGCGCCCCGTCTTTGATATGGCTCCACTCGGCTTCCACCTGCCGGCGAAACTCTTCGATGCCAAGGCGTTTAACCAGGATTTTTATTCGAGCTTTATATTTGTTATCGCGGTCCCCATGCAGGTTGTAGACGCGCAGAATCGCCTCGGCGTGGGACACCATGTCTTGGGGGTCCAAAAACTCGTGGATCACTTCACCAATAATCGGCGTTCGTCCCAGCCCTCCGCCCACAAGCACCTGCAGCCCCACCTCACCTTTTTCGTTTCGAAGCATGCGGTAGCCGATATCGTGTATGGCAACCGCGGCGCGGTCATGGGTCGCACCGGTAAATGCGATTTTAAATTTACGCGGTAAATACGAAAATTCCGGATGAAAGCTCGACCATTGCCGCATGATTTCAGCGTAAGGCCGTGGATCAACGATTTCGTCGGACGCGATGCCAGCCAAGTGATCAGCGCTGATATTTCGGATGCAGTTTCCAGAAGTCTGAATCGCGTGCATCTCGACGTCGGCCAGCACCTGCAAGATATCAGGCACGTCCTTCAGACTCGGCCAATTATATTGAAGGTTCTGCCGGGTCGTAAAATGCGCGTAATCGCGGTCGTAGTGCCGCGCAATATGCGCCAATGCCCGAACCTGAGCGGTGTTTAACAAACCGTAGGGAATCGCCACACGAAGCATATAAGCATGACGCTGCATGTAGAGGCCGTTCATCAAACGCAGGGGCCTAAAATCGTCTTCGGACAGGTCACCAGCAAGCCGACGCGTGACCTGGTCACGGAACTGGTTGACTCGCTCTTGCACGAGTCCGGTATCGAGAGCGTTATAAACGTACATGTTAAGCTCCCACCGCTACGGCGTTTACCGGCGAGAATTCACGCATATACCCGCCAACCATTTGTCCTCGCAGGCGCACGACTTCTCCCACCACGATGGTTGCGGGGGATTGGATGCGTTCGTCGCGGACCAACTGGTAGATGGTGTCCAAGGTTCCAACGACGACGCG
The DNA here is from genome assembly GCA_964394615.1 of uncultured Bradymonadales bacterium. Classification (GTDB taxonomy): domain Bacteria; phylum Myxococcota_A; class Bradymonadia; order Bradymonadales; family Bradymonadaceae; genus JBFFMO01. Next base: position 50,985 of record CAYMYJ010000008.1, on the reverse strand, counting down.
TTCGTCGGCCGTGGTTCCTTTTTCGATGACCGCAACAGGCGTCGACAGATCAGCCCCGCCTGCAACCAACGCCGCAGAGATGCGGTCTAAGGCGCGCACCCCCATTAAAAACACCAGAGTGCCGCCGGTCTTGGCCAAAGCGGACCAGGTTTCTTCGATGGACAGGTCTTCGTCGGCAGACATGCCGGTAATGACGGTAAAATGGGTTGCGACGCCGCGATGTGTGACTGGAATCAAGGCCGTTTCTGGCACCGAGATGCTCGAGGAAATCCCCGGTACCACATCGAAGGTCACCCCAAGATCGGTCAGGTAAATCGCTTCTTCCCCGCCTCGACCGAACACAAACGCGTCGCCTCCTTTAAGCCGAACCACACGCAGCCCTTTGCTGGCATAGGCGTACAAAAGTTCGTTGATTTGGCTCTGAGGCGTCGAAGGTCCGTCAGGCACCTTGCCCACAAATACCCGTACAGCAGTCTTACACAAATCGAGAACACTTTTGTCGACAAGCTGGTCGTACAAAACGACGTCGGCCTCGCTCAAACGGCGAGCAGCCTTGAGGGTGAGGAGTTCTGGGTCACCAGGACCGGCACCCACTAAAGAAACATGACCCATGATATTCGACATCTGAAAACCTCTCGACTGGCAAGTCATCGTTGCGTTCCACTTAAGGTAAACATACAATCCCTACCGGATCAATAGGGTTTAAAGATTTTAGAACATGCGGAGGAGAAGATGACGAAAATCAAAGACAGCTGGATCTCAAAATCCGGCATCGTTATTGAGCTTATCAATGGCGTTGCCTCGGACGTGATTCTTCAACCGACGGGGGATTCCGGCGTCAAAACCCCAGTCTGGAAGGACGGCTACTCAGGAGAAATGGTCGCTTTTGAACGCGCGGTCGTCGCTGCGCTGAAGGTTTCGACGGGGTCAGAGCCTGCGATCGGAATCGACCTTGGGACTTCGTTTCCCCTAACACCCGCAGCGTTTGTGACCTTCGGCAGCGTGCTTCGCCATCTTGAGGCCAATCCAGACGCGTTCACCCGCGTACGCCTAAGCGTTCCAGACGCTTCGTTCCAAGAGTTCGCCGAAGCTTTTGAGGAATTCAAAGAAACGATGACAGGCTGAGCGGTTGGCAGTGAGCAGCAGGCGGTGAGCAGCAGGCAGTGGTAGTTCGAACTTCGCGGTGATATGAAACGCCAATGAAAATCGAATCTGCCGAACACTTCATCAAGCTCCGAGAGAGCCAAGAACCAGAAGAATACCGCCTGGCCACATGGGGCGAAGCGACCGAACGAATCTGGTTCGAAATCATCGACCGCCATCCTGCGATGCGGCGATGGGTCGCACAGAATAAAACCATTTCACCAAAAATCTTGGCCACGCTGGCAGCAGACCAGGACGTTCGCGTCCGTTACGCCGTGCTGGCGACCATGGATTTAAACGAAGATGTGTTGCGAGTACTGGCCAAAGATTCGGACGCAAGCATCCGCCGCGGCGTGATCAGCCATGCCCAGCTGCCGCTGGAGGTCCTAAAGCAGCTTTGCGACGACCCCGACGAAGACGTCGCAGGCGACGCTGCAGAGCATTTCGAATGGGTATCGATGCAACCCCGCTAACTGCTCACTGCCAGCCGCTCACCGCTTCAGCCTGCGAGTTCCTTGATGAACTCGTCCAGGATGGGATGGTGCAAAAACGTTGGTCCGTAGAAGAACCGCTGTGCGCCAACGTGGTGGCCAGCACGACGGGCATCCACCAAATTAAATTTGAACGCCAAGGGGACATCTTTCGAGGCGTGACCGCCTTCAAAAATGAAGAACGGAACGATGATCACGTCGCCTTTAGGCAACTTTTTCATCGCTGTTTTGGCATCTGGATCCATGTCCAAGAATGCCGACTCCGCCACACGGCCGATTTCTCGGAGCCGATGAGACTGAGCCCAGGTCGAGTCACCACTTTGAGCGTTCCGACGCGTGCCGTGCCCCACGATCACGACGGATGCGTTCTTTGAGGCGCCGCGAGCGATGGCATCTTCGATATGGGCGTCGACGTATCGATCCATGATCGGGTGTACGCCAATGGGCTGGTCGAATTCAGCGTCTGGGATGTCACGGCGCAGCACATGATTCACCATGTAGCCATCGGACATGAACCAGGGAATCACGCGGAAGGGCCCGACGGCCGAACGCAAAACTATTTTCAGTTTGGGCTCGCAGCTCAAAAACGCTGCGCGGGTGCGAACACCGCTCAGCGTCTGATGCAATTGAACCATCTTCTCGAATGCAATGGCGTCTTTTCGCCCATCAGATCCGTGCCCCACCATCAATATCGTCTCAATACTCACTCTAACCTCAAGCAGGCTTATCCCGCGTAAACACGAGCTCGTTCTTCGAGCTGCGTTTCTCCGAAAACTCATATCCGCGAACGTTGAAAGCTTTCAGACCGTCGACCGTATCGACATGATTCCGACAAATCCAATTGGCCATCCAACCGCGAGCCTGTTTCGCATAGATCGAAACAATCCGATACTTGTCTTTTTTCGCGTCCAAAAACACGATCTTGACGATCCGCGCTTTCAGCGAGGAGACATCGATGCCGCCGAAGTACTCCTCTGACGCCAGATTCACCAAGACGTCGTCGCCCTGAGCCTCAAGCGCCAGGTTCAGCTTCTCGGATATTTTCGAGCCCCAAAACTGATAGAGGTTCTTGCCGCGCTCGTTTTTGAGGTTGGTGCCCATCTCGAGCCGATAAGCCTGCATCAGGTCGAAAGGCCGCAAGACCCCATAAAGACCCGACAAAATCCGCACATGGTCCTGCAGGAAATCAAAATCGTCTTCCGAGTACTCGCCGAGTTCCAGGTCGCGATAAACGTCGCCCTTGAACGTAAAGATCGCTGGCCGAGCGTTCTTTTCGGTGAATGGAAATTGGAACGAGTGATTACGCTCGACGTTCAGCGCCGAGATTTTCTCAGACACCTTCATCAGCTTGCCGATCTCGGCTTCGTCGTACCCCTTTAGGATCTCGATCAACTGTTTAGAGTCGTCCAAGAAATCGGGATAGGTATGCGTGTCGATCGGAAGCTTCGACTCAAGGTCGAGCGTCTTGGCCGGGGAAAGCACTGAAATCATCTTAGTTCCTTACCAAGGGAGTTCTTCGCCACGAAAGTCCCAGAACCGACCCGATTGCTCAAGTCCCGCGTTGTCGATGACCTTAATCAGTCCGTTGATGCTCTCGTTGGTATCGACAAGGCCGTTAGGACCGCCCATATCTGTGACGACCCAGCCTGGATGAACAGCCAACACCGTGATGCCTTCGGGTTTGAGGTCCTGCGCCAACGAGCGACTTCCCATATTCAATGCGGTTTTGGACATGCGGTAGGCGTAAGCGCCGCCGCCTGAGTTGTCAGCAATCGATCCCATCTTCGACGAGATGTTGATGATCTTTTTGAGGCCTCCGCGACGGATTGCAGGCAGGGCTGCCTGGGTCACCCGAAGTGAGCCCATCGCGTTGATCGCAAAATCCTTCATGATGCCGTCAAAATCGATCGTGTCGAATGGGCCATTATCTTTCGAATAGTGCCCAGCGTTGTTGATCAACACGTCGACAGCTTGCCCTTCAAGGAACGCGGCGAGCTTCTGGTTGTCGGCTGGGGTAGCGACATCCATTTCGAAAAGTCGGACTTTTCCGCCAGAGCGTTCGGCGAGTTCCTGCAATTCTTTGGCAGCCGCGATCGATCGACATGTCGCGATCACTTCGTCGCCGCGCTCAGCCAATTTGGTAGTAAATTCAAGTCCAAGGCCACGATTTGCGCCGGTCACAAGGTATTTCATAAAAGCTCCTTCAAGCGGTTTAGACCGTTGAGATGCCATTCTTGGCGCCTCGATTCAAATCCGAGTCAGGTAGTCAGGGTTCAGGTAGTCAGGGTTCAGGAATCGCCGCTTTGTGACTGGTCCGCGAGCATTCCGGACCGCCTGCGCTTTGTACGCGTGGCCCTATGTGACCTGCTTGGGATTCATACCCAATTATCAGAATAGAACTAGGGCGACTTTGAATCGTCTTTACGCACGGCTTCTCGCGCTACCGTGCCTGAGCCAACGTCGACAACCACGACTGCAGATTGTTGGCTTGGCACTTCGATGAGCACGAGTTGTTGAATCTCGGCATCGGCTTGGTTGCGAACCCAGTCGACGGTGAAGGGACAGCGATAATTTGATGGCTCAGCTTTCATGAGCCCTTTTTACGGCAAGAATACGCGGCGCGCACGAAAACGACCAAAACTAATGCCCATCAATCACACGACACGAGGCCAGGCTAGAGCCTGGCGGACCAATCACACCCCATTTCGTTTTATCCAACGAATAATCATGTTAGATTTCCCGGATGAAAACACCCATCATCCTCGCCGCTCTACTCGCGCTCACGGCCTGCAACGCCGATGAGAACAATTTTACGTTTCCACCGATCACGCCCGAAGACGTGGTCATCGACACCACGCCCAAGCCTCCCGAGCCGGCCCGAGTCGATTTCGACCTGTCCTCGGAACTCCGGGACGTCGAAGGAAATGTGCGCGTTTATCAGATTACCTCTGCGGACGAGTTGATCGACGGCCCGATTTCCCACGGAAAAATCGGCGATTGGGTTCTGGAAAATGACCGGATTAAATTCCTGATCGAAGGCGACGATCGAGTGATGAGTCCCTGTCCATACGGCGGGACGGTCTTGGACATTTCGTATAAAGAAGGCGAAAGCAAAAAGGATATTTTAGGCGAGGTTTGTCTATTTATTAATGCAGCCCAGACACTGGATCCGGATGCATTTGAGATCGTCCCCACAGAAAAGAACGCGGCGATTCTGGCGGTCACAGGCAAGTTGCAGCTTGGCGACTACATCAACATCAAAGGCACCGTCGATGAGTTCATCCCCGGCCTATCCGCACGCCTGCCACTCAATCCCGACGACCTGCTCCCCGTAACCGTCACCGTGTTCTACATTCTGCATCCAGGCGAATTGGGCCTCAGGGTATTGACCGTTCTGCGAAACGACTCGGAAGAACAGGTCGATGCTGTGATTGCGCACCTTGTGATGTCGGGTGGCGACGGCGGATATTTCAACCCGATGAGCGCCTCGGCTGGATTTGGTGCGGGCTCGGGCGGTTTTTCCGAAGATCCCGTCCCATTTGTCGCCTTTCGTGGAGACAAAGAAAGCTACCTATTCATGCCTGATGTCACGCCCGAGATCCCGGCCAGCGTGATTCCCTATGGTGGATCTTCGTTGACGATTTCTGGTGTGGCAGCCGTAGCCTCGAGCATCGGCTCGATCGTGGGCACTCTGACCAATCGGAACCTCGCCGCGGCACCCGGTGTTATGCATATCGCCCCGGGCGAAACCGGCGTGGCTGGCCACCGCCAATTTGGAGGCGATGGCGCAGTATCGACGATGCTCGACGAGGCCTACCCCATCATGGGCATCGAAACCGGCGCGCTCGAAGGTCAGGTCCTGGACGGGACCGGGCCCGCGGCACAGGTCCGCGTATCCGCCGTTTTGGTCGGCGAAAATGGAGCTCGTCGCACGATGAGCCAAGCCATCACCGACGCTCAAGGGAATTACCGTATGACCGTCCCAGTGGGCTCCTACGAGCTTCTGGCGCGGCGCGGCAATCAAGTGGCGGACATCGGCGCAGACGACTTTGTGTTGGCCGACGGAACGTCTGTCGTCGACCCCATGACCTTAAGCAAGGTCGCCAAGTTGACCGTCAATATCCGTGAACCCTCGGGCCAAGCCGTGCCCGGTCGTGTCACTGTGATTTGTGACGGAGCCTGCAATAGCGCCCCCACAAACCTCGAGACCGACATCAGCACCAATAAATTGCCAAGCGGTTGGCAATCGGTGACCTGGGCCGGCGTGGATGGACTGGTCGAACTTGAGTTGCCGGCCGGCGATTATAAAGTCTACGTGACTCGCGGATTCGAATGGTCGACCTGGCCTTACGATGCGATGCCATCCAACGGTTATCAGCTGAGCGTCGCCGACGACGACTCGGTCACACTCGATGCCGAAATCGCACACGTCGTGAACACCGACTCAGCCCTCTCCGGGGATTTCCACGTCCACGCCCTACCCTCGCCAGACAGCCCGGTTCCTCAGGAAACGCGAGTTTTGAACTTCTTGGGCGAAGGCGTCGACGTGATCGTAAGCACCGACCACGACATCATCGCTGATTACGCGCCAACCATCGAGTCCATTGGCGCCAGCACCTATATCGCTAGCCTGATTGGGGCCGAAATCACGACAGGAAATACAGGCCATTTTAATGCATTCCCATTACAGCGCGACACGACCCAACGACGAGGCGGAAGCCTTGATTGGAGCCGCGGGCCGTTGAATGACATGGAGCCGGTCGATGTTTTCAGATGGGCAGCCGGCCAACCCGGAACGCAGGTTGTTCAACTAAATCACCCCTCCGGCATGGGATTAATTAAAAATATTAAAGCCGATGTATTACGCGGCCTTTCATTCAAAGATCGGGCAGCTCTACGCATGGACGAACGCGAACCTGACCCGGTCACAGGCGATACCGGAATTTGGAGCGACGAGTTTACGGCCATGGAAATCATGACCGGTTCTGGCCTGAGCCGTTTTTATTCGGTGGGCCGCTGGTGGTTGCAGATGGTCGGCCGTGGCTTCACGCCCACCGCGACTGCCGTGACCGACACCCATAAATTATACGGCGATTTGGGCGGTTCGCCCCGCACCTACGTTTTTGTGCCCAGCACTTCAGATTCAGCCGCAACCTTTGATTCCGAGACCTTCACCACAGCCGTCAACGAAGGCCGTGTAATTGGTTCTCGTGGTCCATTCTTCCGGGTCGAAATGAAGAATGCTGCCGGAGCCACCGGTAGCCTTGGTGATGTCGTCGCGACCAACGGGGATGCCGTCACAGCCACCATCAAGCTCGACGTTCCCGAGTGGATGCCAGTCAACACCATCGACATGTACATGAATCTGACCGACGAAATCCTGACCGGTCCGGGAGAAGTCATCGAGGCCGCCTGGACCCCGACCATTTCGACTCCAATTGCTCTGTCAGAAACAGATTTGGTCGAGTCCGAAGTCGGCACCGCGATTCATCGTCATTATTTGAAAGAAATCGAAATCCCCATCACCACCGACGTCGACGCTTGGGTTGTATTTGTGGTGCGCGGATCATCGTCGATGTCACCGCTTGCCCCCGACCAGACACCCTTTGCGTACAGCAACCCCGTCTATTTGGACGCAGACGGTGGCGGTTATAATAACCCACCCCTCAAGGACCTGGCCCAGACCCTGCCGCCGCAAAACAACATGTTGATCGACGCGCATGCAGCAGAGCATCTGGGTGAAAACGGCGAGCTGCCTGAGCTTACTCCAGCATTGCTCTTGGAGGCGTTGAACCACAACGCCTGCACGCACTAAGGAACAGGGCGAGTGATTTTCATGTCATGTTTGTCATTTTCAACAACAAATTAGGATGCTGTTTTGAATTTTAGAGAACAATTCAGCCACTATTTAGATCGACTCAGAAAGATCGATTCGGCTTATAACGCTTTTGGTTCGGGCACTCATAAATACGCCTTTGGTCCCAGGCTTTCCGAATCCGATATTCTAGTCTTTGAAACACAGAATAGTTGTAGGCTCCCGGAGCCCTACAAAACCTTCTTAACCGAGTTTGGTAACGGCGGCTGTGGTCCTTCTTATGGCGTCTTTCCTGTAGGAATGATGGATAGCGGTTTCAAAATCGAGCCCTGGCCAGATTATATAAAACCCGGCGCAGCGTTTCGTTTTACCGAAGCGTATAACAACGAAGAAATCCTCTATGTTGATGCCCTGCTAAGAGAAGACTTTCCCACCGAGGACGCTTATGAAGAAGCCCAAGAAATCTGGTGGGACGAAATTGGTGAAGCCAACCTCGATAAATACTACATCGAACACGCCCTCGATGGCGCAATTCCGATTTGTCACCACGGGTGCGCCCTTAGGAGTTGGCTTGTGGTCGACGAAAAAAGTCCCGAGTTTGGAAACATTTGGGACGATCTTGTCGGCGAAGAAGGGGGGGTGGCGCCGACGCTTAAAAAAGATGGGAGTCGAGTCGACTTCGCTGACTGGACCTTAGATTGGTGTGCGAAAACTTTAGAGCAACTTGAAACCAATCAAGAGAGCTGATTTCCGCCAAAAAATGCGGGTCAACTAAAAACGGTCTGGGAGAAGTCGACCGTTACGAAGTTGGTGCGACTAATCAAAGGCCCCGTAAGGCAGTACGCGCAGAAAATGCCAGTTTCGAAACCAATAATTTCTGACCCAGCAAGGAATGCAAAAACGGTACTCATAAGCCCCTTTTTTCACTCATTTTTGAAGTGTTCAGAAGACCTCGCCTAGAGTTATGAGTCAAGCATGGGACAGCCCACAGTGGGTGACTGTTGCCCCGCTGCCGTGTAGTTTGGACAACCAGCACGTGCTATTCTTCTCGATACAACCGACGTTGATGACCCGCTGGGATGGATAACCTATGGACTCAAATACTGAATTGCTGACCGTTGTTGGCCAAAAATCAATTCCAGACGACGAATTCATCCTCGACATCGACTACGTTTCTACATGCCGGCTTGGTTCAGAATCAGGTAATTACTATTTAATTCTGGGAGACCGAAAACATTCGCTCTTGGAGGTCGTAGTCGCGCAGTACGGCCATTATGTGAGTGGCCTTGTTTTGGTTATTTTCAACGAGTTCAAACCCTGGGTGACTCCGCAAATATCCATGACCATCAACAAAATCCCCGTGTTAAAAAGCGATATCGATGATTACAAGGTCTTGGGTATCGGAGTTCCATTCGGCGTCTCGACCCATGAACGAGACATCTTGCTATCGTGGGGACCACTCGATGATTGCACCGCCTACCGATCCGGGCCGGTGGATTTCTTGGTCCATGACGAGCAATTGGTGGGGGCTTGGTTCAAATACTTGGACGAATCTTGCATCGAGTTGTTTAAAACCCAGATCGCTGTGCCCTCCGAGCCGATATTCTGCACCCCATAATCTAACGTCCTCTTTACGAAGAAAATGCCAAAGACTGATGTCGTGATTCAAGCGCTAAAGCTGCTTCAAGTTTCTTCGAGGCCGGAAGCTTATGCCATGCCCTTAAAAACTCACGCCAAGTCGGAATCCCGGAAGTAGATAATTGAGATATGCACCACCAAAATCATCGTAATCTGCGAGCGGAACGTCGAGCTTATAGAAGAGTCCGATCTGAACAGGTCGCAGCAGAAGGTCCACGCCCACTTCCAACCCCGGAGCTAACGCCAAATGATCCGTCGCCGGTCTAATACTGCCTGGTCCGCGCGTTCCGCGCATCACTTGGAGGCGTCTGCTCAAATACGGGGAAACGGTTTTTGTAGGTCGAAATCGATACGATCCCAGTACGCCAAAGGCTTCTCCAGACATGTAGTCACCGTCATACGATTTAGGCGTCTGAGCTCGTACTGTTGGTGTCAAAATATTCGAAGCGACCGCCAACCGAGACACTATCCGATAACGACCACTCGCCAGCGATTGCATATGCAGGTCCTCCGCGGCCCGTCGTCGTGAGTACAAAGACCCATGAAGCGGTAACACCTACTCCCAATTCTTCAGCGTGGACCGGAGCTGCGTATAAGCCAACGAGCGTCATCAAAAATAGCATGGCGCGATATTTTGAAGACATGGGGGATCCAGATAACGAGCAAGTTCTGATGATTCCCCATTTGAATTGGATCGACAAGGCGGTTGGCCAAGGCCACCTCGGCCTTCCCTCTGTGCCAACCCCTGTTGAATTGTGGTGACTGAATATCTACGTTGTTGTCGAAGGGCCAACAGGCACAAAATTTTGAAAATGACTTGGGGATGAAATGAACTTCTCGAAAATTATTATGGGTGCCGGTTTAGTCGCAGCATCGCTTGTGCCTGCCTCGGTTTTTGCGTGTTCTTGTTCGATGCCCGGCCTGAATACGTTCCAGATTGGCCTTGATGGACTGATTCCGGAAAATGCAGGCGGCATCACTTGGAACGCGAGTTTCGCGAGCGAAGATCCTGCGGACGATATCTGGGTCGAACAAGTCGACGGTGACACACGAACGCGGGTAGACTTTACCGTCGTTAGTGCCGATGAAAACCAATATGTGATTCGCCCAACAAGTTGGGCTGTCAACAATATCTACCGCTTCCACGCTGAAACGGGCGAAGGCGATGGCAACGATTCGGGCTATCTCTATCTAGAAGTGGGCGAGCGGATTCAGGAAGTCGAGATTCAGGTCGGCCCTGCATTGGACGCATCGTACGTTTCGCAGTTGTCGGTATCAGGCTTAGCTCCCAGTGCGCTCTCGTTATTGGCGAAAGGCGGCTCATGCTCGGACGAGTTCCAAGGGGTGGCTCTTGATCTGTGGATGAATATTCCACGGGTGACCTCAGGCGGCTTTAATTACACGACTCTGGTTGACGGCGAAGTTTGGGCGCCGCAAACCAGTCTTTGCACTCTGGTGCCTCCGGGAGAGTCCTGGGTTGGACGTGGCCGGGATCGCTTGGTCCTGGCATGTGATTCCACCCTTGTCGAAGAAGCGTATCGATTGGAGTCCGGGTCGCACACTGTGACGATGGAAGCTCGTCTTCCAGGCACGGACATCGTCTTTACCACCGAGACACAAACGGTTGAATTGACTTGCCCTGAGCCCACAGTGGTTGACGAGTGTCCAACCGTTGAGGAGGCGAGCGGCGGCTGCCAAAGCACGGCGGGTGTTAGTACCTGGATGCCATTATTGGCGTTAATTGGTTTATTCGGCTGGCGTCGACGACGGATCGCCTAAATTGAACGGGGATCAATGAAACAGACGCCTGAACAGCTTTACCTGACGACCTTGGCAACGACTCAATTTGACGCTGAAGTCGTTGAACTAAAATTCGAAAAGCTGAGGATTAACGAATCTGAACATGACTTGTTCCGGACTAAATCAGCCATTTTGTTCTTGGCGCGATTTGAAGATGAGATCGATTCGATCATCGAACATGCGAATCAAGACGTGATGTCCGTCCTGAACGCGGCAACGGTGAAGGAAGAACGTGGCATGAACCTGAGCCCAAAAACCGGCCGTTGATATTCGGCGTAATTCTGGCTGCGCATCGGGAAGAGAATTTCTTTTAATGGTCCGAGTGTCGGTCGGCGAAGGCTGGCAGGGTTTTGTGCACACGGGCGTCGTGGGCCGGCACCACCGTCAACTCGGGATGTGCTTCGGCCAATCGATGCAGCAGTCCCAATTGGACGCGAACCTGAGCGGGGTCGTTGTCGACGTCGCGGCGAGAGATCCAGGGTTTCTCGGCTGGCCACTCGACTCCTTCTTTGGCCCAAGCGGTGTCACCGATGAAAAGATATCGGGCACCGGACGGTAGGTTCACAAATACCCCGATAGAACCGGGAGTATGACCTGCCATGGGCACGACCACGACGGTGCCGTCGCCAAATATATCGTGGCTTTTTTCGAAGGGTCCGTAGGCTCCGCCGTCATATTCGTAGGTGACCAATTTCAACGGCGACGCCTTGTCGATTTGTCGAAATAATTCGGCACCCGGGTCGGTCGATTCCGCCCATGTCAGTTCTGTTCTGGGCAGCAGCACCGGCACGCCCGGCAGGTCGGCCAGACCACTGACGTGGTCCCAATGAGCATGCGTCAAAAGCACGCCCTGCAGGTCTTCGATCTTTACGCCGCCAGCTTTCAGGACGTCGGCAATACCGCCGGTGAGCTTAAGGTCGATGAAAGCACGCAACGGAAGCGGTATGGTTGCCACGTGGGCGACGCCATCACGCCCCATGCCGGCATCGATCAGGATTCGGCCTTTGGGATGTTCGACCAGGATGGCGACCATCGAGCTGGTCAACGGCTCCAACAGGGAAGCACCGCGAACCGCAAAGCCGTGTTGGCTTTCTACACTGCCTGTCGGCACCACCCATACCTTGATGTCGGTGGCGCTAGGCGGGCTGGGCAGCGGACGCGCGACCACGTCGGGCAGGGGCAAAGGACGCCGTACAAAGGTCCAAGCAAAGGAACCGGCCAATACCGTCGCGACGAGGAGGAGAGCCAACAAAATTTTTCGTCGTCGTGTCATAAGATCCCTACAAACACAGGCGGGCAGGATGCCCGCGCACCAATCGCAAGGCCAGGCTGGAGCCTGGCGGACCGAATCACAGCGCCTGCGACTCCGGAAACCCGACCACCTGAAACCTGGCACCCACGACGCGGAACAATCGCAAGGCCAGGCTGGAGCCTGGCGGACCGAATCACAGCGCCTGCGACTCCGGAAACCCGACCACCTGAAACCTGACCCACGACGCGCACCAATCGCAAGGCCAGGCTGGAGCCTGGCGGACCGAATCACACCGCCTGCTGCTCACTGCTTATCTACAACAAACACGCGATCTGACGCCGAACGTCCAAAGGTTTCCGGCGAGTACATTTCCTCGGCTTTGGCAGGCGGCACCACAAACTCGCCAGGAGTCGTTGCACGCGCGTAGTAGGTGTATTCGTGAACTCCGCCCCACAAAAGTGTCGTGAAGGCCTCAGTGCGCTCGTCACGCATGTTCTGGTGTTCAAACCAAGGACGTGACCACCACCACCACGCAAAGGTGTTGGAACGACCGGTGTTCATGGCTTGGTCTTGCGGGATATCCTCGGTCACACCGATGGCGGGATTCATCGATTCCAAACCAGCTGGAAGCGGGTCAACCAGCGCAACGTGGTAACGACGAGTCTCGGCCACCATCGTGAGCTTGATCTTGACCTTGGCGCCGGCTTTGATTTCCCAGGCGCCATCCGCACGACGTTTCACGTCGGTGGGATCGTCGACGCCCGAGTACTCACGCTGCACCACGAAGCCGTGATCCGCAGCGTCCAACCACAAGGATTTAGGCGCGTAATTCATGCCGATTCGATAATACATCCGCCCCTTTCCATCCTTTTGGATATAGAGCTTCTGGTTCTCGCCCTCAGCCACATATTTCATGGCGATATCGATCTGATGCTCTTCGGTCGTGCGGCCCTTGAACTTATGTTCGCCGGCATAACGATCGCCAAGCCATACGCGGGCTACAAAATCAGGGGTGATTTTTTCGAAGGTATTAAAATACTTGTCCAAAGCCAGCAAAACGAAGGCGTTTTCCTGCGTATTGCCCCAACGACCTTTGGTGCGATGCGCCATCAGGCCTTTCACGATTTTTGGAATCAAATCGTTTTTGGGTTGGTCGTCCATCAACGCTTCCAAAATCACGCCGTCGGCCGTGCGGTTCGACTGCAGAATCAGATACGCGCCGTCGTCGATATTGCTCGCAAAATGGGCGGCACCCGAGGTTTCGGTCACTCTGTTATTTAAGAACCGACGGATCTCGGCCAATTCAGGCGCCGATTTATCGGACGTGAACACGCCCAAAAGCCAGCCCACAGATTCGAACGAGATTTTTTCCAAAGAGCCACCGCGACGAAGCACGTCGCGCGCTTTAACCAAGTCGTAGTCTTTGTTCAGACCACGAACATAAAGCGAATAAGCGATGATATGGAGGCGAATATATTCCGGATAATAATGCGGAATATAATTCTCAATATTCGCCAAATACTGCCCCATTTTCCGGATCGCCTGATCTGGAACGGTATAACCTTTCTGTTTAGCGCGGATCAGAGCGTGTGCAGCATGCAGTGTGATGTAGGGCCAAGATGGCTGGCCACGACGCCAAAGACCGAAACCACCATCGTAGTTCTGACGGTCGACCAATTCTTCGATATCGCGCTCCATCGAGCGTTTGACCTCGGCGGCTGACGGCATGCCTTCGGCCTTAAAAGCGGTCAAGACATCGCGCAACGCAGCGACCGAAATCATGCGCGAAGCAATCTGTTCCGCGCATTCATATTTGTAAGCGTACACGTACAAAAACGCGTCAGTCAGGGCTTGCATCGCGGTCGACGAGGTCGTGACTTCAAGACCCCCAAATTGGGTCCAGACTTCACCCGGCATTTTCACAGGCTGAACCACAGCGCCGTTATCAATCTGCCCGTAAGTGGCAAAAGCCTCGCTGGTGGCCGGGGTCCAAACCGGCAGGTCGATTTCTGCGGCATCGCTCCATGCCCCCGCGGAAGCCCCAACCTGGAAACGGGCTCGGCCAGCTTCGTCGGTGGTTGCGGGGAAACGAACTTCAACCCGGTCGTTGGGCGGAACCGTAACCATCAGACCTTGCCCAGTGTAAATCAGATTGGAAGCGCGTGTCGCGACCGACACCGTCAGCGGTTCGTCGGTCTGGTTTTGCAACACGACCGGCAATTCGAATTTGTCGCCAAAGTTCAGGAATCGCGGCGCGCTTGGTCGGACCATCAAAGGCAGGCGGGCCGTGATGGAGCTTTGGCCATGGCCGAATTTCTTTCCGCCTTCAACGGCGACCGCCATGATTCGGTAGCGAGTCAGGTTATCCGGCATTTTCACGTCGACTTTGGTTTGCCCCTTCGCATCCGTTTTGACCGCTGAATAAAAGCCGGCCAGCGGATTGAAATTGGACCGCACGGCGATCGGAGCGTTCGGATCGGCGGCTGATGCCGAGCCCGACAGTTGTCCAAGCATTCCCGCGGAATCTTCATCTCTCGCCATGTCACCTTCAGCTGACATCTCTTCCATGGGTGGCGCGGCCATGGGCAGTTCCATACGATTGCTCTTTTTTTCCGCCGCGGGAGCACTCTTAGTCCGGCGTGCCTTGGATGGAAGCGCCGTGGTATCCGGGGCCGGCCCAAAACCAGATGGGTCGATCAATTCGACCGAAAGTCGCGAGTGTTTTTCGCTGACTCCGGGCCCCTTTGAGCCATAAAACACGGCCATCGGATCCGCCATTTGATAGGCGCTCAAGGACAGGATTGCTTCGTCCACAACGATGATCGCGACTTCCGCATTGCTAACCGGTTTGCCCAGACTGTCTTTCACTTGGATGCTCACAGACGTCTTTGCGCCCGGTTCGGTTTTATCCGTCGCGGGGGTGACCTCAACGTCTAGCGTGCGTTCGTAGGGTGGAACCGGCAGGTTGATATCACCGCTCGCGATCGCTGGGCGCGTAGGCAGAGACGCATCAACTTCGCCCTTTGAATCCAGGCGAGGGGCTTCTCCGACCAGGTCGATCGAAACCCAGAGGTTGGGAATATGGCCGCTCTTAATGGGGACCGTGACGACCTTGGTGGACTCTTCCATTCGGAATCGTTTTTGTTCGACCATGCCGTTGCGGCGA
Organism: uncultured Bradymonadales bacterium; assembly: GCA_964394615.1. GTDB lineage: Bacteria > Myxococcota_A > Bradymonadia > Bradymonadales > Bradymonadaceae > JBFFMO01. The sequence continues at coordinate 35,680 of CAYMYJ010000008.1, read as the reverse complement.
ATGCTCATCACGACTTCGGCAGGCACGATCGGTGAGCGCACCAAAAGTTCCGCGGTTTCGCCGGGTTTGTATTCGTCCTTGTCTGGAATCAGATCGACTGTTTCCATCGTGACAGTGCGCGATACCGGTTGTTTTCCGCCCGAGACCCAACGTGTGATTTCGGTGTAATTTCGGCGTCCGTCGTCATCCGTCGTGGTTGCGCTGATTTTGTACGTGCCGCCCTCTTTGGTTTCGAAAACGCATTTATGTTCGGTGGCTTCGGTCACAAAATCACATTTCTGCTCGTCGACGATCTCTTCGTTGTATTGGCCGCCTTTCCACGAGTACTTCACGCGTCCGGCGCGCATTTTAACGGGTCGACCTGTGGGATTCGCTCCATCCACGTCAGACACGGTCGCGAAGATCTCCAAAGGCACACCTTTTTCTACAAAATAACGTTCCGAACGCATGCCCACATAATATTCGCTTGGGTGAACCAACATGGTCGCGCTGCCCGTCCACGCCTGACGATTCACATCCATCACCGTGCCCTGAAGCGAAACGGTCATGGGGCGTGGAGGCTCGTTGGCCCCGAAATCTAGTTTCAAGAAATGATCGCCGGCAGCATCTGTTTTGGCGGCCAGACTCGCATAAGAGCCTTGTCCCGAGACTCCACCACTGCGCCACCAAGGAACCCACATTCCAAACGTGTATTTGGATTGATTGGGCGGCGTAAACGAACTTGGCATCGCGTTGATGCTCCAGGTCACATCAGCGTTTGGCAGTGCCCCACCGGCGTAGTACTTGGCCTCGAGTCGAGCCGAAGCATCCGCATTCGCATAGAATGGACCGGGCGGGACATGAACCGAAACTTCGAATTCCGGTGTTCGGAATTCCTGAATTTGGAACGAGTGGTTGTAGACCGTGTTTCCAGCCGGCACGCCGCTGGCTTTGATTTCGACACGTGCGTTCCCAAGGTTGGGTGTCTCAGGCAATTTGAAATTAAAATCAAATCCGCCAAGTGCGCTCGTGTCGGCCATGCCTTCGGTGATTTTATTATTGAAAGCGTCGAAAGCGACCCAGGTAATTTTAGGGGTTCCGGGGGCAAGGCTTACGTCACCACCTTTGCGGTAGTCGATATTACGAACCCAACCCTTCAGATGAACTTCTTCTTTGGGTTTGTACATTTTGCGGTCGTCAAAAACGAACCAGGCAAGGTTATCGCCGGGGCTGCCTTTGGTGATGCCCGAATTATAGTGCTCGGGAATCATCGCAACGTCGTCACCCTTGGTTGCCAACACGTAGCTTCCCTTACCTTCCTTGTTCGTGAGCCGAATCGAGCCCGTCCCATCAGCCGAAGTCAGCGTCGTGGCGCCAGTTGGAAACAAAGTAAATTCCACGCCATTGACCGGTGCGCCAGTGGCGAGGTCATTCGCCCAAACCAAAGCTTCTTCGTAGTCGTGGAAAACATCGACACCGAGCCTGGTCGCATTCAGCCAGCTTCGAACCATCGGAATATAGTCGGACTCGGGCATCGTCGATCCCTTCGAGGCGCGAGATGGCTTGAGCTCGATGATGGTATGGCCCAACCCGTTGGCGCCAAAAACATCTTTGAGGTCCAGGTTAGTTTGAATGAGTTCATCGGGTTTTGACTTAATCTTCACCTCGACATCGATGAGTTTGCGGCCCGGCGGTGTCTTGCGCTTTTTGCCGTAATAGCGCCAATCGTCCATGTACTCGCGATAGGCGTCCCAATCGGCCGGAACGACCTTCCAAGCCTTCAGCCGAACCGCGTCGTAATTGATCGAATAAAACGTAAATTGTGGACCTGATTTCGGGTCCAGCACGATAAACTCACCCGAAGCAGCCGTCAGAGTGGGGTCGGCCGCGCCAACATCGAACGAATAGGATTGGTCTTTGCCCAGTGTCTGACCAAAAATATCTTTGAGACCTGCCTTCAACGTCACCGTGTATTTGCGACGGCCAGGTTTGAAGCCAGATACCCCCAGGTATTGCCCCGACTGTTGAATCGTCATCGCAGCAAAGTCGGGTGAGACCTCGACCAGATTTTCATCAAAAGCCGAGTCTTCCAACGGATTCGAAAACTGGAACGAAAACGAATCGTAGGGCCTGCATTCACCCCATCCACAACGATGGTCTGTGACCAAGAGCGGACCGTAGGTCTGGAAATAGAAGTTCTGGTCGCTTGCCGTAGTGCGTGGGCCCTCGGCTGATGGTGCGCCTTGGGTCAGCACCACCTGAATGCTCGAATTATAAGGCATGTCGTTCACTGGAACGACAACCATGTACCGGCCTGGCTGCGCCTGATCGACGTAGGACTTGATGACCTCGTCTGCAGCAATCATATCGGCATTCGCGATGCGGACCGGAATCAACCGGTCACCGACACGCACCTGGATATGCTCAAGCATTTCGGTGGGTTTAATCTTCTGATCGAAGCCCAAGAAAATCGGCTGATCGAGCCGCGTCGGACCATTATTGGGGAAGTAATTCTGCAAGGTCACAGGAGGCGTGCTGAAGGTGAAACTCACCTCTTTTTCGAGCGCTCCACCCACTTTAGACTTGGTTCCAGCCGGCACCACGACCTTGTATTCGGTGGCCATCGGCATGTGTTCAGTGGTCGGTTCAAAAAGCAGAGTCTTGGCACCGATCCATCGCCACTTGCCTTCGGGCAAAGGCGTGAGTTGTACAGGCACGCCCTGCGCAATCGTCTCGGCATGAGACGTCACCTCGACCATCGGTTGATCGAAGGTTACGCTTAGCTTTGCAGCGACAGGAATCTCGCCTTCGGGGGCGGATCTCAAGACCTTCAGCGCGCCAAACTTCACGTCAACCGCGTCAGGACGGGCCCGCTCACCAGGGGGCGGAAATTCGGTCGTGATCGTTTCGCCGGTCTTGGGCGGAGGCAACGAATCACCGCGTTTGGCAAAATCCTTGCGGTCCGACAGCTCGGATTTCAGCGGCGATAAGCGCGCTAGAATCTGCTGAATCACTGGCTCAGCCAGCGGCGAAGTCTTGGGACGACTCAAGGACTCGGACGTCTCGGATGGGGCATTCCCATCGCTCGCCGCGATGGTCATCGAATCGAGCTGACCGGGATCAACAGGCTCAAAACTCTCGAGCGTAGCGACCGGTCTTTCGCGGAATTGTGTCCCAGTATCGGTCTCACCAAGCTTCTCAAGTTCGCTCTTATGAGTCCCACAGGAAGCCGTGATCGCCAAGAACGCCAAAGCCAGCAGCGCTGATTGCCTACGCATATTTATCTCGTCCTAAAGGTCATTATTACCGCAGTGTGTAACGAACACCCCCTGCATGCAACGGACCTCAGGCCGAAAAGATCTTCAGTAGGTGCCGATCGCGCGCTCTTTTCCCGGCAGGATCTCGAGGCAGGTCGTCCAATAGCCGGTGAGCACGGTCTCGACGAATTCCTCGGGCAGATCTACGTCGCGCATCTCTTGCGCGAGTGCGACGTGATCGTATGCGAGGCGACGAGGTGTGACCTGCGCAGTATCGGTGTCGACCAACACGTAATCGACCAAGGTCGTGCCGTCGTTAGGAGGGCGACCGATCACGCCCACATTCACCATGGTCTTGCCCGACGGAAGCTCGCGCACCCACGGGATCCCCGTATGGGTGATGAACATTAAGTCGGCATCTGCCTCGTTCATGAGGTACTCCAAAAATCCATCCGGACATTGGGACTCCCACAAGAACTCGTTGATTCGACGAGGCGAACCGTGAGCCATCAGCACTTTTTTACCAGCCCACTCATGTCGAAATTCGGTCGGCAGTTCTTGCAACCAATCCTTGTTGTCGTCCGAAGTGTTGGCCAACGTGTAGTCGTACGAGATCTGGGCAAAATGATTATCGCGAGGATCCACATAGCCGCAGGCGCAGTCCTCAAGCCGATTTCCGATGGAATGGTCGTAATTCCCCTGCATCACAAAGACGTTTTTTTGGTCACGTAAATAGGGAAAGACTTTGTCTGGATTGGGCCCAAAACCGCCCACATCGCCCAAACAGTAGAAGGCCGTTGCGCCAAGAGCACTCGCCTCTTCGATCAACGCGGCGAGGCTGCGGTGGTTATTATAAATGCCACCAAAAACACAGATTAGGTTCGACACGTCACACCCTCGACGTGGCAAGTATAACAAGCCGGATGGTTCAATTTGATGGGCACGATGCCATCCGCCAAAGTGTCGCCCATACGTGCTTCTTCGACCTCGATTAAAATCGGGCAGGGAAACACGCCTTTGGCAGTCACCATGCGACAACTCGAGCATTGAAGGTCGTTCTCTTCGCCCTCGATCAGGTCGCCGTCGACCAGTCGTTCGTATGCCTGATAGCCCTCGTCACGGCGTTCCTCGCGGCCAATTTTAAATGGCGACAGGAATTTTAGCCGCGGCTGAGAAATACCGCGCGATTTTAGCAATTCGATAAATCGGTTCCGCCCGGCCCCGTCGGCCAATTCGTTATGACACGTGGTTACGGTCACCACAGGATTGATGCCGTTTTCCCAAAGTCGAACGATCGCGCCAACGATCTGCTCGAACGTATTGCGGCCACGAATCGCGTCGTTTTCTTTGGCGGTCGTCCCATCGAGTGAAACCCGGATGTCCAGACCGTATCGCGATGAAGCGAACGTCTCACCCAACCAAGCCGCCATTTCATCTTCGATGAGAATGCCGTTGGTCAGGATCGACAACGGCGCCACCTCAAGCGTTCGCTCGATCAACTCGCGGATATCGGGGTGCAAGAAGGGCTCCCCGCCCGTGAAATAGACCTCTTTGACGCCCATTGCCGCGCCTTCGCTGATGGCCGTAGCGACTTGGTCGACGGTCATAAACGGATGCGAGTCGTTCTTGGGTCCACATGAAATAAAGCAATGCAAACACGCCAGATTGCACAAGGTGCCTGTGACCTGAAGCCACAACACATCCAAGTGTTCGAAATCTAGGGTGGGAGCGGGAAGGTCAGCTCGCTCTTGAGCGCGCGTAACCAGCATGTCGAGATTAATGAGATTCGAAGCCATAGGTCCAATGATGCCAAAAACGGGGCGTAGGTTTCGTCTAGTTTCGACGACGGCGCAAAAAGCCGACCACGACCAGCCCAAAGAAAGCGGGTTCAAGCAGGCCAGGCGCGCTGCATCCGCCTTCTTGTCCAACCGAGGGACTCACAAGACCAGGAAAGTCGCTGACAACCTCCTGCTTGCCTTCGTCGACATAGGGGTCGGTTACGACGGGGTTATCCACATCACCTTCGATGGGATCGACGGCACATTCCTTGTTGATGCAGCCACTCTCACAGACCTCAGAGGCCGCCAACTCGCCGCCACTGCAATCGACACGGTTGATGTTATCGATGCAGTAGGAACCGTCAGCAACGTCAGCACAGGCGTCTGCGGTCGGCTCAACGCCACCCACACAGGCGCCATCGACACATGACCCGCCACAAAGTTCATCAGCGGCCGAATATTCATCGACGCATTGAACCCGAGTCGCGGCATCAAAGCAGTAGGCGCCATCTGCCTTCAACGAACAGAATCGGTCGTAATCGGTCACAGGTTGGACGGCCGGCCCACCACAGGTCCCGGTCGAGACAACCAACTGAATATCGTCGCCGTAATAATACTCGAACATATCCGGGTATTTTACGCCGGTATTCGCAAGGCAGGTTTCGCCGTTCTGCGACGCACAGCCTCGGTTTGCTGGGTTTCCATTGCAATCATCGGGAACAAATCCCAAAGCGGTCATCTCGATATCACAGACGGATTTGCCCCAATTATACGTGACCCATTTTTCGGTGCTCGTGCCATCGGCACCACCGTTTCCCTGACATGAAGCGATAGGATCAGCGGCATCAGGCGCCGGAGGTTTTGCGCCCGCGACATAAAATGGCGCGATGATGCGGTCCTTCCACGTCAGGTACTGGCCCTTGGTTTCCGCAGCAGCCCGCTTATGCAAAGCACTCGGCCCGTTAGGCACGTGGGCACAACTGTAGACTTGGTCACTCTGAGAGTTGCCAATCGAGGTCGCGCCCGCCACAAATAATTTATAATAGAGGAATCCACGCGCCTGTACGGCCTGCGCTTTGAGTGCCTCGTAAGGGGCATTCCCGTTTTCGCACGCGACAACGCCCGGAATATAGTCGGCTTCAATATCGACCATTCCCACGCCGTCGACCATGACCATGCACGGTGCCTCAAGGTTAAACACACGCGTGTTAAACCCAGGAAGGTCCGAGGGGTCTTCGGTCATGACAGGCTCGCCGCAGGCCGAAGCGAGCAGCAAACCAGTCATAGAAATAAGGGGAAACTTTTTCATCATAGAGTCACCAAAAGTGTGCAGACGACTATGACAAAACTGGGGGCGGAAAGCCACTGCCGCAAAGTCGGGCTGGGAGCCAGATTATTTCAGCAGGCCACAATCGACGCCGGCCTGTGCGCCGCCTTCTTCAAAGGCTGTGATCGTCCAATCACCCCATGAACGTTCATTGGCTGGGCGATCGCGCTGAAGCACATAACGATACACAGCGCAGAGTTTGGGTTTCTCGCTGAATTGATTGCTCGTCCCGCGTGGTGCGCAGGTAAAGCCTTCGAAAGACTCGGTCTCAAGTTCGTCCTGCATTTCCTTCGAAATACTGGTCATGGCCCGTGGGGTGACTCCGCCGATCGTCTTGATCTTGGCGGCAAGTGACCTCTTAGCGATGCTGGTTTCTTTATTCGAACGAAGGCCTGATGGACAAGGCTTGCCGGCACCATAAGTCGCCATCTCTAGATAACGCTGGTTCTCACGGAGCTCGCCGTATTTGCCGCGCATGTCGCTGACTTTATCGAGGAGCGCCTCGACTTCGCCGCCGAACTTCTTCTGCATCGTCCCAACGAGCGCTTCGTTGCCCCTGGCGCGCTTCTTAAGGTTGCGCCATTCATCTTCGATATCAGCCGTGCGCTCGATTTCAGCGCCAAGAGCTTCGTTTTCGTCTGCGAATTTCTGGAAGGCCTCGGTCTCAACTTCGGCTTTAATTTCGAAAGCATCCGAGACTTTTCGGTCCAAACGAGCGGCTTCGCGAATCTGATCGCCCAATTTAGGAATCATCTCGCCCAGACGAAGACTGTGGTCCTCAAGCCATGGTTCCGCGCGGGCAGCCCAGGCGTTTCCAATCGCTTGATTTTGCTGATCGTCATTGCTCAGACACGAATCAAGTTTTCGGTACTCAAGTTTATCGCGCTCAGCGACAAAACACGCACTCGCATCTTTGTATTTAGATTTCGTTTCGTTCAGTGCGGCCACGCGCTCTGGGTGGTTGCCCAAAAACGAGGTGAGTTCGGGCAGGCCGTATGCGCCCACATTATTCATGTGGTCATCGTAGTCGGAACAATAGGTGCGCCATTCCTCGTCCAAAAACGTCGGGAACGATCCTTCACGGCAGTAATTTGGCGAACCACAGCTCAGCTGCGTGGCCCCAAGAACGACCAACAAACTCAATACTATTTTTTTCATTTCCAACTCGGAATCCAGCGAAGTTCGTCCTGAGGAATCACGCCCTCAGAGACCAAACGAATGGCGATGTCTCTTAGTGTCACTATGCCGGCTTCAGCCGCGGCTTCGCGCAATCCTTCGATGGATTCTCGGCCGGCAATTTGACGTCGAATACGTGCTTGTACAGGAAGAAACTCGGACACAGCAATGCGACCTCGTGTTCCTCGGTTTCCACAGGCCTCGCATCCCTGTCCTTTAAACGCCGAAATATCAGGCAATTCATCATCAAAGAAGTCTTCGATGATCTCAGAATCCAGGGCGGCGTCTTGTCGACACTGTGGACAGATTCGCTTAACGAGGCGCTGTGCCACAATGCCCACGAGCTCAGTGGCGATCGCGTCCGCGTCGACACCAAAATCGCGTAGGCCGCGAATCCCGTCGACGGCGTCTTTTCCGAAGACCGTGCCCAACACCAAATGCCCGGCCTGGCTAGCTTTGAACGCCCAAGCCGCGATTTCGGGTGTGTTGATATCTCCCACCAGCAGCACATCGGCGTCGTCTCCCATGGCGGCTTCGATCGCATTGGCGACGCCAAAACCTTGGCGCGGATCGACTTTGACCTGGTGCACACCGGCGACGGCGTAGCTCACAGGGTTTTCGACCGACAAAACCTTGCGGGACGTGTCGCCACTCAGCGCATGCACCGCGGCGTAAAGGGTCGTGGATTTGCCTGAGCCTGTGGGCCCGGCGACCAAGAATACGCCACTCCGACGCGTCAACGTGTGACGGAGTTCACGCGCGACTGGCAGGGCAAAACCGAGCTCACCGATCGTCAGGATTCGCTCATCCTGAGGCAGCAGGCGCAAGGTCACGGTCTCACCAAAATTCGTGGGCTGCGTGCGAGCGCGAATATCGTAGATTTTTCCCTCTACACGCCGCTGAAAATGCCCCATTTGTGGACGTCGTTTTTCGCCGCCATCCATGCGTCCGCTGATCTTGACCAGATGCACCACGCCGCCCATCTGTTTGGGTGTCAGCGTGGCTTCGCGCTCTTCCATGTCGCCGTCGATTCGAAATCGCAGACGTACATTCTGCTCGTAGCGCTCGAAGTGAATATCGCTCGCTCGTGCATGAACCGCGGCAACGATGAGTTTTTCGAAGAACGAAATCGTCTCGGCGTCGAAGCTACCGGTTGTGTCTTGCGCGATCGCGGTAGACGCCGTGACGCCGACCTCGCTCGCCTGCGCCAACCCTCGTTCGCGCCCTTCCAAAGAATGAAGGACGATCTGAAAATCAGTCGGAGTCGTCAGATGCAACCTGATCGCAATCAGTCCCATCGCCTGTGAAAGCGCTGGGCCATCGGCGTAAGGGTCAGTCGTGATCACCTGCAGAAGCCCGTCACGATGTGCGAAAGGCATGATTCGATTATGGGTCAGAAACGCCGGTGGATAGGTCGCGTGGAGCGTTCGGTCGAAGTCACTCAAGACGTCTCCGGCGCTCAGAACACTCATGCCATTTTGCTTGGCGAGCGCAGCGTAAATATCTGCTTCCTGAACGTATCGTCCTTCAAGCAAAGCCTCACCCAGACGAAGACCTTTTGCGTCGGCTTCCATCGCTGCCATCTCCACTTCGGCACGATCGATGACCCCCATCTCTACGAGGATATCGCCGAGCAAGGGTTTGACCGCGAGGTCTCCAAGAATTTCTTCTTTGAACGCCTTTTCCGAATACCGGCGCAGGCGAACCAATTTCTGACTTTTTCCGTCGTCGATGGGCGCCACAAGCACGCCCTGCATCCCAAGCCGTTTCGCCAGGCGCTGAGGCAGCTCCCGCATGCTCGCCGACACCAAGATGGCGTCGTAGGGAGCGTTGGCCGCATATTGTTTTAGGGTGTTGCCGAATAGGATCTGAACGTTCTTGCAGCCACTGTCTTTCAGATTACGCGCCGCAATTTTCGCCATGGCATCATCGCGTTCCACCGTGAAGACCGCCGTGACCATCTTCGATAAAATCGCGGGAACGTAACCGCTGCCGGTGCCTACGTGCAAAACATTCGCATCGGGCTTGAGTCCCAATGCCGTGATCATTTTGCCGACGACTTCTGGGGGATCGATCGGACCGTCAGACTCGAAATCCTGCCGACGGATTTGACTCATTGCTTTCAGTACCGCGGGATCTGAGACGCCCCGTTTTCGCAACCATTCTATTCCATGTTCTGTCATGGCCATCCTCGGCAATCATCTTCAAGCAATTCGTGTGAGTTTTCCTAGTCGGCGAGCGAGCGGGAAGCAATAGAAACCATGGGGCTGAATACGAAAAAAGGCGGGAAGTCCCGCCTGATCCGTTCAAAAACACGTTTTGCTACTGATTCTTGAGCCGATCGATGATGCGCGCCTTGGCATCCATATGGTGCTCTTCAAGCTGAAGATCAGGGCCTGGCGATTTCTTGAACGCTTCGATGAGTTGTTTCTCCATCATCGCAAGTTTCAAGCGCGTATCCTGATCGGCACCGAGCGCGAAGCTCAAGATGTGATCGTCTCGCTCGCTTAGACCATGAGCCATTCGAAGGGCTTTCTCTTCTTCTGGCGTCAATGCCGCAAGATCTTGAGTCCGTTCGATTACAGTTGTGGGGGCTACCTGTGAGCCATGTCGCTTTTTATGTTCAGTCAAAGCACTAACCTCCCGACTTGTCCTGCCACGCGCGCCGCAAGCCGACGGAAAAGGGAATCTGGGTACAAAATTTTAGTGCGCTGATATGTGTCCGTCACCAACGCCCTTCCTTTATAGGACAGCGAGATCCCGGTAGCAAACTTTTTGGGGCATTTTCATCAATCCGCATGAACACTGGACCTGCACGTCCAACCACCGAATACCCGCATGAATAAAGGCTAATCGGACTTGGCTTTCCCGCTGCGGCGCGAGCGCCAGAACCAAAACAACAAGGTGGCAATGAGCGCAATGCCAACGGCAATGCCGTAATTCTTCACCCAATGCGAGAGTTCGGCCAGATTATAACCCACCGACCAGCCTACCCCCATCAAAAGTGCGTTCCAGAGGAGCGCCGAGAGTGCGGCAAAAAAAGCGACTCGACCGGCAGGCAGGCCCACCATGCCAGCGACCACAAAAAAGATGCTGCGAAACGCCGGCAAAAAACGATTGACCGAGATGTAGGCTGTGCCATGGCGCGCAAAGCCATCGGTCAACTTCGCGACTCGCGGTGCCATCTTGGGAGTGGCCAGCTTCTTGGAAACCCAGTGCTCCCCGGGTCTCGACGACACCCATGCTCCAAAGAGATACGCGAACATTGCCCCGGTCACGCTGCCGGCCAAGACTGCGGTAAATACCGCCCACCACGGCCAATCGGCGTTGGGGATCAAAACGGCAGAAGCCACGACAACGGTGTCTCCAGGAAAAGGCGGGAATACGTATTCGATCATCGAGGCCGCCGCGATGACCAATAGCCCAAGGGCCAGTGGTTGTGCCGCGATCCAGTCAAAGACCAATTGTGCGTCACCCATTCAACCTCCGAGACCTTGCCACGAGCACGATACCCGCAAGAACGGTGACCGCGCCAATGATAGCCGGAACTTCGGGCACTTCATCGAAGAGCAAAATACCCCATACAAAAGCGAAAACCACCTGCAGATAGGTCATCGAGGTCGCCCGCCCCGCGGTTTCGAGCTGTAGGCCCTGAGTCATGCGCACCTGCGCGGCTTGAGTGGCAATGCCAACCGCCAACAAAATGCCCAGCTCGTGCAGGTTCGGCACGTAGCCGGTCGACAGGGCCCAGGGAATGGCGAAGGGCAAACAGACCAGTGGAAACCAGAACACGACCACAAGCGGGTGATCTGTGGCTCCCAGTTTCCGGACGACGGTGTAGGCGCCCGAACTCACGATCGCCCCGGTGATCGCGGCGCCCAGGGCAAGCGGGGGCAAACCAGGACTTGAGCCAAAAAGGAAATCAGGCCTCGCGATCATCACCACGCCGATCAAACACGACACGCCCGATACAGCCACCCCAAGCGTGAGGCGCTCGCCAAGCACCAGTGCGGCTAAGAGCGCCACAAGAACAGGGTTTGTGTATTGGATCACGGTGGCATCGGCCAAGGGCAGATGCGTGATCGAATAATAAAAACAGCCTAATCCGGTAAAACCAAGAATTCCGCGTAAAGCCAAGAGCTTGCGGTTATTGCCCCACGGACTGATCGCCTTGGCCTTGAGCATGGCGACGCTCGCCACAAACGCCACGGCTGTTCTGGCGAGCACGATCTCTTGAAAGGGAACGGTTTTGCCTGCCAATTTGACGAGGATGCTCATGATCGAGAAATAAAATGCACTCTCGATCATGTAACGCAGGCCAAGACTCAGACCTGCCGCTTTTGGCTGAGTCACCATCGTCGACGGGCTCAATCCCAAAGGAGGTTCAAAGCCTCGTCGCCCCATTCATCAAGCAGCCCGAGTTCCCAAGACAGATGCAAGATCGTGTAGCGGTTTCGGATGTCCTTTGAGTGCAGGATGGCCGCACGGGCGCGTTCTCTGTCGATGCCAAGGTCCTTAAAACGCAGCGGGCACTCAGCGGCTCGCAGCTCGGCTTCGATGCTGGCTTCGGTTCGAAGCGTGCGGCTGATTCCAACCATCAGCTCATCCCATCGAGCCACAACGGTCTGCAATCGCTCGGTCAAAAGTTCTGGGGTTGGGTAGCCGGGCTCAGCGTGTCGTTCCACGGCATCAAATAAGACGCCAAATCGAACCTGAAGCGTTGAACGATAGGTTTCCCAAGGTTCAAGGGCGGCCACGCGGGCCTCGATATCGATCTTTGAAGGGTCGAGTGCTTTGAGCTTTTCGTACAAAAACGCGGTGGTCAGGGTGCCAACGCCCACCTGACACCCATGAAAATCATAGGGCAAGTCGTACGCATGGGCCGTCATGTCGATGAAATGGGAGATCAAGTGTTCTCCACCCGATGCCGGGCTCGAAGAGCCTGCCACGCTCATCGCAAGACCAGACAACATCAACGAACCCACCAAACGAGCGACCGCAATTCGGTCGCGTTCGGGGAGCTTCGCGGCCACATCATCCAGCAATTCCGAGCCGGCCTCGATGATCGTCATGGCCTCGTTGGAAAAGTGAGAACCCGTGAGCAGCGCGCTCAGGGCCCAATCTGAATTGGATACGGGTTTGGAAAGCAGGTCTCCAAGTCCACTTTGAATCATGCGGGCGGGTGACTCAGCCATCACGTCGACATCGGCGATCACGACCTTTGGTGCGGTGCACGGAATGGTCGTTTTCACGCCCTGCGAAAGCACCGCTGCGATTCCTGAGGTAAATCCGTTCATCGATGGAGCGGTCCCGACACAAGCCATCGGAATGCCGAGCCGAAAAGCTGACAGTTTTGCGACGTCGTTGATGGTGCCGCTCCCCACTGCAATTGCGGCCACGGCACCGGAGGACTCCAACACATGTTGGCAGGCGTCGACGCGGACATCATCGCACATCGGATGATCTTCTCCGTCGAGCAGCGGCACGTCCCAACGCACCCAGTGCAGACCCGCTGTATCCAACACGCTCGCAAGCTTTTCGCCAGCGACTCGCCACGTGTTTTCATCAACGACCATGACCCAAAGGCCGGCCGGAAGGTGCTGTTTGAGGTCGGCCAAACCATGTTCGATGGCATCACGTTCGATTCGAATCGAACGTGTATCCAGTCGGTCATGAAATTGAGTGAGGTAAGGGTTGAGATTCAGCATGAGCGGGACTCCACGAAGACCGCTTAGGTCTAATACGCGTCACGAGAGCACACAAGCCCTTGTTAGGTAGGATGGGGGGTCTAGAGGTGTCCCAAAGCCGCGATCAGTTTCGCTTTGACCAGCGTCGCCACTTCCGAGAGGCCTTCGATGCCTGTCTGCCCAAGTGTGGCCTCAGGATCGATGGCTTTCACCATCACGCCAGCATCGTCCTTATAGACGATGAGATTGCAGGGAAGCAGGAGACCGATATCGAGATCGGTCGATAGCGCCTGAAAAGCCATCTTTGGAGCACAGGCGCCAAGGATTGTGTACGGGCGAAAGTCCACCTCGAGCTTCTTGGCGAAGGTTTCTTTGACATCGATGCGAGTAAGCACGCCAAATCCTTCTTTGGCGAGGGCTTCAGGCACGCGCTCAAGCGCCTGTTCATACGTGCAATCGAGGTGTTTTTTGATGTCTGTGATGCTCATATTGGCTCCTTAGAATGCCAGTGTAGCCTGAACCACGACACGTGGTGCAGCGCTGTCCAAAATCAAATTCACGTCATCGCTGCCTTCCGGCGCGATCGACACTGGAAGCACACCGTTGACGGCGATCTTGGCCTTCGGTGAGGCAAAAAACTGGAGGCCCAGAACAGCCTCATAAAGGTCTCGTTCGGCTCCGCCTTCACCAGGCGCCAAGAATAACGCGTGCCCAGAGGCATCGACCTCAAACCAAGAAGTCAGCCGGTAGGCGGCAAGTAATGTCGCCCCCATTGCGTCTCCGTCAAGCACGCCGACCGGTTGACCGCGAAATGGGGGACTTGAACCCTGTGGAATGGCGCCCCGGCCGAACGCTCCTTCGGTGCGGACCCTGAGCTTGTCTTTTCTGACCTGTATGCCGCCCCCAACGCGTGTTCGCCTCACTGTTTCTGAGCCAAGGTCACGGTTGCCGGTCATGGCAAAACCATAAATGGCCAGCTCATCGCGTTCCGGATGTGTGCGGCGATCATCGAGCAATATCGCCCATTGCAGCCAGCCACCCACGTCGAATCCGTCACCAATATCGACCGATCCCATATGTCCGTTGGTCACATATGCCGCGTACCCGAGCTCGGAAGAGCCCATGGGAATCGCATCAAAAACTTCGACGCCAACATCCCGAAACGCATACGCGTTACCTGTAAAAACCCCATCGACCACCGGGCGCTCAAAAAACAGCCGATCCGCGACGTTCGAAAAACGAATGATGTCGGTCGTGACATGGAAGGCTTCGGTGGTCTCATCAAGCAGCGGCAATTTGAACTGTCCCACCCGGATTCGAGTCCAGGGCGTCGAATAGGTCGCTGAAGCATCGACCAAAACGGCACCGTCTCCGTCCACCAATGCGTTTTGTCCCGCATCAATCGTGACCATATAATTCACGCTGCGATCGGTTTTTGGGATCGTCCCCCGAACCCCCAAACGCGCGCGGGCAATACGAAAGGTCGAGGTCGAATCGTTCGGACCCAAGGTGTTGAATACAGCCACGCGCCCATTAAAAGGCGATAAGCCGGCGCTCGTCAGTCCATTGACCTCGTCGGCAAAAACCGCCTCGAACGAGGGCTGTAAAAAGCCAAAAGGTTCGATGGCGACTTCTTCTCGGCCCTCTTCGGTTCCCTGCAAAATTGGCCAATTGGCAGCGCTGGCTTCGGACGTGATCGAAAGACTAAAGAGCGCGGGAAACGCCCACGCCAAGTGTTTTGCCTTCATGCGAATCCCCGTAGAGGCAATCTTCGTCGTGATTTTTCTGGTCGTTGTCTTCAAGTGAACCCACCTGGCGCGGATCTTTGGGCCGCGGTTTGCTGTTGATGTACGCGGCGACGTCCCAGGCTTCCTGATCGCTCAGGTCGGCCTTTCCAAGGGGCATATTCGCTTTGATGAAGCCCGCTGCGGTATTGACGCGATGCATGCCAGCTCCCCAGTTGTAGGACTCAGGGCCCCAAAGTGGAGGAAACTGCTGATGGTCCGCGCTTGTGCGAAGCCCCTGCCCCTCGGCGCCGTGGCAAAGTGCGCATTGCGCGTCGAACACGACTTTGCCGCGCTCGACCGAATAGCCCGTCGCTGGTTTTTTCGGAGTCGGAAAGCCGCGTCCAGGCATTTCCTTGCCGATCGGAACGTCTTTCGCGAGCCAAAAAATATAGGCCTGAAGATCGACCAAAACGGGGTCGCCCTTAGGCGGCGCCGCGCCGGAAGCAGAGGCCGGGGCATTTTGAGAAAACGTGAAGCAACCCTGAAGCCGTTCTTCCATCGTATTCACATGATTATTCTTCTTTCTGTACGCAGGGTACATGCCCCACGCGGCCCACATCGGCCCTGAATCTGCGACTCGCCCACCGCCCATATGGCAATTCGAACACGATTGAGAATTGCCTACAAAATTGGCTGCCTTGCCGGGAGTATCAAAAAAGATCGCGGCTCCACGGCGCACAGAATCCCCAAACGGGCCTTCTGGAATCTCGCTCAGTTTGGGCGCGATATGCCCGCTCACCGGCTGCGCGACGGCGACTGGGTCAGCCGGCGTTTCTGTAGAGGCTGATGATGAAGGCGTGGGTGCTGATTTATCCGGCGTACAGCCAGCCAACATCCCCAACAGGACGAGCATGATGACTTTCATTGTCCGCCCCCCTCGCCCAACGATTGCAGATAGGCTCCTAGAGCCGCGACGTCAGCGTCGGTCAGTCGCTTTGCGACGGTGCTCATCAACCCATTGACGTCATTTTTTCGCTCATCACGTTTCCATGCGCCCATCTGATTGGCCAGATACATGGCGCTCTGTCCGGCTAGTCGAGGAAAATTGGGGCCGATGCCTGCAGCGTTTGGCCCGTGGCATTGCGAACATGCGGGAATCCTACGATCCCAGTCTCCTTGTTCCACGAGCTCTTTGCCGCGCGCCACGTCGCCACCCGCGACCGCCGGGCCGGCCACAGCGGGGATTGACGCATAATATGCGGAAACAGCCTGAATTTGCGTAGCATCTAGCCCCTGAACTACCGGCTCCATCGCCGGATTAAGCAGTCTTGTGCCGGCTTTCATGTCCAGGATTTGACGTTCCAAATACGTGGCGTTCAGACCGGCGAGTGCTGGGAATCCAGCGACAGGATTCCCCTGCCCCCTCGTGCCATGACAGCTGGAACATGCAGGGACACCGCCAAATCCACTCGATGCGATTCGAGCTCCGGCCTTTACTGGGTCATCCTGCGCTTGAACAATCATCCCCGAGGCAAACAAGACAACGCCTACCGGAACGACCGCAAAAGCGATTTTCTGAAACATGCGTTGCAACATAACGCCTCATATCTATATTCTAAGACTCGTCTTCCGGCCTACATAGAGCCGACCAAGCCCTATCACGGGAACTCATACATGTTGCAACGCAAGCCTCATGCCATCGTCGTTAGTGAAGTAACGTCAGACGTCCCATACCAGTGCTTTTGAAATACTGTCCGGACGCGCTGCATTGCTGCAGCAACCCGCCGACGGAGGCAAAGAGCCCATCGCCCGTGGCAGAAATGGCCATGCTAGGGGATTCGACGTACCACGCCGCAAAATAGGGCCTAGCCCCGCCACACAGAATTGAATAGGGGTCAAAATCTGCCCCCATTTCTTCGGTCGAATCCACCGAACTTACGCCCCAAGAGTCGGCATCAAGACAGTTTCCGAGGCAAACCATGAGCTGGTAGACCAAGTCCTTGGACGTGAACGCCAGCGCTGTTGCGTCCCCCACCGTCGCCATATCCAGATTCACGCCGTCGTCCGGCTGGGCCAGCATGGTGCCTGACCAGCCCGCCGGATCTAGGCAATTTGAGGAACAGGTCCAGAAGAGTATTCGGCCATTTTGTGCCGCGACCTCCGGTGTTTGACCGTCCACGTGCCCCTGATTATAGGCGAGTCTCAACTCACCGCCCACGACATCCAGACGGGCCTGCCCATTTCCGTCAAAGGCAAAAAGTTGAGGGGATTCCTGCCAATTCTGAGGGTTGGTACAATTCGCGGCACAGGTTCGATAAACCAGTCCCCCGGTCTCGTTGTAGATCACCTGATGAAGAGCAGTGCCGACCACCGCCATCGCTGCACGGCTACCATCGGTGCGAATCTGAGCCGCATTCCAGTTATTTCCGTCCTGGCAATTCCCAAGGCATTGCACGAGGAAAATCCTGGCGTGAATCGTGCCATCTGAAGTCACCAGATAGACGGCTCCGCTTGGACTCACCGCCATTGGGGAGCCTCGGTAGACACTCCAGGTCCCGTCCAAAGCCGGCGTAAGGTCCACCGTGCTCCAACTGTTCGCGTTGGTGCACGACGATGCACAGGTCTTGTAGAAAGTTTGGCTCGTTCCCACCCCAATTGCAGACGTCGAATAAATCAGGTGCAGACGCCCGGAAGCGTCCGTATCCATGCGCGTGTCGTCCACAAGGTCAGCGCTTGCAAGCTCGACGAAGGTCCAGCCCTCGGCGACACCGCAGTTCATGGTGCATGCGCCATAAATCAGGTGTCCCGGACCTGCACCGTAGTTGTAGGCAAAATGAGCCGTGCCATCGGGTGTAAAAACAACGGCAGGATCGCCAAACCCGACCAGAGGTAGGGTGATGCGTTCACGCACCACATTATTGGTCGTGGTATTATTCACCGTATTGTTGGGGTTATCCGTCGCGTTATTGGTGGCCGTATTATTGGTGGAATTGTTGGTCGCACCGTTATTTGTCGCGACGTTATTCACTGTATTATTTCCGTCAATCACGATGTCAGGGCCGGATTTTCCGCCGTCATCACCGCAAGCGACCATCGCAACCATGACAAGACACACCCACGCTATTCGCATACACGCCTTCTGGAATAAGTCATCACACCCCATGTGTGGCTGAGTTCAGATTTCACGAATATTAGTAGGCATTTAGACGGCGTCAATATCGGCAACAACTCTTGCCAATTTCGCAGGCCGGCTCTCAAGACTCGAAATCCAAAGGGTCGAAACAAAGACGATCCCCGCCCCCAATACGGCAAGCATCGTTGGGACCTCGTCAAAAAACGCGAGACCAAAGGCAAACGCAAAAACCACCTGCAAATAGGTCATCGACATGGCTTTACCCGCACGTTCCAAAGCCAATCCCTGCGTCAGTCGAATTTGCCCCATCTGTTCGGAGACTCCCACGCCCAACATCCATAAAATCTCTATCCACGTGGGCCAACGACCGGTGATGGCGACCCACGGAAGCACAAAAGGAAGCGACATGAGCGGAATCCAGAACACGACGACGACCGCATGGTCGGTCTTCCCAAGCTTGCGCACCACTGTGTAGGCCGCTGCGCTAAATGCCGCGCCCCCAAGGGCCGCCAAAACGGCCAGGGTGGGCAAGCTCGCATCGGCACCGAACAAGAACGCGGGACGCGCGATCAACACCACCCCGAGCAGCGCCAAAACCGATCCCATGGCCACTGCTAGACGAGGACGCTCACCCAGAAAAATTGCGGCGAGCAAGGCAACCAGCACTGGATTGATGTAGTGAATCACGGTGGCATCGGCCAATGGCATCGCCACGACAGAGTAGAAAAAACAACAGAGCCCACCAAAACCGAGAATTCCGCGAAGCGCCAGAAGGGGTTTGTTCACGCCCCAGACCGAAACCCTGTCACGGCGCAGCATCCAGAGACTCAAGACAAGCGCGACGATCGAACGCCCCAGGACGACCTCCTGAAAAGGAAGCGCAGCTCCAGCCAATTTTGCGAAAACGCTCATCAGGCTGAAGTAGAACGCCCCCTCAATCATGTAACGAAGACCGATCGCCAGTCGCATCGATTCGACTCCCAACAAAAGCGCCGCATCTCTACTGAAATGCGGCGCTTCGTCAAGTCATCGAAGGGTCTGTTTTTGGGGCGAAACTACACGAAAGACTGCGGCTCGATTCTGGCCAGTTTGATCGTATCGGCTCCCTGAAGCAGCACCCAATAAGGCGTTTCACGCTCCCACGGTGTCCCAAACGAGCTTTTTTCTACCCGAACTGGCACCAGACGACGATGTTTGGCGTTGAAGTCAATCACCAGGAGGTTTCGACCTTCGCACCCAAACGCAAAACCGTCTGGCCGCAGCACCAGGGCTGTTGGAGCCTCAACGCATTGAATCCGAGCCAGAATTTCTCCGGAGCTGATGTCAAAATAGGTGATGATCGAATGATCGACGTCGACCACCGCTGCACGGCGATTCTCGATGTCATTGACCGCGAACCCTACCGTGCAGTCCAACCGCTCAAAATCTTCACGCTCGCCGCTTGCGACATGGACTTTGTATCTCGCGCCTGTGCCAGCTTCGACCACGACAACGGCGGAGGAATCAGCAGTCCAGAAGATATGAGCATCCGAGCCCAAGTCACAGATCTTGCGAGAAAAAGTGTTCGGACCTGAGAGCCATAACGCATGAACAGGCGAAAACGACACCCAGGCCAATTTGCCTGTTCCCGATGGAGCAAACACGGCCCGATGCCCCGACACACCTTGCGGTGAGAGATGGGTCGAGGTGTCGGCACCATGTTGAGACATCATCAGATGAAAATCGTGGTCACCTCCGTGCACAAACCACTTTCCATCCGCGGTCCACGCAATCGGAGCAGGCCCGGAGACAAATTTCGGCTCAAGGGCGCCGTTGGCATTCATCGCGACCGGCACGACCGAAGTTTCGGTTCCGCCGCGTGCGATGTCGGCCACGCTATGCCTTTCCAAGTTCACTGTGATGAGTTTCTTCTTGGGGGATGAGCCTGTGGCCGTGGATTCAATCCACGCGCGATCGCGATGGGTGTCAAAGCGAACGGCTCGCAACGTCGTGTTCGGCGTTTCAACGACCACGACATGACGCGTGACCTCGAACTCCAGAAGTCCTTCGAGCCATTGCTGGGTCCCCAAAAACTCGGTGTTCTTGGGATCGATTTCAAGAGCGCGGTCGCTGTACTTAAGCGCATTGCCGAAGTCTTTTTGGAAACGTCCTTTCCAAAGCGCGATGCGGTTGAAAATTACCGGATCTTCCACGGCCTCTGCGGCTCGTTCCAACAACTCGATCATCGCCAGGATATTGCCTGCTTTTTCGTGGACATCGGCCTGATGCAGGATCGTTCCGACGTCGTCCGACGAGACGGTCTCGCGGTAGATTGTGCTGCGCTCCTTCATGTTGAACAGATTCGTACGTGGGCGACCAAAAGGTTTCTTGGCCTCCAAACCTCGGTCCGCGGGCAACGTAACCCCCTGAACCGACACGTACTCATGTTCGATCATCGCAAAGAGAGTCTCGTCGAAGTCAAAGGGCATGCCGTTGAAGGCAGATCGCAAGAATCCGACACTTGTGGGCCGAAAGAGACGCGAAATCAGGAAGATCTCGGGTGCAGTAGCGTCCGCACCGACCTCTTTGCTGGTGGCCTCAACGATGTCTTCCGGACGCAGATTCAAGCCCGGATCGATGCCGCGCACCCACTCCAGAATCTTGTCGCGCTGCGTATGGTCAAAACGAATGCCTATGCCCGGTGGGCGGTCTTCACGTTCGGCGATCTGATGAGAGCACATGCCGGTGATCGAGCATTCGCTTCCGGTGGGCTCGTAGGCCAACACCACAATCAACTCTTGCCCGAGTGGCACGGTCGAATTCATCGGAACAAACAACGACCCAATGAGCAGATTTCGGCGATATTCGCGGCGAAGGCGTCCGATATTCGCAAATCCGAATCGCAACGAATGCGCATTATCCATGCGGATGATACAGCTCTTGAGCTGCGTCGCCATACGCTCGAAACCGTGGGACGAAGTGGCGGCGGGCAGCTTGGCGAGCAGGCGACTGGCCTCCACCGCATCGAAGCCACTCAGGACAGGTTCCCGCCAGGCACGAAGAGCGCGTTGAACGACCTCTTGAAAGTCATCAATCGACTCGTATCGCATGCTGGGTTTACGAGACAACGCAAGGACCACCGCGTCGTTCATGTCGTCAGGAACGTCGGCCCGCAGATCGCTTGGCCCAAGGGCAGGCGGCCACTCTGGAATCGCCCCGATCAACAATCCAAAGAAACAGTAAGCCAATGAGAACTGATCCGAGGATGGAGTGCTGTCGTAATAGTCGACGATTTCTGGAGCCTTCATCAGGCGAGTCTTGGCGGGTTCAACACCGGGCGCCAAGATATTCCAGCGCCCGTTCTTGTCGCGCATCAGGTCGTTGCCGTCCAAAATGCCGCATGACAGCCCCACTTCATGGAGTGACGAAAGCGCGCCGCCCACATCGAGCATGAACGAAAGTGCGTCCTCCAAATCAACCTGGGTCCCGGTGCGAACGATCTCGGCCCAACTCACGCCTTCGATGTACTCACAAACCGCGTAACCACCAAAATCTGGGCATTGCCCAAAGTCTGTGACGTAGCCAAAGGTCTCACATGCCAGAAGAGCCGTAACCGAAGTGACCTCTTCCAACCGTTTCCACGCGCGCGATCCAGGCGCCAACGTCGAGACGCGACGAAGCTCAAACACCGTGTTCACGTCACGCGATTTCACAAGAAAACGCTCACCGCGAATATGGCTCACGACTTCGTATTTGCCGTCGATCACGTCGCCAGCACCAAGGCCGATCAGATTCGTCCGTAAGACCGTGGACTCCGCCCAACCGACTTCCTGAACTTCTTCTGTCTTCTCATGAAGCTCTGCCCAACTCTCTTCGATGTCGTCGAACGCCATTCTGCACTCCTCTCCAGTGTCGCTCGCACAAAGTTACACTCAATCGGTCTTCGACACGAATTCAACAAAGCTTTAGTGAATTGGACCGTTCTTGGAGAACTCAGGCCAATTTGACAATTCGTTCGCAGGCTTGGTTCAGCAAGTCCCAGTCTTTTGCGTAGCAAAAACGGGTGACGGTCTTGCCGATCGCCGATGCAAAAAACGAAGATCCCGGAACCGAAGCAATCCCGACGGTTTCCAAAATATGCATCGCCGCTTCTTTGTCGTCGTCAAAGCCCAGGCGAGTGATATCAGCCAAAACGTAATAGGCGCCGTCTGGGATATGTGGCGTCAATCCAGCTTCCTGCAGCGCGCCACAGAAAACGTCGCGCTTCTTCTGATAATCAGCCGACATCTCGACGTAATATTCTTTTGGAATTTGCGCGAGGCCCATCGCCACGCCGTATTGCAACGGAGTCGGAGCACACACGTAAAAGAGGTCGTTCACCAGGCCAATCGGACCGGCAAAAATCTCGGGGGCGATCACATAACCCAAACGCCAGCCCGTGATCGAAAATGTCTTTGAAAAGCCGCCAATGGTCAGCGTGCGATCCCACATATTTGGCAGGCTCGCGAGGCTGATATGCTCGCTACCGTCGCTGACAATAAACTCATAGATCTCGTCGGTGATCGCGAGCAAGTCATGGTCGTTGCAGAAGTCTGCGATCACCTGAAGCTCATCACGAGTATAAACCTTGCCCGAGGGGTTGGTGGGCGTGCTGAAGATGATCGCGCGCGTCTTGTCGGTCAATTGCGCCTCGAGCATCTCCCGCGTGAACTGCCAATTTGGAGGCTCCAACGACACGAATTTCGGGATGATGCCGCCGACTTTCATCGTGTTCAGGTGGTACCCATAATAGGGCTCAAAAATGATGAATTCTTCGCCCGGATTAAAAAGGGCCTGAATCACACAGGTCAACGCACCCGTCGCCCCAACGGTCACCACAACATTGGTGTCCGCGTTCACGTTCGGCATCTTGTTAAAATCGCGGGCCTTCTTGGCGATTTCCTCGCGGAGAGGGTCAATGCCTTCGAACTTTCCGTAGGTGCTCATCTTGTCTGCCAAAATCACTTCGGCGGCCCCCTCCAGAATCGACCGTGGAGTGGGAAGGTCGCAGACCCCCTGGCCAAGATTGATTCCGCCTACCCTGTCGCATTCACGAGTCATGCGGCGGATATAGGATTGGGTCAACGACGCGGTGCGCTCGCTACGGAAGGTTCGGGTCATTCAGCTCTCCAGGTACTTAAGCATGAGGTCAACAGTGGCCTTCATGTCCTCTTTATGGACAGTCTCAGTCACGGTGTGGATATAGCGCGTCGGAACGCTCAGCGTAATCACTTTTGCACCAGAACGCGCACGTTGCAGGGCACCAGCGTCCGTGCCGCCGAGCGGCAAGATTTCCATCTGATGCTTGATTTTGTGCTTCTCGGCAAGCCCGATGAAGGTCTCGACCAGCGCATTATCACTCACGGAATAGGAGTCCATGATCTTGATCGCTGTCCCATACCCAAGGCGTGTGATCCATTCATGCTCGGATACACCAGGGGTGTCGACGGCGAGCGTCGTGTCAACGGCGATACCCACATCCGGAGCGATTTCGTAGCTGGCCGTCGTGGCCCCGCGAACGCCGATTTCTTCCTGAACGGTGAACACAACGTAAACGTCGTCCTTGGCCTTCTTGAGCCCCTCCAACACACGCACGCCAATCCAACACGCCACGCGGTTGTCCATGCATTTTCCGGTCACGTGATCCCCCATCTCGATGCATTCCTGCACCAATGTGACGGGATCGCCGACGCGGACAAGCTTTTTGACCTTTTCGACCGGAAGTCCCAGGTCCACAAAAAACTCGGTGATCGGCGGGATCTTGGCGCGCTCTTCAGCCGTCGCGATATGAACCGGACGGCCCGCTGGGTTCATGTTGCCAAAAATGTCGTCGCCCTTGCGCAGCTGAATGCGTACGCGGCGCGAAAATAGGTTTCGAGCATCGAATCCGCCCAGGGGCTGAACACGAAGGAAGCCGTTTTCGTCGATATGACGCACGTAGAACGCAATTTCGTCCATGTGGCAGGCGATCATGACTTTCTTGGGATTCTTGGACTTGCCGCGTTTCAGGCAAATCAAGTTGCCGAGTGCATCCACGCGAACTTCATCAGCATGTTCACTGACTTGTGATGCGATGAAATCACGAACTCGGTCTTCGCGGCCCGCGGCGCCGGGCAATTCAGATAATGTCTTGAGCAATTCCATAGCTTCACCAGGGCAAAAAAGGGTGCTCATCCTCTTGAATGCCTGGACTCTCGTCAACCCGCGCTCGGCGCAAATTCCTCACAATCGTCACATAACGAGCACACAGACCGCATCCTTATAGTTCAGGATTCAATGAGTACCCGACTCCGCGCACCGTTTCGACCGGATCGCCACCGACATCAGAGAACTTCGAACGAAGGCGTCGAATATGAGAATCGATTGTGCGAGCACTGACATGAACTCCAACACCGTACGCCATCTGCATCAGCGAATCGCGGGAACGCACGCGAGTCGGAGAACGCAGCAACGCCTCGATGATCTGAAACTCGGTCTTGGTCAGGTCCACCAGTTCTTCGTTCCAAAAGGCGCGATGACGAGTGATGTCGAGCGTCAACGCCCCGCGGGTAAGGATCTCTTCTGCAGGCACCGGCGCCGATGTTGCGACCCGACGCAACACTGCTTTGACGCGCGCCACGAGCTCACGCGGGTTGAAAGGCTTGCCGATATAATCGTCAGCGCCCAACTCCAATCCGATGATCTTGTCGATGTCCTGACGACGCGACGACAAAAACACCACGGGCACGTTCGAGGTCTTTCGAAGCTCTCGACACAGCTCGATCCCGTTTTCGCCGGGCATCAACACATCAAGAATAATCAGATCAGGAGAATCCTCCTCGAGCCTCGCAAGCATCGCGAGCCCCGCCTCAAAGGTCTCGACCTGATACCCTTCTTCGCTCAAGGTTTTACGTACGATCTCACGAATGTCATGGTCATCGTCGACCGCCCAAATCTGTCGATACAAAATCCACCTCGTGCAAGTAAATTGACTCTACTTTTCAAAAAACAGCTTTCCGCATCAAGCAGAGAGTGGGACACCTTTCAAGTATGCTAACGTACCACATACACCTACTCGCGAAAGAGTCGCGTCGATGAAAATGAAATCCATTGGTTTATTGTTAATTCTGGTGCCCTTGCAGGCATTCGGGCAGTCATCCGCCGACCTCAAAGCCGACTTTGACAGCTTCGAGCACGTGCCGGTCCAGTCCCAACACTTCTTTTCCACGAGAACCAATAAGACTCTGGGTCATCTTGGGCTCGCTGGAGGTTTGACGATCGTTGCCCAGGATGACCCCGTGGTCATGCGCTTCAGCGATGGCACCGAATGGCGCGTCGTCGACCACCGGATCGGTGGCAGCCTCTATGCGGCCATTGGACTTGGAGACAGCTTCGAATTGGCGTTGTCGGCGCCCGTTGTTTTTTCGCAAGACAGCCAGAACACACCCAGCGGGTTTTCAAATCCGTCACTGAATTCGGTCGCATTTGGAGACGTACGTCTTCATGGGCACGCGACGTTGCTCAAGGCGGGTGGGTTTGGAGTCGGCACAAGTGTCACACTCTTCCTGCCCACCGGGTCGCAAGAAGCACTTTTATCCGACGGCGAAGTTCGTGTTGAACCACGTCTGGTCTTGGATTTCGAACTCGCCGACTTTCATGTTGCGGCGAATGCGTCGTACCTGACCCGGCCAACCCACGAGACCTTGAACTACGTCAGCGGCGATCAGGTGCGTTGGTCCTTCGCTGCAAATTACGCGTTTTCGGACATGTTTAACCTCGCAGGAAGCGTGCTTGGAGCGGTCGGCATCAACGATCGCTCAGCGGATGTGGCCCGCGACACCCCGATCGAGTTCTTGGCTGGACCTCGAATATTTCTTCCCCTTGGGTTGATGGTGCACGCTGCGGCCGGAACTGGAATCACCACCAGCGTTGGCGCTCCGGACTTCCGAGTCATCGCCGGCATCGAATGGGTGCCCGAGCGCTTGATGGGAGGAGCCGACAACGAATCTGAGGAAGGGCTTAACGGCCAGACAGGAACAGACGGCGAAGGAGACCTCGGCGCTGAAGGCGACGGAGAGACTTTTGAGATCGCTGACTGCACCGCAATCCCGCTTCCAGCAGGCTGCCCACAGCCGGACACCGACGACGACGGGATCTTTGATGCCGACGATAAATGCCCCACCGTTGCCGAAGACCCTGATGGCTACGAAGACGAAGACGGCTGTCCTGACCCAGATAACGACGCAGATGGTGTCTTGGACGTCGACGACGAGTGCCCACTTGAGGCCGAGGTTATCAACGGCATCGAAGACGAAGACGGCTGTCCTGACGAGGGCGAATCCAAGGTTCGCGTCACCGCAGATCGCATCGATATCCTTGAGCGCGTCTACTTCGACACCGGAAAAGCCCAGATCCAGAAGAAGAGTTTCGATGTCCTGGATCAGGTCGCGAGCGTGATGAAAGCACGCCCCAGCATCAAACGCCTGCGCATCGAAGGCCATACCGATGACCGAGGCAAGGACAAGCCCAACCTTGAGCTGTCTCAACGCCGCGCAGCTGCGGTTCGTGAGTACCTGATCAAGCGAGGTCTGGAGTCGACGCGCATGGTTTCTCGTGGGTACGGCGAATCTCACCCCATTGGCGATAACGGCACCGCAGCTGGACGAGACATCAATCGACGAGTCGAGTTCCACATCATCAGCGCCGAGGAAAAATGAGCGTCAAACGCCCCATGTGGATGAAGTTGGCCGCGGTTTCGATCGCTTTGGCCGCTTTGCCAGCAGCTGCTGTTGGGATTGGGTTGATCAACATCAACGCCGACACGCTGCGCACGGACAGCCGCGACTTCAGACTCGTGGTCGCCGAAGACATCGCGAGTTCGTTTGAGGGCGAGCTTCAACAGGCACAGCGTACCGTGGCTGCGACCTCGCATATTCTGGGCAATCCTGAGCTGGTCGGTGAAGGCCGTGTCGCGTTGCTTCAAACGCTGATTGGACTCGACCCAAGCGTCGACCATATCGACATCTTCGATAAAGACGGGCTGCTCATCGACCGAATCGCTGAGGACGGTGTGGACCTTGCGCCACCGGCCCAATCGATCAAACCAGGTGACAAAGAGTCGGTGATGTTTGCGGCTAACAAAGCGCGACTGTCGATCACCGTGCCGATTCGACCCGATTCCCCGACCGGCTATGTCGTGTCGCATATCCCGCTGAATCGCGTCCAAAAACGCGCGGCGGACATTGCCGCAGAGCGCATGCCTAAAGGCTCGCACGTCTATATCGTGAACGGAGCAAACCAGATTTTGGTCCATGACGACATCACCAAGACGGGCAGCACCTTTACGCCGAACGAAGTCATCGCTGACATCACTCAACTGGTGCAAAAACACGTCGCTGCATCCGGCGAGAGTCAGGCCGGGACGACGCTGACCTCGGTCAAACCTCTGTCGCTCTTGAATGCCGCAGTCGTGGTCGATGTGCCGCTCGAATTCGCCTATGCCTCACTCGCCGACATGCGCCGGCTGGTCATCACCGTGACCTTGATCGCGATACTTCTAGCGGCCATGGCAGCTTTTGTTTCGGCACGCTTGCTGACGCGCCCCCTTGAGCGATTGTCTGAATTCGTCCGCAAACTTGCGGCCCGCGATTTCACAGCCCGAACCGAAGTTTCGACCAAAGACGAGGTCGGTGTTTTGGCGGGCGCGCTCAACGATGCTGCGCAAAATCTGGACGAGAGCGAGGCTCAAATCCGCAAAGAAATCGAAATCCGAACCGACCTTTCGCGCTACCTCTCACGGGACCTTGTCGAAAACGTCGTGGCCCGCGAACAGGACATGAACCTTGGCGGAAAACACAGCGAAATCACCGTGATGTTCGCCGACGTCGTTCGGTTCACCCCTTTATGTGAGCGCCTTGAGCCCGAAATCATCGTCTCGATCTTGAACGAGCTGTTCACCATGATTACCGAGATCGTCTTCAAGCATGGCGGAACGGTCGACAAGTTCATTGGAGACTGCGTGATGGCGTTCTGGGGCGCACCTCGCGAAGACAAACATCAAGCCGCACACGCACTTGCCGCGGCCGAAGAGATCCTGAGCTGGCTCGAAATCGGCAACGCACGCTGGATGAAAAACCATAACGTCAAGATCGAGCTCGCCATCGGCGTCAATTCAGGCACGGCCATCGTCGGCAATATCGGCTCGACCACGCGAATGGAATACACGGCTGTCGGGAACTGCGTGAACATCGCTGCACGACTCGAAGCGCTGGCTCGCCCCCTCCAAATTCTGACGACTCAATCCACGTGTTCGCAGGTCTCAGGCTATGAGTTCATGCGCATGGGCGAAGAGCCAATTGGGGCAAATCAAGGACTCGTTGAAGTCTTCGAGGTGATTCTGTGAGCACCACCATCAAACCAGGCGATGTGATCGCCGGAAAATACACGGTCACAAAGATGCTCGGCCAGGGCGGCATGGGTTCGGTCTGGGGCGCCACCCATATGGAACTCAATAAGCCAGTGGCCATTAAGGTCCTCTTGCCCGCGTATTCGCAGGACGAAGCATCCCGCGTACGCTTTGAGCGCGAGGCCAAGGTCGCCGCCAAAATCCGCCACGAAAACGTCGTGGCAGTCACCGACTTTGGCGATCATGAGGGCAACCTA
This sequence comes from uncultured Bradymonadales bacterium, assembly GCA_964394615.1. GTDB lineage: Bacteria > Myxococcota_A > Bradymonadia > Bradymonadales > Bradymonadaceae > JBFFMO01. Next base: position 6,957 of record CAYMYJ010000008.1, on the reverse strand, counting down.
TTCATTGTGATGGATGTGCTGCACGGCGGATCGCTCTACGACACACGAAAAAAGAACGTGGGCATGCCCTGGATGCGAGTCCTAGGAATTGGCCGACAAATCGCAGACGCCCTCGCCACCGCGCACGCCATGGGCTTGGTGCATCGCGACTTGAAGCCCGACAACATCATGCTTGAACGCCGCTCCGACGGCGGGGACCGTCCGATCATCGTCGACTTCAGCCTCGCATTTGTGCGTGACGACGAATCCCTTGGCCGCATGACCCGCGAAGGGATTGTGTCTGGAACGCCACAATATATTGCGCCAGAACAGGCCATGGGCTCACCCGATATTGGTCCGCCGGCCGACATCTATTCATTTGGCTGCGTGCTCTACGAATTGATCACTGGAAATTCTGTTTTCCGTGGAAAATCAACGGTTCAACTTCTGAACCTGCACATGTTTGTGCCGCCCCCCAGCGCCCGAGTTTCGTTTCCTGATTTGGACGTTCCGCCTGCATTGGACGCGCTGATTTCCACAATGCTTTCCAAAGACCCCGAGGAGCGCCCAGACGCACTCGAAGTGCGGGCTTGGATCGACAGACTCCTGGAAAATCCCAACTCCATTGAACGTGGACGCCCCGAAATTTTGCGCGGCGAGCGTTCTGGACGCGGAATGACCTTACGAACGATCGAAGGCAAACACGCCGATCCTCTTGGTGGGACCTCGTGGATCGCAATCGTCGGCAGAGTCGACGATCTGGTGCTTACCTCGCTTCGAGCGTCCGGTTTCAACCTGACCAACGACATCTCAAAAGCTCATGTCGTGCTGATGCCTCAGGCCGATCCCGAGGTCGTCGCGGCATGCCCCAAACCTGTTTTAGCCTCGATGGACATCGACGATGTCGACCTGTCGACCGCCCTCTTAAGAGCAGGTGCGGCCGAGGTTATCGCTGATCCCATTGAAACTACTGAACTCATACGCAAACTGCAGCGTTTGCTACGAAGACTCCAACGTCGAGAAATGAAATGATGGATGTTCGCTGTTTTGTTCTGGCTGGCCTCCTGCTTAGCCTCATGCCTTCCACCGTGATGGCGCAGGAAATCACCGAGTTCGTCGATTATGTCGTCAAACCTGGCGACACCTGCACCAGCATCGCCGAGAAATTCTTTGGCGATAAACGACGCTACGATTTCATCCACGCGTACAACGACCTTTCGGCGGATAACTTCGCCTGCGTCGCCGGTCGAAAACTCAAAATCCCCAAAATCCCACCCGTGCCCGATGCGCTGCTCGGGCAAAAAGGCGGCGACGTGCGCGCGCGTGGCCCCGAACAGGGAAATTGGGACGATGCCCAAACCGGGATGGACCTCTATTCAGCCTGGCGGCTCAACACACTCGAGAAAGCCAAGGCCGAAATCGCATTTCAAGACACCTCGACCTTGATCATGTCGGCCAACACTTTGGTCGTGATTTATGGGCAATCTCAAGAGAAGTCGAAAATCATTCCGGCACACACAGTGCTTGAGACCGGTCGACTTCGTTCGAAATTGGACGAACTCGCGGGCGTGAAGATCGAGAGCCCCTCGTCGGTCGCCGAGCTCGGCGCAGGACAAGCACAGGTCACGGTCGAAAAAGACGGCCTGACACGCGTCGAAAACCATCACGGCGGTGCGGCCAAAGTCGTCGGCAAGGCCGGCGGAGAAGTCAGTGTCAAAGAGGGCATGGGCACGCGCATTAAGCCCAACGAAAAGCCCGAACCACCACGCCCTCTGCCCCCAACTCCGGCATGGACCGGCAAAAATGATATCGTGCTCGGCTTCAAAGGCATCGGCGCCACCATCGTCTTGGAATGGAAGCCCGTCGATGTGGCCAAATCCTATTATGTCGAGCTCGCCAAGGACTCACGCGGCGTGAAGGTGGTCGAGTCGGTTTTCGTGCCCGGAGACAAAAACCGGCTTGAGATCAAAGGAGTCCCCGCTGGCACCTACTATGCGGTCGTCTCTGCGGTTGACGCCGACAAATTCGAGAGCGTTCCCACACCTGTTCGACACATTCGAACCGCGCTCGTCGCGATGCCAGAAGGCTCCATCAATCAGGATGACGCAGGCGCAGAACACGTCGTGCTCGGAACGAATATCCGCGCGCCTCGTGGCATGAATTGCCGCACCACTCCGGACGGCGAGTTTGTCGAAAAAACCGCGTTTGTCACCGAAGGCAATACCGCGCTGGAATGCAAGATTGGTAAAACTGTGGGCGTCACAAGCGTGATCGTCGACACCCCAATCGCCAAGCGTGCAGACGAACGACAGCTGGCTTTGGGCAAATACCGAATCGTAAAACTCATCTTTGAGCCCTCGGCTCCTTCCAACGTGGTTTTTGAAGGCGATGGCCTTGAAGTCGACACAGCAATGCCTATCGCTGGCGGTTATGCCGTCCGTGTAAAGGCTACAGATGAAAAAGCCGCAACTCTTCGCGCACATTACGGCGCTGTCGCCTTGGGCTCCTTCGACTACGAAGTCGGCGCACCTGCCGAGACAAAGTTGATCGAACCCGACGTGTATTACCTGCAGTTGATGGGCGGTTACGCCTACTACGATGGAATTGAAGCCATTGATGTCAGCGGAGCCGGCGCCTCGATCCATATTCAGGGCGCGTTGATTCCCACCAAATATCTGGGCCTGACGGCCAGCCTCGGCGCAGGGCAATACGATGCCGCAGTGCTCGATTGGAGAGCACAGGTTCTGGTCGGTCTCTTCGAGAGCGACGCACGCCCCTTTATGTCGCTCGGCGTAGGCGGTTTGGTCGTCGAAGACCATATCACTGACCTGCACGCTGGCATTGGGCTTATGCCTTCCATCAATGAACATTTCGGATGGAGTTTTGATGCCGGTGCGATTTTCACGTCCGAATCAGGTTCGCTTGACGCCATCCCTCAGGCCCGCGCCGGTCTGTGGTGGTCCTTCCGCTGAGTCACCATGCAATGGACTATGAGTGAAATTATCGCGTGGCTGATTGCAGGCGGAGCCAGCGGCCTCGCCGCTACGCTCTACCTTCGCGGCAAAGCGGAGCGCGTCGAATCCGAACGAAAGCTCGAAGAGCTGCGACTTGGTGCCGATGCAGCGATCTCGAAACGCAAGGAACTCGAAGCAGAGACGGTCGAAGCGACAAAAGCCCTCGACGTTCGCACTCGTTTTTTAGCCAACGTGAGCCATGAAATCCGCACCCCGCTTAACGGCGTGCTGGGCATGACCAGTGTTCTGCTCGAGACCGAACTCAACCGAGAACAACTCGACATCACTCAGACCATCGCCAAGAGCGGTGAGGCGTTGATGGCTGTCTTGAATGAAATTCTCGACTTTTCAAAGCTCGAAGCCAACGCGATTCAGATCGAAATTTTTCCGTTCGATCCACGCGAATGTGTCGAAGACGTCCTCGACCTTTTTGCCGGTTTGGCGTTCGACAAGAAGCTCGATATCGCCAGTCGATTCGCGTCCGACCTGCCCAATCGAGTTCTTGGAGACATGATTCGTGTACGTCAGATCCTGTCGAACCTGGTCAGCAACGCCGTCAAATTCACCGATTCCGGCGAAGTCATCATCGACGTCGAAATGGACGGCGATGTGATGGTTTTTGCGGTCTCCGACACCGGCGTCGGGCTCAGCGAAACAGCCATGGAAAACCTCTTTATCCCCTTCCGACAATTGGGGAACACCAACCAACCAGGCACCGGCCTTGGACTGGTTATCTGCAAGCGACTCGCCGAGCTCATGGACGGCGAAATTCGAGTCGAAAGCACGCTCAAATTAGGAAGTGTTTTTGAAGTTCGAGTCCCGGTCACCGTGTCGCCGACCTCGTCTTCAGACCTCGTTTGGGAGCGTCCTGGGATTCGTGTCGCCATCGTCGGACCAGAAATCACGAGCCGTGATGTGCTTGGCGACCAAATTCGCGATTGGGAGATGGTCGCCCAAATTCACTCAAGCTGCTCAGAGGTCGATGTAGACAACGTCGATGTTGTGTTGGTGTTTTCGGAGTCGCTGGACGCGACTGCCGCGCTCTTACCGCACGACCTGCCAAAGATTTTTGTTTCGTGGGTCGCGTACGTGTCGGGCCACGAAAAAGCCGACGCGCTGGGAACCAACACGGTTTTGGACCGCCCGGTCAGGCTGCGGGCGTTGCGTCAGGCGCTAAGGAGCGCCCTTGATGGCGACACGGTCACGACCACACGCAGATCATTATCCAAATTCGAAGAAATGGCAGAAGAAGCCCCGCGACGGATCCTTGTTGCCGAAGATAATCCGACCAATCAACGGGTTGCCAAAGTGATGCTGGAACGCCTTGGTTACGCACCGGTCGTCGTTGAAAACGGCAAGCTGGCGGTCGAAGCCGCCCGCAAGGCCACATTTGATATCATCTTCATGGACATTCATATGCCTGTGATGGACGGAATCGAGGCCACGCTACAGATTCGGGACTTCTCCCCCAAAGATGCACAGCCCTGGATCGTCGCTCTTACCGCCGGGGTGAACGCCGAGATTCGCCAGTCTGCGGCGGACGCCGGAATGAACGACTACATCACCAAACCCTTTATGGTGGAGTCGTTGCGGGCTGCGATTGAAAACAGCCAGCGAATGCCCGACTCGCCTAAATCAAAAAGCAACGCTCCGTTGGACCAACTTAAAATGTTGTACCAAACGACTCCGGACGAATTTGTATTATTGGTGGATGGCCATATCGGGAATGTCGACCTGCTCATGAGCGACATGGAAAACGCGGCCAAGAACCAAGACCTGCATAAACTCGGCCTCGCTGCCCATTCGCTCAAAGCCAGCCTGCGCATGTTTGGTGACGATCTGATGGGCGAAACAGCGGAAAGCATCGAAATTCTCGCCGAAGAAGGCGACCTCGAAGCGGCCAAGCGACACCTAGGATTGCTGAAAGCTCGATGGCCTGATGCCCTCAAGGCACTAGAGATCGAACGAGATACCTTCGGTGGTGGTTGACAGGCAGGCCGGTCTCCACGAGATTTGAGCCTCCTATCCGCACCGTTGCGCCATGTTCAGAGCCTCACACCTCACCGGCCTCTTTGCGTTGCTCCTGATTTGCTTTCTGACAAGCATGTCATGGGCGGCAGAATTGCAGGTTTGGCACGCGTATCGCGGTGCCGAAGAAGACGCGCTCAAAACGCTCACTGCCTCGTGGAATCAGGCCCATCCCGACACACCTGTTCGTCTGCTCTCGATCCCATACGACGCCTACGCCAATAAACTCACGAGCGCGATCCCACGCGGAAACGGGCCTGATGTGTTCATCGCGGCGCACGAACGAGCTGGCGATTGGGCGCGGTCGGAATTGCTGGCGCCGTGGTCAAAGGCCGAGGCTCCCTGGAGTGCGTTCCACCCCACGACCGTCGATGCCGTCACCGTCAAGGGTAGCCGCCTGGGCATCCCGCTCGCCTACAAGAGCGTCGTTCTTTTTTATAATACCGACATCATCAAGACCCCGCCGGCCACGACCGACGAGCTGATCGAGCAAGCCACGATTCATACCGTGCCCGCCGAGGGCAAATACGGGTTGGTTTATCAGGCCTCTAATTTCTATATGCATGCAGGCTGGTTATTCGGCTTTGGCGGCCATATTTTTGACCAGAACGGCAATCTGGATCTGGCATACGAAAAAAATGCCGAATCGATCGAATTCGTGCGCGATTTGGTCCTAGAAAAAAAAATCGTCCCCGAAGAATCCACCGGGGTCTTGGTCACCCAGCTTTTTAATGACGGCAAGGCCGCGTTTGCCATCAATGGCCCGTGGTTCCTCGGCGAGATCAAACCCGAGCTTCATTACGCGATGGCGCCACTTCCGGTCGTTTCCAAGACTGGGCTTCCAGCTCGGCCGTTCTTGACCGTCGACGTCGCTTTTGTGTCGTCGATGTCTGCGCAGCCCAAGGTCGCCAAAGAGTTTTCGCTCTTTTTGGCCACCGATTCGTCGAGCATCATTCGCGCCACACAAGGCCTTCAGCCTGTCGCAACCTTGTCCGCCTACGACTCACCCGACGTCAAAAAGATTGACGCGTTAACGGTTTTTAGACGTCAATTGGATGCGTCGATTCCGATGCCGAATAATCCCAAAATGCGTTCGGTTTGGGAGCCGGCAGAAACAGCGCTTCGTCAGGTGATGCGCGGAGCCGCCGCTCCGGCCGAAGCTCTAAAACAAGCCCAACGACGTGTCTTGATTTTCACGCGTCCCTCGCCCGAAAGACAAAGCCCGCTAGGAACAATCATCTTTTTTGTGTTGCTGAGCCTTGGGATTGCTGCTTGGACCTACAAGGTCTTGGCTGGCACGAATGTCGTCAAACGCGCCAAGAAAAACCTACCTGCGTACTTCTACGTCGCACCCGCCATGCTCGCCATGCTGGTCCTAGTGGTGACGCCCTTTGTGGTCGGTTCGGCAGTCTCACTATTTTCGCATCGTGAAGGCGAATTTACCTTTGTCGGGCTCTCCAATTTCTGGAGCATCCTGACAAGCGCCGAGTTCGGCCTGACTGACCCCTTAAGCTTCTGGTACACGCTCGTCGTCACGGTCGTCTGGACCGTCACCAACGTGTTTTTCCATATCAGCATCGGCCTCGTCCTCGCGATGATGCTCAGAAGCCCCTGGTTGCGCCTGAAAGGCGTCTACCGCGTTTTGCTCATCATTCCATGGGCTGTCCCCAACTACATCACAGCGCTGATCTGGCGAGGGATGTTCCATAAGCAGTTTGGGGCGATCAATGGGTTGTTGACCTGGCTTGGGGCCGAACCCGTCAGCTGGTTCTCGCAGTTTTCGACCGCGTTTGCGGCGAATCTTGCCACCAACGTCTGGCTCGGATTCCCGTTCATGATGGTCGTGACGCTGGGCGCCCTGCAGGCGATTCCACGCGATTTGGAAGAAGCCGCCGAAGTCGATGGCGCCACCAAATGGCAGCGTTTCAGACACATC
>CAYMYJ010000007.1:123394-200085 GCA_964394615.1 uncultured Bradymonadales bacterium | reverse complement strand
ATGGCGGCCTTTTCCTCGATGCTGCGGCTCCTCAACACGCTCCCTATGACACGCTGGCGCTTGCTTAAGAGCGTTCGCAGGTCGAGGTCGGCCGAAACTCCGCCCATCAAGCCGATGACGACGAGTCGTCCTTCGTGCGCCAGGCATCGCTGATTTCGCGGCAGATACGTGCCGACCGGGTCCAAGATCACATCGGCGCCCTTTCCTTCTGTGACCTCCAGCACGCACTCAACAAAATCTTCGGAATTCCGGTCGACCGCAAACGCGCCGAGTTCCGAAATCGACTCCAGTTTTGGTTCGCTGGCCGTGGCGATGACCCGGCAGCCTGACTCAACTGCCATCTGAATGCCGGCGGTCCCAACGCCTGAGCCGCCAGCGTGGATCAAGACCGTCTCGCCTTCGCTCAGGCCCGCCTCTAAGAAGAGGTTCACGAATGCGGTGTAAAACACTTCGGGTATCGCGGCTGCTAACTCGAAGGGCATCGCATCCGGCAAGGGGATCAGCGCCGAGTGATGCACCCGCACACGCTCGGCATAGCCACCGCCCGAAAGCAGGCAAGCAGCTCGATCGCCCACTCGCCAGCCAACCGTGGCTGGACCGACTTCTGAGACGATGCCTGCTGCTTCAAGTCCAAGGATTTCCGATGCGCCAGGGGGCGGTGGATAAAACCCCTTTCGTTGCAAGAGGTCGGCTCGATTGACCGCCGTGGCCACGATGTCGAGGACGACGTCTTCAGGCCCACAAAATGGGTCTCGATAATCCGCCCAAACTAGAGAGTCACCGTCGATTTGAATAGCTTTCATGCTTCCTCCTGCCCCTCCTTGTAGCTCACCTCGATGCAAAGCTAAACTGAGGGAAGAATCGTGTGCTTGGTTCGGTTCTAGAAGTGCGGAGGTCATATGTTTCAAATTTGGACTGAGTTCACGATCTCGTTGGCCATTTTGTTGTGGTCACTTCGGTGGACAGCGACGCGCGACATCGCCAAGCGGCCACGAGTGGGGGCCCCAACGTCTGGTATCTGGCCACTGATTCTGGCTGCGTTTGCGGTCACCCTTCCCTTGCCCGATCTGAAATTTGATTGGGTCTTGCGACTCGCGATTTTGCTGGTCTCACAGGGCGTCTTGACTCGGCTGCTCGCGCCCGAGGAGCGCATTGTTAAAGCATGGCGGATGGTCGGCGTTCACGACGCCGCTGAGCACCATGACCGGGCGATTTTGCGTACGACCGTCTTTACCATGCTGCTTTTTGGACTGGGTTGGCGACACGGTGCACCGGAAGTCATCGCAGTTGCTGTGGTCGCTCTGGCCGCCTGTTTGGTGACCGATATCCGCCGCGAGATGCGGTTTCGAGAGGCCCATGGGTTTTGTGCGGAAGTCATCAGTACTGACCGCGTCGAACTCGCAGAGGCTATCGCAGGGCATCTGCTGGACGATGGCATCCCCGTGATGGTTCGTGGGCTATCGGTTGGCAGACTCTTACGTTTACCGCGGCGAACCCTCGAAGTGATGGTGCCTTCGGAGCGAATGATCGACGTGGAGCGGAGCCTGGAAGGTACGGAAATCGAGCTCTCATGGGCCGACGATTCGGTGCCAGATGAAGAATAGGAGCGCGGTGCAGAAAGCGAACACCGCCAAGACACCGAGGACCATCAGGATTTTTAGCCCGCGTTGCCCGCCTTGGGCAGAGGCCATGTTTAGGCTTCCAGGTGGGTGTGTGTCGGTGATGCTCAACGCGGGTTCCTGCGACCGCTGGGTCATCCGAGGCGGAGGAATCGAGGGCTGAACGACCGGTGGAACGATTTGGTCGCCGCGGATTTGGTCTTTGGGGACCGAGACTCTTGCTGTCCTCGACTGCGCGGATGCGGCCCGTCGCCGCATATACTCCGAAGTCGATGGGCCTGAGTTCATGGCGGTGCCGACGAACTCGTCTAAAGCAACCAGGGCGGCATGTGCATTGGGAAACCGATCGGACGGATCCTTTTGCATGCAGCGAACTAAGAATGCCGCAAATTCAGGCGGGATCTCTAGGCCCGCCCTTGGAATCACCTGTGCGGGAGGATCCATGATGTGCATCCTCACCATTTCCTGCGGTGTTTGCGCGGGATGAGGGAGTCTGCCGCACACGATTTCATAGAGAACGCATCCCAACGAATAAATGTCCGACGCGGCCGTGACCGTATCGGTCTCTCCGCGGCATTGCTCGGGCGACATGTAGGCAGGGGTTCCGAAAAGCGTTCCTGCCATCGTCCGGCTTTCTTGTTCACCGCTAAGCATCTTTGCGATGCCAAAGTCGACGACCTTGACCACTTGTTCTTCGGTTCCGGCTCGCATCGACAAGATGATGTTTTCGGGCTTCAAATCTCGATGCACAATTTCCAACCCGTGCGCTTCGCGCAGGGCGAGCAAGATCTGCTGGGCGATCTCAACGATGGCGTCGAATTTCAGTCCGCGATTGACCGCATGCCTCAGGGAGAGGCCCTGAACGAACTCCATCGCGATGTACAAAAAACGCCCGTCGGAGCTGACGCCGTAGTCATACAACGTGACACAATTCGGATGCGAAATCTGAGCGAGCACCTGGGCTTCACGCTCAAAGCGCTGCTTGGCCAATCCAATGGCCTGATCCAGATCGCCTGACGGCAAGAGTTCATGCTGTAGAGACGCGCTATCAAAGAGTTTGAGCGCGACGTCTCGATTGAGCTGAAGTTGGCGAGCGCGAAAGACGCGAGCCATCGAGCCTCGCCCGATCAGAGCCGTGACGACAAAACGACCCGCAACCGGCCAGCCAAGCAAGGGCTCACCACGACAAGCCTGCCAGTCCTTTTCGTCGATGGTGTAAAAACCATCACCGCTGGGACAGAGCTCAAGCTGTGTTTCAGAATGTGTTTCGCAATAGGGGCAGATGGCCATCTGCCGAGGTTATTACAAGCCCACCCTTGCGTCCACCCGCACGTCATGCCGGTTTGACCCGATTTCTCCCCTCGTGTTACTCACGCCATCACGAATTACTGAAGAGAGGTCAGGCGTGGAAATCAAGAAAATTGGCGTCATCGGCGCAGGTCAGATGGGAAACGGAATTGCTCAAGTGGCCGCAGTTGCAGGCTATGAGGTCATCATGGCCGACCTCTCGGGTCCGGCCACACAGAAAGGTATGGCCACCATCGGGAAGAGCCTGAGCAAGCTGTTGGCTAAAGAACGAATCTCGGCGGATTTGCGCGACGCAACGCTCTCGCGTTTGTCGACCACGACGTCCATCGAAGATGCGGCCCAATGCGACCTTGTGATCGAAGCCGTGGTCGAAAGTGCAGCCGTTAAACAACAGGTTTTTCAGACCTTGGATAAAGCCGCCGCAGCTCACACCATCTTAGCGTCGAACACGTCGAGCATTTCGATCACCAAGATCGGCGGATTCACAGACCGTGCGGACAAAGTGGTCGGCATGCATTTCATGAATCCAGTGCCGATCATGAAATTGGTCGAATTGATTCGTGGTCTCGCCACCTCGGATGAGACCTATATGGCCGTGAAAACCGCCTCGGAGCGAATGGGGAAAACCACCGTTCTGGCCCAGGATTACCCAGGTTTCATCGTGAATCGCGTTCTTATGCCGATGATCAATGAGGCCGCCTACACGCTCATGGAAGGCGTTGGCAGTGTCGAAGATATCGACATCGCGATGAAGCTTGGCACCAATCAACCGATGGGGCCTCTGACCCTTGCCGATTTTATCGGTTTGGATACGTGTCTTGCGATCATGGAAGTGTTGCACGTGAACTTGGGCGATTCGAAATACCGCCCATGCCCACTCTTGCGCAAATACGTCGATGCAGGTTGGTTGGGCCGTAAATCGGGCCGTGGTTTCTACTCCTACGAGGCGTAAACAAATGACAGATTACCAATGCGTATCCTACGAAGTCGCACAGGGCGTGGGTCGTTTGACGATTCGGCGGCCTGAGGCCTTGAATGCTCTTAACGGCCAGACCCTTTCCGAGATTCTTGCCGTCGCCCTTGCGGCCAAAGACGATCCCAATTTGGACGTTTTTGTGATCACGGGTGAAGGCCGAGCCTTTGTGGCTGGGGCCGACATCAAAGCGATGGTGGACTTCACCTCCGAGCAGGCCAACGAATTCAGCGCTCTGGGCCATGCGGCATTTGCGGCCGTGGCTGCCCTTCCTTGTCCCTCGATTGCGGCCGTCAACGGTTTCGCGCTCGGCGGTGGCTTGGAACTCGCGCTCAGTTGCGACCTTATCTACGCCTCGGACAAAGCTCGCCTGGGCCTCCCTGAGGTCTCGTTGTCGGTGATTCCAGGCTGGGGTGGCACTCAGCGTCTGGGCCGTCTCGTGGGCTGGCATGTGGCGCGTGAGCTTGTTCTGACGGGCAGGCAAGTCAAAGCGGATGAGGCTAAAGCACTGGGCTTGGTTTTGGATGTCTTTCCAATCGCTGAATTCGCGGAACGAATCGAGGCGATCATCGCGAGCATCCAAAAAAATGGACCGTTGGCGCTCAGAGCCGCCAAAAAGGCACTTTCGCAGGGCTATAGCGTCGGATTGAGTGACGGCTTGAAAGCAGAACAGCAGGCATTTTCCGGGCTATTTGGCACCGCAGACCAAAAAGAAGGCATGGGTGCCTTCATTGAAGGGCGTGCCCCCAATTTTGTGAGGAAGTAGTTCATGAATTTTGAACTTGGTTCGACGCACTTTGACACTCGCCAGCGCGCTCAAGAGCTTGCTGATTCGATGATTCGCCCAAATTTACGACATCGAGAAGCCAACCATGAGTTCCCGCTTGATGCCTTGGCCGCGCTGGCATCTGCGGGGCTGATGGGCGTGAACGTCAAGCCAGAATACGGCGGGCTTGGTGCAGGAGTCATCTCATACTCCGAGGCCGTTCAGGTGGTTGCAGCCGCAGACCCGGCTGTTGCCGTCACGATGTGTGTGAACAACATGGTGGCCGAGGTTCTGCAGCAATTTGGCGGCCCCTCGCACCTTGAGATGATTCCAAAAATGACGTCTGGAGAATGGTCCAGCGGCTCGTTTTGCCTGAGTGAGCCAGGAAGTGGAAGTGACGCTGCTGCGATGCAGACGCGAGCCGAACATCGTGGCGATTCGTTTGTGTTGTCGGGGGCTAAAGCGTGGATTACGTCCGGCGCCTATGCAGGCGTATTTCTGGTCTGGGCGCGAGTTGGCGATTCTAAAAACACCATTTCAGCCTTCGTGGTGGATCCAAAATTGCCGGGAATCACCTTTGGCAAGCCCGAGGAAAAAATGGGCCAACATGCTTCAAATACTGTCGCATTGGCCTTTGATGAAGTGGTCATCCCGGAGTCGGCGTTGCTTGGTGACGTGGGAGACGGCTTTCGTGTCGCGATGATGGCGCTGGATGGCGGCCGAGTTGGCATTGCCAGTCAAGCCATTGGCATTGCAGATGAAGCACTTCGCTTGGCTGCAGAAGCAGAAATCCCATGCGACGACCTTTTCGCAGAGGTCGAGGCCGCACGTGTCTTGGTTTGGCGAGCGGCTTGGATGAAGGAAGGCAAGATGCCCTTCACGGTTGAAGCGAGCATGGCGAAACTTCATGCCTCTGAGACCGCCTGCAGAGTTTGTGAGACGTTGGTGGCGCGGGCAGGCATTCGCGGTCTCGACCCGGACTTCGGTCTCGAGAAACTAGTGCGGGATGCCCGGGTTACGCGAATTTATGAAGGCACCAGTGAGATTCAACGAATCGTAATCTCTCGCGACGTGCTGAGGAGTCTGTAATGGATTTTGCGCTCACTGAAGATCAGAAAATGCTTCGGGACATGGTTCAACGTTTTTCCGAGGACCAGCTCCAAGGGGCCGCGGTCGCCGCCGATATAAATGGCCGCCTCAACGCCTCCACGGTGGTCCAGTTGCGCGAACTCGGATTACTCGGGCTCGCCGACGACGATGGAGATCGCGGTTTCGCTGCGGTGGCGCTCTACGAGTTGGCGCGTCACGACGCTGCCACAGCCTTGTTTGTCGGGCTGCATTGCGCCGCCAGCGCAGGCATTGCCGCGGCAGGCGCAGACGCCGGCGCTACGTTCACGATTCCGGTTTTCGAAAATCTGATCTTGGACGAAGAAGCAGGTGAAATCATCGCTAGAGCCTCGGGCTTTGTGGTTCCGTTTTTGGACCACGCCAACTCGTTGGTGTTCCCGGTACGGCTTGCGGGTCGGGCTTCCTTGGCCCGAGCTTCCTCTCATGTGCTCGGCGAAACTCAACCCTTTCGGGGCTTGGGCGTGTGTGCGGCAGCGTTCGAAAAAGGTCAGCTTGAAGGCCAGGTCATCGAGACCTTCGGCGACGACGAAGCCGTCGAGGCGTTTGAAACTTGGCGAATATTGACCCTGGCTGCTGTTGCAGCGGGTGTCGCTCGCGCTTCGAAGGAAGCCGGGACACTCTACGCCAGCGAACGGATTCAATTCGGTAAGGCGCTCACGGAATTTCAGGCCACTCAGTTCAAAGTGGCAGACATGGCGTTGAGAGCAGATACCGCGTGGTTGATGTTGATGCGGGCCGCCAGTCGGTCAGGTGTTAGCGATGATAATCGCATGGTCAAAAATGCGTCGCGGGTGGCGATTGCTTCGGCCATGTATTGCTCCGACGAGGCGCTCCAACTTCACGGTGGGTACGGCTACACCCGTGAATATGCAATCGAACGCTACTACCGAGACGCACGGGCCTTGTCCTCGCTCGTGTGAGACATGCTGCATCCAATAATAAAAAAGGCCGTCTGATTCAGACGGCCTTTTTTTATGAACTTGGTTCCACGCTCAGCGAGGTGGCAGCACGTCGCGACTCACGACGCCTGTTTGAATCAACGATTCAAGACCGATGCCTGTGGACTCAACCTGACGAGTCACGTCAACACCGTCGCTCGCTTGAGTGTTGGGATTGTTGCGAAGGGCCTTCGAGATAGGCTCCGCAACTTCGGCTGCCCAGTCATGCAGGTCGAATGTGAATTGCAGGACCTGTTCGCCACGCTCCAATTCGACATCGTTGAGTGTGTAAAACACGGCTCGTTGGCTCGAATACTGGAACGGCGTCCACAGCATTGGCGTCGCGGAGCTGTCCGTGACTTCGTCGCTGGTTCGGCGTGCATCAAACGGAAGGGGCAACGGCGAACCATCGGCAACCTTCCCAGGATTCGTAATGTCGGTGGCCTGAGCCACAAAACCACTGACAGAGAGGCTAGACGACTCGTCGCTTCCTGTGAGGTCACTCACGGGCTCAAGTCGAATGCTCACCACATAGCGGCCGCGCTCGGGCAGTTCGAGGGTATCACCGTCACGTGAATATTCTCCTGCAGCGACGTTGAAACGCAGAACCGTCGGCTGGGCACTTGCGTAAGCCAACCCGTACTTGGTCGTGACGATGGGCGTTAAACGAATCTCAGAAACGACGAGCCCAAGCTCGGTGAAATAGAGGTCGTCAGGAACCTGGTCTGCTCCCACGAACACAAATCGCGGGACAACGCTGACGGCCTGAGTGCGTGTCGACGAGCTGCCGCCGTCCTCGACGATCGCTTCAGCGTCCACACAACTTGTACCGAGAGCTACCAGTCCGATGACCGCAAAGATTGTTTTTTTCACTGCCATCTCCTATCCGACCAATACTGACTTCAGGTCAGCAAGTTCTTCGGTTCCATTAATGATCTGGCTCAACCGTGGACGCTTCATCTGCAGCAATTCAGCTGCTTTAGTTACGTTACCATCGGCCTCGAGCAAGGCACGTTTAATCGACTCAATCTCAAGCCTCTTTTTGAGGTCTGTCAGACTGAGTCCTCCGTTCACCACCATCTCGACCAAAGCCATTTCCGGGTCATGACCAGCGGGTTCGGGGCTCTGGGCGACTTCAGCTTTGCCAACGGATTGCATCGGCTTGTACGTCTCTGGGAGTTCGACCTCGGAAGCATCAAAAGTCCCACTGATGAAGAAATCTTCAAAGTCGGCCAAATCTTCCATCGTCACTTCGTTTCCTTCCACAAAGAGAAGAATGCTGCGAACGAAGTTCTGTAACTCGCGAATATTTCCGGGCCAGCTGTAGCGCATAAGGTGCTTTAGGACAGCGGGCGCAAATCGTTTTGGGATGCCATCGGCAAATCGGGCCGCAAAATGCTGAACTAGGCTTGGGACGTCTTCACGACGTTCTCTCAATGCTGGGCTCTCAATCACGACGCCTTTCAAGCGATAGTAGAGGTCGAGCCGGAACTCTCCCTTTTGAACCATCTCTTCGAGATTCTTGTTCGTGGCACACACGACGCGAACATCGACCTTTAAAGTCGTGTTTCCACCGACGCGCTCAAAGGTCCCTTCCTGGAGTACACGCAGCAAAGCAACCTGCGTATTGGGCGAAAGGTCGCCGATCTCATCCAAGAAAATGGTGCCCTGATCCGCGAGTTCGAAACGGCCTGGTTTCTGGGACGTCGCCCCTGTGAAGGCGCCTTTCTCGTGCCCGAATAATTCCGAAAGCAGTAGGTTTTCTACAAAGGCGGCGCAGTTTACCTTAACGAAAGGCCCACGCGCTCGATTGCTTGTATGATGCAACGCCTCGGCGATCAGCTCTTTACCTGTGCCTGACTCACCGTAAACGAGGATCGTCGCGTCAGATTTCGACACGCGGTCGATGATCCTAAAGACTTGATGCAAGCGTGGGCTTTCACCCACAATATCGCCGTATCGGTCATGCCAACTCGCCAAACGTGTCGTGATGGTTGGTGTCACAAGACGAACGGGCTCAAGCGCCGTGCTGACCAACGCGGGGACTTCGCCACGAAGGTCTTGCAGCAACGAAACCAGCTTGCGGTGGTCAGGCTTCCCAAAATACGCGTTGGTGAAGTCATCGGGCACACGGCTCGCCCTGCGCACGATTTCTTGCAATTGGTTTTCAAGCAAAACACGCGCTTCTGAAGACCTGGATAAGGCCACCAAAGCCTCAGCGCAAAGCGTTGCGGCGCGAACAGAATCGGTCCTCTGCGAGATCTCCGTGAAACGTGTAAGGGCTTTGCGCCCCAGAGCAAGCGCGTTCACAGGATCGTTGGAGAGGCCAAGTTCAGCGTCCAAAAGCCACGTGATTCCCTCAAGAACCGGGGCATCGCCCTCCCCGTCTTCTGGGGCTATCGACAAACGGAGGCGGACGGCTTCTTCACGCTGTCCCAATTCCAGATGTGATTGAGCGAGTCGCAAGCGCGCTTCTGGCTGGTACAGCAGGTTGGCGCCGTCGGTGAGTTCATCAAAGACTTCGATCGCTTCATGGTATTGGTGTTGGTCGAAATACAAGTACCCCTGCACCAATCGACTCCACCGACTGACCATCGTGCGGTTTTCGTGGGCCGTGTGGAGGTGGTCGATGATCGCGTGTCCGCGCTCGAAAGCGCCGAGATCTTGGTAGATCGTGGCGAGGTTGTGAGCAGCGACTCCGTAGGCGACATCGTCGTCTGAACGTCGTGCACAACGAAGGGCGTCCAAACACGCCTCAAGGGCCTGATGATACTCTTCAAGTCGTTGATAGATCGTGGCCAAGTTGACCAGACCGTAGGCGCGAGGCCGAGCACCACGTAAACCGTGGGACGCCAGCGCTTTGTTGAGCCGTGTGAGGGCTTCTGCATGGTCCCGTCGCTGCATGGCAACGACGCCAAGGTTCGCGTCTGCGCGTGCGATTTCGTCTTCCCAGGCCCACTCCGTGGCCGTCAGTCGATTTTCTTCGAAGATCTGCACGGCTTCGTCGTACTTCGCCTTGAAGATTGCGATGCGCCCGCGAATATTCTTGGCCTGCACACGAAGGCGATCAGCCTTGATTTGCGGAACCTCGCCCACCAAAAGGTCGGCGATCAAGATTTGAAGCGACGAGTCGGCCGTCTCAAGGTCTCCCAGCGCATAATCGCACTCGGCGAGTCCCAGTCGTGCGCTTCCGTCGATGAAATCGGAGCCGCCCAGGGCTCTCGTGAAGCGTTCACGGGCTTGGTCGAACTCAGAAATCTTGGAAAGAAGCTGTCCGATGCGCACGTCAAACTCGCGCAGGTCTTCCGCGGCAACTTCGATGACCTGAGCCTCGGCAAGTGCTTCGCGGTAATGGCCCACTGCGGTCAAGACATCGACGCGCTGCAGGCGCAAGTGCTGCGGCCAGACAGCGGCTTGAAGGCGGCCGCGGTCGAGCAGGTCAAGTGCCTCATCCCAGCTTCCGCGGGCAATCAAGCGTTTAACCGCCGCATCCAAATATTTCAGTCCAGCTTCGGTTTGCTCTGCGAGCAAGAAGTGCCGAGCAATAAACGCCAGATCGGGCTCGTCGGGATTCAGGCGCTCAGCGTTGGCCAACGCTTCGTGAAGCGCCAGCGCTGGGCCCTGAGCTTCAAGGATGTGTTGGCTAAGTTCCTGATCTTCGAGCCAGAGCAGAATATCCCCACCCGCGACACTGCGTTTCAAGAGTCCTTGTTCAAGGCTCGTCTTCACGGCGCGCCCGAAGAACTCTGAGCGTTCCATCAGCGCCAAGGTTCGCTTGATCGCCTGGGGTTTCATGGGTTCGCCGGCCAACACCACGATATTCAGGATGTCCTGCGCGGCGGCGTCCAACGTCTGGTAGCGAGCCCACTGAAGGTTTCGAGCGTTCTCAGGAAGGTGAGTGACAATATCGGCAAGGCGGCCCACGTCGCCACCTGTGGCGTCGAGCAGCTGCTGCATCACCGCTTCGTTTGCCAGATATTGCTTGAACGCAGTCGCCGATTGCTCTTTAAAATCGACATCGTGCGCGATCACTCCCTCAAAGCCGTTATGTGTGGTTACCAACGAGCCATGAACGCGATTCACCGACTCAAATTCAGGTGATAACGGGGAGATGGGGTCCGAAAACACATTTCGTGACAGGTATTCCAACGCTTGCCGGTCCCCAGGAGTGCATTCTTCGAATTGCACGACCACAAGAACGAAGGGCATCAACACGCTCATCGCCGTAAGCAGGTCTCCGACGAGTTCGTGCTGAAGGCGTCCCTGGGCAATTTCGGGAACGTTAACGCTGGGCCGGCGCACTGATTCGTAGTTTTCGAGTGCCAGAAGCGTGCGATTGTCCAAGAGGCTCTGCCTCTCGAGGCTTCTTGAGAATCTTGAGACCACGCCATGAAGGGATGATTCTTCGTCCGAAGCCGCGCGCGGGTTCAGCAGCAGAAATTCAATCCCTTGCTCGGCAAGGTGGCGGGCCAGTGAGGGCGCTTCACGCACGACTTGAGTGTCGGTGGTGCCACTCAGCACAACGACGCCGGGACCATCTACAGCATTGGCTAACACTCTTTCGAAGTCAGGGTGTTGCCACAGATGTTCAAGTGCAGGGGTCATAGGTTCTCGGGTTGAATCGCCCTCGAATTATACACCCTCCGTGCCTCAATTCAATGACGTGTGGGTAGAGAACCCACTTTTGTGTACGTCAACGCCGTGAAAAACTGACCTTTTTGATGCGTTCAGGGGTCTCGACGACGCCCGAGGCGTTGACCGGACTCTGCGAAATAGTCCGAATCACGTCCAAAGGACTGCATTCACCAAAAATCGTGTGACGGTCATCCAAATGCGGAGCTGCACGCAGAGTGATGAAGAACTGTCCAGAGTTGGTGTTTGGACCGTTATTGGCGAGCGCGAGGACTCCCGGACGATCAAAACGCAGCTCGGGACGGATTTCGTCGTTGTACGTGAAGCCCGGGCCCCCGCGTCCAGAGTCAGTTGGGTCGCCGCCCTGGATGACGAAATTCGAGACGACTCGAAAAAACGCGGTTCCATCAAGGTAGGGACGTGTCACTTCTTCGTCAGATTCGGGGTCCATCCATGGGCGTTGTCCGGTCGCGAGGCCAACAAAAGTCGCCACCGCGCGCGGCGTTTTGCGCCAATAGAGTTCGCACTCCAAATCGCCGGCGGTGGTGTGAAGTGTGGCGACCAGGGTCTCGCCGCTTCCAAACTTGGACATGTAGCCGTTGAGCAGACGAACCTCCGACGGCGCGTCGGCGTCGACGGGTTCGGCGACGTCTTTTTTTACCGTCGTCGCTGTCTGAGGCGGATCGGGCTTATCTTTGGGCGAATCGCATGCCGCCAGAAGGCCGAAGATGAGGGCTAGACGATTCACAGCTCGGTTGGGTTTGCCACGAATTTCAAGGTCATGACCAATTTAACATCGGCCGAGCCTTTTGGAGGTGAAGGCTGGCCCTTCTCGATGGCGGCAGGCTGCATGAATGGAATCATCGAAAGCTGAAGAGACTTCAAGATATCGCTTGATTTGGACATGTTGGCCGCTTCGACAGTCGCGGTACCTGTTGAGTTCTCGCCTGCTTTTGCGGTGGGGACGTCGACGATCAACACACCCTTGGTGTGGGTGGTGACATTCGCGCCGCCCACATAGAGCGCGATCTTTGGGGTTTCGATATTCAGGGTGTTGCCTGCATACGTGTACTGCACTTTCTCGACTTCAACCGACTTCAGGCGCTGGCTGACTTCGCTGAGTTGGCTGCTTCCTGTGGCGGCCAACACGTCGATTGGGATCGCCACTTCAAAATCTGGCAACACGATGCGATCGGGCGATGGGCCTGCGGCTGCGTTGCAGTCCACTGTAGTGGGGCAAAAATTAGCTGCGTCGATCGTGAACTCAATCGGCACTTCCTCGCGGAAGACGATGTCGAAAGGGTCGTCCTCGCCGCTGAAGAGACCACAACCTGAGAGAAGTGGAGCGAGGGTGAGTGCTACGAACAAAAATGGCTTCAACATATACGTCCTAAAATTAACGGTGTTGCGTGACTTTGCCTAAAACGGAATCACGTCTCAAATTTTTATGTGTCTTCTTCGTTTCGGCGACGGGTCCAACGGCGTTTGCCGGAATCTGGCTTGGCACCTGATTCCGGTGTTGGAGGTCGCTTCTTTTCCGAAGTTTTTCGGTCTTTGGATTTTGAGTCCTCAGCAGGCGTTTCGTCTTCGAATTCGTTGACGGTCTCTTCCTTTCCGTCCTCGCGAATTCGCTTAATCTTTACGCGATTGCGGATGTTGGGCTTGAGGGCCTCGTCATTCGGGATGAATCGGACTTCGGTCCGAATCTCGAAGGATAATGTCGTGAGGATTTTTGCGATCTCGCCGCCAAAGTCCACGTTTTCGAGGAAGGTGCGAACTTCGCGCGAAACGATTCGCAGGATTTCGCGCCTTGTATTGTCGGCTTGAGACAGTACAAAGCCGACCGCTTCTTTGGGGATATTCTTGTCGGAGACTGCTCCTCGAAAGCCTTCCTCGCTCAGAGCAGTATTGAGGCCGGAGATAATCGATCGCCGCAAGATGCCGGGAATCATAGCCTCGAGGCCTTTCAGCAGCCTGGATGCATCCTCGCCGGCGATATCGGTCCAGCTCTCTTCTTCGAGATTCTCTTGGTCGGTTTTTTTTGTGTTTTCGCTCAAGAATTCCTCACGATTGTCTCGTCACGGTCGGGTCCGACCGAAACGTACGCCACGCGGACGCCTGATAAATTTTCGATGGCGTTGACGTACTCTTGCGCCGCTTGGGGCAGTTTTTCGAATGATTTGATGTGAGTGATGTCTTCGGTCCAGCCTTTGAACTCTCGAAAAACAGGTTGTACTCGCGCCAGGTCATCGGCATCGACGGGCACCTCGTTGGTATACGTGACGCCGTCGAGTTCGTAGGCCACACAGACTTTCAGTACCGGGAGGCCAGACAGAACGTCGAGTTTCGTCATCGCAAAACTCGAAAATCCGTTGATCCGAGCAGCATACGTGAGCGCCACTGCGTCAATCCATCCACAACGCCTAGGGCGCCCGGTGGTGCTTCCGTATTCACTGCCGCGGTCGCGCAGTTCCTGCCCCAAGCCGTCCTCAAGTTCGGTTGGAAACGGGCCATTTCCGACGCGTGTGCAATAGGCCTTGGTGATGCCCACGATGTCCTGAATCGCCTGCGGTGGAATGCCCACCCCTACACACGCTGAGCCGGAGACGGTGTGACTTGAGGTCACAAATGGATAGGTCCCGTGTCCGATGTCGAGCATCGTGCCCTGCGCACCCTCAAGGAGGATG
Organism: uncultured Bradymonadales bacterium; assembly: GCA_964394615.1. GTDB lineage: Bacteria > Myxococcota_A > Bradymonadia > Bradymonadales > Bradymonadaceae > JBFFMO01. The sequence goes on along the minus strand of CAYMYJ010000007.1, from coordinate 186,034 downwards.
GAGGCTTTGGCGTCGAGCAACTCGCGTACGCGGATATTCGCGGGTCGAATATAGGGTCTAAGCTTTTCACCGATTTCGACGAGTTGCGTGATGACGGTGTCGGCTTCAAATGTGGGGGCGCCCAGAGCAGCCAGCAACGCATTCTTCTCGAGCAGCGACTGAGTTACCTTTTCCCGAAGTCGTTGGGGATGAAGTAAGTCTCCTGCAAAAATGGCTCGCCGCCCTACTCGGTCTTCATAACATGGACCGATGCCGCGACCAGTGGTGCCGATTGTCGTCGCTCCGCGATGCTGCTCGCGCGCCACATCAAGGGCCTTATGGTAGGGAGCGATCACGCTGCATTCCGAGCCGATCAGAAGTTGTGCAGGGCTTTTAATGACGCCGCGATCTTCGAGTGCGGTAATTTCGCCAAGCAGAACAAATGGGTCCAAAACAACACCGCCCGCGATGATGTTTTCGACGCCTTCACGCAGAATGCCGCTTGGAATATGATGCAGGATGGTTTTATGGCCGTCGATCACAAGGGTGTGGCCTGCGTTGTTGCCGCCTTGGAATCGCACAACTGCGTTTACGTCTTCTGCGAAGCGGTCGACAATTTTGCCTTTCCCCTCGTCACCCCACTGCGCACCAATAATCGCTCGAACGGTCATTTCACTTCTCCAGCCAATATGATTTGCAGCGCCCGAATCGACGAGCCGAACTCGATCGGTTGTCCTTGTGCGTGGAGAGCCCTCTCCAGGCTGGCCAGGGCGACCACGATGTCCGTCGAATCAAAATAACCGAGGTGGCCAATTCGGATGGTTGTATCCTTGAGCCGATCTTGTCCCGCGGCAATCGTGACACCATCTTTGCGCATGAAGGATACGAGTCCCGAAGCATTCACGCCATCGGGGACTGAGGCGGCGGTGACTGAGTTCGCGGGAACTTCGGGGAAGATCCCCAGGCCAAGCGCCTGAACCCCTGCCCTGGTGGCTTCGGCTAGCACCCGATGGCGGTCGAAAATGGCCTCAAGGCCTTCTTCCTGCATCATGCGAAGCACAACGCGCAGTCCGACAATCAGCGAAATCGCAGGAGTGAAAGCCGTCTGATTCTTGAGGTGATTTTTGAGTTCACGACGCAAATCAAAATAGTAGCGTGGGTGGTCTGATGCGTCGGCTCGGCTCCACGCACGTTGCGAAGCTGCGACAAAACCCAGACCGGGCGGAATCGAGAATGCCTTTTGCGATCCGGAAACCAGAATATCGATTCCCATTTCGTCCATCGGGATATCGTGGACGCCGACGGCGGTGATTCCGTCCACAGCAAGCAACGCTTTGCCGTGTTTTTGGGTCAATTCGACAATATCGCTGAGGGGATGAAGGACGCCGGTCGAGGTTTCGCTGACACTGAGGGTAACCATTGAGGCGTTGGGGTTCTTGTCCAACGCGTGCTGGAGTGCGTTCAGGTCAACGACCTTGCCCCATTCAACGGGCACTTCCACGACATTCATGCCGTAGGAGGTTCCGACTTCGCCCCATCGTTCTCCGAATTTTCCGCCCCCGATGACAATCACGGTGTCACTACGTTTGGTGAAATTCACCATCGCGGCTTCGAATGCGCCTGTGCCACTGCACGTCAGCGCAAGGACTTCGGCTTCGGTCTGAAAAACCCATTTCAACTGAGCGCGGACTTCTTCGAAGATCGCTTTGAAATCGGGGCCTCGGTGATGGAGAAGGCTTTCTGCCATCGCCAAACGTGCTTGTTCGGGCACCGGTGTCGGACCAGGGGCCACAAGAAAGTGCTTCTTCATGGGATCGGCTCCGCTTGCGTTCGCAATTGGGGGTACAACTCCACCCTATAGGTGTCAATCCGATAGGGCGTGCATGGATGGGCCATGCCTGACCATCAGGCCTGATAACTCAAGTTCGAGCAAGGCGCGTGTGATCGCGCTGATGGACAATTTTACGTTGTGCCTAAGCTCATCGAATGTGCATCCGTTTTGCTGAATCAGCGCTTCATAGACGTTTTGCACCTCAGGCTTGAGTCGCGCGCCTGCTCTTTGGGAAGTGAGCCCCAGATGTTCCGCGAGCCAGACGCAGGTGTCACCCGAACGAATCAGGTCCAAACATCCAGCCGACGACGGGTCTTCAGGTGAGCCCGGCACGGCAAACACGGGGCGACTAAGCCTTCGGGCAGCATCCACGGTTAAATGTGATCCTCCGGTAGACCGTGCCCGCACGACCACCAGAGCGTCCGAAAGCGCTGCAATCAGGGCGTTTCGGCGCGCAAAGAAGTGCTTTCGAACGGGCGTGGAGAGTGGGTATTCGGACACCAATGCTCCTCCAGCTTCCAACACTCGATCGAATAGACCGGAGTTTGACCTCGGCGACGGTTTGTCGAGCGCTGAAGGCAGCACGACGATCGTGGACCCACCCACATTAATCGCCCCTTGATGGCAAGCTGCGTCGATTCCCCGGGCTCCACCACTGACGACGCACCACCCGGTACGGGCGATGTCCTCGGCGAGTCGTTGGGCGATCCGGGTCCCCTCGTGATCAGGGTCACGGGTGCCGATCATGCCGATTCGATGTGAAGTGGGCAGAGCTCCACGCCAGTACACGAACTCGGGTGGAGTCGTCAGCTCATGAAACACATCAGGGTATTCTGGGTCTCCGCGTTGCAGGAGCGTTGTGCCCTCTGGGAGGGCCGCAATTTCGGCTTGGTACGCGCCTTCCCAATCTGATTGATCGTGGCGATCAGAGGGTGAGCGCAGGCGTGAACGCCATAGGCCCCATTCTTTTGCACGATTTCGGTCGACCAAAATAACCTCCTCGAAAGTTGAGGGGTTATCGGTCAATGCCGTTCAATTGTTGCGAAAATTGTGAGGATGGAGCTAAGGGGTTGAATCCCTTAGTCTTCTACGCGCGCCAAGATGACGGTAATATTGTCGGCGCCGCCGTTTGAGTTCGCTCGATCGATGAGATTCCGAGCGAGCTGTTCGAGGTCGGTGGTCTCACGTACGGCCACGAGTATCTCGCGGTCGGGAACCATGTCGCTCAAACCGTCGGAACAGAAGATGAAAAGGTCCCCGGCTTCCGTATCGCGGTAAGAAACATCGACCTCTACGTCGTCAGTCAGCCCGCATGCGCGTGTAATCACGTTCTTGTAGGGGAAGTGTTCGACATCTTCGGCCCGTAGAATCCCCATGCGAACGTATTCGTTCGCGAGTGAATGATCTTCGGTTTGTTGTTCGAGAGTGTCGTTACGAAAACGGTAGACGCGGGAATCACCGATATGGGCGAGATAAACGCCGCGGTCGGTAAAGAATCCGGAAACGATCGTTGTTCCCATTCCGCGATAGAGTTCACTCGCAGAAGCAGCTTGGAAGACGGAGCGGTTGGCAGTCCGAATGGCTTTGACGAGACGGTACTCGTCGAGCCGCATCTGACGGTCACCTTCGACGAGAATCTCGTCGCCTTCACCATCGACCGAGGTCTCACGGTAGTATTCGCAAATCACCCTGATAGCCATGGCGCTTGCGACTTCTCCCGACCGATGACCACCCATTCCATCGGCCACGACGCATAAAGCTTCGTCTCCTTCAGAAAGGTAGAAATCGTCCTCATTATGCTCGCGAGCAATGCCCACGTCGGTCATGCCAGCACAGACCAGTTTCATCAACGCACCTTGCGACCGAAATCAGACAACGGACTTAACGGTAAAGTCCGGTATGCCCAACAAAGAAATAGAACAGGCATTAAGGAGTTTTTCCAATAGGAGTATAGAATTCCACTGAGGTTGTGGCAAGCACAAGACTCAGAGGTTCCCCGTATCGAACCCTTCACGCACCGCGGTGAAGTCTGCCGCGAAAGGTGAAGACTGTCCACCTTCGGAATTCTGAAGGAATCCAGTGAACTTGCCGTCTTCGATCTTGTCGGCAAATCCGTCGGAGTCTTCTTCGATCAGGGTGCCTTCCCCTCCAAGTCTCAAGCCGATATCGAACTCGAGGTTTTGAACCAAGAGATCCGCAAAGCCAAAGAGTGTGGAAACGGCGGTCGAGCAGAATCCTTCGATTTGGTCGTCTCGGATGCAGGCACCTAGGGCACAAATCTCTCCATCGCTTCCCGTGATGCTGAGTGCGAGTCGATCACAGCCCACCCAATAGGCGAATGCTTCGGTAAGGGAGTGGGCGTTTCCGTCGGTGACTTCTGGGAGGATGACGTCGTTGAGGATGTAGAGAATCAGACGGCCATAACGTAGGGAGACCGTATGTGAGTCAATTTGGAGGCGGTTGTAGGCCACAACGCGCCCGGTCCATTCTGAGCTCAGGATACCGAGATCGCCGATTTCACCATTGGCGTCAGCGATAAGCGGAATTGCGCCGCAATCAGGGGCTGCGTTTGCGTCGCAGTTCCAACGCCAAAACAGGGTGACGCCGGTCCAGTTGTCACGACCGCGGAATTCGTAATTTGAATCCAATTTTCCGATGGTGAGTTGGCTGTGAACCTGAAGATTAGCCACGACATCGCGCAAGTCGCTGCCCGCCTGGAAGATCTTTGAGAGCGCATCATTATCAGCAATGAAATTGTTGATGAGGGTGGCGAACTGAGCATCCAGATGGGTGATCGAAAGGAAGGTGTCGATCGCGCCGGAGATAATTCCACCGACGAGCAATTCGACCAAATTGATGATTTCGTTGTAAATCGCCTGGCCGGGATTCTCGAACACGTCGAGCACCCGAACGATGGTGGAGCCGACTGAGCCGGACTCGGAGAGTGCGTTGGTGAAATCCCAATGGCTCACGGCATCGTAGGTTCCGACCGGGCTGATCGGGATCAGCTGGAGCAACAACTCAAGTTCGTTGACCCGATCTTTATCGACGGAGATATCGTCCATGCAGGCTGCTGCTGCGACCTGTCCGCGGTCTCCGCGAGCAATGCCGGTGACGACGAATCGTTGACGGGTACCGAGGTTTTCGAAGATCGGCGATTCGCTGATCGAACCCGCAGTTTGGAGTTGTAGCCCTTCTGGTTGGTCTCCACGAAGGAGCGGCCGAAACTCGTCACAGGTGAAATCGGCAGTTTTGTAGAGGCGCACGTCAATGTCGTAGAGCGACATAATAGAGGGTGCGGTGTTTACGAGGTTGACCTTGAGCGCGCCGACGTCGAGCGGCAGCACTTCGACTTCGAAATCGACGGCATTCGCGGATGGGTGATCGGCGCGAACCTTAAGAGTCGAGGGTTGACCTCCCACGCGAAGATCGACCGATGCGGCGCCTTCGTCGGTGGTTGTCCCGGTTTTTGAGCTAAGCGAAGCCTGGCCGGTTCCGGCATCCAACACCTCATACGTGATGTTTTGGCTTGAGACCGCTTCACCGGTTTTCTTGCTGTAAAGGTACACTTTGAGCGGAACGCTCTCGGTGATGTTCGCTTGAACGCTTGGGCTTCCAGCGGCGACCATGAAATACAGGTCACCCACGGAGGGGGCGTTCGGAGAACTATCAGACGCGACATTTGTGTCAACGGCTGAGTCGCCGCAACCAAATAGAAGCGCGACAGATAGCAGGAGTAGGCTTAATCGATTCATCGACACAATCCCATCAATCAGGTTATGCGATGACGATACCAGCCGGCGGCCCGATGATCAATGAATGCTGTGTATTGGAAGCGTCTTAGTTTGAACCGCTTGGTGCGGCCAACGAGATTCCGACGAATGTTCCAATCGCCACAGCGGAGACGCCTGCGATGGTTGCGACGGTTTTCCAAGTTGAAAACTCGTTCACTTCGGCGCCCTTCACGTCGGAAAGGTTCTCCAGAAGATTGTACTCTGGAGAGACCAGCTGCCCCTGGCTCATGATGAAGTTGAATGGGGTGACACGTCGCATCTCGCCGTCAGATTTGGCGATGTAGAGCGCGTTGCCAGCCGAAACCTTGACCAACGAGCAACCATCGGTCGAGACAGCGGGTGCGTCGGTGGGGGCATCACTTGTCACGTCGGAAGCGACCTCTGTCGATTCGACGGGAGCTTCTTCGCTTGGTTCAGCCGCAGGTACTTCGTCGGTCTGAGCCCACATGGTGTGCGTTGGGAGGGCAGCAACTTCGCCTGGGCAGTCGCCGTACACTTCCACAACCTCTTGGGCTTCAGCCGTCGATTCCAATTTCTCGAGTTCAGTTTTCGAGATGAAATAGGTGTTGTAGCAAGCGGTTTGAGAAAACGCGGCGACAGTAACGAGCGCCACAAACTTACGATTAACCATGTCGAAACTCAGCGGGGGTCAAGCTTATTCAAGCGCCGCATCGTAGTCTCACAACGGGCGCTGTGCAAGTGTCTGCGTTGCGACCGTTGCTACCCTCGTCTTCGATGGGTTAATACGGCAGCTCGGAGGTCAAGATGCGGTGGATTATTCTGGGTTTGTTGTTGGTGAGCTCAAGCGCGCAAGCGCAGGACGTCGCCTACACGCCGTATTTCAATGGTTCATTTTGGGACGTGTCGGCTCGTGGCGGCCTGAACAAGAATGCGGATGGTTGGGCGGCCGATGTGGGCTTGAGGCAGTCGTTTCCGATGCATCTTGGCGATACGCGACTTTCATACCGTCACGACGAACTCGACTTGGGGGCGACCGATGAAATCCATCTGGGGTTTGGTCTTCATCCTTTATACGTCGTGCTTCTGGGCAGTGACTGGGTGAGCTACGTGATCGCATCTCTTTATTTGGAGCTGGGCGCGGGCGTGAACATAAGTGATGGGCCCCACCCTGCTTGGACCTTGGGCGCGGGCATGGATATTCCGTTAAGCGACCCTGATCTGGGAATGGCACCGTGGATCAATCTGGTTTACCGGTACGAGTGGACGACGGCTCAAATTCAATCAGCAGACATTGATCGTCACACGTTTTTTGTCGGTCTGGCGTGGCGAGTAAGCGGGTTATTATGGTGAAAAAAGTTGGGTTGTTGTTGGGGTTTTGTCTTGCTTCGGGTTCGGCGCAGGCTCAGGAGAGTCATCGGGATGGGTTTCAAGCTCGTCTGTGGTCGTTGAGTCCGGCAACGGTTTCGGTGGCTGCTGACTCGTGGATTCGAACGGCGATTCAGGCCGAGGGGCTCTCGAAGTCTGAGGAAGCCATCAAGGCGTGGAACGAGGCGGCAGATCTGGCGCCGGAGCTCTTTGAAGTCGCTGCTTTGCGAACGACGGAGTTGAAACTTGATGCCGGGTTGCCTGTGGACCCAGAGACGTTGTCTTTTTTGCGCACGCTAAAACTTCCGGGGGTCCCACGGGCGCTCGCTCGATCTACCGGAGCCCTTGCCGATGTGGTGAGTGGCCTGAAGTCGGATGACCGGGACGCGATTTGTGCGGATCTGGCACCGACCATCGACAAGGCCAACGACGGCATTGCACAGGCGTTTTACGGCGCATGCACAGCACCTGATGAGTTTGAGTGGCGCAAGTCGGCAGGGTTTTCGCCCAACACGGACGCCCTACTCAACCGTGCGCAAAGGCTCAAATCCGAGGTTCGGTTTACCACCGCGAATCAGGCGCTTGATGCGATCGACGAGTCGAAGATGTCGGCCCAACAGGTTTGCGATTTTGAGTATCTGAAGGGCCAGGTGGTCTATCGGCTAAGACAGCGGGATACGGCGAATAAACACTACAGAAACGCCGTGGAACATTGCGAGGGTATCGACGCCGACTCGCATATTCGGGCGCTATATGCGCTGGGTAAACGGGAGTTCGAAACGGGCCAATTGGAGGAATCCAAGGCGGCCTACTCCGCTTTGGTCAAGCTTTATCCAAAACGTTCTCACGCGGACGACGCCTACATGTACCTGGCTCGGATCGCGCGACAACAAGGCGATCAAGGGCGCGAAGCTGAAATCGTGAACACAGTTCTGACCAAGTTGCCCGATGGGGACATGGTTTTTGAGATCGTGTGGGAAAACCTCGAGTCGGCTTATCGCGCCGGCGAGTATCGGAGCTTCATTAATGGGCTGGCGGCGATGAAGTTGCCGGCTCATGACGGTGAGTACTTCTCACAGGGGCGTCTGGAGTATTTTCGTGGCCGTGCGTTTGAGAAGCTGGGCGAACTGGATTCGGCGAAAGAGTCGTTGGGTCAGGCCTGGTCAGCGTATCCATTTAGTTTTTATGGGTATTTGAGTCGGGAAGTTCTCAAAGATCGTGGATGGGCCGTGCCTGATCTGGCGCAGTCGGTCATCGACCCTCCATGGTTGGAGGCTTCGCAATGGCGCTATTCTGCCGCCGCACGCCTTCTACGCGCAGGTGCGGCCGACCGAGCCGGCGTGGCGGCAAAGTTGTTTGGAAGGACGCCTGAGGACCTGTGGCGCATGAGTTACGCGCTGGATCGCGCAGGGTTGTATCCCCAAAGTCATAATATCGTTCGGCGCAGCATCAGCGGTGCGCCTTGGCTTGAGGACGGTGGTGTTAATCTGGTGCAGATGAAGCTCGCGTGGCCCAATCCGTTTGAAGCGCTGATCGAAGCGGCGTGTGCGGCCGAGCTCGAACAGTCTCCTGAAACTTATCTGAACCCGGCATTGCCTACCTCGATCATGCGCGAGGAATCTTCGTTCATTGAGGACATCGAATCGTACGCGGGTGCGCTGGGCCTGATGCAGTTGATGCCCCGTACGGCTTTGGGGCACGACGATGACGTGAATGGCGCAGCGACCCCTGACCGTTTGAAAACCGCGCCGGTGAACATTCGTGTGGGTGTAGATCATCTGTTCTACCTCTCACGTAAATTCAAAGGTCATCCGGCCTTGATCGCTGCGGCCTATAACGCGGGTGGTGGGGCCGTCGGAAAGTGGATTTCGCGGCAGCCCAACGAGGATATCGCACTCTTCATCGAGGATATCCCGCCCTTGCAGACGCGCGATTACACGAAGCGCGTCGTTGGAAGTTACGCCGCGTACACGTATTTGCGGGGAGAGGAGTTGGACCCACGTATTTTGGGAGCGGCCCAGTAGCCTGATTGGCTGCCACGAAGGGGCGGAGCAGGAAGTCACTCATCGACTCCCCGCTCAGTTCATAGGCGCACTATTGCTGGTTGAGGTACGTCGTTACGGCCGTCGCACGGCTGGCAGCATGAGATTTGAGCGTGTTGACCGCGCTGGCAAAATCGTTGGGACCCGTCAAATAAGTGAAACCGTCTCGTTCGGTCGTGGCGTACGGCTCGATAAGGGCTGCATAGGTGTCGTAGGTCGCCTGAATGGATGCGGTCTCGAAGGCTCCAGTGATGACCTCTTGGAGGTAAGTGGCGTAGAGCGCACGATAAACGTCATCGGCGTAGATCTTGGCGATGAGGGGCCACTTTGCGGAGTTCAAATTCGAGAAATCCAAGTTGAGCGCCCCACCCTGTTTACCCGCGTCCAACGCCTCGTTGTTGTCCCACGGAATCCAAGTGAGCTTTCCAGTGTCTGGGCTGTTGTACAGGTAGTAGTTGTGCGGCATCACGCCGTACGTGTCCCAGTTTTGGATGATCTCGTTGACTGCCAGGTATTTCAGGTACTCGTCGACATCAAAGAGCGCCTCAAGGTTCTGTCTCCATGTGGCATCGGTCGCCGTGCCATCATGAAGTGCTGCAAAAAGCGCGATGATGTCCGACCAGTCAGCCGCGTCTTCGTTCGTTTTCTTTTCGAACTCGGCGGGGTCAAAGCTGCCGTCTACAAAGTCCGAGTCTTCTGGTTTGTACAGGTTGCCAGAATCACTCGAAAACTGAGTCTGGATCACCGTGTTGTCGACCTCCTCGACTAACGTGTAGAGGCCAAAGTATTCGGGCCCATCACCGTGGTCGACGTAGAGGGTGTAAAACGCTGTGTGCGACACTGGGACGCCGGCCTTCTTGAACACATCAGCGGCGACTTTTTCACGCAGCTGCGACTTGTCGTTGTAGTTGTTCTTCAGGCTGAACTTCTTAAAACCGTAAAAGCGCTGGTTGTCGATCTGAGGATAGGTGTCTTCGTATTCGTCAAAGTCCATCTTGAACGAGAGTTTGAGAATTCCCGATTGCCAGCTGCCTTGGAGCGATGAATTGCCTTTGAATCGGATTCCGACTCGGTACCATTGCTTTCCTTCGTAGAAGACGTCGGCCGGCACAAAGATTCGGTCTTCGGTCGAGTCGATCAGGCCCGGGCCTCCGCGCCTTCCAAACTCGCCGTAGGTCGCGGTCATGTCGTCGAGCATCGCCTGCCAACGTTCTGGAGTGACTACAAAATCGAAGCGTTTGACTTGGGTGTCGTCAAAGACCTCAGTGAAGTTTGGATCGGCGCTCTTGCTGTGCGTCTCGTCGGTCCAGTCCGGGATCTCGAAGTTGTCACCCGATATGTTGTTTGCGGAGTCCGTGGACAGGTCGGGCGAGGCGTCGACGCCCATGTCAGGCGAAAGGTCGTCGGTGTCGGTCGACATGTCCGCGACCGCATTGTTGGTCACGTTGTTGACGTCGTTGTTGGACGCCGTGTTCGCATCGTCGCTTCCGCAGCCCAGGGTCGATAGCGTGGACGTCAGGCACAGAATCAGAATTGAGGCTCGCAACGTTTGCGGCAAATATTTGCGGAACGATGATTTGAACACAGATTTCTCCACTAGTTAGAAAAGAATAGGCACGTGTCAAAGCCTACCGGCAGACTGTGCAGGAATGATGAAGATTTCCCGTAAACTCTGCATAGTTGGCGTTCGTCATTTGGTGTTGATTCGCTGGGTCAGGTTACGAGTCATAAAAAAACCGCCCCGATGATCGGGGCGGCTTCAGAGCGGGAAATGTTGTCGAATTAGCTTTCCTGGCCGGATTTCGGAGGATGCCCGCCCTCTGGCACACAGGCCAACTTGCCCTCACCTTTGGGCGGAGCTTTGCAGGTGCCTTCCAGCTCATCGGAGCCACGGCCGTTGAAAGTGCATGCGTCGCCTTCCTGGGCCGCTTCACAGGCGGCGAAAGCCTCAGGAGGCGGCCCTTGAGGTCGTTTTCCGTTCTTGGGTTGCGCTTGCGCAAGAGCGGCGGAAAGCCCGAGTGTCAGAAGCAGAGCCACGGTAGTTTTCGGATGAGTAAAGTTGATGGTCATGGCGATCTCCAAGCGGTTTGAATTGCAGGGACAATTACAGTGTGCTTGGAAAAAGAGGAGCCAATGAGAAGAAAAAAAGGAGAAGTTGCGCAGGCGGTTTTCACTCGAGTTTGTAGCCAACTCCGTAGATCGAATGGATGAGGTCTTCGGTGTCCATCGCGTCGGTCAGCTTTTTGCGGAGATTCTTGATATGAGAGTCGATCGTGCGATCGCTTACGATTCGATGGTCGGGGTAGCTCGACCCCATCAATGACTCTCTGGAATACACTCGGCCAGGGTGCGCCATAAGGGTTTGCAGAAGACGAAATTCAACTGGCGTCAATTCCACATCTTTGCCTTGCGCTCGACATAAGAAGCGGTCGGCGAACAGCTTGATCCCACGATACTCTTGCCTTTCGGATGGGGTATCTTCGGCATGTTGGACTCGGCGCAAAATGGATTTCACGCGCGCCACAACCTCGCGCGGCAAAAAGGGTTTGCAGACGTAGTCGTCGGCCCCAATTTCTAACCCCACCAACCTGTCGATCTCGTCGACTCTGGCGGTCACCATGACGACAGGGACGTTGGAAAACTGGCGCAATTCTCGGCAGATACTTACGCCATCTTTGTTGGGTAGCATCAGATCCAAGATCACCAGCGCAGGCTCGTTATCCTTGATCGCCGCCAGGGCTTCTGCACCGTCGTGAATGACGGTGGTTAAGAACCCGTCGCGTTCAAGGTAGTCCACCAGGATTTGCGCGATCTTTTTTTCATCTTCAACGATGAGGATTTGCATGTTGTTCATCTTAGCTCGCCTTCCACATCGGTAACTCCACACGAATCAACAGACCTCCCAATTTTGACGGAGATGCTGTGATTTTGCCCTGATGGGCGTTCACAATATTACGGCAGATGGCCAAACCCAGACCTGCTCCCGATGCGCGACGGCTGCGCGAATCATCGGGTCTGTACAACGGCTCGAATAACCGTTCGCAGTCTTCGAGGGGAATGCCCGGATGGGTGTCTTCAATTCGTATGCACACGAGTGAGGCGACCGCCTCGACGGAAATCTCGATACGTCCGGGGGCATCCGTGTAGGCTGCCGAGTTATTTAGCAGATTTAGAAGAAGTTGCTCGAGGCGTCGAGCGTCTGCGTTTACGAGGTGGCCCGTCGCACCGCTGACACTGATTTCTAAACCGCGATCCTTCGCTTGTGCGCGTGTCGATTCTGCGGCTGCTTCCACCGTTTCGAATGCATCAACCGGACTAAACTCGTAATGCAGGCCGCCGATATCAGACACCGACAGATAGTAGAGGTCATCGATAAGGTGCCGTAGGCGTGCCACCTCTTGGTCCAATGATTGGACCTGTTCCATATCCAGTGGGCGAATCCCGTCTTTTAAGGCTTCGATTTCGCCAGTCAACACGGTGACGGGGGTGCGTAGTTCGTGTGAGATGTCCGCCAACCATCGCTTGCGAGAGTGTCGGTTTTCTTCGAGGCGCTCTGCGAGAACGTCGAGTTTATGCATCAGTTGTCCGAGTTCATCGCCTCTGACCTCGTTTATTCGATGATCGTATTTTCCATCGGCCAACGCCTCTACGCCCTCAAACATGCGTTTGATCGGCGCCAAGAGCACGCGAATCAGGCCCAACGAGACGAGTATCGCGAGGACCAGAGACACAAAGCCAGTCAGCACGCTCGTTAACAGTTGCTGCCGTGAAAACGCGGTTTCCTGGGGAGAATCAAAATGACGCCGAGGTGCACACCTGACGTCGCCTATCTGGGAGTTCGCGAGCATCACTGGAACGATGAGCAACGTCGCGGCGCTTCCACCAAGACTTGGTCCGGCAATCTGAACTCCCTCGGCGTTAAAAAGCGCCGTTGCAGGAGGCCCTGGGCGTTGCCCGTCCCGCTGGGGCCGCGGGCGAGGTGGTTCAAAGCCAGGACCCATCGGTAAGGAGCTGCGAAGGAGGTTTTCAAAACGTGGTTCTGTCACCTGCGACCAGTCATTGCCGTTCGCCGCGTATTCCGCAGCGAGGCTTGTGGCCAGCGCTTCCAATCGAACCTGTTCCACCGCGTTTGCGTAGTCCATGAAGCCGCGCTCGAAGCTCCATCGGGCCAGCCCGAGTGTCGCCAGCAACACCAGAAGTGTGAGGCCGATAAAAGAGAGCAGCAGCTTTTTTGAGATTGTGAGAACCATTTGAGCACTATAGCTGCAACATCGTGGGCGAACACGTGCTTTTGGGTGCCAAATGCACTCACCACAAGATGTGGTGCTCTTGCCTGGCATGTGACTGGTGGCCGCACCTGGATCAGAAAAACTGTTGCACGCCAAATGACAGTGGCGTGGTTCCGGCGCCTTTGAGGGGGAACGCGTAGTCGATACGCGCGACGAATTGGTAGATCTTGGGGCTGATGATCCGTAGGCCGATGCCCGCCGATGCGCCATCCGCGTTCCAAAGCAGGCTCGACCGGTCGGCCACGCCCACCGCATCAAAGAAGAGAACGTGGTGCAGTACCAGCCAACGATGGTCGAGCGATGGAATGCGGTATTCGGAGTTGAGGAACCAATAGAATGGCCCCCGAAACCTAGAGTCGTAGAAGCCGCGAACCGTATCGAGGCCGCCCAGAAAGAACTGATTTTCGATGTGTTCAGCCGACGTCATGCCGACGCCAAAGCGCATGCCGATATTTTGTTTTCCCACAAAGCGCTTGAAAGCCAGCAACTGGGTTCCGGATTCCACGTAGGACTCGGAGGACCCCCAAAGCTGATTGGACACCGAGAACGACTGCGTCAGCTGGACTCCTTCGCGCAGGTAGCTGTCTTCATCGATATGGCCGACGGTCGCACTCAGGTTCAAAATTCCGTGTTCTTGGACGTGTGGTAAGCCATTGATGCGTTGTTTTTCCGCGATGTCCTCACGAACCAAATCATACGAAAAACTGTCGTGTTGAAGAACCAGACCACTTCCAAGGCTCAGGTCTTTGGAGAGTTCACGACTGGTCGTGAGCACCGCGGACCGCCTTTCACGCAGGTAGCCACCCTCGAGCTGTCCTGAATTGTCGTAGAGATATCGAATACGATTGGTCCACCAAAACTGAGCACCTAGAAATTGCCGCTGATCCAGAAATCGCGGGTCGTAGAACCAAAACAGAAACGAGTTGGTGTCGCCCAATCTTCGGTAGCGGCCGCCAGCCTCGAGGTAACGGCCGAACAGATTGATGTCGTAAATTCCGGCCAAAAGGCTGAACAGGTCGCCACCGGCGCTGATGTTGAAGAACGGCAAGATGGTCCATCGTTCATCCACGAGAATCACGACGTTCGTTTCCACCCCTGAAGGGTCTTGGGGAACGAGGGTGTATTCGGCGATTCTAAAAAGACCGATATTTCGGAGTCGTTGTACACTTTCTTCAAGCTGGGACCGAGTGACGATCCCGCCTGCGCGAAAGGTCAACTCGCGTTCTACGACGAAGCGTTGAGTTCGCATCAGGCCTTGGATTTCGATTGCGCTGACTCGCCAGACCTCTCGCTCGACCTCAACGTCGAGGTCGTTTTCGGGTTCGATGGGCTGGGCGGCGGCGGCGAGGCTGGTGTGCAGGAAGATTAGAAAGACAAAAACAAGTCTCAACGATCTTCCTCCAGTCCAAAATCGGCCACTTTTCGGATCAAGTTCCGTCGACTCACGCCAAGGTCTCGCGCAGTTTGACTCTTATTCCACTGATTGCGCTTGAGACCATCCAGAATCATGTGGCGTTCCAAGCTCTCGACCGCTTCTGGCATGGTCAGGTCGGCGGTGACGACGTCCGAGAATTGGCTCCGAGTCTTTGTAGACAGCGACAAATACGTGTCTTCGATGATGGGTTCGTCACCGGACATGATGACGAGCTTTTCGATCTCGTTTTCGAGCTCGCGGACGTTTCCCGGCCACGAGTGAGCCATCAAACGTTTCAGCGTTTCTGCCGAAACCTGTTTTTTGGGAAGGTCGTGATGAAGTGCAGCGCGTGCGACGAAAAAATCCACGAGCAGCGGGATGTCTTCGATGCGATGTCGCAGTGGGGGGGCCGTGATCGTAATGACGTTGATGCGGAAGAAGAGGTCCTCGCGGAAATTTCCTTTTTTGACTTCCTCACGCAGTTCACGGTTCGTGGCGCAGAGCATGCGAACGTCGACCTTACGAAAAGCAGACGCCCCAACTGGAAGAAATGTGCCCTCTTGAAGGACGCGGAGGAGCTTGACCTGCAGGTTCATCGTCATCTCCCCGATTTCATCGAGGAAGAAGGTGCCGTTATTCGCCATCTCAAACAGGCCTTCCCTGTCCCGGTGGGCGCCGGAGAAGGCTCCTTTGCGGTGTCCAAAAAGCTCACTTTCGATGAGTTCGGCGGGGATCGCTGCAACGTTCTGAATCACGAGTGGAAGGTCGGAGCGCATGCTGCCTGCGTGGAGCGCGCGGGCGATGAGCTCCTTACCCGTTCCGTTTTCGCCTTCGATCAAGACCGACGTGTTTGATCGAGACACACGGCGCAAAACGCGGAAGAGCTTCTGCATTTCGGGGCTGCGGCCGATCATTGCGCCAAATCGGTCGTCTTCCGATGCATCAAGGGTGATGATTTCTTCTCCATGCCCCTCGATGTCGGCGGCGATTGCCCTGAGCAGGCCATGCACGACATCGCGCTTTCGACGATCGAGGCGCGGTATGTCGTCAATCCATGGGCCAACCTGCGAGGCATCAAAATCGGCGGCTCGCAAGGAAGCGCCAATAAGGTCGGCGCCTCGGGCGGCGTCTTCGGCATGCAGAAAACCGCTTGCGTACACGACGGCAAGGGTCTTGCCGCGGCGCTTTATGGGAACCGAAATCGCGCTGAGTCCCACGTGACATATGCGTGGTTTGTGCTCGTCGTCGTCGACCCAATTCGCCACGGACCCGGCGCAGGTGCGGATGGCACCTTCTGTCGACCGATTTGCCGCGAAATGTTGGCAGATAGGACGAGGGGGAGATGTTGGCGGCTTGGGAAATGGAACGATTTGCCCATCCGTCGTGGCAACACCCACCCAGAGGCCCCACTCATCTTGAATATGACGGGCAATTCGCCGTGCTGCCGGCAGCAATGCCGCATGAGTCCAATTAATCATCTTACTCTCGTGCTTAAGCGCATCATCGTGCCAAGGCAGGTTCTGTGCAATGCCGATGCCGATTGTAAGGGGCCGCTAAAGGGTGATAGTTAGTCGTTTTCAGATTGATTCTAGCGGAGGATGCATGTCCGAGAAACAAGGGTGCAGTGCGATTGTGGTCGTGCTCGTGTCTGCATTTGCATTTGTTGTGGGAGCGCTCGGTGGAGCCGGCGCCCTGTTTTATGTGGTTCAAAGCGACCCCTCAGCGGTTGGGATTGAACCCGAAGTTCAAGTGGTCACCAAACCGGCAGCGCCTGTTAAAGCCGCGTCGGCGACCCCGGATTATGGCCTCCTCTACCCGATCGAAGAGACGCTTCGAATTCAGGGGAAATTGCCGCCTGAATCCGTGACCGGAATGGTCAAAGATAAGCGCTACTCCATGCGTGAATGTTACCAGGCAGGATTGAATAAAGACCCTTCGCTCAAGGGCGAAATGTCGGTTCAATTCACGGTGTCAGGCGACACAGGCAAAGTAATCGCGGCTCTTGAACGCAGCACAGATATTGGCAATGCCGCTGTTCGCGACTGCATCCTGAATAATATTCGAGGATGGCAGTTGGCAGCGACTCGAAAAGGCGATTCGGTCGTTCGTTTCGACTTCTTGCTGCTTCCGTTGGCGAGTGCGCCGACCGAATAAACTAAAGCTTCACTTTAAGAATTTTCGCACCGCACGTCTGTGTTCAGCGAAGGTGTTCGAGAAGTGATGTGCTCCACTTCCGTCGCGTCTGGCGACGAAGAATAAATAATTCTTATCTTCGGGGATTTTCGACGGCAAGAGCGCGGCCTCAAGGCTGCCTTTGCCTGGATTTGCGATAGGTCCGGGTGGCAAGCCATCGATAACATAGGTCGAGTATCGGTTTAACGGGTCTTTGCAGTAACGGGGATGCGGGATTTCCCGATAGGTGTCTTCTCCATACACACAAGTCGGGTCGGTCTGGAGTCGCATCTTCTTGTCGAGTCGGTTCAGGAACACTCGTGCGATGCGAGACCGCTCGGTCCGTGCGTTGGATTCCTTCTCGACTAGGGATGCTAAGATCACCGCGTCTGGCGCCGACAGGCCGTGTTTAGAGAGCTCGCCGAGGGCATCTGGATGGTTGGCGACCAGCGTCGTCCAGACCGTCTGATGGCGCTCATACATCTTCTGAACCAACTCGTCGGCAGAAACACCGAGTCGGAATCGATAGGTGTCTGGGAAGAGGTATCCCTCCATGGAATCCCCTTGGATTCCGAATTTTTGAAGAGTCTCGGGGTTTCGTGCGGCTCGAAGAAAGTCTGAGCGGGAGACCACGCCAGACTTATCGAGGCGGTCGGCGATATGAAAGATCGTCAGCCCCTCGGGCACCGTGATTGTGACCTCGTCGGCGGCGCCGCCTTCTTGAAGTGATGCTTCAAGGTCGCCAAGGAAAACGGGGCCCACGAACGTGTAGCGCCCTGCCCTGACGCGGTCTGGTAAGCCGCGGTGTCTGCCCCAAATGTTGAAATAGAGGGGGCGGCTGATCATCGCTTGAGTCTCAAGGATCTCGATCACGGCGTTCCATGAGGTTCCGGTCGGAATGACCACGTGGATGATCTCGCCGTCAGGCACGACCGGGCGGTCCAAAAAGGTCTTCACATCCAGCCCAATGACGACCGAGGCCAGCAGCAGCACGAGCGCGATAAACACGCCGATTGCGCGCATGCATCCTCGTTTTTCAACCGCCATGTGGCGCCCCGTTTCTCAATGAGTCCAGGTAGGCCTGAAGGATTTGTTGAGCTGCGATGGCGTCGACCTGATCCTTTTGTTTCTTGCCTTTCATGCCGGTTTCGCTCAGCAAATGGTGAGCAATGATGGTGGTCAATCGCTCGTCGACGAACTCGATGGCAGCGGTGCATTCATCTTTGAGCATGGCTCTTTCGAGCAGTAAAGCGAAAGTCCTCGAACGCTTGGCTGCGGGGCCTTCCTTGCCTTTTTGGTCCACCGGGAGACCAATCACCACGACCGAGAAATCTTCCTCAAGAATCCGCTTTGAAATGGCGGTCGGAGCCCCCAAAGCATCGATCACGTCACTGGGGACGGCGAAGCTTGAGTCTTCGTCGGCCACGGCAAGTCCGATCTTTCGTGTTCCGACGTCAATCCCTATGAATCTGGCCATGTTCTCTGCCTTGTTCGGTGCCATTAAACGTGCCAAATATCGCGAACTTCCGTGAGTGGCATCTATGTACGCCTTTTTATCTCAAAAGATCGTTCGCTTTCGAGTGTCGATTTTAGCACTAGTGACACTTTTTTCGCTGGTTGGACTTTCGAAAGTTCCCCAGCTGAAATTTGATTTTACACCGCAACAGCTCTTTAGGTCTTCGTCGGACTTGCTCGCCCAGCGTGAGAGCTTCGCTCAGACCTTTGGGCGAGAGGATAACCTACTCACGATTATCGTTGAGGCCCCCACGGTCTGGAACGTCGAAACCATGTCCTGGATGCGTGAGACGACCTTGCGGTTGCGGGCGCTCCCCTTCGCCAAAAACACTGAGTCTGTGGTCACCCTCGAGATTCCCAGGAGCGGCGGCGAAGGAGTCATGACCACCAGCCCATTGCTGGGGTCGGGAGCCATCAGCGCAGAGGGCGTCAAGAGCTTGCAGACCTTGGCGTCACAAGAACCGCTGTTGCGCGGTCAGGCCGTCAGTGAGGACGGCACGCTCGCCGTGATTATGGTCTGGCTGAACGATGATATTCAAGACGTCACCTTGATTAAGGACGCTGTAGACGCCGTCGATGCGGATCTTAGGGCTTCCCCTGCACCCGAAGGGGTTTCGGTCCGTCTGACCGGCATCCCGTTTTTGCGTCAAGAGATTGTGGAGAGTCTCAAGCACCAGCAACTGACGTTCGTGCCTGGCACGGCGCTGGCGTATTTGTTCATCCTTGCCTTCATGTTTAGGCGGTTTTCCGGGGTATTTCTCCCGCTGGCGGTTGTTGGGGTGACCTGCATCGGAGCCGCATGGATGCTGGTGGATACGGGCTCTCCGATCAATATTATCAACAATGTATTACCGAGTCTGATTTTCATCATCGGCGTGTCGGATGCGATTCATATGTTGGTCCGCGACGCGGAGGAGACCGATTCGGGTTTGAATCGCATGGATTCGATTCGGGCGATGATTCAGCACACGGGCGCTGCGTGTTTGCTGACGAGTCTGACCACGGCGGTGGGCTTCTTTTCGCTGGTGGCCGCGGATACCGAGATTCTTCAGGATTTCGGCTGGCAGGCGGGAGTTTCGGTGTGTTTTGCGTACGTGGTCACTTTGTTGTGCCTTCCTGCAGCGTTGACCTTCCTTCGGCCGGTGTACCGACCCGAGTCGGACCACACACGTCCGCCAATGTTGGAACGATTGCTGACTGCGCTTGGTCATCGTGCAGTCACTCATCCCTGGTATTTTATTGCCGTCGCTGCCGTGGTTACGGTTGTGGCAGCAGGGTTCGCCTGGCGAGTCGAAATCGATACCGTGTTGCTTGAGGTCTATGACACTGACCATCCCACGTATAAAAACATCATATTGGCCGAGGAGAAGTTGGGTGGAATTCTGCCTGTTGAAATTTCACTGATGCACGACGACGTCGACGCGTTCAAAGATCCCGACCGTTTTTCGAAGATCTCGGTCCTCGAAAAGTTTGCATCCGAACAACCTGTGGTTGTGTCGACGCAGAGCCTCGTTGGTTTTCATCAAGCTGCTCGTGCAGCGTTGTTAGGCGATCCTGCTGAACGCGACGTGTTGCCTGACTCACGTGAACAAATCGAGCAAATCCAACTCTTGATTGCTGGCGCTCCAGATTCCCTGTCTGGCCCCAATCGATTTATGACCAGTGACTTTAGACACGCACGAATTCTGCTGCGCGTGGCCGACGACGGCGCCAAAGCCCAGATGAAATTGGGGAGAGAACTGACGAAACGGCTGGAGGAACTTTTCCCGCCCGAAACAGGGGTTCGATACGCTCTCACGGGCGACGCGTACGTGGCGTCGCTCTCGTTGGACTCGTTCATTCGCGACCTTTTTTACTCACTGCTCGTGGCCATGGTCATCATCTTTGGCACGATGACTGTCGTGTTTCGGTCGATCAAGTTGGGGTTGGTCTCTGTTTTGCCCAATACGATCCCGTTGCTGCTTACGTTTGGATACATGGGGATGCGCGACATCGATCTGAACACGACGACCATCATCACTTTCGCTATTTCATTGGGTTTGGCGGTGGATGACACCATTCATTTCCTGGCTCGTTTTCAAGAAGAACGAGCCCACGGAAACTCAGTTGCAGACTCGATCGTGAACACCTACCACGGTGCCGGCCGCGCTATCTTGCTGACGAGCGCCATGCTTCTGGTGGGATTGTCGATTCTGCTCTTCAGTGATTTTGTGCCCACCCGCTATTTTGGGATGCTCACCTCGATCACGATTCTTGGCGCCGTGATTGGTGATCTGGTGCTTTTGCCCCCCCTACTCTATGTCGTCTATCGCGGCGAAGATGGTCCGCCGAACCAGGACCGCACAGCGCTCTCGGACGGTTTGGAAAAAACGTTGTAACTGGTGTCGTCTTTTCCGCCCCAACCCCAGCCGTGCCACACAAACGCCCCGGCGAAGTTATCGGTCGTGACATCTCGCCAGCCGTCCACGAGGCTACGGAACGCGGCGAGTTGTTGCTCGACGTCAGCTCCGCCCTTTGGCGTGTAATCCCATGGGTGGACTGCAGCGGTGGTGACCGCCGGGTAGCCAACCTCGGTCAGCATGACTGGGCGTCCCTGAGCCTGCGCGAACTCCAACAGAAGCCGTCGCTGTTCTTCCCACCGCTGCGTGACCACGAACGTGGCTTCGGTTGGCGACTTCGCGACTTCGAAATACGAAGAGACGCCAATGTAGTCGACGGCATCCCAGAAACCGGGGGCCCTGTAATGGTCCCAGTTCGCTGAATAAACCAATTTGCCGGTGAATCGCGTTCGTACGTCTTTGATGGTCTCACGCCAGAAAGCCTCCTGGTCTTCCGACGACGAAAGTTCGCTTCCCACACTGAGAATCTCGACCTGATGGGATTGAGCAATCGCAGCATAATGACGAATAAACTCACGATACTCGCTCTGCCAGCGGACGAGATCCGTGGGGGCCATCTTTCCTCGCCATTCACCCTCAGAACGTTGCACGACGTGAATGATCGGGAACAACATCACCTTGAGGCCCATCTTATGGGCCGCATCAATGGTCGCGGCTACGCGCTCATCGGACGGCGATTGTCCGACATGGGGGCGGATTCGATTGTCGAAGATCGTCCGTTGGTCCCAGGTGACGACCAGGCTGACATGCGTTGCACCAAGCGAAATCGCGCGCTTGACCATGTCTTCGTAGAGCAACCCAGGAAACTCCGAATACATGGGGATGGCGAGGCCGCGGATCGAGTCGTCGGGCAACGCATCGATCGGTGGGGCAAGCAGGTGGCTGATCTCAACGGCCTGCACTGCGGCCTGAATGGCGGCCTCTGCCGAGGGTTTGACCTCGACCTTAGCCGGCGCAGGACCACGGCATGCGGCCACCATGAGGACGAGCAATAGAATCAGTTTTTGCATTTAGAAGTTAGAGTCCAAAGCATCAGGCGACAGGCGATTGCTGATGATGTCGTTCAGTCGCTGATTTCGGAACACCGCATCTTTTTGGCCTGGCTCAATCTCCAGAACGCGTTTGATCGCGTCCAGGGACTCGGGCCAATTGCGTCTCTTCTCGGCAAGTTCCGATTGTTTCATGAAGAGCGGAATCGCATGGGCCAGCTTGTATTCTGGCATGATCCGTTTGCGATACGCATGGCGTGGCTCACGTGTGGAAAGCACCTGAAACGCGGACTCGACGCGATCGCGGATTTCCAGAACCCGTTGATGAACTTCCGCCTCCAGATGCTCTGGCACAGCAGCCGGGTCGAACTGGACTTTAAGTTCTTCGTACGCCTTGTTGATCACTTCGTCATAGCTGGACCAGTGGACGTTGAGGACCTCAAAATAGCTGGCTTTGTGAACGCTGAGGTACTTGACCGTGACGTTCTCACGGAATCGCTCTCGCACGACGGTCTGATGCAGCGACCGGTCGAAACGAAGAAGTCCCATGCGGTGCAGAGTGTGAACAACCGCGTAGGTTTCCGCGTGCGGAAGCGTGCTCTCTGTGAACACTTCGCGCAGTCGTTTTCGGCCGCTGATCACACGCTCAATCAGGTTGAGGTGGTTGGCCTCGGTCAACGTGCTTTCGACACGTTCGCGTTCTTCGGCGGGAATCTCGGGGTAGGCGTCAAGATACCCCTCCATATGTGATTCACGATCCTTGAGCGGCACCTGTTTGTAATGCTCGAAGAACTTTCGATAAATCACGCGCTCGGTTGCAACGTGCACGCGCAGCGGCGGTGGCGGAAGAAAGCCAGTGGGCAACGAATGGGCATCAAAGACTTGGACTTGTCCGGACTTGAAGTTGATGACTTCGCGAATCAAATACGTGAGGCGACCCGCAATTGCGTGGCGAATTCGATCGGGATCCAGAATCCCCAGATCCAAAAGACTTCGTTCGAGCGAACACTGAAGCTCGTCAGCGTGTGCTGCCGCCATCGCCAATTGTTGTTTCGTGATTCGGTCGGCGCGCAAGAGCATCAACCCGAGCTCTTCGTCCGCCAGTCGTGGTTGCCGTGAGAGCTCCACCACAAATCCGCCATCGATCAAGATTTGGCGCGTAATGCCTGTCTCACCATCACGAACCTCAACCATGCCTGTGTGGCCGCTCTGTGAGAGTTGAAGCAAGACATCGACAATTCTTTCCTCGGCGAGCTCTTCGACTCGATCGGCCTCTGATGTGGGCTGAACGGTAGGAAGCTCGGGACCGTAGAACTCTCGCGTCGCCAGCGCCTTGAGCCCCAGATGGGTCGAGGAGATGACCTTCACGTCGGGATCGGTCAAATCGATCCGGCGCTTGAAGCGTTGGAGTGTTTTGGGTCCGATGCCCGGAATCGGTACGGATTGTTCTACCCGAATCTGCGGAATAGCCGATTGAGTCGTGCGTTGGCCCGCCTGAGGGACCAGATCGATCGGGGTCAATGGCTGGGGTGGCGGCAGTCGCCTCTGCGCATCGGGCCATACGGATTCGATCGCCGCACGGTCTTCACGCCCCAACTGGGCTAACTCAATCGCGGTGCCTTTCGCCGACGAGTGAACCACGCGTCCAGTGCAGGAGAGATTCAGATGATGGGGCGGAAACGAAAAACGGACACCAATCGCCGAATTGAGCGCTGGTGGTTTTTCAAGTTGAAGCATCACTGCGCCAACATTCAGAAGTTGGTTCATGATGTCATGAACTTCTTTGGGGCCAGTCGCTTCAACCTCAACCGTGTTGTCGGAACCGATTCGGATCTGCAGTGGCGCCAAGGCTCGGTTCCAATCCGAATTCTCGACTTCCGACATGTTGCTCAGGCCAGCTTCCGAGAGCATGACGAGCTCGGTGGCAAGGCTGGCAAGGACGCCGGCAACCGCGTCGGGCGGCAATGACTCGAATTCGCGGGCAAGCATGCGGCGGATTTTATCGGAAAGCGATTGTTTAGGATCGTCTTGGGACATCTAGACAAACCCGGACAGGGGGAAGATTGGATGGTTCCAGTGCGCCAAGTGTATGTCAATCACTCGTCGGATTCGACCCGTGATTTTTCGGTGAGGCCGCTTCTTGCGATTCGGCCGCCTGTGAGCTTGGATCCTGCTGCTTGGCATGAGTGGGTTCATCGTCGGAAACAGGGGGTTCTGATGAGTCGTTCTCGGCCACAACCGGGCTTTTTTCGACGTCGGGCTCGGTGGCAGGAGTCAATCCATTGACCGATGCGCCTTCGGTGACGAGTTCGTAGGGCAAATTGCCCGTGTAGAAAGGCGACGCGGTGTAGACGGCCAATATATCAGGCAACAAAACTCGAATGACGCCGGCTACCGGAATTGCCAAAAGAACCCCCGTTAAACCGAAGAGTTCTCCGCCCAAGAGCAGCACAATAATGACCGTTACGGGGGAGAGCCCGACCTTCTCGCCGACAATTTTTGGGGTGATGACATAACCCTCAAGGATCTGAACGATGGTGAACACAATTGCAACGCCGATGGGCCCGATCCATCCGTGCCAATCGATCAACACCAACAGCGTGCTCAGGATGAGTCCAATCAGCACGCCAAAATAGGGAACAATGTTCAGCAATCCCGTCAGCACGCCGATCGCGATGCCGGTCACGGAACCGATGCCAAGAAACCCAAAAAATCCACCTAAGCCGGCGGCATAGAGGCCAGCGAGAATTCCTGCGACCTCCACTTGACCGCGAAACCAGGCGCCAACGACGACATCGGATTTTTGAACTCGGTCGAGCAACACCTCCCGCCGGCCCAGAGGAATGTACTGGCGCAATGCCGCCGTCATTAAATCAAAGTCGCGTAGGAAATAGAACGTGAAGAGAGGAATCATCACGATGTTGAGAAGGCTTGCAACAACGCCCCCTGCCCCGGTCACGATTCCACCCACCCATCCCGTGATTTTTTGGACGAGGTTTGGAAGATGCTCTTGAAGAGTCGCTCCATACTCGTCGAACGCCAGCGAGAACGTCGGCGGGATTTCAACGCCGCGTTCGCGAAGCCAGGGCAAGGTTTGAGACTGAAGGACCTCGGCCAATAGGGGCAAGCGGTCAACAATCTTGGCGGCGGTCCGTACGACCGTGGGATACAAAACCAAGATGAAGAGCGCCGATGTCACGAGGCCAGCCACCATAAAAATCGAGATCGCTACAGTACGACTGATTTTGCGCTCTTCGAACCAGTCGACTGCCGGGTCAAGAAGGTACGCAACAAGAAGGCTGGCAAGAAGTGGGAACAAGACCGCTTCTACGCTCCTCATCACGAAGAATAATGCCCCGATTGCCAACCCAAAGAGGCACGCTTTGGCCAGCAAGAACGGGTAACGATGATAATAATGCCAAAGCTGCGCGGGGCTTAATCCCGTGCCGTTTTTTGGAGGTTTCTCCATCGGGGCCTCGTTCACTGGGTGATTGTCCGTTGGACCTGCAATCGCAGGGAACCATCGGCTTCAGGTGTTGGCATGACGCCGGCGCTAAACCCATCAAAGGGCGTGCTTAGGGCCACGTCAACCCAGGTTCGAATGGTCTGACGTGTGTCGGTCGCTCCGGGATTGAGTTCAAGACCAACGGCTGCGTCGGAGACCCAGGCGACCACGACTTTCTTGGCGGCTCCCGAGGCCAGTCGATTTCGGATGGCATCCACGGCTGCCATTCCCAGGGTCCGAGGTACGATGAGACGTGGTTCTTGCCCGCTCGGAAACCCAACGTCATCGAGGGATTCGTTGGGTTGCACAAGCCAGGTCGAAACGACGTCGCCGAGATAGGTTCCCGCGATCCTTCGATTCTCGGTGGACGAAAACACAGACACGGACTGCAGCGGTAGGGGGCGGCTCTCGATCAGACCCTGTGGCCATTTCAGAATTCGAACGTTGAGTTCAAAATGAGTTTCCCTGAGCTGAAGTGGACCGAGTTGTCCCGCGTTTGAGATGACTAAATCCCCGACAAGGGCTTGGTCTGCACCCATCACTTTGGCCAGATTCATGGCGCTCAAATCCGTGAGGGACGGCTGGCGCACGATTCGGGAAATGCCTGACAAGTTGGCCGGGACCACGACCTTAATCCCGCGTGTCGAAAGGGCTTCATGAAGCGCCGTGATCTCTTCGCTTGGTGCAGGTTGGTCGTCTCGCCACCAAAATCTGATGTTCTCTGGATCTTCGGCAACCCGAACTGTGACGAGCACGGCCGTTTTCTGTGCAAACACCGAAGGGCTGATGCAGAGAATCATCGCGATAATGAACGCCTTCACTCCCATTCGATCGTTCCGGGTGGTTTGCTGGTTACGTCGTACACGACTCGGTTGACGCCTCGAACTTCGTTGATGATTCGATTCGCCACGCGGCCCAAGAAGTCGATGGATAGATCTGCGCGATCCGCCGTCATGCCGTCCTGACTGGTTACGGCGCGCAAAGCGATGACCTCGTCGTAGGTGCGTTCGTCGCCCATGACGCCAACGGTTTTCACGGGCAAAAGGACCGCAAACGCCTGCCATACGGAGTGGTAGATGTTTTCTTCACGTAACGCTTCAATAAAAATATGGTCTGCGGCACGCACCACCGCAATTCTTGCCGGGGTGATTTCGCCCAGGATTCGAACCGCGAGGCCAGGCCCCGGAAATGGGTGACGATCGACCATCTCGTTTGGTAGGCCCAATTCACGTCCAAGGATCCGGACTTCGTCTTTGAAAAGCTCGCGAAGCGGCTCAATCAATTCAAAATTCAGGTCTTCAGGGAGTCCTCCAACGTTGTGGTGGGACTTGATCGTGGCCGAGGGCCCTCGCACGCTGATGGATTCAATGACATCGGGATAAAGCGTGCCTTGCGCCAGAAAGCGGGCGTTTGGAATATCGTTGGCGATTCGTTCAAAAACCCGAATGAAGGTCTCACCAATCACTTTACGTTTCTGCTCAGGGTCGGTGACGCCTGCGAGCTTGGTCAGGAACTCGTCCGCGACCTCCGCGACGATAAGATCGACCCCAAAATGGTCTTCGAAAATAGTGCGGACCATCTCGACTTCGCGGTGTCGCAACAGGCCATTATCGACCAGAACACAGGTCAATCGTTCAGGAACGGCGCGATGTAAAAGAGCCGCAACCACCGACGAATCGACTCCACCGGAGAGTCCACAAATTACGCGTCCATCCGCTCCCATGCGTTCTCGAATCGACTCCACTGAGCTGCCGACGAATTCGTGCATATTCCAGTTGGGTTTGGCCAGGCACGCCGTAAACACGAAATTTTCGAGCATGCGTGCGCCATGACTGGTGTGCGAGACCTCTGGGTGGAATTGCACGCCATAGATCCTGCGTGACGTGTTTGCAATGGCCGCGATCAATCCGTTATGGGTCGCGGCAGCGATCTCAAACCCGGTTGGAGGTTCAACGACGGAATCGCCATGACTCATCCAGACGGTCGTTTTGGCGCCGACCTCAAAATCGGCGAACACGCCTACCGCTTGGTTGATCGTGACCTCTGCCCTGCCGTACTCTCGAACCGTAGCTGCTTCGACTCGCCCGCCAAGGGCATGGGTCAGCGCTTGCATTCCATAACAAACACCCAAAATTGGAATGCCTATTTCCAGGATGCCACCGTCCAATTTTGGGGCACCTTCGACGTTCACGCTGGCGGGACCACCACTCAAGACGAGTCCCATCGCGTCGTTGGTTTTCAGGTCAGCGACTCTGGGGTCGTTGCAGGGCCATACCTCGCTGTACACGCCCATCTCCCGAATACGGCGGGCGATGAGCAGAGTGTATTGAGAGCCGTAATCGAGGATGAGAATGCCGGAGGATAGCTCGGACATGGATTTACACCGTCTTGTAGTTGGGGGCTTCTTGCGTGACGATCACGTCGTGGACATGGCTTTCGCGCAGGCCTGCAGAAGAAATTTTAACGAATTCACTGGCGGTGCGAAGCTCTTCGATGTTCGCGGCTCCGACATATCCCATGCCACTGCGCAATCCTCCCATGAGTTGGAAGACGTTGGCTGACAAGGCGCCGCGGTAGGCCACGCGGCCTTCGATGCCTTCTGGTACCAACTTTTCGGTTGGGCTGCCGTCCTGAAAATAACGGTCGGATGAGCCGGCTCGCATGGCCCCGAGCGATCCCATGCCGCGATACATTTTATAGGCGCGGCCCTGATAGATCACCGTTTCGCCGGGCGCTTCGTCGGTTCCGGCAAAGAGGCTTCCGATCATCACAGAGTGCGCCCCAGCGGCGATGGCTTTAACGACGTCGCCAGAAAACTTGATGCCACCGTCGGCGATGATTGGGATGCCTCTTTTGTTGGCCTCAGCGGCGCAGTCCAAAATTGCAGTCAGCTGTGGCACGCCCACTCCGGCCACGATTCGAGTGGTGCAAATGGACCCAGGCCCGATTCCGATCTTCACCGCGTTTGCACCGGCATCGGCCAAGGCGATGTAGCCAGCCTTCGTTGCCACATTGCCGGCAATAATCTGGAGGTCTGGAAAGCGATCTCGAATGGCCCGTACAGCCGTCAAAACACCGGCTGAATGGCCGTGGGCGGTGTCGATGACCAACACATCGAGGCCTGCGGACACCAAGGCGTCTGCTCGTTCCACGCTGTCATTGCCCACTCCGATTGCGGCGGCAGCAAGGAGTCGCTCTTGCGGGTCTTTTGCGGAGTTCGGATGGCGCTCGCGTTTCACGATATCTTTGATCGTAAGCAGACCACGCAATTTGCCCTGATCGTCCAGGATGATGAGTTTTTCGATTCGGTTTTCGTGCATCAGTCGTTTCGCCTCTTCGGGCTCAACGTCTTCAGTGGCCGTAATCAGTCGACAAGTCATGAGCGACGAAACGGGTGCGGCAAGGTCTTGAGCAAATCGCACATCGCGGTTGGTCAGAATTCCGACAGCACGTTCGCCCTCAACGACCGGGACGCCGCTGATGTGGTGTTTCTCCATCAGCGCCAAAGCCTCAACAAGCGGCTGGGTCGGGCTGACTGTAATGGGGTCAAGAATGATGCCGGTTTCGGCCTTTTTGACCGTCAGAACTTCACGCGCTTGTTGTTCGATCGTCATGTTCTTGTGGATCACCCCAATTCCGCCCTCGCGGGCCATGGTGATCGCTGTCGCCGATTCTGTGACTGAATCCATCGCCGATGAGAGCAGCGGGATGTTCAGAAAAATGTCGGTGGTCAGTTGCGACCGGAGGTCGACTTCATGCGGCAACACGGCACTGGCGTGCGGTACCAACAAAACATCGTCAAAAGTGAGAGCGTCACGAAAGGTCGATTGTCTGGACACGAGTACCTCCTCGAATTGGCCGCGATTGCTATATCAGCTTTCGCGAACCACGACGAGGCACCAGACATTCCATCGACTCAAAGAGCAGGACTGAGGACGACTTCCATTTTCGCTGATTCACCGCGCTGAAGGCTGATCGTGCCGTCGCCAATCCAGACGCCGTCGTCTCCAACACCTGTGACTTGAATCAGATACGTGCCGGCAAAGACTTCCGACAAGGCCGTGGAGGCTTCGTTGCAGTCTGCATCGACCGTCGCGACCTGATAGTCGAATTTGTCGAAGGCCGAGATATTCATTTGGGTCAGCCCATGGGCTCCGCACACTCTACCGTCCTCGAACCGCCATGACACGACGGCCTCGGAAGGCTTGGCCACCAATCGCGTGTGAGGGTTCGGAGTCGTGAGTTCGGGGTGCACCGTGACGCGAGACTCTGGCGAAGTGAATCGAGCGATTCCGGCCTCGTCGATCCCTTCGATCGAGACGGAATATGTGCCGGCGGTGAGATCAAGGAGTGTGGCCTCGCCCCTATCGCACTCAAAAATCTCGGTGCGGGTTTCAGGTCCATGAATCCCAACCACGACGTTGGTGACATTTGCGTCGGCGCAGCCACGGGGAGAGATTTGCCATGTCAGAGCGATTTCGCCCTGCCCCAATGGGGAAACGTCGTCGGCGCAAGAGGCTGAAAACGCTGCAAGTAGTAGGATTAAGTTCGAATTCATGGCGTCCTCCGTGGACAAAGTCGGCAGCCGTGCCAGGTCCGAGATTATGCCGAGCTGGCCATTGGTCAAATTTTAGGTGCTTTTCGCACGCTTGAATGGCTTTACCGTACGAGGTGGCATGTGCTAGTTTGCCAGCCTTTACGCCTGCCCAAGCTTGGGACGATGTCACTCGACCCCTACGCGGAAATACAGCGACTTGTGGCGACCTTGCCGCAATCGCTCGACAGTGTCCTTGCCCGTTCTAGAGAATGGAATAGTACAGGTGCGCAAGATCTAGCGCTGGACCTTCTGCGTCGCAGTCGGGCCCGTGATAGCTCCATTTCACTTAGGCTAGAGCTCGGCCGACTCTTGCATCGGATGGGTCGCTCACGCGAGGGGCTTACAGAAGCTGTTGGGGTGGTCAAAGAAGATTCGACCAACATCGATGGTCTGCTCTTGCTGGCTGAATTGCTGGCTGGTGTGGGTGAAGGCGATCGCGCACATAAGATGATCGAGCGAGCTCGTGCGCTGGGCGCTCCGGAATCACGGGTCGCCAAAACAGAAAGCGCTTGTTTCGACGCCGACGATCAGACCGATTCGACTCATGTGGTCGCCTCGACTTTTGATGCGGAGATCAAACCTGCAGGCTTTGCTCCACCGGCGCGAAAGACTCTCTTGGGTCGTCCTTCGAATGAAGATCAAGGACGGCGGCCGCTGCCGCGGATTTCCGAGGGCGGTTATGCGGCGTTGGACGCGTACCAAACAGCGGGAATCGCCAACGACGAGTCGATGCTTCAGATCGTGCCGGATGGTCAATCCGACGGGGCGTTCGAAGAGCTTTTATCCAAGATGGGATTGCCGACAAATGCTCCTGCTGAGCCTATCTACAATCAAAATCATGAATACGCGTCGCCCGAAGACCACACGGTAGGTTTGGTCGTCGCGGATGGCCTTTTGTCGCCGAGCGATCAGACCGCCGCGATTCAATTGCCGGATTTGCCCCGCAACGACGAAAATCGGTTCCCCTCCCCCGAAGTCCAAAGCACGCCAAGTCCTTCCGTCCACGTAGAAGCAGGACTGGAGTATCCATCTGCACCGGCGGATATGGATGACTTGCCTTCATGGGATGCACCGGCGGAGCCGTTTTTTGACGAAGATTCGTTGCGCCGGGATCACGAAGGGGCACCGCAGATTCGTTCGACGGGCGCTGACGAATGGGCCGTTGCTCGGCCTGGCGAGCTCCAGTTGCCCGACCAGTCCGCTGAGCCGGAGGTCGTGTATTCTTCAAAACGACCTGTGCATCAGGATATTGCGGCCCAGGCTTTTCCGAGCGCGCCGATCCAGGCCGCGCCGGAACGGTTTTCGGAACCGCAAGAAGCCCAGCCGCCTGCTCAGCAAGGTTTTAACCAGTCGCCTCCTGCACAGCAAGGTTTTGGCCAGTCGCCTCCTGCACAGCAAGGTTTTGGCCAGTCGCCTCCTGCACAGCAGGGGTTTGGGCAGTTGTCGGCGTTGCCACAATCCAACCATCCCACCAACAGCGCGCCCGCGGTGCGAAATCGGACCGTGGTGGTTGTGATCGGCTTGGCCGTTTTGATCTTGGGGCTTGTTGGAGCGTTGGGGGCGTCAGGCGCATCCGACTCGTCGAACACCCAAGCTCACATGGATTCTGCGCTGACATTGCAAGGCGCAGACACTTACGAGGGCTACGTTAAGGCGCTCGACGAATTGCATCAGGCCGCGACTTCGAGTGGTTTTCTAGGCTTTTCTCTGCCAGGCGCTCGCGGGCCCAAACTCCGTAAACATGCCGCTTCAGAAGAGGCGTTTGTCGCAGCAGTCTTGGATTACGAATTTGGCGAGACCCTGACGCCAAGCGTCGATGCGCGTATCGCTCTCGCCCCACCAAAAGAACCGGCGACCATTGCTGCGACGATTCTTGAGTCTTTGCGCAAAGGTGATGTGGTCCAAGCGCTTAATTTGTCGTCTCAGGGTCGCAAGCAGTTCCCTGGCAATCCGTATATCGAAGATGTCGATGTGATAGCCCATTTGGCAGCAGATGATATTGAGGGCGCCACCAAGGCCGTGCTCTCGATGCGGACGATCGAGACGCCTACGGTTCGACAGGCATTTTTGCCGTTGCTGGTGGACTCGAAACAAGGCAACCGAAAAGCCATTCCCGGGCTGCGAGCCATCATCGACGCCCATCCGACCCATGTTCGTGCCCGTGTGGCGCTCGCCGAGCTGCTGCATGACAACGAGGCTGAGGATAAGGAAGCGCAAAAAATTCTGCTGGAAGCGCTTGAAGGGGATGTCCGAGATGACGCTTCGGGCATGGACGCAGCCCGAGCCAGTATTTCGCTGGCCGATGTGATGGCGAGAACAGGTGACCGTGAGCGCGCAGAAGACCGTTATCGCGACGCGTTGCGGACGCTTTCGAATCGATGGGACCTCTATGTTCCGCTGCTTGAGTACTACTTGGGTGAGGCACGATTCGACGAGGTCAAAGACTATTTGGACAAGGCTGCCAAGGCTGGTGCCGATGCACCTGCCCTTCAAGTCATAGAAGCCCGATACCTTTTGCGGGTATCGCAGGTCGAGTCCGCCATCCAACGCCTTCTGATGATTCCGCCAGGGACTCCCGGTCGAGACTGGTGGCTGGGCATCGGCTACCTGGACCTCCAACGTCCGGTAGAGGCTGCAGCGGCATTCAAGAGTGCCCAGGACCAAGACTCCACCGCAAAGGCTGCGGAGTTGGCGATGCTTTATGTGGCAGGGACGTTAAAGAGCGAAGAGGCTGGATACGACATCAAGAAAGTCGTCGAAGCTCACCCTGATTCGTACAGAGCCCTTTTGGGTCAAGCCGTTTACGCCATCGCCGCCATGAAGGCCGCCGATTCTCGTGACGTTCGTGCCGCTAAGGAAAAGGAAGCCGTTTCTGCGGTTAACACTGCTTTGAAGGCAGACGGCAGCGATGAACGCCTTCAATTTCTGCTTTGTGAAGTTTATCTGCTCGAAAGAAACGGTTCGAGCGCTGAAAAAGCGTGTTTGGAAGGCCGAAAGGTCAACCCCACCTTTGCAGCGGGCGCGCTCCTGATGGCTCGTCTTCGTCGGCTCCAAGGCCAGTATAAAGAGGCGAGAGAGATCATCGAAGCCGGCGCAAAACAACGACCTGAAGATATCCGCTTCGGATTGGAACGTGCGCGAATCGCGCTGGAATCCCACGACCTTGATGCCGCTCAATCCGAGATCAACCGTTGGTTAGGGAAAGACTTGGCCACTTTCGAGCTGAACCTTCTTGAGGGGCGATTGGCGTTCCAACGCGCTGAGTATTCCAAGGCCGCTGCCTACCTACAAAACGCCCAGTCCATGCCGCAAGGCGACGGAGAAGCGACCGTGTTCTTTGGGGTCACGTTGGCTCGACTCGAACGCTACGACGAGGCGGGTCCACTCCTTTTGGACACCTTGGTGCATCCATCTTGGAGCGGTTGGGGCTGGTTGTATTTGGGCGAATTGCGTCGTCGTCAGGGACGTTACGATGACGCGTTCGAGAACTTCCCGAAGGCATTGCGCGACTTTAAGGCCCAGACAGGTGCGCGGGCGCGGTTCTCAACTCTTTACGCCGAATGGGCGATGACATTCGCCGCACGGCATGGTTGGGATCATCCTCGCGTGATCTCAAGCCTCGAAACCGGCCGAGACGATGGCGATTCAGATGACCCCGAACTGAACGAAGTGTTTGCGGACTACTATCTCAAACGACGCAGTCCAGA
Source organism: uncultured Bradymonadales bacterium (assembly GCA_964394615.1). Lineage (GTDB taxonomy): Bacteria > Myxococcota_A > Bradymonadia > Bradymonadales > Bradymonadaceae > JBFFMO01. The sequence goes on along the minus strand of CAYMYJ010000007.1, from coordinate 152,475 downwards.
TTCGGCGGCCGCAGCGCGCTACCTGAATAAAGTGGTTCAAGTCGCACCGTATCGTTGCACTGCAGTCAAAAAACTGCTCGCATTGCGAGGCGCGGTCGACGACCGACGCAAAGCAGAACTTAATGAGATCCTCTCTAGCAACTGTGCCACACCATGATTTCACGCCGCTTTCTCGAGTTACTCGCTTGCCCCACCTGTGGCGGGCACGAACTCAATCTGGGGGCGGGAAAACGGCCCGAACTCAAGTGTGAGTCGTGTGATTCGCGATTTCCTATCGTCGATGGCATCATCGACATGATGCCTCAACAGCGCTCCGTACAGCCCGGACAATACCGAACGGAGACACTCTTCGACTTGATTGCCGGTGTGTACGACGTCGTTGCTCCAGTGATGAGCGTCGGCATTTGGCATTGTTCCCCTCTTCGCTACATCGATCAGGAGAACCGCGCGGTGGGTCGGGCAAATGGCGGGGTTTTGCTGAAGGCTCCAATCGCCACTGGAATTGTCATCGACAAGGTCTTGGCTCCCTACCACGACATCGCGGTGCTGGGCGTAGACTCGTCATGGAAGATGTTGCGAAAGGCCAAGGCGAGACTTGAGGAACACGGGGTGCCGTTTTTGCTCCTTAGGGCTGACCTGAGTCGACTGCCGCTTCGAGACAACAGTGTGGACGGCGTACAAAGCGTGAACGGTCTGCACACCTTCGTAGAACGTCAAAAAGTCGTTTCTGAATGGCTGAGGGTCGCAAAGCCAGAATCGGTGATTTCCGGATCGGCCTTGATTCGTGGTCAAGAAGGCACCGCTGACGCGGCCTTGGATCGGTTTGAGCAATACGGTGTGTATCCGATGCTTAGATCAGGACGCTTCTTGGTGGAGGAGCTCAATAACAGTGGTGTCGAGGCGATCCATCATGAAATGTATGGTGCCGTGATGTTCTATGCGGGCCACAAGAAGGTCGAGATGCTGGCTGAAAACGCCGGCTAGCTGTCCGGGTCCTTTGCGATTCCAAGTTCGGCATAATTCGTCACACCGCTTGAAAACTGAGAGTTCAAGGCACGGCGTTTGCGCATTTCTCGATGCACAGCGCGTGCAACTTCGACGTGATCGTCGACGATCTTGCGAAAGTGTTCCGACGGCAGTGCGTAGAGCACGGTATCTCGTAGCGCCCGGACATTTGCGGGATAGGGTTCTTCTGCCAAAGTCGAGGCGACCCCAAAAAACTCTCCCTCTCGCATTTCTGCCAGCGTTTGAACCAGCCCGCCAAGATCCCTTTCTGCGGTCACTTCACCGGCCATCACCAAATAGAGATGATCGCAGGGGTCGCCTGTCTTCAACAGATACTCGCCTTGGAGGACTTCGACTTGAACGAACGCTCCGGCTAAGGCTGCTCGGTCTGCAGCCTCGAGTCGTCGAAACATCGGTTGGCTCGCGAGCAAGTTGTTGAGCATTCGTTTGAAGTAGAAATCCCAAAGCACATCCCAGACTTCTGGGTTGGCCTCGCCGATCACGGCGATATCACTCTCGGAAAGCTCAAAGACTTCGACATCGGTTCTGGCCGACACGGTGGCCATGCCATCGCGTCCTGTGAGAAGCCGGAATTCACCAAAAAACTCGCCCTCCCCCATCTCAGCGAGGTCGACCTCACTGGATTCCACGGTCCGCCAGACGCGAGTTTGGCCTCGAACGATCACAAAAAGACTTCGCCGCGAGTCATCGGGCGACAAGATCACGTCACTGGCTTGGAAGTGACGGATCTCGATTGCTTGCAGAATGCCCATGAATGCGCGCTGCGAAAGACGCGAGAACAGAGGGATCTCCGGGAGTCCCTGCCTTGAGACATTCACGACCGCTGTGTCGGTAGGTTGAAAACCTTCGTCCGCGTCACTGACCTCGAAGTCTTCGAGATCGGGGAGGTCGAATTCTTCGTCGCCGAGCTCCAAGCTTGCCATGTCAAAAACACCCAAGCGTATGGTCTCGGTTTGCTCGGCCGTCTTGGTAAGGTCTGGGTGCTGTGAATCGACCCGAATGGTGTCTTGACGCTCCCTGGGAGCATCGAACGACTCCAAGATATCGTCGGGCATGAGATCGACGGTCGCGTAAAGTTCGGGATCGCGGTGGATGGGGTCGATTTCCATCGTCATATCGCGATCCTCGAGCACCCCTGTGATTTCGTGGATGTCAAAATCCATCGAATCCGTCTGCTCTTCGAGGGTATCACGAACGCCGATCAGGCCTTCTATTGGAGTCTGGCGAGTTTTCTCTTCTTGGCGATTCCACACGGTCTCCAGGACATCGACGGTTCGCGTGTCGGCGTCCAATTCCTTCTTGGGTTGAACAAGGTCGATCATGGAGACGGCGTTATCTAATTCGTCGCTCTCGAAATCCTGCATCGAGCGCGGCACACTGACGCTGGCACTTTGTGTTGGCTGAGGGCCCGCCAAGGGCTGGGCGATGCGGGCACCGGAAGCAGGAACCTGAGCGTATAAGCGCGCCAGGAAAAACTGACTTTCGGTTTGCGTGTGGTCGAGTTCGAGGACGGCTTTGCACGCTGCGATCGCCTCGAGTGGCAAGCCTACTCGCGCGAGCAGCTTTGAGGCTGTCGAGTATTCTTCGACGGCGTGGTTCTTACGGCCCATTTCCCGAAAGATGGCAGCAAGACGCAGCCGAGCCTCGATATTCTCGGGGTCTTCCCTGAGAACTTTCTGATAGTACGCTAGATATTTGCGCAGCTTATCTGACGCCATTATCGCGGTCCTGTATCAAAATGCAGGATTCAAGTTAGCGCGCGGACAAAAGAAAGGCCACCTTGAAGGTGGCCTTGGAACTCGTGCAGACGGGTTTTTAGTTGTGAGTTTTCTTGGTTGCCGAACGAAGCAACACAACGCCGCCGTTTGGTCCAGGAATCGCACCCTTCACCAGAACGCAGCCGTCTTCTGGAAGTACGCCCACGATCGAAAGATTCTGAATGGTGACGCGCTCATTACCGTACTGACCGGCCATCTTCTTGCCCTTGAACACGCGTGCTGGGTAAGCCGAACAACCAATCGAACCACCGTGGCGGTAGAATTCATGCACACCGTGGCTGGCTTTACCGCCGGCAAAGTTGTGACGCTTCATAACACCGGTGAATCCGCGACCTTTGGTGGTGCCAGTGGCATCAACCCATTCGCCGACCTTGAAGAACTCTGACGTCAATTCCTGGCCGACTTCGTAGTCAGCAAGGTCCTGCTCGCGGAGTCGGATTTCAAAAACGTGTTTGCGAGGCTCAGCGATGCCTGCTTTCGCGAAGACGCCCACTTCTGGACGGCTCAAGCGCCAACGTGGCTCAGTGCCTTCTTTCTCGCTCTTGTGAACCGAGCCGTAGCCAAGTTTCACAGCGGCATATCCGTCTGTTCCGGCTTCGCTCTTTTTCTGAACGACCACGTTTCCGTCGACGTGCACTACGGTAACCACAATGCGGTTTCCAAGTGGATCGAAGAACTGCGTCATTCCAACTTTCTTCCCAATAAGACCTTTCATTTTGCCTCCTTCAATACCCCTCTACGCTCGTGATTAAACAGAGGAGCGTGGTCATACGACCGGGGGCGAAGCGTGTGTCCGCAACATGCGGAGCGCGGTTTTTAGACCCCTTCCCACGTAATGTCAAACGAAAGGCTTACCAGCCCAATTTGAACGACGAAACCTGACCGCGATCTGAGAGCAAATACGCGCGGTTGCCGCCAAACTCGATGTCACTCGTGATGCCGGCCATACCCAACATCTTTCGAAGTGGATATCCAGTGCGCCGGTCAAGTACATAGAGGGGGCCGTCGGTCGGGATGACCAAATACGGGCCGTAAACAGTGAGACTTGTAGGGACGACCAACTGGAACTTGAAGCCCCAGATCGGTTCCCCAGATTCGGTGGAGACCGCAAACGCGCGTCCTGTGGCGGACGTGGCGTAAATCATTCCCTCGTACACCGCGAAGTCTTGAATCGAGGCTGCTGCGTGTCGCCACAGGATCTCTCCTGATAAGCGGTCGACGGCGAAGAGGCCGCCTGAAAACGAGGCCGCGTAAACAACATCTTGGTCGATCACGACTTCGCGATCGATGTCAGTGAATTGCTGTGCGCCAGCGCGCAGGTCAACCGACCAAATCAGCTCGCCAGTGGCTTCAACAAAAGCCCGCAGCACGCCGTCTGATGCGCCAACAAAGACTTCGCCGTCTTTGACTACCGGTCTTGGAGACCCTTCAACGGTAAAATATTCTGGGGTGGGAGCCTGATATCGCCAAAGTTCTTCACCCGTTGCCGCATCCACGGCGTAGAGCGTATCTGCGGCATCGACGACAAATACGCGGCCATCAGATTCTGTGGCCGGCGAATCAACGGAGTTGCCCAAGCGTAGTTCCCAGACGCGTTCACCGGAGTGCAGGTCAAAAGCAACAAATTCGCCGCGTGCGGTGCCGACAAAGAGGTTGCCAGCGCCTGAGGTGGGTTTTGTCGAGACAGGCCCGTCGACTTTCGCGCGCCATAATTCGCTGCCATTGGCGGCTTGAAATTTGAAGACGTCCCCACGGGAGTTTCCCACGGCGAGTTCATCCGACAGTTCCAAATGCCCAGGAGTTGCCAACTGAACAGGCTTGGTGCCGAAATACTCGATCTGGTCGACCTGTGCGTCCCATTCGTGAACGAATTCGGGGACAGGCGCTTCGGGCGTCGTATCAAACGCCTTGGAAGCAGGACCCCAAGGGGCACATCCTGTGACGAGGAGTGCTGTGAGAACAACCCAGCGCATCAGAGTGTAGCCAAACGACGTTCGATTTCGGACTTGAAGGGCGTCTCAGGATCGTTCTCGATGATCTCGTGATAGAGGACTTTGGCGTCCTTTGGCTTGCCGGCGCTCTCAAGGAGTCGTCCCTTTCGGAACTTCATCGACTTCGCGAGTGCGGGGTCGAGAACCGCGATAAGGTCGACCTGTTCAATGGCTTTGTCCCACTCTTTTTTCGCTGCATAGGCGTCCGAAAGACCCTGTCGAGCTGGCACCAAAGCATACGTGTCTTTCGATGACGCAAGAACCTCGGTGTAAAGGGCGATCGCTTCGTCGAACTTCTGAAGTTCCATCGATGCGCCGGCTTCCAGGAGTTTCGCGGGCCCGACCAGGCCGCCGGTCACTTTGGGGACGGCAGCGCTGGAGGCAGCCAAGACGGCCTCAGCTTTTGTTTTGGCGTCAGGAAAAGTATCGAACTTGATGGGAGTCTCACGCTGAGACAGCGCCTTAACTTCAGGGCCATCCTCGGTGTACTTCCACTGGGCAGAAAACGCATCGTTCAGTTGAGCAGAATTATCGACCTTTTGAGCCTCTAGGAATTGAATCCCGTAGTAGACTGCAAGGATGACAACGACCGCTCCAACGGCGATTCCGACGATCTTTTTGGGATCCTCAAGTGCGCTCGCCTTTCTCTGAACATAATCGGGAATAACCACGTTGATATCTTCGTGGTCGTCCACAAGTTCAGGGGCGCCGTATTCTTGGGATTCCAACTCGTCGCCGTCTTCAAAGTCGGACGGAGAGTCAGGGGATTTCTTTTTGATCTTGATGGCCATCGTTCGGCTCCTTAACATCGCGGACCGCTAGATTTGATGCGGCCCGCCGCTCGCGAGAGTCGCGGGACTATAATGACGGCCCCCAAAGGTGTCAACCAATGAACCAGCGCAGTGCCGTAGCACTAATTCTTATGACAATCTCGCTCTTAGTCGTCTCGATCCCTCATGGGGCCGCCGCGGCCGAGGGTCGACTCCGGCTTGCGCCCACGTTTTCAGACCTGAATGACCTTGGTGCAGAAGGGCTCTGGGGTGTGGGAGCGCAAATTGGATTTGAATGGGCGTTTTCAGACTATTGGGCCGCCATTGTGGATGGGACCGGCTCCTATCATTTCGCCGATGACGAGCGCGAAATCTCCGCTCAGCTGGTGAGTTCGGCAGCGCTTGGCCTTCGCTACAATATCGACGTTTTTACGTATGTACCGTGGGTCTCGGTGTCGGGCGTGGCCTATTTGAACTCTCCCCTCTTGGAGAATTCGACCAACCAGGTCGCCGCCGGGGCGCGACTCGGCTTTGGCGTCGACTACCGAATCGATCGAAATTTAGCTGTAGGGGTTTTTGCTGACATCCACGCTCCATTTTCCGACCTGCAAAACTATCCGATTTACTCGAATGTCGGGTTCAATATCGCGTGGATATTCCGGCTCTGACGCTACTTGAAGCGCTTAAAACCAGTGGTGTTGAGCGTGTTCATGTAGTCGTCTAGCGCCCGCTTGATCTTGCCGCTCAGCATCACCGCGCCAATAATATTTGGGAACGCCATAGAAAGGATCATCAGATCCGAGAAATCCAGGACGTTCTGAAGGCTCGATACGCAGCCAAGCCACACAAAGAAGCAGAAAAGGTATCGGTAGGGTTGAGTTTGTTCTTTCCCAAAGAGGAACGACCAGCAGCGCTCGCCGTAATAGCTCCACGAGATCATCGTCGAGAACGCGAAGAGAATCACCGAGACCGACAGAATCAGGCTTGCCCAGCTCGACAGGGACTGCTCGAACGCCGCAGCAGTCAGTTCAACGCCTTCAAGACCAGCGGTTGCGGGGTCCGCGTAAACGCCGGTGATGACGACGACGATGCCCGTCATGAAACAAATGACGATGGTGTCGATAAAAGGCTCAAGCAGCGCGACCAATCCTTCACGGACAGGATATTTGGTACGAGCAGCTGCGTGCGCAATCGCTGCAGATCCCACGCCGGCCTCATTTGAAAACGCCGCCCTTCTGACACCTGTGATGAACACACCCAAAGCACCGCCATATGCGGCGGAGGGTGAAAACGCCTCGGTCACGATCAACGTGACGGCATGAGGGATTTCGGACATGTTAATGGCCAAGATCACCATTCCGCACATCACGTACAAAACACACATAAAGGGCACGATCTTATCGGCCACCGCGCCGATGCGTTTGATGCCACCAACAATGACCACGCCTACCAACACGGCGAGGAAAAGCCCGTACAGCCAGCCAAGATGTCCCGAACCGCCATGAAGCGCGTCTGAGTTCTTGGCTTTGTAGCCGTCTGGTGTCGTCCATTTGACCTCACGCCCCTTGACGATACCAAATTCAACCTTGGTGATACCTCCATCCGCGACGTTCAGCTCCGGTCCAACTTCTTTCGCGCGGACGGGAACCTTGTAAGACCACATGCCGTCGTAATCACTCCATTGAGTCGCCGAGATTTCCAGAGGCGCAATGGGTTGAAAGGCATGGCCGTCTTCGGTCATGAAACGAACGAGGTGTTTCTTGTAAGAGATTTCGTCTTGTTTTGGCGCGTAGATCGTCACGCTTCCCTCGGCATGACCTCCGCCAAGTGCCGGGATCAGGCCTGCCACGGCGAGGAAGCTCTGGTTGGCCTGAAACATGTTCCCACCACCGAACGACCCCAAGATGCACAGCACGGCAAAGGTCGTGGAAAGCACCACGCCCAGTCGTCGGAAGCCCAGTTCGGCGAGGCCGTCTCGCAAATAGACCATGGGGCCACCTACGACGTGGCCGTCATCGTCAACCTGACGATACATCTGCCCAAGCGTGCACTCGGCAAATTTTGAGGTCATTCCAAAAAAGGCCGCGGCCATCATCCAAAAGACCGCCCCGGGCCCGCCGACAGAAACCGCGATCGCCACACCGGCAATATTTCCCAGACCAACCGTCGCTGAGAGTGCTGAGCTTAACGCCTGAAAATGGCTGACTTCGCCTTCGGCTTCGGGATCGTCGTAGATTCCACGAACGATTTGCATCGCATGAAGCACGCCGCGCACGTTGATGAACGCAAAGCGGAATGTGAAGAAAACCGCCCCCAGAACCAATACGAGCACCACCAGCGGCATATTGATGCCGGGCACTTCGAAAAAGATGACCGTCGCCAACCAGCCAACGACGCCGCCAAGGGCATCGTTGACCGAGGCCTGCATCTTGTCGACGTCGCCCCCAGTGGTGATCCCAAGGATCGATACGAAGATAAGGAGTATGATAATGGCGGCGTATTGCCGCGCGTATCGGGTGAAACCGGTCATGTGACGGTCCTCGTTGGTCGAGGTTAAAGAGTCAGAATGGCCGGTTCATAACAAGATTCCACGCCTCGTCGCAAGGTGACGAGGGTTAAATCGTGGAAACTTCAGCGCGGATGAACTCTCAACGCGCTTGCGGAGCGAAGCTCTGTGTTGCCGCCCACCCACGAACGGTTCTGCCCGTCGCGATCGACTCGCCAGATATCGAGGGTCGAGTCAGCCAGGCTTGGTTCAACCACCTGAGGGTTGGTTGCAGTGAACGCCAACTGATTTCCGCCAGGCGAAAGGACAGTGGAGTCAATGTACAGAATGCAGTTCTGGTCATCGGGTTTCTGCTCTGCCGCGTTGTAACACTTGGCGTCATCGAAGTTCTTGCCGTCGTTGCCGAACACGACTTCGTGGGTGCTGGCCGTTGGGGTCAACCGCAGAATGTCTGCATCGGGCATGTTGAGTTCGCCACAATCACGCGAGGCCACAAAATAGAGGCTTCCGTCTGCTGCAAAGGTAAGTGGGCTTCGAACGTCGGTGTAAAACAGGTCGTCCGAACCCGCGGTAAGGTCGCAGCCGCTTCGAGGAGGATTACCCTGCTGTTGCTGACCAGGAAGTCCAAGGATCACGCGCCGAGGTGCACAAATAGCCTTGTCCAACTGGGTGTCCGACGGGATGTCGCAGACATGAACCGGACCGCAGGCGTCGTCGCCGCTGCATGGCTCACCAAGATTATCGGTTTTGGTCAGATCGATGAAATGAACGGCGAGCTGAATTGAGGAGCAGCGCCCGAATCGACCACATCGTTCGCCAACTCCAGTGCATTGCGACGCATCGGTGCATGCGTTGGTGTCCAAGGGAGCCTTGGTGGTCAAAATAGCCAGATATTTTCCGTCTTTCGAGATTGCGGACGGAACGTTTCCACCAAAATAGCTGCCCGATACTTCCTGATAATTTTCGGAATTGAGCGTGTAAATCATATCTGCTGCAGTCACCGGTGTTCCCAGGGGCGCCACTGACACGTCAAGGGTCTGAAGACTTGCGTTGTAGACGACGGCGGTCTGAGCGACTGGGCTTACAAACGCATCGCCTTCAGTGGTGGCGACTCCGCCCACCACGCCGATTTCGATCTCAGTTCCCGTCTGGTCCAGGTAATAGGCGATATTGTCCATGCCCGTTGCCCGAACGTAAAGGAATCCGTCGTTGATCAATTCAACCCCTCGGACTCCCTGCGCTACAACCGTGCTCGTTCCGGTGGCTTTCTTGTCCGCATCCACGGCAAAAACAAGAAGGTCGAAGGTGCCAGGCGTCGTGACGTTGGTCGCGAGCGAGTAGAACTTGGTCAGGGACTCGTTTAGCCAGCAGCCACGGAGGCATTCGACGTCAGGAGGGTTAACGGTCACGGTCTCCAACGTCTTGGTGTCGTATAATTTGAGGCTGACCGTCGAGTCGATCGAGTCCTTCAAAAGGTATGAGATGAAGTAATCTTCGTCGACGATCACGTTGTTGTTGGCCACATTATTCGTGGCGTCGGGCGAATCAACGCACATGTCACCACAATCGACAGTGGTCGATGCGACGCAGACAAGGTCTCGGCAAAGCAGTCCCGCTTGACACTCGGAATCGACCTGACACTCGTCCCCTTCTACTTTCAATTTGGGTTCGACTTTATCATCCGAGCAAGCAGCAAGGAGAAGTGCCGAAGCCACCAACAAACGAAATTTCATGAATCACTCACTCAGATTGGGCGCGAACGCGCGTAATTACCCCCAAGGAGATACCCAAACATCCGTCGGATTTCAACTGAATGCCTCTCCAGCCCGTTCGCGACGTTTGGCCTCATTCCACAGTGAATCCATGATTTCGAGCGTGGCTTCTTGCTGATCGATGCCTTGCCTCTTGAGTTCTTGAAGGACGAAAGAAAAACGTCGCTCGAATTTGGAGGTCGTGGTGTTCAACGCCGTTTCGGGGTCCACACCGCATTTTCGGGCAACATTGACGACCGAAAAGAGCAAGTCCCCCAACTCATCCAGAATGCCAATGCCGCACTCGAGGGCCTCTTTCAGCTCGTCGGTCTCTTCGCGCACCTTTTTGAGCGCTTCGACAGCCTCGGGCCAATCGAATCCCAACGCAGCCGCATCGGTCGAAACGCGATGGGCTCTTTTGAGGGCTTGTTCTGGGATTTCCATATCTTCCTCCAATACAACTTGAACAGGTGGGGCTTGGCGAACTAGAATCCTCGCGGACGTACTCCCCTTATAGAACCGGACATTGTGCCTTGAAGATGTATTTGCACATCCCCGGCCGTTTTAGCGTTGCGCCCTTTTGGCTCACGCTTTTCGCGCTATTTGTTTTTTCGATGCCAGCGCTCGCTCAGCGAGACGCCAGTTTGGAAGAATTACTTAATCATGCCAACACGGAAGGTCGAGCCGTCGATGACAGTCCTGTGCCAAAATCAACCGTTGCAGAGGTTAACCTTCAGGTGCACTGGCAGCTATGGAAGCGGGTGCTGCAGAAAGGCAAGCCGGGCTTAGATGAGCTCAAGGCTCTGGAGCATGACGGCCGAAGCGTGGGGCGTGTGAATCAGACGACCAAGGCGACAGGCGTGATGGCGATGGCGCTGCAGCAAAAGGATGCGGCGGCAGGGCATGACATGTTCCTGGCGGCGCAAAGACTGGCTCCTGACCTCCCCTACCCCTATTTTGCGCACTCCAGATACCTCATGGATCGCGATATCGCCGCGTTTCCGAGATATGTCGCTGCGGCTTCAAAAGGGTTCAAGGTCGCATGGAAATGGCCGGACACTCGATTCCCATGGTCGCTAAAATGGCTGATCTACGGGGTATTGGCCCTGCTCGCCGCGAGCTTTTCTTTCTTGATCGCCCAAACCGTTCGTCAATTTGGGATCGTGGCCTACGATCTGGCGCGCGTGTTGCCGAAAGGGTTCTCAAGCAATCAAACCGTTGTGTTGCTCCTGGCAGTGGTGCTGGTTCCTGGCGTCTTGCTCAAGTCTCCACTGGCTGTATTGCTTGCCTTGGCGTTGGTCGTTTCTGTCACACAGCGATGGAATGAACGGTTGGTGAGTCTGGCGCTCTTTGCGCTGATTGGCAGCCTGCCTTTTGTCGACAAACTGGCGGATAATCTGGCCAGCTATTCGGGAAGTCCAACACAGGCGTTGGTCGCGGCGCAATACGTGGCATGTGATGCTGGGTGTGTCGAAGACCTGCACGCTCGTCAGCAAGCGGCTCCTGAAGATCGCTACATTCTTTTCACTGAATTGCTCGCTGAGTTCCGAAAAGGCAATCCAGCGGGCCATAAACGGGTGATCGAGGAAGTCTCATCACGGACTTGGCCTGCGGACCTTCAATCGTATGTCGAGAATCTGGCAGGCGCGGCGGAGTTGGCTCTTGGGCATCCCAAGAAGGCGATTCTTTGGCTTGAGAAGGCGCAAACCGGGATGAAATCGGAGGCTGCCCCTGCTTTCAATCTGATGAGAGCCCACCAGATGGACGATGATTTCGATGCCGCGTCTGCGTCTTTGAGCGCGGCCACGGCTCGCAATTTGGAGCAAGTTGCTCAGTTTCTCACGTACGAGCGTCGAGATGTGAATTCATTTCTGATGGCCCCCGGTCTGCCGGTCTCTACCTTCTGGAACTACCACCTCTCCACACCACGCGAACAACGCAGCGTTATTTTGCCCTACTGGAAAGTGCTCGCGGGCAAGGACATAGCGCTTGAGTTGGCAACGCCAATCGGGCTGATCGGGTTCATTTTTGTCCTTCTGGGTGGTTTCGTGAGGTTGCGAGCAAGAATGAGCACGCCGTGCCCACGTTGCGGTTTGGCGCGTGACCCTCGGGATGACAAGACGACGGGCGCCCATCACCTGTGCCTTCCCTGCTACAGGACCTTCGTGACCGGAGCTGGAATGGATTATCAGGCTCGGGTGTACAACGAGCGCGTTCTCGGGGGGCGGCTGCGATTTCAAAGTGGATTGCGAAGGATTTCATCCCTGGTTGCACCCGGAACCGGACATCACCTCGCCGGACGCAGTTTGAGCGGCTTCGCGATCGGCGTCTCGTTTGTGTTGGGATTGCTCCTGGCGCTCTTTCCCCTTGGCCTGATTCGACCCGCATCCGAGCTCCTCTCCGATAATTGGGGGGGCACATCGAGCGTCGGGTGGATGATGGTGACCCTCACGTGCGCGATCGTGCTTGGTGCCGTGGTGCGCGGCATTGACCCGGTTCAAGTGGGCACGGGAGGTCGGAAATGAGTCGTAAAAAGCTGCCAACACCTATCTCGATGCCGATCGAAATGCCGGATGACCTTCCGATCATCCGGGATAATTCGGAGCTTCTGTTTACTCCAGATGAGGTGGCAAACAAGTCGTCAAAAGGCGTGGGCGCTGTGGTTGTGCACCATGTGGTGACCTTTCTTCAAATCTTGATGGTCTTGGCCCTTGGGGCTTGGAGCTATGTCACCTACAAGAACACCGACCTTTTTGTCGCTCCCGAGCCGGGCCAGCGAAACGCGCTGGAACCCTATCTTGTGGACGCGCAAATGCAGCGGCTTGATCAGGCGTTGCGAGTCTATGAATCATTGAACGAGAAATTTCCTGTCACGCTGGACGTTCTTGTTGAGGAGGGTCTTCTTGAGCCGTCCGATCTTGATTATCCCGCATCAAGCATCTATCGGTATCAACGGTTTGGCGAAGGCTTCAAATTGGAAGGCCCGCGAACTCAGACCAATCCCAGTGTGTCCCAAGAAGATGCGCTAATTTTCGATGAGCAACAGTGAACGATATTTCCATTCAAGTTGAGTTTGAGGAATCCGATGTGGCCCGAGTGGTCACCGGCCAGCGCGACGAACACCTGAAGTTGATCGAACGCTCGCTCGACGTCTCGATCGGTGCGCGCGATGGGACTTTGATGGTCAAAGGGGAGTCCGTTGCCGCGAGAATCACGGAATTGGCGCTCTTGCAGCTCTATGCTCTTGCGAGAAAAGGGTTTGCTGTGACCCCTGCTGACGTGGTCCGAGCCATCGAGATCATGGGCAAAGACCCAAGCGCCAAGCTGACAGACATCTTTCTTGATACTGTCTTTGTCACTTCAAAGAACCGTGTCATCGCGCCCAAAGGCATCAACCAAAAAATCTACGTCGAGGCGATTCGTCGCAACGACGTTGTTTTTGGGGTGGGCCCGGCGGGCACCGGAAAGACGTTTCTGGCGATGGCCATGGCACTTCAAGCGCTGATGGATAAACAGGTCAAACGCATCATTTTGACTCGCCCTGCTGTCGAGGCTGGCGAGCGTTTGGGCTTTTTGCCGGGCGACCTGCAAGAGAAAATCGATCCCTATTTGCGGCCACTCTGGGACGCTATTCACGACATGCTCGATACCGAGCGTGCGCAGAATATGCTTCAGAAAGGAATGGTTGAGGTGGCTCCACTGGCGTTCATGCGCGGTAGAACCTTAAACGATGCCTTTATCATTTTGGATGAAGCTCAAAATGCGACGAATGAGCAGATGAAAATGCTTTTGACCCGCATCGGGTTTGGCTCTAAGGCAGTCATCACGGGTGATATTACGCAGATCGATTTGCCGCGCCATCAGGGCAGCGGGCTTGTCGAAGCGCTGGGAATTTTGAAGGATATCCCTGGGATTCAGGCCGTTCATTTCGAAGCCACCGACGTGGTTCGCCACCCTGTGGTTCAGAAAATCGTGAGTGCCTACGAGCGCGCCTACGAAGGTGAGTATACCTAGACGGTGTAGTTCTGCCTCAGAACATGTAACATGCCTGCGCGGCAAGCTGATGACGGCGTCGATGACGACTTTGTCCCAGCTGGAAGGTCAATGGCCAAGAGCAACCACAACAAGAGCAAGAACGTTTTTTCACGGGTCGATCGTACCCGGAAAACGGTCGTGGACGCAGCAATCAACGGCGTGGGCGCGCAGCTCCTGCTCTTTTTTGCGTTCATCGGTGCCGTGGTGTTCATGGTCACCGTCGACACCCACCAACGGGATGATTCGTTGCGCGCGCTGGTCATCGGGGAACCTTCTCCGTTTGAAGTGTTGGTGACCCGCGAATTCACTTTTATCCAGAAAGACGTTGTTCAATCCAAACGCAAGAGGGACCTCGCTGCGAGCGAAGTTCCAGCGGTTTTTGATTGGCAGGAAGGACTGGGCGCGCAGTTGCGTGACCGGCTGGGATCGTCGTTTTCCGAAATGCGCTCTGAACTCATCGCGCATGCCCGAGAGGAGCTGGTTCGTAAGAACCCAGAACGACTCCGGATTGTGGATGAGATGCCCTTGAGCGCGCGGTCTGCGGCGTTGCTTGAGTCCCTCGACGTCACGTCGCGCCTGCAATTTGCCAGAGAACGCAGAAAGGACGTTTTTGATGCGCTGCTTGGCGTCGCGGTTCGAGACTCAGATTTTGACACGTTTGCGCGTCAGGGGTTTCAAGAAGACGCCGAGGTCCTGCTTGCCGACATCGTCGGGCAAGTGATGACAAATATCATCGTGGTGCGGCGACGTACCTTGGAAGACGAGCAAGAACGAGGGATTTTCCTTCGCAGAATGCGCGGAGAAAAGGTTCTGATCGAGTATCTGGTTTCAGACATCGAGTCTCGATTTGTGACGATGGAGCGAGTCCCCGCGCTCGTTGAAGAAGCTGGCGCTCGGCGCCTGTCTGCGGTTGGCGATCGAGAGTTGCGAACGGCAATTCTTTCCACTGCGAACTCGGTCATTCAACCCAACACCTTCATCAATCCCGACATCACCGTTCAAAAACGTGAAGCTGCCGTCGCAAGTGTCGACGATCAATTCGTTCGCGAAGAGATGCGTCGCGGTCAGACCCTGCTGAATCGAGGAGAAGTCGTTACTGAACGCCATCGTCGAATCATCGAGGCGATGTTGGATGAAAGCACTTTTTTGAGTCGTGGGCAGGTGGTTGCTGGCGTGGTGTTGTTCACCCTGCTGGCCATGGTGACGCTCTTTGTTTTTGGTCGACGAAGCTTGAGCACATTTCGCCTGAACGCCCGAGACATCGTGTTCATGGCGTCCGCCCTGCTTTCTCTGCTGGCGTTGAGTCGAGTCGGCGTGATGCTTGGTCAAGTTCTATCGGAAACCATTACAAGTATTCCGGCTGAAGCATGGTATTTTGCCATTCCGGTGGCAGCTTCGGGCATGCTGATACGTCTGGTTCTGAACAGCGAACAGGCCGCGATCTTCACGGTTTTATTTGCGCTACTCGTCGGCCTGATGACGGGGAATTCCTTCTTTTTCGCAACCTACGCCGCGATTGGCGGATTTGTCGGAGCCATGGCGGCCCGTCAGGTTCGAAACCGCATGGCCTTGTTGTGGTCGGGACTCCTGATTGGCGCGGTGAACATGGCGTCGATCATGGCGTTCCTGCTGATTTCCGGCGAATTCTTTGAATTGTCGTCGATCGGGCGAATGGGGATGGGCCTTGCGGGCGGAATTGCCTCGGGCATCGTGGTTTCGGCCGTGCTCCCCGTTGTGGAAGCCGTGTTTGGATACACGACCGACATTAAGCTGCTTGAGCTGGCAAACCTGAATCACCCAGGGCTTCGTGAGCTGATTATTAGAGCGCCGGGTTCATACCATCACAGCATGATGGTCGGCTCCCTTTGTGAGGCCGCTGCCGAAGCCGTAGGCGGCAATCCCTTGCTTGCTCGGGTGGGTTCGTATTACCACGACATCGGCAAGGCCAAGAATCCTCACTATTTTGCGGAAAACCAGAAGCTGGGGGTCAATCCTCACGATAAGCTCAAGCCCAACATGAGCGCGCTGGTCATCAAGGCTCATGTCAAAGACGGCCTCGAAATGGCGCGGCAATATCGATTGCCTGGAGTCATCCAAGACTTCATCGCCCAGCATCACGGCACGAGTCTAATCGCGTATTTCTACCACAAGGCCAAAAGCCTTGAGGACCCCGAGATTCAGGGCGTTGACGAAAAAGACTACCGGTATCCGGGTCCGAAACCGCAATCCAGAGAGACAGCGATTTGCTTGCTCGCTGACGGGATCGAGGCGGCCAGCCGCGCGATGCCGGAGCCGACGCCTGCAAAACTTAAAGGGTTGGTTCAGAAAATGATCAACAAGGCCTTTACGGATGGCCAGCTCGATGAATGCGAGCTGACGCTGAAAGACCTGAACCTGATTGCCCTAGCGTTCAACCGGATCTTGGCGGGCATCTACCATCACCGGCCTGAATACCCGAGTGATAAAAAGAAGGACATTTTGCACATCGATAAGTCTGGTGATTCACCGTCAGACTCGCGCAGCGATGGCCGTCGAAAGAATACGAAGCGCAGCCGCGAACAGGACCCAGACGCCAACACTGATGTGTGGGAATTGACCGCAGAACGAAACATGCTTGAGGAAGAAAAACATGCCGGTGGACATCCTGTCGGAGGGAATGGCTCGAAAACATCCGAGCCTGCGCAAAATTCGAAATCTGATAAAAAAGAGAGCCGTGAGTCACTTCCACGCCTTGGGTCTAGCTGATCCAGAACTCTCGATTCTGCTTACGGACGACCCCCATATTCAGGCACTGAACGCGCAATGGAGAGAAGAAGACAAGACGACCGATGTGTTGTCGTTTCCTCTCTATGAGCCCAGCGAAATTACCCCTGAAATCCCGGCGCTCGGGGACGTCGTCATAAATATCGACTATGCCGAACGCTTGGTGTCAGGTGACTCACACAAGGCGCGGGTGGCGTTATCCTTGGGCGTTGACCCTGACACCTTGACGTGGAGCCTCTTGCACGAGGTCGACTTCTTGCTGATTCATGGGCTTTTGCATCTGGTCGGTCACGACCATGCAGAACCCGACGAAGAGGCCGCAATGCGCGTCGAGGAGCGTCGACTTTGGGGCACCGGACCTGCGTGAGGCTCGCACCGACGTGGTTTAATTGAATTTGGTCGTGGAATCAGGCCGAGCAGCAAGTGCCATCAATTCGGCCATTCGCGTGACCACGGCATCGAGCCGAGAAAGAACGTCCACGTTTTCGAGGAGCGCCTGACGAGCAGCGGGGTCCGTGATGAGCGATGCGGCCATCGAGTCGGCAAGCGCTGATGCGTCGGACGCCTTTCGAATCAAGTACTGAAGGTACTCTCCCACCCGCGCATTTTGTTGAGTCAGGCCCATGACCAACACTTGAATTGAATGTCGCGCTTGTTCCAACGCCTGTGGATCCACGTCGTCGGAATCCAACACTTCAACTGCGACGGTGCGGTAGTCACGTCCAGCGGAGTGTTCGTGAGTGATTCTGACCCTTGATGAGCCTTCGAGCTCAATCAGAAAGCGGCCGTCGGGCAATTCTTCACAGCGCGAAATGAACCCCACCCCGGCGATGGGCAAGACGCGCGGCCTTCCCTGGTCATCAAGGCCTGCACTGACGTCGATATTCCCCATCACAATAGGCCAGCCATGTTTCTGGACGTCGCGAACCATGTCGCGGTAGCGCGGCTCAAAAATATGAAGCGGCAGCACGGTGTGAGGAAAGAAAACCATCTGTGGAAGTGGGAACAACGGGAGATCGTTGGCGTAGTGCATGAGTGCTTCGAATCTCGATTCCATCTGTCGCCTGAGCTGAGTGCCAATAAGAATAGGATGACCACATCAAGTCATTGATGCGCTCATGGCGTTTCTGGTGCGGATTGGGGTGCTACGCCTTTGGGATCCAACGACCCGTCCTCAAGAAAGAACTTCCAGTCTCCCGATGACATTCCGGCCTGATATGCGCCAGATGATTGCAGTTTTCCATTGGGCCAAAAGAATTCCCAGGTGCCCGCTCGCACGCCGTTTTCAAAAATCCCTCTGCTCGAGAGTTGCCCGTTTTCAAACCACCATTGCCAGACGCCTTGCGTGACACCATCGATGTAGATCCCTTCGCTGGAGACCTTTCCGTTGGCGTGGAAATAGCGCCAGCTTCCATCCATCACGTCGCTCGTGAAGGAACCCTCCCACGCAATCTGGCCATGTTTGTAGCCCTTCCAGACACCCTCACGAACGCCGGCCTTGTAGGATCCCTCCTCGGTTTTCTTTCCGTTAAGATCGTAG
This sequence comes from uncultured Bradymonadales bacterium, assembly GCA_964394615.1. GTDB lineage: Bacteria > Myxococcota_A > Bradymonadia > Bradymonadales > Bradymonadaceae > JBFFMO01. The sequence continues at coordinate 134,315 of CAYMYJ010000007.1, read as the reverse complement.
GAGATCCACTCGCCCTGAGCCAAACCATTGACGTAACTGCCTTCGGTTTCACGCTGGCCGTTATCGAACCAGAATGTCCATTTGCCATCTTGGTTGCCGAGCAAATACTCGCCAGTGGAACTAAGAGTTCCGTTGTCATGCCAGTGGGACCATCTGCCGTTGGGTCTGGCTTTGTCGTAGGCGCCCTCCTCTATACGCACTCCGTCGGCGTTCCAGAACGACCACATGCCTTGTGCCTTGTCCGCTTCGTAGCTTCCCGCAGAGTGTTTTTCGCCGGTCTCGTGCCAGAATTGCCAGGGACCGTCTTTTTTTCCGTCAACGTACACTCCGTCCGATGCCAGCTTGCCGTTTTCCCAGAAGGTTTTCCACGGCCCAATTCGTGCGCCAGCGGCAATTTTGCCTTGATTTGAGATCTGCCCGTCGGGGAACCAATAGGTCCATTCACCGTCGGGTTGTCCGGCTACGTAGGCGCCTGTTGATCGAGGCTCCCCGTTGGACCAGAAGTACCGCCAGTCACCGTCCTGAACGCCCGCAACATAGACGCCCGTGGTTTTGAGGATGCCATTGGCATAAAAGAACTTTACGGGCCCGGCTCTCAGGCCGTCGTCGTAGAAGCCCGCTTCTTTGGTTTTCCCCGAGCTGTACCAAGTCATGTACGGACCATGGCGCACGCCCGCCTTCGTGGCGCAAAAACGCTCAAACCCTGCGGGAGGGCTGTCGCCCGAAACCGTGCATTCTGGCGGGCAATCGTTGACTTGAGTTGGGGCTTGATGGGGGGTCGCACATCCCACTGAGGTCAGCAGGAAGCCTAGAAGGAAAGGCGCGAACCGTATCAAATGAGTTTGGAAAGCCATTTAAACGCGAGGATCGTTCCCACGGAGCTGCCGAGGTTCGTCAATACAAAGATCACAAGAATGCGGGCGAGCCGGTTACGCCACCAACCGGTCCAATGAGAGATATCATCCCCCACCCGTTCCATGTCGGCAACCGTCGGAGACGCGACGTAGGTTTGCACGAGCGCAGCGACCATCCCGACGCCCACTGTTGGGTTAAGCGAGGTGATTGGAGCACTGACAAACGACGCGATGATCGTGACCGGGTGTGCCATTGCGATGATAGCCCCCAGCGATGCCAAGATGCCGTTTACGAGCACCCATGCGACGGCGGCGTTCTTGAAATCTTCCATGTCGCCATAGAAGAACCCACCGACAAATAGCCCGATGATGATCAGCGGCAAAACCCAGGGCAGGATTTTTGAGACGACGCCCTTCTCGGGAACGTGCCTCGTCGCCTCCAAAGCAACGTCATCGATCCCATCGGTCAGATGTCGGATGATCCCGGCCTTATGCGCTGCACCAATGATCGCTACCACACGGTTGCCCGGCGCTTTTACGATCTCGTGGGCCATGTAGAGGTCGCGTTCATCGACCAACACGCCTTTGACGGATGGAAGAATGTCCCCCATCTCATCGAGCGCCTCGGAGATATTATGTGTCTCGCGCAGTTTCTCGAGATCGTCTTCGCTGACTTCGGTTTTTTCGAAGAGCCCGGCGACAAGCAAGACGGCGATGCTGCTGCGTTTCCACCAAGGGGTCATGCGCCAGGCGCGCAAAAGGGTTGTGCGAATATCCCTGTCGACCAACACCACGGGCGCATCGATGTGTTCGGCGGCTTCGATCGCGGCGAGCATTTCTCCACCGGGCTTCACACCGGTGTAAGAGCTCATGCGCTTTTGAAAGGCTGACAGAGCAAGTCGCGCGACCAAAAATGTAGTTTGTTTGGTGCGAATGATCTCTTTGAGATCCAACGTGTCCCAATTGGAGGCCTTCGTCATCGCCTGAAAACGCTGGTCGTCAAGTTCGACGCACACGGAAGTGGGCTGGTTTTCTTCGATGACCGTTTTCACGACATCAACAGATCGCTGCGAAATGTGGGCGGTTCCCACCAGGATGATTTCCTTTTCGCCGACCTGAAGTCGCGTGATATCGCTAGATTCCTCGTTCATTCTACGCCTTTGGGGAAGGGTGCCGGATATAGCGCTTTGCTGCGCTTAGATCAACGAGCATCGCGGCAGTGCTTGACACTCGTTTCACGAAGCTCCACGCTCTTCGCGCTCAGAAACTAACCGTGGATGTCTAATGTTCCAGCGCCACCTCGCCACGCTCGCAATTTTGTCGTTCTCGTTGACCTCGTGTATCGAGGACAACTCCGACCCTGTTGGTCTTCGACTGTCTCAACCTTCGGGTGGGCCGGTCGTAAAATTCGATCTTGATGCGCGACCCTTTCCAGAGATCCCGTTTCCCAACGACTTGGCGACACGCGTTGATCCTACGGTTCCCACGAACAAGCGCCTCAATGTGTCGCTGGTGGGCGGCAGCATTCAAGAAGAACGGGTTCGCCGTGTGCTTGGGCAGATGACGGGGTTTGGCACGTATTCCCCCATTACCGTGCCCTTTAGCGCTCCGTTGGATCTGAATAATATTAAGACTCGCCATCAGGAAAAGACGCCAGATTTCAGCAACGATGCCGTCTATCTGATCAACATCGAGCCCAAATCTCCGAATTTCGGAAAATTGGAGCTGCTGGATTTAGGCCTTGGGAACTTCCCGGTTCTGCATGCGGCGCCTGACCGACTTTATGACTACGACCCCCGTAAACAGGGCACGAATCTGCTCTTTGAGAGCGTGGCCGAGACAGACGTCAATGGAAATGGGATTCTTGATCCGATCGAAGATACGGACGACGACGGGGTCTGGGACCAACCCAACCTGCTCGACCAAAATGAAGACCCCTACACGCCTGGGAATACCCTCGAATGGTATGAGCGCGAGTCGAATACGCTGATTCTTCGGCCCGTAGAGGTGCTCGAAGCCAACTCGCGTTACGCGGTGGTGCTTACGGATGCGTTGGTCGGAGAGGATCAAAACAGCGTTGATTCGCCCTTCGAATACGTCAATCACACCCGTCAGACGGAAGTCTTGTCGGCATTGCGCGTGGCGCTGCCGAAGGCCATGCCATCACGCTTTGACAGCGAGCTGAAGGCGGTCCGTTTTGCCTGGGCATTTACCACGCAAGACCCCACCGAAGACTTGCGCGCGGTTCGGGCAGGTCTCTACGGTCACGGTACGTTCGCGCGACTTGCTCAAGAATACCCCGCGGATTTGAATTTCGTGCATAACGGAAAAAGAGACGGCGCCCCGCTTCCGATGACGTTCGATTTTGAGCCGCTCTCAACATTACTGGTGCCTTTGCTTCCGAGTCTTTTCGGCGTTGCATCTGGATCTGCCGACATCATCGCGGAAAATCTAGGTTTCGTAGACTATATGGTTTCCGGGGCGTTTCGTTCGCCCTATTTCCTGGCTGACAAAGACGGCCTTGCCGATCCCCCTGGTGAGAATTCTAATCCTCAAGACGACGACGAGGTATTTCAGCTCGATCCATCGACGGGAGAGGCGTTCTACAAGCCTGGCGAAGTCACATTTTTGTGCACGGTTCCAAAGCCGACCGAAACGATTAAGCCTCCCTTCCCGACCGTGATTTACTCGCACGCGATTAATTCTACACGGCTCGAGATCCTTCTGTTCGGCGGCGCATTGGCCAAGTTTGGGTTTGCGACCTGCGCAATCGATGCCGTGGGGCATGGTGTTGTAATTCCTCCTGAATACGACGATCTGATTGACCACGCCATCAATAATCCAAGGCTCAATATCCCCAATTTTGCCAAGATGATTGGTCACCATCGCGCCCGCGATTTGAACAACGACGGGGTCGCAGATTCGGGCGGAATGTTCTTCACCTCCGACATCTTGCATACCCGCGACAACTTTCGACAAACGACCATCGACCAGATGCAGTTGATTCGTATTTTCCGGGCATTTGATGGGGTTCATAGATTCCCCGCAGCCGTGAACGAAGACGACCCGTTTGTGATCGCCCATCGCTCGATTATCGCCGATTTTGATAGCGACGGAGACGGCCAACCCGAGATTGCAGGCGACTTCAACGGTGATGGAGTCGTGGATTTTGGCGGAGACCAAGCGTATGTGGCCTTCGGAACATCGCTGGGTGGTATCCAGACGACGTTGATCGCGGCCTCTGACCCGGTCATCAAAGCTGCGGTTTCCAACGCTGGAGGTGGTGGCATCACGGATATTGCATCCCGTACGACCATCCGAAATGCCCGTGACGGCGTGACGCTTCGCATGATTGGGCCATTGCTGATGGGACGAATACTCGCGGATGACACCGCACAGGGCCGTGCCGAGTTGTATTTTACCCTTCCAACCGCCGACAAAAGTGAAAAAGTGAGCATCGGCATTGTTCCCGGTTTTGCCGAGGGTGACCGGATTGTTCTTAGAAATCCAAATCGAGAGAAACGAAGTGTCGTGCCTCTCGAGGACCGCAAGAGCACGACCTACGTACGTAACGGTGTGTTTCGGGTCGGCATCGCTGCAGACGCCGATGGCGCAACCATGCGGCGCGCGAAGCTTGGTTTTGATAACCGTGTCGCGTTGGTCGTCAACCTGATGCAATGCCCAACAAAATCCCGGTGTGGCGAACAAGACTGCGGTGGTGGCCAAACATGTGGGCCTGACGGCGCTTGCTTGTCGGTCCGTACCTGCATCGAGAATTTCGACCCCGCAAACGTCACTTATTCCGACGTGTCGATCACCGAGGAAGACGAATCGGTCGTGTACCCGGCAGAGTTGGAGGCCCGAACCGTTCAAGACGCCACCGTATATGGCGATCCGTTGATCATTGAAGTTTGGTCTCCCGAAGGTGTTCTGAAACAGACGATCGATAAGTTCCCCGAAAACACTGTTTTTGAGAATATCTACTATCCAGCGGGCACGCCGCTCGCCGCACTCGCCCAGGGACTGGGTCTTAAGCGGCAAACACCTGATTTCCGCAAGTTTATCGGCGTGGCTCAAACCCTTGTCGAAGGCGCGGATCCTTCGGTTGTGGCACCTGGCTTCTTCCTGCGCCCACAATCGTTTCCTTACGAGAAACCTCCATTCGACGTGGGATCCACAAACTTCCTGATGGCCGGGACAGTCGGCGACCAGACGGTGCCGATCAGCACTGGTATCTCAATCGCACGTACGGCCGGAATCCTTGGGGTTTTCGAAAACGACCCGCGATATGGAAAGCCGCAGAATCAGTTCCTGATCGATAATTTTGTGTACGAAGGCATCAATTGGCTGGATCGATTCCCGGATTTTCCGGACACGCTTTTTGACGCCGATGACTTGGATAATGGGACATTTCACGATCCAGACCGCGCCGCTGTTCCGCCCAATAAAGATGCTGACAAGCCATTGAGGGCGACCATCGAAACACCCTATGGAATCAGCGCGTTGCGCCTTCCGTACCTCAGCACACGTGGCGAACACACCTTTAATGCGCCGCTCACGGGCACAAATTTCGATGCTACGACGTTTATGACCAACCAGGTGGGTTGGTATCTGATTCATCGTGGTTTGCTGATCAGCGACGACCCCTGCCTTGAGGCCAATTCGCTGGCCGATTGTGATTTTTATGACGCGGCAACCTTTGCGCCGCCGGACCTCTTCCGCTGTTCTACCGGCGGGTGCTCCAAAACTTTGGAAGATTGAAATATGCCGCAACACGTTAACCAACACCCAGAACACCTCGAGTTTTCTCGACGGGTCTTCTGCAATCGAACCCTTAATTTTCGGAGCATTCAGGCCATCGGGTATGACATGGACTACACGCTGGTTCATTACGATGTGGATGAATGGGAAGGCCGCGCGTGGGAGCATATTCGCCAACGCCTCGTCGGACTCGGTTGGCCCGTCGAAGACCTGAAATTTGATTCGAAGCTTGTGACTCGTGGGTTGGTGATCGACACCGAACTCGGAAATATCGTGAAAGCGAACCGGTTTGGGTACGTAAAAACGGCGATGCACGGGACTCGAATGCTCGAGTTTCACGAACTTCGTCGGGGTTACACACGCACGCTCGTGGACTTGGGAGAAGCTCGTTGGATGTTTCTCAACACGCTGTTTTCGATTTCGGAAGCAGCGATGTACGCGCAGTTGGTCGACCTGCTGGACGATGGAAAACTCCCTCCTTCACTGGGGTATTCGGACCTTTACCGCGCCGTGCGCGGAGCGCTTGACCACGCGCACGTTGAAGGCGAGCTCAAGAACGAAATCATGGCCGACCCAGAGCGTTTCGTGACCTTGGACCCCGATGTTGTGACCACACTGCTGGACCAGAAAGACGCCGGCAAAAAGCTGATGCTGATCACGAATTCTGAGTGGGAATACACTCGTTTCATGATGAATTACGCGATCAACCCCTATATGCCCGACGGCATGAAGTGGCAGGACCTCTTCTCACTCGTCGTGGTTGGGGCTCGAAAACCAGTGTTTTTCCAAGACACTTCGCCGATCTTCGAGGTTGTCACTGAAGACGGCCTCTTGAGGCCCGTGGTGGGAATTCCACGTGAGGGCGGGATTTACCTTGGAGGTTACGCCTCTCTTGTTGAGCGCTGCCTGAAAGTGGACGGCGAACAGATTCTCTATGTGGGTGACCATATCTATGGCGACGTCAGTGTCTCCAAAAGCATTTCGCGATGGAGAACTGCCTTGGTTCTGCGCGAACTTGAGGACGAATTGAGGGCCGAGGCCGCCTCATGCGACCGGCTCGAAGAGATATCGGCGTTGATGCGCGATAAAGAACGTATGGAACATACGTTTTCGGAGCATCGTCTCGACCTTCAACGCCGCACATCGAAACACGGGACTTTTTCGGACACGCCGGCCGACGAACTGAAGAAGAAGATGAGCGAATTACGTTCGCAGCTTCAGGAGATCGATTCGCGGATCGGACCGCTGGCTTCGGCCGACGGTACGGAGTTCAACGAGCGTTGGGGTTATCTGATGAGGGCTGGGAACGACAAGAGTAACCTAACCCGCCAGACTGAGCGTTACGCCGACATCTACATGTCGAGAGTGTCGAATCTAGGTTCGTACACACCGTTCATGTTCTTTCGCTCACCGCGTGGTTCGTTGCCCCACGACATCGAATAACCGCTACCTTTGGTATTTTGCGCCAAAGCGGGTGATGATCATGTGGACCAACCCTGGCGCGTGCTGCCCCAAAAACACGGCAGCTTTTCCGTGTGCTGTGAACGTGAACTCCCGTTTTCTGGCGGCGATTGCGTCCACGATGACACGGGCTGCGCGGTCAGTGTCCCACATCAATTGATGAGGTCGGTGGTCGTCGCGGTCGGCGTGAAATTCACCGGCATTATCGACCTGAGCGATTTCACTTTTTACAAAACCGGGCTGGATTGTGGTGCACGTCACCCCACTCCCCTGCACTTCCATCGCCAGAACCTGGCCGATGGCCCGGACGGCGTACTTAGACGCGTGATAGGCGCCGACACCGGGCGCTGCGACCACACCGGCCACGCTTCCAATCAAGACGATGCGACCTTTGGTCTCTCGCAGTGCGGGCAGACAATGTTTCGCGGTAATGGCGAGCCCAATCACGTTGGTGTCGAGCTGCCGCCGCCAATCGTCGGCGCTCAGATTCTCGAGCCGTCCGGCGACGGAAAAACCAGCATTCGCCACGGCAACATCAAGCTGCCCGTGGATCCGAATGATCTGCGCCAACGCGGCAATAATAGAATCCTCGTCCGTCACGTCGCAGGCGATGGCGTGCGCGGTGCCACCTGCTTCGGCGATATGGTTTACGGTCTCTTCAAGACGTTCGACGCGGCGGCCAGACACGACGACGCTCGCTCCGCGTCGGGCAAACTCAAACGCCATTTCCCGTCCAAGACCCGAACCGCCGCCGGTGATCCAGACTATCTTCCCATCGAATCGCTTTGACATCGTATGCTTCCCTGCCGTTGAATGAATTTGGCCTGACTCTGATTCGACTGACATACCCCAAGGTGTTCGTCAACAATGACGCAAATTGACCCCAAAGCTTGTTCCCGCGCGGCACTCAATACAGTCCGCACACACCCTTCCCTCTTGTTTTGGAGGGTGTTGGGCGACTTTATGTCTTCCGTCGTTCGGGCGGGCACGGCGTTATTGCTGGGCCTCATGATGACGGTCGTCGTCGTGGTGTCTTTGCGCACCGGGCCTGGACTCTCGACCGCGTTGAAGTTTTTTCTTCGTCCAGACTTCATCTTTGGAGTTCTGGGGCTGGGATTTACGGCCTGGCTTTTCGGGTTCACGCTCGACGCTTACACGTGGGGCGGCGTTTGGAAGTCCACGGCGCGTGTGATGTCGCGTGAAAAGCTGAGTTTCTTTCGCGATGCCTCCGAAGGTTTTCCGCAGGCATTATGGCAGCGGGCCATGATTCTGCTTCACGATCTGGGGATCGCGGCGCTTTTTGGAACCACCGTCATGGCGACGATTGCGCTGACCTCTTGGCTCGATTCAAATATTTTCGCTTCTGCTGCGATTTGGGCCGCCGCACTGACACTCTACGTGGCCCTCGCCGTTTTGATTCGCTTCACGGCGAGCGTGGCTGCCGCCGGGATGTTCATCGAAGGGCGTTCGTGGCCAGATGCTTGGCTCTGCGCAGCCGAGACCGTGGTTCAAAATCCCGTGGCCTTCTATCGGATTTTTGTCCTGTCGGCGTACGCACTGATTCCTCCGCTGATTTTTTATTATATCGTGATCTTCTTCTTCAACTTTACGGTGGGAACCGCGTTGGCTCCACTGGGTGAAGTCGCGAGACTCTTGGGTGAGCTGTTGATGATGGTTGGCTTTGCAGGGTTTCTCGTTCTGACGCAGCTGGGCTTTTTCAACGCCTACGCGACATCCCGGTCTTTGGCCGAACTCCCAACACCGGCTCCCAAGGCATTCGGTCTCTCGATGGCAAATAAACCTCCAACGCTCTCTGAACTCCTGCCCACGACCTCTCCTTATAAGGTCAACGTGGACACCCTGCCTGGCATCGAGCCTTTTGGTGAACGAAAGCACCAAGTTTCCGACCAGAAACCCGCTGAATCTCCGACCAGCAGCGAGAATGATGACGAATCGACGCCAGAAGTGGTCGATTCCGAGGTGGAAGAAAAAAACACAGAAGCAGCGCAAGGGTTTGATCTTGATTCGGTTTTGCGCCCATCTGAATCGCATTCGGAAGATGAAGACAGCTGAAGTCACCAAAACAGTGGACTTCAGGCCGAACGAACGTAAAATTAAGGTGACCTTGGAATCTTCCCCCGGCACGTGAGGCACGGACATGATTCCCGACTACTTGATTTATGATGAACTGAAACGTCGCCGCGAGGAAAACCAGTGGGAGCCTGAACCGCTTCATCTTCCACTTTACTCGCCGGATAATTATGAGAAAGCCACTCCCGAGTCTGACAAAGATCAGACGGAATCGGAGAGAGGTATTGTGATTATCGATATGGATTACGGCTGGTCCATTGACGACTGATTCTGGTTCTGTTTGCTTTTGAGCCCCGCTGCGCCGGGGCTTTTTTTTTGTTGGAGAATTCGATGTCGGACGCATTATCGGCCGTGATGGCAGACCTGAAGCTCGAACCCACATCGGTCGCCGCGCCGGCGCTTGAGACCGGGGATTGGAAATTTGCGTTCGCGAAGTTCGGAACGCGAGGTTTTCTGCGCTGTCTGGTCTGTGAAGATCCGGCGAAGGTCTTCGTCCACTTTGTTTTGCCTCGCTGGACGCTGGCTGATGCCGTACGTGCTGCGGAAATCTATGGGGCTCATACGAAACTGTCCTGGGAAGCTCGGGAGCACGACGGTGGTTTTGCCCTGGTCGGCTCTTTGAACGAAGCCCCAGATTGGGGGCAGGCATTGAGTTTGGGTGGTCGATTGAGTGATTTTGTCGATTCTGACCACGATGCCAACACGACGTTGGAGGCCCTCTTTCCGTCTCATTTTTCTGAGACGACGTCCCCCACTGCCAAGACTCTTGAGGCCGCTGATTCATCTTCCGACACGCCTGCTTCCGCAACGTCGCCCTTCGAAGAAATCGGTGACGTCAAAGAAAGTGCAGCCTTGAGCACCTCGGGCGAACCCAAATTTGAGCTCACGGCGAGCGGAGAAGGCGCACAGGTCACTTTCAGCATCGGTAGGTCGACGGGGGCCGGTGAGTTGGATCGATTCGCCTCAGCGCTTCGCAGGCACCTTCGATCCTATGCAGATGTGGACGTGGATATTCTGGAACCCCAAGCTGACGACAGCGTATCGTTGGCGATTCGAGGAGCAGATTGGGCGGAGTTCACATCGCACCAAGCGCTTATGGAGGCGATCCAACGGGCGCTGACACCCATCGAAGGCATGATTGCTCACGGCGTCTCACCGGCAGTGGCGTTAGGCTTGGCCGGTCTTGATGGTATTGAAGTCGCTTCTCGTCCCGCTCGCGCGGCTCAGGCCGAAGACGTGGTGTTTTCGGCCGTTGAAGAAGGGCCGCTGAAAGCGGGCAATTTTGACGATGCACGGCTGAACGAGCCGCAATCGACCTCGAATCTCGTCGACGTGGTTCTGAGGCATCCTGGGTATTCGGATCGACGTGTCGGGCAGGTTCTGTCGATCTTGTTGTCGATCGAATATTTCGCGGCCTTACGGTTGATGCAGGCGTCGCCAGTCGTGATTGCACGTGCGGTCGCGAATTCTCGGGCATTGACGATGCAAGAGGTCATCGAAGGCGCCGGTGGGAAAATTCAGTTGACCGACCCTGACCGCTACCCGATTTCCTGAGATGCCCAGCCGCGGCGAGTCTCAACGGCCGCATTGTGTTCAGCCGTTCTCATTTCCCAGACGTTGACCTGCGTAAATCTTCCGGTGGAAACCTCTCCCTGAAATCGACCTTTTCTTAGCCTCGAAATCAGCTGAGTGGTGCGCGCTTCCACATAGTGCTCACGAATTTGAAGGTCCGTTCCTTCGTGTGCTTCGCCCCT
>CAYMYJ010000007.1:0-123294 GCA_964394615.1 uncultured Bradymonadales bacterium | reverse complement strand
AACTCAAAATGCGAGTCATCCTCCATCGAGACGTCCACAAACGATTGGTAGCCTTGACGAGTGTTGACCACTCTCCACCGAAGGTGGCTCGCGTCGTTGGAAACGCTGAGGACGATCTCTTCCCCAAGCGCGAGACTTTCGACAAGTGTCTGTAATTCGGATGTGTTGTAGGTTTCCACCAGCCCTCCATCAATTGAGGGTGTTATCGGTCACAACTCGCATTTGTTGCGAACTTTAGCGTGACCGGTGGGCGCTGACAGGATACCTCGGTGGTATTGCTTGAGCGCGCTGTAGGAGGTCCGGATGGAATGCCATTATTGTGGGTTCGAACTCAGCGAGGGAGACACATGCGGTCGATGTGGTTCGATCAGCGAATCGCCTCCCCCCGCTTTGGAATCGTTGGATAAAGTTGCGTGCAAAGCGTGCAACGCCATAAATCATTCGAGTGCCGAGTACTGCATCTCCTGTGGCGCTCCTATGGCTGTGATTACGAGAGTGACGCAGTTGGTCCGCACCCGTGAGCGAGAGGAACTCGACACGTGGCGAGTGTACGGGATTGAGACTTCGATGGTCGGCCGCGAGACCGAACTTGACGCGTTGATGGCGGCCCACGACCTGGCAACCCAAACTTCCAATATGGTCAGCGTCGCAGTCACGGCACCGCTTGGCCTTGGCAAGAGCCGCCTCTTCGCGGAATTTCGCCGCAAACTCGACGAGGCGCTTTCCTCGACGATTATTCTTCACGGGGAGTCTCGCGACGAGTCAGGCGGCCCTTATTCGGTATTTTCACGTGTGCTGCGTCACCGGTTTTACATTTCCGAAAAGGAACCCTCGGAAATGGCTCGGCGTAAGCTCTTGGAGGCCTGCAAGACGATCGTTGGGACAGAGGCCGAACGCGTTGCTCATTTGATCGGCCAACTTATCGATATTGGGTTTGAAGGCTCGCCTCATGTCCCAGAAGCGGGCGATACCGAAGGCGCCTACGATCTTGAGCGCCGCTCACACGACGCGCTGATCCAATTGTTGAGGTCCGACTCTGCCCAGAATCCACTGGTCTTGATTTTGGAAGACCTCCAATTCGCGACCCGTCCGGTTTTGTCGCTGATTTCACACCTGCAAAAACAGCTCGCGGATTCACCGATCCTCCTTGTTCTGTCGTGGAATCCCGAAGAGGTCGCCAAAGACAGTGCCGTCAATGCTTTCGAATTCGACGAACACTACGTCCTCGAACCACTTAGCGACCGCGAGGTTCGGGGGTTTGTGAACGACACGCTGCGACGCGCCTCGGTGCCGGCGAGCCTGATCGATCGAATCACCGAGGCTGCACACGGAAATCCTCTTACCGTCGAGGAGTTCCTGCGGATTTTGATCGCTGGGAACGTGATCGACACTCGAACTGAGCGATGGACAGTGCATGTGGACCGGCTCAAAGATGTCGAACTGCCCACGACGGTCGAAGGCGCGGTCGAAGCCCGACTGCGGGCCCTGACCGATGATGAACGCCTTGTCCTTGGGATGGCGTCGTGCATTGGTCAGATTTTCTGGCCAGAGCTGGTTGCGGCGCTCTATCACCTGCACGAAGACCACTCGGGCCAGCCGATCGCTCATTGGGCTGACGGCTCGCTTGATACTCGAGTTGAAGACGTACTCGAGAGCCTTGAGCGCAAGGACATGATTCGTCGTCACGAAGACGCGCTCTTCGCAGATATTGAACAGTTCTATTTCAAACACCGACTTGAGCAGCGCAAGATCTATGACAGCCTTTCGCTGCAAGAACGCCAGCGCTTCCATAGGCTGATTCCGCAATGGCTTGAGCGACGTTTGCCCTCGCGCGAAGGGTTCGAAGAAGTCATCGCAAATCATTACGACCGTGCTCGTTCGCTCGAAGCGGCGGCTCGTCATTATCTCGCAGCCGCGAGCACCGCGAGGGCTCGCTACAACAACCAGCACGCCATCGAGCTCTACCTGAAGGGCCTCGCCTACCTCTCAGACGGGGACATCGAGTCGAAGATGTCGGCGTTTCACGATCTGGGCACCGTCTACGACATGTTGGGTGAGTACGATCAGGCGCTCGGCTACTACCGCGAAATGCTGCGATACGCTTGGATTTTGAATGACCGCTCCAAGGGCGGCGTTGGTTACAACAAGATTGGACGCGCCTATCGCAGTCTGGGTGAGTACGACCGCGCGCTTGAACATTTCAATCTGGCTCTGGAACTCTTCCGTTCGTTCGACGATATTCGAGGAATCGCCAGCACGCTTGACGATATCGGCAAGATTCACTGGATTCGGGGCGCGTACGACGAAGCAGAAACGTTCTACACGGCCGGGCTGCACCTGCGCAGAGAAGCCAGCGACCCACGTTCCGTCGCTCTGAGCCTGAATCATCTGGGCGGCCTTAAATTACAGCAAGGCGACCTTCAAAATGCGATGGTCTACTTCCGCGAGGCCTTGGAACTACGCCGCAGTGTGGGCGATCGTCAGGGGGTTGTGGACAGCTTCAACAACCTTGGAATCCTGCTCTTGGAGCGCGGAGATTTAGAAGAAGCCCAGACGCTTTTCGAAGAAGCCCTCGAATTGTCGCGGGGGATGGATTACCGCGGAGCGATGGGGATTATTCTAAATAATCTTGGCGAACTAAGCCTGATGAATGGCGACACCCGCAAGGCCCGTGTCTTCCTGAGCGAGGCGCTAAGCGGTGCCGAAGACGGCGGCGATCGGCGGGTGATCTTCGATATCGTCCGAAATCTGGCCCGCCTTGAAATGCGTGAATTCAACCGCGAGGTGGCGCTTGAGCGCATCAATGAAGCGCTTCAAATCGCCAATCAACTCGACTCCGATATTCTGATCGCCTCAGGTTTGATGGGCCTTGCTGACATTCACGCAGCGTCGGTTTTTTCGGCCAGTGGCCAAGAAGACCACGCCCGTCTGGCTCGTGAGTGTTTTGTCGATGCCTCAGCCTTATTGACAAAAGTTGGCAACGAATCGGAGCTCGCGAAATGCCTCACTGCGTTCGGCCGCTTCTGTCTGGAACAGGGAGACGAAGTCGAGGGCCGCGCGCATTTGAATGCGTCGATACTGGTCTTTGAAAGGCTGGGTATGAAGCAAATGACTGAGCAGTCGCAGCATCTTATCGATTCGATCGGACAAGTCCCAGAAAGTTTCTAAGCAGCAAAAAACCTTGCGGCGAAAGCACTGATTCAGGGTGAAATTGCACACCGAAGGTCAGGTGTTCCTGGTGCTGAAAAGCCATCACAATATCGTCCGTCCATGCGGTCGTTTGCAAGACATCGGGAACCTGCGCGACGGATAGCGAGTGATAGCGCGCGAATGCCGACGGATTTGGAATGTCTTGGAAAAGACCACGTTCGTTGTGGTGAATTGGCGATGTCTTGCCGTGACGTGGATGGCCGTTGGCAATCACGGTTCCATCGAATGCTTCCGCGATAACTTGATGCCCCAAGCATACGCCAAGTATCGGGATTTCCCCGGACAGCTTTCGCACCACTTCCAGGCTCAAGTGCGCATCTTTGGGGTGTCCTGGGCCTGGTGAAATCACGATCGAGGCCGGCTTGGCCGCTCGAATAGCTTCCAGATTTGAATCCTCGCTGCGAACGACACTGCAGGTCGCCCCACACTCGTTGAGACGGTGGGCGAGGTTGAACGGAAACGAGTCGCGATTATCCAGAATCAGGACGTCGACTCCGACTTCTACAGGCCAGCGATGCTGCATTACGCGCATGCGAACTCCGCAAGGATCGGGCCCCAGTGCTCGCTCAACGCCCTCCCCTCCAGACTCCGAGCGGACTGAGCAAGCACCCCTGCAGAAGTCAGGATGACCTCGCTGGCCATTGCCAACTCAGATCTTGAGACTGTCCGCTCCTCAATTTGGATCCCCGCGCTGCGTGCGTTTTCCAGGATCGCTTCACGCGTCGTCCCAGGAAGAATTCCACAGATTTCAGGAGTCACCAGGCGATCGTTGAGAACCAGAAAAACATTCGCCATGGAGGCTTCACCCAAGTGTCCGCAATGGCTGACCATCAACGCGTCATCAAAGCCGGCCGCGAGAGCCGCTCGACGAGCCATCATCGAGCGTAAATAGTTTGTGGTCTTAAACTCGGACAGCGAATCTGTCGGAATATAGCCCTCGACGACGCCAAGGTTTGGACGAGGTCGGAGGGTCGCTGGGCGATGGTCGAATAAGACGTTTGGGTCCCAATCTCCAAAGACATCGGCTCCCCGCACAAAGGTCACCCTCCAAAGCCCATCAGCACGTCCTTCGAGGCTATGAAGCGCTTCCACACCCCGCTCAAGCTCTTCGCTTGGGTACTTGAGTGCGGCCGCTGAGCGCACAAAGCGGTCGACATGCCGTTCAAGGCGTTGGGGGCTGCCTTCAACGCGTACGGTCTCGAAGAGGCAATCACCGTAGAAGAGTGAGCGACTCATTCGAAAAGCCTCGTGAAGGGGCGTGCTTTGGTTTTCGCTTCTTCCCACTCCGCGATCGGGTCGCTGTCGGAAACCACCGCCCCGCCCGCCCCATACTTGATCCGATCGCCGCGTTTTTCGGCGCTCCGAATCAGAACGTTGGAGTCAAAAGAACCCTCGAAGGACCGAAAGATGGACCCGGTGTAGACGCCTCGCGGGCCGGCTTCCAACTCAGCGATCAATTCAATGGCGCGAAGTTTGGGCGCCCCGGTGATGCTGCCCGCGGGAAAGCACAGCAAGAATGCCTCCAGAGGAGTGACCGCTGGATCGAGGGTGCCTTGAACGGTGGAGACAAGATGGTGAACGCCGGCGAAGGTCTCAACCCCACAGAGTTCGGGCACGTGAACCGAGCCCCGCACGCAAACCTGAGAGAGATCGTTCCGCATCAAATCGACAATCATGACGTTTTCGGCGATGTCCTTTTCGCTGGTGCGCAGTTCTTGACGGAGTTGGGCGTCCTCGGCGGGCGTTTGTCCTCGCCGTCGTGTGCCTTTGATGGGCCGCGTACGAATGACATCGTCGTGAACCGACAGGAATTGTTCTGGGCTCACACAGGAAATCTGCACTTCGCCCGTATCCATGTACGCAAAATGATTCCCGGTCGCTCCCGCGCGCATGGCCTCGTAAAGCTCCCACCCCGTGGCGTCCCAACGCCCTTCAAATGCGGCCGTGAAGTTAATCTCGAAAATCTCACCGTCGAAGATGGCTTTGATGCAGCTTTGCACGCCTTTTTGATAGGTGCTGGCATCTGGTGGCCTGAGGTCCGTCGCGATGCTCGGCGAGGTCGACACGGGCACTTCCGATTCTGGAAGATCAAAAATGGAGACGTCATCGTACGCAGCGGCCCAGATTCGTGGCGATGTGGGGGCCACAGATTCTCCAATCGCGTCGAGCATCCATGCGGCTTCAAACGAAAGCATGCCTGCGACAAAGGGGAATTTTTCGGATGTTGTCTTGAGCCAGTCGAAGGGATCGACTGATTTGCCCCCAGCGAAAAATCCGCTCGGCGTTTCAGAAAGGGTTTCTATCGGATCTGAGGCGACCCAAGACCGTCGGCCTGGGCCGGTCCCGCGGCTGGAGTCCAGAAAAACAAGCCCGGGTGCCTGACGCGCCACGAGCTTTTGGACGAGCACTGAAGCTGGATCAGTTGCCGCGGGTGACGACGATTTCGACACGTTCATTCCGAGCATTGTCGGGATAGCGAGGTCGATCGTTACCATACCCGCGCGTCTCGATTCTGTTTGCATTGATGCCGGCGGCAGTCAGGGCGTCTCGTACGACTCGTGCGCGATTCTGTGAAATTCCCAGATTATCGGTCGCGTTGCCAACCTTGGACGTGTAGCCCTCGATGAACACCGTGAATTCGTCGAAGTTTGAGAGCAAAGTGGCGACCTCAGCGATGGTGCCCTTTCGCCCATCGAGAACCGTGGTCGAGCCCGTGGCAAACATTTCAGCCAGAATCAGGCGTGCACCGAGATTCTCCGAAACGACAAAATCGGCACCGAGTTTGGCCGATGCGGCATTTCGCAGCAGCGCGCGTCGTTCGTCCGGATTGGCCTTGGCCTGAACCGTATTAAAGAGTGGCTGCGCCTCGACTTTTGCAGCAGCGAACATCGTCACCGACTCATTGAGCTGTTGGATCATTTGGTCGCTGGCCTGGCCTTGATCGAGCAAGGTTCGCACCGACTTCAACATGTTGAGCGCGCGGTTATACTTCTCGGGAGAATGTGTTGCTGCGTTGACGGCCTCGGCCTGTTTCTGAGCAGTTTCGGCGTCTTTGACGCGCGCAATGATGGCCGAGCGTTTATCGGTCGATTTCTGAGAAGAATTCGCCAAGTTTTGCTGCTGCACACGTGCATTCTGCTGATTGCGAGCGGTCTCGACCTGCTGAGTAAGTTGTGCAACTTCGGTCGCAAGCTTATTTCGCTCACGGCTAAGCGCCTCGATCTCAGGATTGCTGGTCGTGACCTTTGCGTTGGCCGCATCGAGTCGTTCTTTTGCTGCAACCTGATCGGCCATCGCTTCCGCAGTGCGGTAGCGAAGCGTGCCCAGGGCCGCATATTCGCGCGAAAGGTCGTCATTGCCCTCGTCCCAAGCCTCAACCGCAAGCCGGCGAAACTGACGTGCTTCGCGGTAAGGCTTACTCGCCCCTGGCGCTTCTTTCACGGCAGACGCGTTGGGGTCTTGCAGAATGCGTTCGAGCTCTTTGAGTTCGGTGGTTTTTTCTCCTGGACCGCAAGCGACCAAAAAGAGAACAGCGACTAACCATATTGGATTTGATTTCATGGGTTGCTCGATCACTGCTGCAGTCTCTGAAGTTCTTGCTGAAGTTCCGTTCGCTTTTGCTTGAGCCCGTCGACTTCCGTCTGCAGCTGCTCGGTGATTTCAGGGCCCTTAAATGCCGCTGCCTCTTGTGCCTCAGCCGCGGTGCGGATTTCGGATGAAGCGACCATGGCCCGAATCAAATCAATGGCAAACTCGACTCTTCGCAGCCGTTTGTCTGCAGCATCGGTGTCGCCATTTGCCAGAAGCACTTCAGCTTCCTGAAGCCATTTCGCGGCAAGCGCACGATCTTGGGCGGCAACGCCCTTCGCATCGAGCGCGTCCTGCTCAGTTAGCATCGTTCGGTATTGATTGATCTGCTCTTGATTCTCGTCTGCGTGCGCCGGCATGGCGAACGTCAACGCAAGAATCATCGCGCAAACACCAAAGATTCGTCTCATCATTCTAAGCTCCGTCGTATCCTCAGTCCTTATAGCGACTGGCGTGCAAGAAGGCCACTGCCTCAGCGGCAGAGTCTTCGCGGTAACCATTGCGTGAAATCAGGTTGGCGAGCGTGCTTTCCACCTGCTTTCGTTCCGCACTCGGAATTCGTTCCTTGTCGCCGTGAAAATACTCAAGGAGCGTTTCCATGATTCGCCGAGTCTGTTTTTCACGCTCTTCAAAGAATCCGCGTTTCATCGCAGCGAAATAGTTCGGAAATACCCGTTGGAAATCAACGCGCACGCCCGGATGATCGATGGAATACGCGGCGATGGAAGAGATGACATTATTGCGGAAATCCTTGGGCGCGACGTCGTCAATGCCCAGAAGTTCTTCGGTTTCGCTCATGAACTTCTCGTCAGGATCGACCTGCGAGGACGTCGCCCTGTTGAAGACTTTTTCGCCCTTCATCTGCTGGCTAACGTGGTCGATGTAGCGCGCGAAGAGTTCCGTGTACTGCGTGGACTCAACCAACCCCATCGCTTCCAAAACATCCGAATTTATTCGGTCCAAATACTTCTCGCGAACGGTCTGGATGAAGTTTTCGTGACGGTAATAATCGCCGTCAGGCGACATCTGCAGAAACGGGAACACGCTTGGGTCGCTCACCAGAAGCTCAAGTTCTTCAAACACCGCCAGCGGCGAAATGCCCGCGTGGCGCCGTTTGCTTGACGAATTCAAGAGCACGGCTTTCATTTCGCGTGGGCTTGCCCCGTAGCGCCCTTCGAATTCCGAACCACCGTCCCCTTCGTCCATCATTTCGGGAACGGCCGCCAACAACTCGCGCGCACGGTCCTGAGGTACCCATTCTGGCACCAATCCGGTGGCGTAAAGCTCCGCCTTCTCAAGGGGCGAAATCCGGGTGACGACTTCTCGTAGCGAGGTCGGGTATTTGTCGGGATTGGGTCGAGTGAGGCGCGTGAGCACGGCCCAAAGCGCAGCGACATAAGTCGTATGCGGGGCCACATGATCAATGCTGGGCACCCCTGCAAGCTGGTCCGAGTAGATTTCTTCTTCGATCTGAAAATCGGTCAGATACGGCACCCGCACCAACTCAACGCGACCCTTAAACGACACGTAATCCGCGGTTTGTTTGTAGGCGTCCAGGTAGTCTTCGTTCGCCGTTGCGATAAGGACGGTGTCCAGGTGAAGGATGCGGTGCTCAAGCGAAACCGTGCCCTTTTCGCTCGTCGTGAGCAGGTACTTGTTGAGGTCGGGATGGCGTTTGAACATGTCGTCGTACGCGACGATTCCTCGGTTCCCATCCACAAGATCCCCAAAGGGTTCAAAAAGTGTCTGGTTTTGAAGCATCGTTGGAAGCGCCGAAATACTGCGATCTGCAGTCAGTTGACGCAGTCCTGCGTCAACACGCATCTGAGGTTCCACGGTCACGGCACCGACTCGATAACGTCTCGAGATGTACAAGCGTTCGACCTGAACGTGTTTCATGACGCGCTCAAGGTCTCCGCCATAAGCGTTCATCAGGGCATCAAAAATCTGCCGACCGGTATGGCTGAGCGAGCCCCGTCGAATATGATCGCTGAGGCTCGACAGGTCCGAGTCGAACACGCCGTTAAGAAAAGTTGCGCGCTGTTTCTCGGGCAACAACAGGAGCGGATGGTCGTTTAAATCGCTTCGAATCCGCGCATCAACCTGCGTCTCCTCCAAATAGGCGTACGTCTCAAGGCCCTCGGGATCCGACCCTTTCATCGTCGTTCCACCAAATCCTATCGAGGATCCTGACGCGAGCTTCGCGTTGGGAAACACCCAGTTAAAGCGGTAAATCGCGCCATCTTCGGTCGTTGAGTAGTGTTCGAGTGCACGCATCATCGTTTCGACGATCGTGCTCTTCGCACTGCCGTTGGGCCCGTGGAGCATGATGAGCTTATTGACGCGCCCCTGACGGGCAAAATTGTCCAAGAGCCCAAAGATGGTCTCCTGGACGCGCTCGTGTCCGATCACACGAGACCGGCGTCCTTCCTCGAATTCCGCATCAAAGAGCGTGAATCTTTCGATGTCGCCGCCGACGCTTTTTCGGGTGTTTTTGCCGTAATACAAAAACGCGTCGCGCAGGTATTCCACGCTGCTTCTGGAATGCCTTGAAGGGTTTTCGCCCACCATCGCCAGAAACTCGGGAAAACTCATGATCGGGCGATGGGCCTGAAAGTCTTCCTTCGAGGACTCAGCAAGGGCTTTCAAGACGTTTTTCGATTCACTCATATTATTGCGCCTCGATCGTGAAGACGATCTCTTGATGCAAAAAATTATGGCATGCGTCGGGGCTGCAGATACTCAACCTTCCGGTCGCCTTGACTTCGTGGGCCCCTGGACTCGCAGTGACCGCTGTGAAGGGAATCTTGGCAAGCCCACTCGAAAGTGTCATTTCTGATTTTTCGATCAAGGTTGGCGTTACGGTCACCCCAGGTGCATCCAACACCTCGAATTTCCATGGGTATTCTTCATTGATCTTCCACCCGCGAGCGGGCTTGATTTCGAACCCGCCACTGATCGGCATTCCGACCGTGCCTGTCGCTGTGGACGCCTGGACTGTATAAAATTCAGACGGATCGGCCGATTCGGTGCGAGGTTGAATTTGAACCTCTTTTTCACAACCACAAATCAAGACCAAGACTGCTATCCCCGCAAACGATTTCATCAGCACCTCCGTAGGGTGCGGCAACATAACACACCTTTCTTTGCACACCAGCCAGTGTCGCTTACACGTTTCGTGTCGCTCCGACTGTGTTATGTTGGACCCAAGATTTTTCAAAGTGTTATTTCAAGCAGAGCAAAAACGTGAACGGTTCGGATAATAAACCGGCCAACATGCCATTTGATATTCCCGAGGATGAAGACGACGAAGTCTTTTCGAGCGTCCTTCCGTCGGGGTCTGTGCCTGTGTTGACGCCAGCAAATGGATTGCCGTCGGTGACTCGGAATTTGGCCGTGCAGCCAATGGCGACCTTAACGGTGTTGAGCGGCAGTGCCCCTCAAAAGGCAGTGGTTGACCAATCGCCGTTCCAAGTCGGGCGCGGCAGCGGCGACTTAGAGCTTGATGATCCCTATATATCTCCCCTTCACGTTCAGCTTCGTGCGGTGCGCTCCACCCTGCTCCTTGAAGACCTCAACTCGCGCAATGGTGTTTTTCTGCGCATTGCAGACGAGCTCGCACTCGAGGACTTCGATGAGATCGCGATTGGTCATCAACGGCTGATTTTCAGGACTTCTTGGGACTACCCGACCCATTCCAATCAGCCCTATCAGGATAATACGCTCGGCATGGGGGGAGACGCCCCGGTGGACGCGCTCAGACTGGTTGGCGTGCTGAACTCAGGCACCATTGCCCGGATTTATCCGATTACCGGACGACATAGCCTTGGCACAGAGGCCGACTTTGTGGTGGAGTCCGATCACGCCGTATCACCGCAGCATGCGTTGATCGAACGACGGGCTGGAAAATGTTTTATCAAAGACCTCGAAAGTGAATACGGAACCTTTATTAGAATTCACGACCCGGTCGAACTCCTTGAGGGCGACTGCTTTCTGGTCGGTCGGACACGTATTTCGGTGTCTTACTAGCGCGGTTCTGGCCCTCACCTTTGGCGGATGCGCTAGCCTCTCGCCGCCGGCAGCCGATCGAGCTGTCTCCTCTACAATTTCTGTGTCCGCCCCCATGGACAGTGACGTTATCGGCGAGCTTGCGTTGCTTGACGACGGCACGTGGTCTTATGTCTCGGACCTTCCTCTGCCTGCCAAAACCGGCGGCCTGCTGCTCTTGAAAGACGCTGAGTCTGGCGAGCGGCATGTTTTTGGAGTCGCGAAGACCACAGGTTGGGGGGCCGTTTTGGGACGCTTGGATCGCAATCCGATTTCCACCCGTCTTCGCGGGTCATTTGGGCCAGCAGACGCTGCCATTTGTATAGGAAACGCTGACCAACGCACCTGCATCGACAAAGCCCCCAAGGGAACCTGGTTTTCGATTTTCGAAACGAAAGGGGGTTCTCTGACCTTTGAAAATGGGGTTCCAGCAAGGGTCGCGAGATTGCGTTCGGGTGACCCAGCGTCTGATCTCTGGATTAAAAAAGCACAAGATTGGGTCGCGATTTCTGACGGAGTCGCCCCACCCGCGCCGGCCCTACGGGTGGGCTTAGAGAGCGGCTGCTCCGCCGAAAAAACAGACTTTTTTGCCCTTAGCGCCTCAATGCCGGGCAAACATCCTTTAGAGGTCGAAAACCACGCGTATGAATACGCGGTTGATGCGTTCGTTCGATGCAAAAATGGC
Organism: uncultured Bradymonadales bacterium; assembly: GCA_964394615.1. GTDB lineage: Bacteria > Myxococcota_A > Bradymonadia > Bradymonadales > Bradymonadaceae > JBFFMO01. Next base: position 111,764 of record CAYMYJ010000007.1, on the reverse strand, counting down.
CGTTTTCAGGTGGCGATTCCAAGCGCGGCTCGACCTCGTTTAGACGCATCGGACATTCGCCTGAGGACTCATCCTGTCCTTGTTGTCGGGCAGGACGCGTTGGTGGGGAGCCTGAACGACGTGGCTCGATTTGCGGCTATGGTCGGGGTGGGCGATTTTGACGGAGCGGGACTGCTGCTTTTGAAGTTAGCCCCCAAAAACCCTCGCATTGCCTTACAGGGCGCCGAGATGCTGGCTGCCACCGGGCGCCCGGACGAAGCGCTTGCATTGGCTTTCCTTGCTACAAAGACCGCCTGGAATCGAGACGCTGACTTCTTTTGGGTTTTTCTGCGGGCGCGTGTCGCTCTGGCGTTGGGCAGCGAGGCTGGTTTTGTGGAGAGATGGTCTCGATTGCCGGACATGGCCCAACGACTCGAAAATAGCGGGGTTTATGGATGGGGTGTCTGGCAGGCGTTTGAAGCCGAAACCCGCGGTGCGGCCGAGTACAAGACCTACGATGAGTCTCTCGCAGGTCGGGAGTTGTCCAAATGGCGGTCGTTGCTTCGTTTGGTGACCGCGATTCATACGCAGACCGAATCCGATATCGCCTCGTTCCTGGTGGGAAATCCTAATGCGGATTCGATCTCTAAGGCCCTTCGAGGCCAAGAAGTTGCGAAGGCCGGAGACGGCCCTCTCGATGTGTACGGTCGGCTGTGGTCCGAGGGGTTGCGTGGGGATTTGACCCGCGTGGGCGGCTCGGCCTTCAGGCCCGGATACAGCCATCGACCCGATGATATCAGTGCCTTCGAGGTCCTCAATCTGAACAAGATTGGTGGCCAACCTGCGAGCGTCGAAGATTTGAGGTCGGCTTTGCGTTGCGACGCTCCTCCCCTGCCCGCAACAAGCGGCCTGGGGCTGGATGCGGTCGCAGTTTGGGCGCTCACGGTTGGGCGTGCGGCGTCCTGCAAGAGTCCCGCAGATTTACTTAAGGTCGTTGAAGGTCTTTCGGAAGAGAATCGGATTGCAACACGCGGATTTGTGGCCGTTCTTTTCGAAGAATCGCTCGCCTCGAATAACGACGCGCCGACCCTCTCCAGCGCTGCCATCTGGGCGTCGTCGGTAGAGCTTGGTGAACCGTGTCGACGATGGAATCTGGCGTTGGGATTTTCGGCATTGGTGGGCGACCACCTCGAGGAAGCACAGTCTGCGCTGGTTCGCGCAAACGCCTGTACTTCTCGAGATTATTCGACGAGTGAAAAACAATTGAGTGCCGCGATCAATTGGCTGCGAACCGGGGCTGTTTCGGGCGATTTTGAGAAAGAGGTCCGCCAAAAAGTGTTGAACGTCACTCGTCAGGTGACTACGGATTGTCCCCTGCTTGCGAGTTGGGATGTGAATTTGGCCGAACTGGCGGAACCCGTGATTCGCGAACATCTGGTGGCGATGCAGCCACTTGCTGAGGAGGACTTCGCAGTCATAACGTCGTCGCAGCATCTGAAGGATGCGCGACAAGGCGTCGAGGAATTTGTAGCAGCGATGCGTCTGGGTGACTCATTGACAGCCGCAAAATCACTGCAGAGCGTGCAGACGCACTTTCGCGCAGCTCGCCACCTACCTGGGCAACGATTCGTCGACCTGCTGGAACAAGTGGTTTTTGAAGGTCGTTTGAACGAGTTTGTGGTCGGAGCAGCGACGAAAAAGGAAAAGACCGTTGGCGCGAAGCTTCGGGCCGGCAAATTTTCGGACACCAAAGGCTGGAATCCTTCGCAGCTGCGCGTTGTTGAGTTCTTGGTGAGCGGTGACCCATCCATCATTTCAAAAGCAAAACGCACGGACTTTTCGGCTGAACTGTGTGCTCTGCCCATGCCGCGAACTAACGACGGCCCCATTGACCTCGACGCAGACTTCTAAAGTCAGTGCCGCCTTTACAGCGAAATCGCGTATTTCTAGACTTCAACCGCCCCAAGAGACTCGGCAACGATGATTGGCACTTCGATCGACCGATACAGGATAGTCGAAGAGATAGGCCACGGTGGAATGTCCGTGGTGTATCGAGGTGTCGACACGGCACTTGAACGCGACGTCGCGGTTAAGGTGCTGCACAACCATCTTGCGCGTAAGGCTGAGAGCAGGCAACGATTTCACCGAGAAGCTAAGGCGATTGCTCGCCTTAAACATCCAAATATTCTGGATGTTTACGACTACTCTTCCGAAGATGCCGAGCGCTCGTACATCGTCATGGAGTACGTCGCAGGAAATAATCTGCGTGAATTCTTGGCCATCCACGGGAAAGCGCCTGCGGAAGCCGCGGCACTGGTGGGCATAGGAATATGCGGGGCACTCATCACTGCCCATGAACACGGCATCATTCATCGCGACCTCAAGCCCGAAAACGTGATGGTCTCGTTGACTGGGGACCTGAAGCTGATGGATTTTGGGATCGCTCACGTGATCGACGCCGAAACCATGACCCAAACGGGCTCGTTGATGGGCAGCCCTGCCCATATGTCTCCCGAAATGATCGAGGGCGAGCGCGTGGATGCGCGAGCCGACATCTTTGCGCTTGGAACGGTCCTGTATTGGCTTTCCACCGGATCCCTACCCTTCGACGGTCAAAACGCGCCGCAGATCCTCAAACGGGTTTTGCAGGGGCAATACGATCGACTGACAACCGTCGAACCACGTGCCGGCCGACACTTTCAGGCCATCGTCGACAAGTGCATGGCGCATAACCCTGACGACCGCTACCAAACAGCCAGAGAAGCGCTTGCGGCGTTGGTTGCGTTCGTGAGCGCAGCTGGAATTGAGACTCCAGATTTGGAGCTCCGACGCTACCTGGGGCAGCCAGCCGTGTGGATGCGTGAATGGCAGGACGCGCTGGTTCCCAAGCTGATCGAACGCGGGCAAATGGCGCTCGCTCGGGGCGATACCATGGCGGCCGTGGCTTCGCTTGATCGTGCATTGGCCTACGAACCCGATAACGTGGCGGTTCATCGATGTTTGTCTCGAATTCACCAACGACGCCAGACCGCGATCTTGGCGGCAGTCGTTGCGATTATTGGCGTTGTTGGCGGTCTTGCTTACGCCTTTTGGCCAAGTGCTGAGGTCATCCTACCGCCCCAAGAAATCCCAGAGGTCGAAGTCGCCGTGTCACAGCCGGCCGAGACCGCCGCAGACCAAGTTTCGGTGGCGGCAGCGATAGCGTCGACGACTTCGGATGCACAGAATCTGGCGCAAATGATTTTGGAACGCACCACAGAGGTCGCCAAGAACACCCCTCCACGCCTCGTGGCATTTCCTCCGTCTCGCCCTATTCCAGTCCTCATGCCGATGGTTGATGCGGGCGTCGTAACGCCCGCTGAGGAGCCAACCTTCACGTATGCTTTCAGGGTTTATCCACCCGCGGCGCAGGTCATCGTGGCAGGGAGAACCTATTCTTCATTCGAGGCGGCAAAGGGAATTTTGCTGGAAAAAGGTCGCCACGTGCTGACGGCCGCAAGCCGAGGGTGCAAGAAACGTAGAGAGATCGTTGAAGTGAACGGCCCACAGGCTCAGATCCGCGATTTGGTGCTCGAATGGGAGGACGGCACGGTGCGCGTACTCGCCGACGTCGATTCGCTGATATTCATTGGCGATGACACGCGAAACGTCGCCCGGCGCGTGCCAGGTGGCCAGTCGGCCTCGTTCAGGTTTCCCTTCGGATCGTCAGATTCTGAGAATCAACAACGCACGACATTCCATATCGCGCCCGCGAGTGATATGACCAAGCGTCAAACGTATTCGGTCGTTGTTCGACCCGGCACGGTCGAAACCATCAACGTCGCCTTTCGAAATCGATAGCGATGAGAGTATTTATTTGGGTCTTGTTCTTGGTCTTCGCAGCTGGTTCTGTGAATGCCGAGCCGCCTGGCGACACACCGCCAGATCCGCAGCCTTTCGTCTCGCATCTGAGCCCGGAAGAAACCCTCGAATCAGCGCAGGAAGCCTTTCGTACAGGCGACTTTGGCTCTCTTCGTCGACTTCTCGAACCGCTTCTCTTCCCCACTCCGGTTTTTGAGCGGGAAGCCGAACGAATCGACGCGCGCCAACTGCTGGGACTGGGCCTCTTCTTCGACGCGCAACAGGTGACCGATTCGGACGAACGTCGCGCATTTCTAGACCTCGCTCGTCAGAATTTCTTTGAACTGCTCAAGGAACGTCCCGATTTTGTCCTCGATGCACTCCTTTACCCGGCGAGTGTCGTGGAGCTCTTTGAGTCGGTTCGCAGCGCCCACGCTCAAGAACTAGACGCCCTGCTGGCGGCCCAGAACGGCCCGGAAGAAGACAGCGTTCAGACCATTTACGTGGAACGTGATGTCAACAGACGGTCGTTGGTGTTGGCCTTTTTTCCCTTTGGAATCGGCCAGTTTCAAAACGGCGACTCGGTCAAAGGAACGCTTTTTGCGGTCGGTCAGGGGCTTTCACTCGGTTTGAACCTGGCGAGCTATTTGGTCGTTGAGTCTCTGCGCGGAGACGACGGGTATTACGATCCTGGTCCCGACCGACGAAGTGGCGATTATGCGGACGCGCTGACGTGGAGAAATGTCATGTACGGATCGTTGACCGCGTTTGTGGCCATCTGGGCCGGTTCTGTGGTCGATGCACTGCTCAATTTCGAGGAGTTCGATGTTCGAATTCGCGCTCTGGACGGACCTCCTCCTGAGTTATTGCCGCCGGGTCAAGAGTCTGGTCCTGAGACCTTGGTTCCGTTAGGATGGTCGCTTCAATTGTCGTTCTGAGCACTTCATGCCGTCATTTCACTCAAGTTCTGGGGACGCCGTTTGGCCCGTCTCATCCCGCCTCACATCGATTGGCGCAGCTGCAGATAATGACATTGTGCTCAAAGGGAGCGGAGTTGAGCCCGCGCATGCGTTGCTTCAATTTGATGGCAAGGAGTTCATCCTCCAAACCACACACCGCTCCATCGAGTTTAGCGTTAATGGAAAGAAGAAACGCAAAGTCACCCTCGCGGATGGCGATGTGATTGGGTTTGGCTCGGCCAGCCTGCGTTTTTCGATTTTGGACGCCGGCAAGGCGTCCGAAACCTCGGGTCACGGATCGACCTGGGAACTCGATGGATTCAAGAAACTCAATGAAATCTCAAAGACCCTGCTCGGCAAATACGACGTTGAAGAGTTACTTGAAAATCTGATGGATGCCGTCGTCGAGATCACCCACGCCCGCAAAGGATTCCTGATACTTGCGGAGGGTGATGGTCTGGAAATCAAGGTGGCTCGAAACGTCAAAAAAGAGACGATCCTCGATGCCGCCGAGCAGGTCTCTGACTCGATCATCGACAAGGTCCATAAGACTCATTTGTCCGTCATCGTTTCGGACGCCCTCAACGACGACGAATTCAACGCCTCGCAATCCGTCATCAACTTGAACCTCTCCAGCGTGATGTGCGTCCCTTTGCTCGATCGAGGCAAGATGTTGGGCCTCATTTATTGCGGCAACGATGACGTCAAGAATCTGTTCACCCAGCGACACCTTGAGCTCCTGACGTCCTTTGCGGCTCAGGCGAGCCTGGTCATCGCCAACGCATTATTCGTCAACGAACTGCGCTTCGACAACGAGCAGCTGCATCGCCTTCTTCACGAGAAGCGATTCGGTCGCATCATCGGCTCCTGTGACGTGATGAGGGACGTCTATCGCACGATCGAAAAAGTCGCGCCCACCGGCGTGAACGTCTTGGTCCTTGGGGAAACAGGCACAGGCAAAGAGCTCGTCGCTCACGAGATTCACAGTCGAAGCAATCGTGCCGCCGGCCCGTTTGTGACGATCAATTGCGGCGCCATCCCCGAGTCACTCCTGGAATCGGAGCTTTTCGGACATGTCAAAGGAGCCTTCACCGGGGCGATTTCGACCCGCGAAGGAAAATTTCAAGCGGCCCATAAAGGGACGATCTTTTTGGACGAAATCGGCGAAATGCCCGTGAACTTGCAGGTCAAGCTTCTGCGTGTGTTGCAGGAGCGTACGATCACTAAAGTTGGCGCAACCTCGTCGGAGTTGATTGATATCCGTGTGGTAGCCGCGACGAATCGCGACCTTGAGAAGGCCGTCAAAGCAGGCGAGTTTCGCGAAGACCTTTTCTACCGACTTAACGTTGTGATGATGCGCCTACCTCCTCTGCGTGACCGCGGGGCAGACGCGGTGCTCATCGCTAAATTCCTTGTTGGCGAAATTGCTGTGGACTTGAAAGTCCCACCCAAGGCGCTTGCGCAAGATGCGATTCTGGCTGTCCAGAAATACGACTGGCCTGGAAATATTAGGCAGTTGGAAAACCGACTAAAAAAGGCTCTCGTGCTTTGCGACGGCGCCACAATCGGTGCCGAAGATTTGGATCTCGAACCCGAGATGCTCACTTCCGTGATGAATTTGGCCGATGCCAAAGAGCATTTTGCCCTTCGCTACGTTCGTGACGCTCTTGAGCGAAATAACGGCAATCGCACTCAGACAGCCAAGGAACTTGGCGTCGATCCACGCACGATCTTCCGATATCTGGAAAAGGACTCCGACGATGTTGGGCTCTGACACAGATGTCGTGGAACCAAGCTCCGACGGAATCACGAATCCGGGGCAAATTGGGGCCAACACTGGACGAACCGCGCGAAAAGTGTCGATGGCACAAGCCGTGCACTTTCGTCTGGCATGCGTATTACTCGCCAACATCTTCATGACCGCCTGCGTGGCATCGCCTCCTATCGAAGCCGAGCCACCCGACATCAATTTGCCACCGCTGATCGATCCAGACCGGATTCTTCCGAGTTCGGCCATCATCGCGGTGACCTCCAGCAACGAAATCGTGCTCGAAGCGTCACAACTCTTCGATCCGAATCCAGAACCCCTGCTCTTTTACGCCTGGATCGCCGACGGAGGCTGGCTCTCACAGAACGCGCGAGTGCAGCTGTCGGTCGACCAAGAAGACCTTTATCGCGATATCTATTACCGATTCGATGGCGTGCAGTACGCGTTCAATCCCTGCAATCCCAACGTGCGCGACAAGCGCACCGAAACAATCTTTCTCTACGTGTCCGATCGTTCGTTTCTCGAAGTGACAAACACTTCGGTGACGCCGGACGAAGATGGCTATTTGGAAGTGTGGGCATGGGTGTTTCAGATACAACCGGGAGTGTGTGACGAATGAAGCGCACCGACATTCTTGTCATGATGGGGGTTATTTTGTTGGCTGGGTGCACAGGCGCACCAAGCGACTCAAAGACGCCCGGTGTACGTTGCATTGCAGACTCCGAATGCCCAAGCCAGCTGATTTGTCGCTACGACGTCTGTGTGAGTTCCGAAGTTCTTCCTCGTGAGCTTTCATTCCGTTTGGTCCCTCCCAACTCAACAACATGGAAACCTCAATCGGTGTCGGCGTCGACGGTTGATGTTGAAGAGCCTGTGACCATCGCGTTGGTTCCTAGCATCCGAGTCGCTGGCAAACTCCTCTACGTCAACGAGGCCAATCAGGTTCGACCTGACGGTCCTTCGGGAGTCTTGACCTTTCGGCGAGAAGGGCAAAGCCAATCCTTGGAACAGTATCGGGTCGAATCGGACAGTCGTTACTCAACCTATTTGCTGCCAGGTCGTTACGACGTTTCGTTTATTCCGGAGGACACAAGTGCTCCGCCCGTCAGCTTTGGAACGCGTGATTTTGTTTTGGACACGGATCCCGAACTCACCGTGCCTGTACGGGCCATCTCCGTCACAGGTTCGTTGCGGGACTCGCCAGGTTCAGGAATCCGAGCCGAAGCGGTGCAGAATGCCTCGGTGGTCGCGGTCTCCAGAACAACCGGAGCGCTCTCCAGCGTCGGTACGACCGATGCGGAAGGTTTTTTCACCTTTAATGTGTTGCCTCAGGCCGATCTCTACGATTTGCGGGTGAGCTATGACACGAACGATTACCTTCGTGAGATCACGATCTTCCAGGCTCTTGATTGCACGATGGCCAAATGCACGAACCTCTTGGGCGACGACGACACCTTTCAAGTATCACTTGAAGCGACGGTGGGAGACTCCGCACAGCGTCGGGTTAACCTCGTCCCCGAGCGGAGTGAATTGATCCCTGATTTCAGCGGTGTGGTGGTGGAAATGAACGGAACGATGCCCTGGGGAACGGCTCGGGTACGACGAACACTCGATGCCTCGGGTTCGTTTGAGGCTCGACTTCCCGATGGTGAGTATGAAGTCGTGGTTTCATCGCCCCAGGCTTTTCCACTCTCGGGCAAGAGAGACTCGCTTGCGCTTGTGGCTGACGACGCTGCGATCACCATCGGGTTGTCTGCAAAAGTCAGTGCTTCGATCGAAGTATTGGATCTTGAAAATTTGCCTGCGGTGGATGCGCGGCTTGAATTTCAACGTCAGGACGCGTCGGACCCGATCGTCATGACTGCGGACGCTGAGGGGAAAGTTGAAGTGCTACTTGAAGATGCTCCCCATCGGATTGTCATCACAGCGATGCAAAACGGGGTCGCGCGTGGAGTGAGCGAATGGACACCTTCGTCACCGACCATGTCGGTCCATCTTCCGGCAGCGGCAGTGCTGACTGGAAGTGTTCTAGGCGCCCCGACGGATGCTTCCAATAAGGAATGGCAGGCTGTTGAAGATGTCGCGGTTCAGGTGCTGGAGAACTACGATGGTGCCAACGTCACGGTCGGCGAGACCACCACACGTGCCGACGGCACGTTCCGTGTGATTATTCCGGCATCGGTTCGATGACACCACCGGCGATATTTCGCCGCGTCGACATCAACATCTGATATGCCTCGGGATGGTCTTGGCGACACCGCACCGTCCAGAGTCGCACCTTTTCTTCCCAAGCGGGTTCTCTAGACGTCATCGTCCCTGCCGATTTGATCAAGAACTCGGCCTGACTGCGACATGAACTGTCTGCCGATTTGGACTCCGAGAGCATGTGGCCCGTGTAGGGATCCCAAATCTGATTCGACTGAACCCCACGAAACGCGCCAATCAACATCGGGATTGAAAACAGGAGCATCAAGGTCCCGAAAATCAGGAGACCTGATCGGCGAATGATTTTAGTGCGATGTTCGTCCATGGAAACCTCGGGTGTGCTTATTGCGCATCGAGCAGATCGTGGCAACACTTGGGCAAGAAATAGACTGGGGAAGCCAAGGCTTCCCCAGTCTCGTGCTGCACGAGGGCGTTTTTCCAATCGCCGGAGCGAATGGGCAGCATATCTTTTGAAATTCTTTGGGGGTGACGCGGGTCAGCTGGCCATTTCGTCGAGCGTGATTTCGTCGACGCCTGGGACAGTCTTGAGCCGGTCTTTTGAAATCTTCCAAGCCTGCTCGAGGATCCAAGAGATGGAGCGATCTTGGCGAAGCGCTTCCTGCTTGGTCTCGTGGAGAAGATCTTCGGTCACATAGAGAGTAAGTTTTTTCTTCGCCGCCATGGTCCATCCGTGGAACAGGGTTGATTGGTCATCAGGTAAGATGCTCGCTGTGCATGTCGCACTTTGTCCTACATCTGCGTACATCGTATGTTGATCTCCGAGGCGGGCAATTTTTTTTCAGGCAAATTGTTGAAAGCCAATATAAGTGATTGAATTGAATCTTGTTTTTACAGGTGCTTAGGAAATGCTTTCAGATTCTGCGGCGAATGAACTTAAACCTTTCCTCGAATCGCTGGTTCGGGGGTGTGATCCAGATGAGGTCGACAACGATCCTGTCGGTTTGGTGCGTGATTACGACTCGAACGAGGATCGGGAGCTTGTGGCACTTCTGGCGAGCGGCCTGGCCTACGGTCAGGTGAGTCAGATTCGAAGATCGGTTCGAGAGGCGCTTAGCCCCTTTGGTTCGCAGCCGTCTCGGAAAATATCCTCACTGGAACCTGCTGAAATCAGTAGTCTTTTAGACGGTTGGTACTACCGGATGACACGGAAGGAAGATCTTGTTGATCTCTTTGTGGCCGTCGTGGCGCTTCGAAAGTCGTTTGGCAGTCTCGAGAAAGCCTACCTTGCATCGACCGGGACTCACGTCGAACGCGCATCCTCGTGGGTGGGTTTGCTTCGTGCCAATCGGCACCACGATGAACTTTCACGCGGTTTTCGGTACCTGATCGCCGACCCTGGCCTTGGCGGCGTCACCAAACGGCTGCATTTGTTCTTCAGGTGGATGATAAGGCCCGACGACGGTGTCGACCTTGGACTGTGGCAAAAGGTGCCCACGGATGTCCTGGTGATGCCGCTGGACACTCATACTGCCAGAATCTGCCGATATCTGGGTCTCACAGACCGCAAGACAAACGATCTGAAGTCGGCGGTGGAGATCACCGAGTCACTCAAGCTCATGGACCCTAACGATCCTTTGCGTTTCGATTTTGCGATCTGCCACTTGGGAATTTCGAAAGGATGCGTTCATAAGCGGACTCTGGAACATTGCCCGTCCTGTCCGATCAACGATGTTTGTACACTGGCGTGGTCAATCGGATGAGCCGATGACCTCGATGTCGACGACATGAACGTCGATGGCATAGCGGGTCGAAACCAGACTCGTGATCGTCAGTATGAAGAATGCCGAAAAGAAAATGACAACAAGTTCCCGCCAACTTCGTCCCTTCGAAATCACTGCAACGAGCGTCACGGTCACAAAAAAAGTGATGCCGACGACCCACAGCAAAAGATAGGGCTGCACAGTGGTCACCACGGCGACCGGCTTCATCCAGCTCTCCATTAGTGCTCCGAGGCACGACGAATCAACGTCGAGAGGTTCAGGAAATTGATCAAAAAGTGCGCGGCGATCGGCGCAATCACGCTACCTGTCCAAACGTACAGCACTCCGATCATCCAGCCTAAGACAACCGCCATGATCGTCCATGCTGCAAATCGCCTGGGATCAGGTCCGACATGCACTGCGCCAAAAACAAGGCCTGCGATGACGACCGAGGCAAGAACACTCCCCGTCCAGACTTCAATTCCCTGTTGGAAAAATCCACGGAAAAGCAGCTCTTCGCCCACACCGCTCAACGCAGCAAGGCCGAAGGCTCTTGTCCACGTGATTTTGCCCAACATGCTCGCAAAGTCGACATTTAGCCGTCTCGCCCACTCAAAATACCGTTCCAACATGTGGGAGATCACCACGATCACGAGCCCGAACGAAATGCCGGCGGCGATCGACACAAGCGGGTTTTCGCCGCCCTGCCCTGCGCGTTGCAGGATATTGATGTCGAAGATCCAGCCCAGAACTGCCGCAACTGTTGCCATGCCGGCGTAGAAAAAGGCTGCGGCTTTCAGAGGCAGTGCAGGCTGATCGGTGTTTTCAGAGTTCATCGTCAGATACGCCGTGCTTCAAGAGCCAGGCGTCGGCCATCGCCTCTGCGCTGGGATTCGTTGAAAATCCGCGGAAGCGCACCATGTATCCGTCAAAGTCGTAGACTCGCCAATCGTCATGGAAGCGGCTGGTACGCTCATTGAGAACGAATTCACTGAACATGGCATCGACGAAGTCGACTGCGGCATCCAGAAAGGCGTCGGGGTCCCCTGGATTCTTGTGTTCGTCATCGGCAAGGACCACGGCCTCCAACTCAAGGCGGAAAGACTCGTCCGAAGCGGCCAAGACAATGATCGCCTGAGTGCTCTCCGCGGTCCGTCGGGCAGCCAGTGCGATGCTTTCACCGGGCCTCAAATGCAGTCCCTGACGGGCAATCAATGCCTCGTTTAACTTTCGCAGTTCTTCTGGTGTCACAGGTGTCAAGTCGGCTCTTTTTCCAGTCATGGCGTTCCTTGGCCTTGTGGGCATTGGCAGGCATTCATATACTCGAAGCTCGCTCGCACACTGAGGCACATTTTGGCGGTGTCAGTACCACAGGTCCTTGGGGCATACCAGATGAAGGGCAAGCTCGCGGTTGGCGGGCAATCCGAGGTCTGGCTCGGGCTGCATCGCGGTCCTGGCGGATTCCGACGACGATGCGCCCTCAAGCTGGTCTTACCACCTGCATCACTCGACGATGTCGTTCGCAAGAACTTCTTCGCCGAGGCGCGGCTGATGGCCCAATTTGACCATCCTAATCTGGTTGCGATGACCGATCTCGGGATCGATGAAGAAACGGACATCCTTTTCGCGGCGATGCCCTACGTTTCTGGGCGGTCGCTGGCAACCCTGATGCGAGACGGTTCGGTCGATTTCGACCTGCCGGACGTGCTTTGGATCATCTCTCGCGTTTTGCTTGCTCTGCATTATGCGCATGAACTCCGAGACGATAAGGGACGCCATCTTTCGGTGATCCATCGCGATGTCAGCCCCGAAAATATTCTTATCGGTTTTGAGGGTGGCGTTCGGTTGGTCGATTTTGGCATCGCACTTTCCAGCATCAACCCTCGAAGCACCCGCATGCATGTGGTGAAAGGCAAGCTTGAGTACTTGTCCCCCGAACAGGCGAGTGCTGTGCCCAGCATCACAGTGGGCACGGACATCTATTCGGCGGGCCTGGTGTTGTATTCTCTGCTGACCGGCAATAATCCGTTGTCAGGCAATCCCGATACCGCTCTTGCCCGCGCAAGGAACCCCAAGATTCGACCGCTTTCGGACTTCAAAGCGTTCCCAATCGATCTCGAACCGGTTGTCTTTGAGATGCTTCACGTCGACCCGCAACGTCGGCCAACCGATGCTCTGAAACTGGCACGAACACTGGTGACGATGCTGCGACGCGCGGACCCGGACTACGACGAGTATTCTTTCACCGAAACGTCGAAACGCGTGCTGGGGCCTCATCTGGCCGGTGAACGGCAGTTCTTGATGGAATTGCAGAGTGAGGGCACTCAAGTGATCGATACCCGGGCGGCGGCGGTCAGCTCCGAGATTCCGCCACGAAGGAAGACCATTCCAGCGCGATTGCACCAGAAGACCCCAGTTTTTGAAGAGAAAAAAGAAGAAGACCTCGATGATATCTTTCGAGAACTCGAAGAAATCTACGAAGATTAATCGTCCATCAATCCATGCTTCTTGAGCAGGCGATACAGATGTCGACGATCGACCTGAGCCTGTCGGGCGGCGCGACTGATATTTTGTTTGTTCTTCTCAAGCAAGCGCGTCAGATACACCTTCTCAAAATCCTCGATCAACGAGTCTTTGGCGTCTCGGAACGGAATGAACTCGCCTGATTCTGATTCAAGCGCAGCTTGAAGCACGACTCGCTTTTCGGTGACCACCGGAGGGGCGCCCACGGCAGGAAGGTTGAATCCTTGCGGCGATTGCTGAACAGGAGCCACCGGAGCCAGTCCGAACGAACCAGGGAGCATTTTGAGCTCCTGACGAACGTAGTCGGCGGTGATCGCCCCACCCGAACACATCGCGACCGCTTTTTCGATCACGTTTCTTAACTGACGGATATTGCCAGGCCACTCGTAGCCTTGCAGCGTGCGCAGAGCGTCCTCGGTGAGCAAAGGCCGGGCCTTGGTTTCTCCCGCGAGCTGCACCAAGAAATGTTCTGCCAAGATCGGGATGTCTTCGGGGCGCGCGCGCAATGGCGGAAGGTTGAACCGAACCTTTACCAGACGATAAAAAAGGTCCTGTCGAAACCGCTTCTCTTGCACAAGCTCTTCGAGGTTGCGGTTGGTGGCGGCGACCACACGTACATCGACATGGAACGTCGACTCACCACCCACTCGCCGAACATCGCCCGTTTCGAGCACTCGCAGGAATTTCGCCTGGAACTCGATGTCCATTTCTCCGAGTTCGTCGAAGAAGATGGTGCCGCCGTCTGCCCGCTCGAAAACACCGCGATGACGCTGAGTGGCTCCCGAAAATGCACCTTTCTCGTGCCCGAACAACTCGGATTCAAGCAACGTCGCTGGAAACGCGGAACAGTCAAAAACCACGAAGGGTTTCTTGTCGCGCGCGGAGTGTTCGTGGATCGCCGCAGCAATCAACTCCTTGCCAGTTCCTGTTTCACCTTCAATGACGACGCTCAGCTCAGACGGCGCGACACGATCCAAAATACTAAAGATCTCTCGAAGTGCTTTCGATTGACCGATGATTCCGCCGTAACGAGTCCGATCTGTAACCGGAATTGGAATCTGCTCGGTGATCGTCTCGACGCGCATCTTTGTGCGACCGACCTGAAACTCGGCCCCCGAGGGTAGCTCGATCAAAGAAACGCGGGAGCCGTCGACGAATGTGCCGTTCGTCGACTCCATGTCGGCGAGTTCAAACAAGTCGCCGCGCGCCCGAATCTCAGCATGCATGCGTGAGACCGTCTGATCGGTCAGGACGATGTCTGAAAGCGGATCCGCACCAATTCGGATGGTGGATTTGTCGAATGTCTTTTGGAGGCCGACGTCCGCCCCCTCTGTAACCGCGAGCGAAATCTTGACGACCGGGAAACCCTCGGACAGAGGATGGCCTGACACCTCAACGGTGGGTCGATGCACCTCAACAGTCTTCCTCGAAACTTGGACGCGCGGCATAACAGCGCGTTTTTCGATCTCGCGGTCGCTTGATTGGTTGTGTTCGCTCATGGAACTCACAATGAAATTGAGGGCCGTATCGTACGATGCATGCGCCAGCTAGGCAAACCGTCAGACGTCAAACGAGGCATTTTTGTCTCACCCAGGCGCGGACGCCCAGATTTTTGCCCTTCGGCCACCCCCGTCTGCCAACAAGTGCACCACCTTGCCAGCCCCGGGCCATGCAAGAGGAATGCGATCCAGCCACTCCACGAGGGCAATCCCAGGTTGGTCGAGGTAGTCCCAGTACCCAACACTCTCAAGAGAGTCGACGTCATCGAGGCGCCAAAGATCAAAATGAAATACGTGAGGCTCACACTCGTAGACATTGACGAGTGTGTAAGACGGACTGGTGGCTTCTTGGTCGGGATCAAGCTCGGCAACGAAGCCCCGCGCAAAAGTTGTTTTCCCCGCCCCAAGATTGCCCACGAGTCCCAGAAAATCGCCGTCGCGCGCGTCGCGTGCCATGCGTCGCCCAAAGGCTAAGGTGGCCGCTTCGTCCTCGAGCGTGACCTCTTCGGTCAAGGTCAGGCCCAGACCCGTTAAGAAGTCGTCCATAGTCAGTGAAATCCAGGGCGTTTGTCGTTTTTCTTGTCATCGCCTTCGGTTCGCAGCGCAAACACACAATCGTTCGAAGCGAAAAAGTGGCCTTCCTCGGTTTCAAAAACCAAGACGTCGTCTTCGAAACGTAGCGAAACGAAACGCGGCACCGGCACGACCTCTCGACCTGATGTCAGGAGCGCTGTGGCCTTCACGCCGTCTTTGACGAAAAACGTTCCGCCTTCACGACGCCAACCCAATTCGTGTTCCATCATTCGTTGAAGAACTTCGATTTTCATGCGGGCCCCTGCGTGTGCGGTCTATTGGACAAGTAATGGGAACGTCACGCCGCGATTAAGTCCACCGTGATCGGGGAACTTCATGCTGCGGAAGCGAGAGGTCAGGCAATCGGCCACCTGACGGTCACGGTATTTCTCTTCTTTGATTTTTACGCCGCCGGTGGTTCCCGATGGACGAACAAAGAACTGGACGGTCACGCCGCGAAATCTGGAATCAGACTTGAGTTCGGTGAGGATACAGGAGCGCAGGCCACCGAAATTCGACATGATGACGTCGTTTACGTCCTCATCGGTCAAAATATGGTCGCTTCCATTTGCGCTCATGTCGATCTCTTGGACCTCGGTCTCTCCGCCCTGCTCGCCGTTACGTTTCTTGCTGTTCGAGCTGGCGCGCCGCGGTGATTTCTTGCGTTTGGTTGCCAAGACTTTGGCGATTTCTTCTTCACTGGCCTTCGGATTGAACATCGAGTTCAACAACGAGCTGTCCACGGCGACCGCTTGGAAATCCTTGGGCGGTGGCTGGAATTTATAATCCAATGACGCAAAAGCGCGATCGAGCGGAATCGGCTCCGGTGCCGGCTGCAGGAAATACAGCGTCATCATGATTCCCAGCACAATCACGCCACCTGCAATTCCCGAATAGAGCAGACCGAGTCCGCCCTTCTTCATTTGTTGCTGGCGTTTGGCGCGTAGCTCAGCCTCAATGCGCCGTCTTTCTTGGCGCTTAGGAAGGTATTCTTGAACGTCACGCTTGAACCGTGGGCATTCACCCAGTGGCATACGGTCTTGGGACACGCGATCGAGGACCGGCGAGAATTCGTCGATTTCGTCGCGATGAAGTTGTTCCAGGATCATTTCAGCGCTGAACGGTCCATAATCGAGCCCTTCTCGCTGAACCAAATACCGCTCATTGCTCGTGTCGGTCGGCTCGGCCAGACCGGACAGTTCGGGAATGGCGAAGATATCCTCTTCGGCATCGGCCTCGTGAACTGCCGATTCGACCGGTAGACCGCCGGGTGGAGGCGGTCCGGACAATTGGATTCCTGTGGATTCCACAATCTTCTTGAGTGAATCGCGAAAAGTGGCCACGTCCTTTGGACGCCCAGTCAAATCCTCACCAATCGCCCGCATGATCAATTTCATGAGTTCCGGCGGGTAGCCTGAGAGTTCCTGAGCGATTTTGAATCGCGCTTCGTCGCGGTCGTTCGACAGACCGTTGGCGCAGAGCATGTCAGCGGTGAGCATCCCAAGGCTGTAGATGTCCGCAGCGCTGTTCAACAACTCAGGCGCATCCGCGATTTCGGGAGCGACGTAGATCGAGTCGACGTAAGGACCTTCGTTTCGCTCAAGCAACATCTCGGCTGCGAGTTTTCCGAAGGCCAAGTTTCCGACACGCACGACACCGCGTTTCTCGATGTAGACGTTATAGGGAGTCAAAACCCCGTGAGCCATTCGGGCGTGGACAGGATCGAGGCCGTTGGCAATATGCGCGATAACGGTAAATGCATCTCTCAGGCTCAACGCGCCAGATTCCTGACGTCGTTGGGCAATCAAAGACGATAAAGTCGCCCCTTTGACGTACTCCATGGCCACAAACGCCTCGCCACTTGGAGTGCGTCCCATGCCGATGATTTTGGTGAGGTTTCGATGGCTGATGCCACTCGCGATCCTGACCTGATCGTACATTTCATCGAATTTTGTCTTCGATGGTGGGGCCATCGCGAGCACTTTGATGACGACTTCGTTTTCATGCGACTGGTCGACGCAGAGATACGAGATACCGCCGCCTGACGCGCCAAGATAGCGTAGGACTTCGAAGCGACCACCGACCACGTCGCCCGTGGATAACGAAGCCGCAACATGGCTTTTGGGAAGCTCGCGCGCGCCAAAAACGCCTGGCGCGGTCTGTTGGATTGCACGACCAGGTCGTTGCATGCCTTCTGGAATATCGTCTTGATCACTCATCCGTATCGTCCTTTCAGGCAATCAGCCTTTGGAATCCAGAGGTAGGTCAACAAACCACCCTTTGCCGTCCCAGATCATGAACGCCTCTGAGTCGCGATCACCATTGAAATGGAGTTTCAATCGGACCCGCGTGCCGGGTTTGGGTTCGGCCTTGAGCTCAGGCTCGACTTGAATGCTCTTGAGTTCATAGGGGTTGTTTACGCCCGCGACCACGAGCATGTCGTAAGGTTGCGGCATGGCGTCTTGCGGAAGCTTCAGCGTCTTCAGCGCGCGCGTAATTTCCGCGCGGTCATTGGGCTCGATCACCGCGAATGCGTGTTCATTTTCACCCATGGCGAGGTCGAGCAGAAACTGCTCAAAAACGTCTTGAGGACCGGGGCTTGCCCAGTCGGAGCTTTCACACCCGACCACCAGTGCGGGCAACAGCATCAATAAAAGGAGGGATTTCACGTCCGCAAAATACACGCCGGCGGCCACGGGCGTCAAGCAGGCGTATCATCGTCGAGATGATTGTCGGTGTCCGTGTTCGATTCATCGTCATCGTCGAGGTCTGGCCCGATATGAATCGAATTTTTGAGGTGAGTGGGCTGATCGTCGCCATCGGTGGAGTTCTTTCGCCTCTCGTTTCGAGACAAAACGTCGGTCAGCGGGTTCACTACCGTTTGACTGCGCACCTCAATTGGAGGTGAAACCACGCGCGGAGTGACGATTTTGGGGCTTGTTCGTTTCAGGAGTTCCAGCTTCTTAAGCCGGTTCACGATGCGCTCCAGCTCAGGGTGCGAGAGTTGCTCGACGATACTGCCTACCTTTTCGCCGTCCCTGAAGAAGATCAACACCGCTCGTTCTTCCTCGGTCAGGGCTTCTGGCGCGAGTGAGGCAGTTCGACCAGCATCCAGCATCAGCACGGTTCTCGCGGTTGCCTGCGAGTCTCCGGTATCGAATGAGGATTCACGCAGAACCTCAAGGAGCAAGGTGTCGACGCTTTGACCCAGTCCACGTACAGGCCAAGATTGCCCGTCTCCATTGAGGATTTCGAGGAACGCGAAATTTCCTCGCCTCGCGGCACAGATTACGCGGAAAGCGTCCTTCAAGCAGCGAACTCGCGCACGTTGCACGTCCTCGAGAGCGACAACCTGATCCTGGACCAGTTTGAAAGCGGCCGGCTCATGAAATTCCCCGGTGGCGTAACCTTTCGACATCTCGACGTGATGGGTCGGCGAAAGCTGCTGCATCGCCAACAAGGCATCCAAAAGCTGAAGATCTGCGGAACCGGAAAGATTTTCGAGGTCGTCGATCGTGCCCGATTCTAAAAAAAGCACCCAGGTCGCGTCGGGGACGCTGATTTCAAGCCGACCTCGTAGTTTGCGGTCGCGAATCGTGCGCAGCAGGTCGATAACAGGCAAGGATTCAAGACTGCCCGCAAAACCGACACCCGAAGGTATGCGTCGAATCTCCTGCGATACAGCGCGCATTCCCCCCTCGAAGAGCGATGAAAGGATGCGTTCAATTCGGTCAGCTCTGTCTTCTGTGCGTGCCGTTACCCCAATGCGATTCCACGAATCCGCAAGGATTCTCGCCACATTCTTGAGGTCGGCCGATAAACGAGAAGCATCGGTTTCATCTGGCGGTGGAACGATGCCGCTCTCGGTCGTGTTCGACAGGTCTTGCCCATCGGCCAAAGACGCCATCGCGAGCGGCGTGTCTGGCATTGTTTGATTGAAGCTAGGCGTGCGCGGCATCAGCCGCGGCAACTCGGACCGGTCATGAATGAGTTCGTTCGCATCCACACGCCGAGTCGCCACCGAGCCCACCAAGCGCCCACCGGTCATCAACGAACGCAGGTCCGCGACTTCGATGATCGCAGACCCATGCGCATCGAGATCCATCACGTCATCCTCGTCGGCTTCGGCTTCGGCTTCGTAGCCGTGATCGGTTCTCAACACACCAGGCTCAAGGCCTAACTGCTTTTCGAGTGAGATCGCTTCGTCGTAGTGCAGCTCGCGCGTGATCGGATCGTCGTCACCCGCGATCGTGATTCTTTCTGCGGTGGGTCCTTCGACCAGAATCAAACATTCAGACAAGAACGTGTTCTTGGAAAATGGGCGATCGAGCCAAGGATTCGACGGAAAGCGCTCTCGCGACGATCGCACTCCACAGTAGAGCACGGGCCGTTCGTCTTCCTGATAAACCCGCGCTCTCGCGTCGGTATCAGGCAAGCCACTGTCGACGTCGACGACCAAGAGGTCGCAGCCTTCGGCGGGCGTGGGGGAACCAGCCGTCCTCTCGACAACGCTGAAGCCCGCACGCATGAGCGCGTCGGACATCAGTTTCCGGATGGTGTTGTTCCCCTCGTAAATTTCAACGGTGCCGCGCGTATTTGACATGTTTTCCTCTCGAATCTCCATTGTACGAAGATTCGAGAGGAACGCACGAAACAAGTGTCAGAGCTTGGCGGAGGTCTTGAGCCAGGCGCGCAAGTAATTCAAGCGCAGGTGGTCCAAGCGGTAAGGCATCTGCGAGTTATTGGCTTCTTTGGCGAGCACTTCCTCGACCTTGGCCAACGAATCCTTGGTGGGATTACGATAAATACCAAACGAGATGATTTCTCGGGTGTCCAAGAATTCGGTGGGTAGGACCTCAAGCAATGCCGGGCCAGCTACATCTGCTGGCAAGCGAATCAGCTCCCATGCAGCTTTGTTGCGCACGAGTGGCGAAGGATCTGTGAGTTTAGCTTGCAGACACTTGGCTTGTTCCGCCGGTGCGCCTTTATCTGCACACTCTTTGGCGACGTCGAACATCACGTTGTACTCGCCCATTTTCTTGGCGAGATCTGGATATTTTGCAGCGGTATTCGTGACCACTTTGTCCCAATCTGCGCGGCCTGCCGCCGTCGCCAACTGCGCGTACTCGGCTCCAACCATCCAGTTGAACTGATAGCGCTCGATCTCTTTGACCGCCCCTCCCTGTTTTTCCAAAATGGCGGCGCGTTTTTCGAAATCGTTGACCACGCCGTTTTCGGCCATTTTCAGAAGTGCTGGAAGCGCACTGCGATCACCCAATCGATTCAACGTGCTGGCTGCATCCTGACGCAGCTGCAATTCAACCATGCCGTCGGTGATGTCGTCCCATTCGTCAGCGAGGTCGTTGTTCAACACTTGGACCAAAATATCTTTGGCCTTGGGGTCACCAATATCGCCAAGTGCGTAGATGGTTTCGCTCGTGACCTGACCTTCTTTGACTCGCCAGTTCACTGCAGATTGACCCTGCAGTTCTTTGGGGGCTGCCTTCGTCGAGCTCAGGTCAGCAATCAAAACGTCGACGGCTGACTTGTCTCGCAAGGAAGCAAGCCGTTTGGCCGCGATGAGTTTCGGATGGTTTTGCGAGCTTGGTGCGTTCGGGGTGTCGTACTTGAGCATCAGGCTCTGGATGTCTGCCCGCTCACCTTTGTAGATCTTAATGAGTTCAGGAACGGCTTTGGCGCCAAAGGCTTGAATCGTAAGCCCGCATTCCTTATCCACACTCTGATTGGTGTTGTTGGCGAAGAAAACCGCCAAAGTAACCTGCTTAATCGCGTCCTCGTTGATCGCGTCGGGATGAGCGATGGCGACTTCAGCCAGCGCATCACACGCATGCGCATGCAAAAGGATTGGGTTGCTGTCGACGTCGAGCTTCAGGATTTCGACCAGGGGCCCAACCAATTTGGCTTCAGGCATGTGTTTGAAAGCCTGAATGATGCCCGATTTGACATCAACATCGTCGGTGGTCTTAAGGACCTCCACCATCGTGTCGATCGAGTCGATCGCATTCAGATCGCCAAGCGCAGTTGCCGAGGCGGAAGCGTAGTTCGAGGCGTTCGTCTTGAGTTCCTCGATGTAGGCTTCTTTGGCCCTTTCATCGCGCAACTGAACAAGCACCTGCATGGCGTCCTTTTGGACCGCCCCGCCCTTCTTATAGGCAGCAACAAGACCCGGGACGGCATCGAGTTGTTTTTCGGGCGAAAGCTCAGAAAGCTTGCTCAGCGCGAGGCTTTGTTTGGCTGCGTCGCCTTCGGCGAGCACTTTTGAAATGTAGGCGCCGTCGTCCCATTTGGGTTGTTCGCAGCCGACGAGCAGGCTCGTCGCGGTGACCGCGGCGACCGTGAGAGTCTTCCAGACGTGTCTTTTACTCATTTTACTTTCTCCAATTTTGGTCACACGCCATCACTCTTCCGGACAACCCCAATATACGGCAGGTTTCGGAATTTTTCGGCGTAATCCAGGCCGTATCCAATGACGAATTCGTTAGGGATCTCGAAACCGATATAATCCATTTGGACTTCTGCCGTTCGATTATCGGGTTTATGCAACAAAGTGCAGACCTTGATACTCTTGGGCTGGCGAGTGCTGAGGTTCTCAATGAGGTATTTCATTGTGAGCCCGGTGTCGATGATGTCCTCAATAATTATAACGTTTCGTCCCTTAATGGGTTTCGAAAGGTCCTGAGTCATCCGCACGACGCCGCTTGTTTCCGTGCTGTCGCCATAGCTCGACAACCCAAGGAAATCCATCGTCACGTCCAAATCGATGGCGCGTGCGAGGTCGGCAAAAAAGAGTACCGATCCTTTTAATACACAGATCATGTGCAGGTCAGGGTCGTGCGCGTAGTCACGAGTAATCTGTGCACCAAGTTCGTTGATTTTCTGTTGAAGGGTCTCGCTTGAAATCAAGACATCAAGACTATCACGAGTGATGGGCATCTTCTCTCCTAGGCGCGGTAACACCGGCGACATACCGCCTCATACTGCTGAGTGCTCCCAACGAGCACCTGCTGAGGATCGGTTGATATACGATAACTATAGTGGGCTGGGTTTCCGCAACGTACGCAGATACTCAGCAACTTGGTCACAAACTCTGCGACACATAATAATCGGGGAATCGGACCAAAGGGTTGCCCCAAGTAGTCCAGGTCAAGACCTGCAACCACCACGCGACAACCTTTGTCGGCGAGTTCATCGCAGAAATCGACGACTGAGGGGTCGAAAAACTGAAGTTCGTCGATGCCGACAACCTCGACGTGGGGATCCAACTTTGCGCGCATCTCCGCGACGTCGGCCACGGGGATTCCCGGCAGCTTGTCTTGATTATGAGACACGACTGCTTCGGCGTCGTAGCGGTCGTCGATACGTGGTTTGAAGACTTGGACGTGCATTTTTGCGTAACTTGCACGTCGAATTCGGCGGATCAATTCTTCGGTTTTACCCGAAAACATTGGACCACACACAACTTCAATCCACCCTGTATCCTTGGGCTGAATGAACATTCTGGACCCGGAGTTTCGTTCTGGATGCGGGTGTTTTATCCACGAACCCACGCGGCCGCAAGGACCAAAACTGGTTGGGGGACGCTTAGGGTTGGAAGTGTTCGAGGATTGTCCCGCCGAGATCGACGGCGAGGCCAACGTCGCCCTGCACGGAAAGCCCGCGCGCTGCGGACTCGATGGGTGTGCGGCCTTCGACAACGTCAAAAACAACTGAACGTGGAATCGTGATCGAAAAACGTCGGAACGAGGTGTGTTCTTCGTAGTTATTCAGAATCATTCGGAAGCGCAGGTTATCGGTGGGATCGTCCCCCGTCACACAGAGGTCGATCACGCCGTCAAAACGTTCGAGGGCCGCCTGGAGCGTGGCATCAAATCGGTTTTTGGGCTTCAGTTCTTGACGACGCGACTCAAGCGTTGTGAGCATGTCGACCAGATAGGGCAGTAAGCTTGGCCACTGTTTCTGGGTTCCTTCGATGGTTAAGATCGGAAAATCAACGAGTTCGTCGTCTTCAATTTCGATCTCATCACCGTTGAATCGTACCGTCCAGAGCTTCCTCGCATCCGTGAGTCGGACCGCGATAACGATATCAAGGTCCTCAATATAGTCCGCGTACTCATGACATTGCGCAGCGTGCACGGTTGGCAACACGTCGGAAAAAACTTTCTCGACCGTGATTCCGACGGGCAAAAGCTTTTTATAGTCGATCATTTACGTTCGCGTTTGAGGTTCAATGTTAAATAGAGCAGGACGCACGGTACGGTCGCCACGGCGAGGTTGCCCGCGTAAAAAACGTTTGAGTTGCATCCGCTGGCGAATATCGCGACGAGTGGTATCAATTGCATCAATCGCATCTAGACCTCCGTGTCTTAAGAACCGCGCAATTCCGAGGAAAGCGCGCCTTGATATACCAAAGTGGCCCCACCTGTCATCCAGATGATGCCGTCTCTGTCTTCAATTGTAAGTGTTCCGCCAGGCAGTTCGACGTCCACAGGTCCTTCTGGGATCCGGCCGTTCCGCCAGGCGCCGACCGCGACCGCACAAGCTCCGGTTCCGCAGGCCATGGTGCGGCCAACACCGCGTTCATAAACGACAACTTTGAGCTGGCCGTTTTCCAGAGCGACAAACTCTAGATTGATCCCCTCAGGAAAGACTTCTTTGTCTGAATTGGCAGCTGCGCCCAACGCATCGATGCTCTCGAGGGTTGGCACTTGGTCAAAGAAGCGAAGTGCATGGGGATTGCCCATGTTCACCAATTCCCAGTCCATCCCAGAGAACTCTGAGACGCCGTCGGACCGGCCGACGCCCATATCGACGGCGACCTTCCATTCGACCGGGGTGACCTGGCAGGTACGAATCCCAGCATCGGTCAGAATACGGAGTGTCGTTGGATAATTCAGGGTTTCGACCAGATATCTGGCCACGCATCGGACGCCATTGCCACACATCTGTGGGCGGCTTCCGTCCTGATTAATGATCACAAGGCGGGCGTCGTACGCGTCGCTGGCGCCTGTCTCTAAAAAAAGAACCCCGTCTGCTCCAACGCCAAAATGGCGGTCGCAAAGACGAGGTGAAAGTTCGATGTCCGTGGGGACAAATGGCCTGTCTAAAACGATAAAATCGTTGCCAAGGCCGTGGATTTTCTGGAATTCGTGGGGTCGCATGCCCATTCAGCGGGCCAGCAAAGCGCACAGCTCTGACCAAGTTCGGTCGTCTGTCGCTTCAAACTCGTAAGCCATTCCAGGCGCGGCGGGTTCGGCCGGCTCGACGCGGATATCGGCTTCGCCCGTGTCGATGCGAACGACTTTCGCTTCAACACGAAGCCACTCTTCGGTTTCAGGTGATTTGAAGATGAGCACGTGACGATCACCAATCTCAAAGAGATATTGCGATTCGATAAACATGCCGGTTGGGCTGAGGTTGATGCATTCCAACGGAACTTCCCAGCCCTCTTGGTCCTGAATCACCACGTCGGTTCGCAAATCTTGCCGTGCATAGCGACGGAACCCTGCAAATACTGGGCGGTTTTTAGGGGAGCGACGAATGACGGTGCTTTGATTCATGCTCATTGCCTCCTGGCAAAATGCAGAACATCCGTGTTCTGCGTAGGCAAAATGCATCGACCGGCGGCACATCCTTGTGCACTTTGACCTCATGGTCGTCCGTTCGATACGTGTCCCGTACTGCGCCCTCGTGCAGTCGGTTGGTGACCCACCGCGTTTGACCGCCGTGTTCCACCTACACCCACCGTACATCCACCGTGGATCACGTCAAAAAATCTCTTCGTTTTTTTGCGAGTCTTTAAACGCCCGACTTTGTGCCGCCCCAAAAAGGCCAGCGCATCACTCTCGGGCCGAGGAACGACGCGGGTCTTCGGGCAGATACATCGCGTCGATCTTGTTTCGGTATTTTTCGAAAATGCGACGTCGACGAATTTTATTCGTGGGGGTGACTTCCTCATCGATCACAAAGGGCGACGTCAGGAAGTCGAATTTCCGAATCGCCTCGAATGAGGCCAGTTTGGAGTTAACCTCTTGCACGTGCCTGGCGATCTCCTCGTAGAGCAATAAACGCCCTTCCTCGTCATTTACGGCCGCGTCCGCGAGCCATTTCCTTACCGGCTCGGTCGACAGCGCAAAAAGCCCGACCAGATACGGTCGCTCGTCACCAAAAATGATTGCGGAATCCACGAGGGGATGGTTCCGCAACGCCTCTTCAAGCGGCGAAGGCGCGATATTCTTGCCACCGGAAGTCACGATCAGGTCTTTTTTGCGACCGGTGATGTGCAGGAATCCATCCCGGTCGTATTCGCCCAAATCGCCGGAACGAAACCATCCATCACTCTGAAGGCAGGCCTCAGTTTCGACGGGCCGATTGCGGTAACCACGCATGACGGATCGGCCCCGGATCAAGATTTCACCGTCCTCGTCGATCGCGACCTCGACACCCGGAAGAGGTCGTCCCACGGAACCGAGTCGGTATTCGTCCGGCACGTTCACGGTCGCCACCGCGGTGACTTCCGTCAGGCCGTAGCCCTCGAGCACTTGAATTCCAAGGTCATCGAAAAACGTGCCGACTCGAAGTGGTAGTGGAGCCCCTCCGGAAATCAGGAAACGAATCCGACCGCCAAAATTTTCGCGGGCTTGAGCGTGAATGACCGGTTCAACAAGGCGGGTGCTGACCAAACGTGCGACGGGTCCAATCACCGAGTTCGTCGACCATTTCTTGACGTCGTTTCGAATCTTGAACACCGACGATGTCCACTCGTGTTTTTGGACGTCAGCGAGGATCTGTTCTTGGATTTTCTCCAAGACATGCGGCACGGCGGCAAAAAAGGTCGGCCGAAACTTCTGCCAGTATTCCTTGAGACGGTGGAGGTCTGACACCATGGTGGTCTCGATGCCGTAACCAATGGCCGTCAAATACAGAACGCGGGCGAAAATATGGGCGAGCGGTAGGAAGAGCAGCTGGGCGTCGTTGGGACGCAAGATCCCCAGAGCGTTGATGGCCGTAATTTCTGCGACGAAATTATCGTGTGTGAGCATCACGCCCAACGGTTCACGGCTGGTTCCCGAAGTGTAGACAATACTCGCGACATCTTCGGGTTTTATTGCGCGCCGTTGCTTGGACACGAGTTTGGGGGTCTCGACGATCGCTCGTCGCCCTTCCCCTTCAAGGTCGAAAAATGACTTCACGTCCAATCGGCCAAAATCCACGTCCTCGACGTCGAGCTGTCGTTTTCCGTCCGGTCCAGGCTGACGGAACACGACTTCGGAATCAAAAAACACGACTTTCGAGACGGACTCGACGTCTGCAGAGGCCTCCACAATTTTCTGCAGTTGAATCGGGTCCTCGACGAAGACGGCCACGGGTTCTGAATCCCTGAGCATCGACTCAAACGAATCTGCTGGACTGGAAGCGTAAAACGGGACGCTGACGGCTCCGCACATCATGATGGCGATATCGACAAACGCCCATTCTGGCCGTGTTTGGGATACCAGGGCGACTCGGTCGCCTGGCTGGACACCCCATTTCATCAACCCCGCCGCGATACGTTCGGAGATATCGAACCATTCGCGCCATGACACGCCGGCAATCATTGAAGAGCCACGCAGCGCCAAGTCGGTGCCTGATGAATTTATGCGTTCTTCAAAAATGTCGATGAGTGTTTGAGTCATAAAACACAAAGACCCACGATGTACGTGGGTCTGGGGGGAACCATCTGAATTCGAAGTTCTACTCGGCGATCACGGCATCAAGTGCGGTGATCACGTTTTCTGAGTACTTAGAAATCTTGTCGGCTTGGAACTTAATCTGACGAACTCGCCATTGGTAGCGTGTGGTCGCGTTCGCTCCGCCCGACTTGAGGATCTGTGATTTCCCAATCGGAATGTAGCCCACCATGTCGACGGTGCCTTCATTGCCCGATCCTGGATACTCAACTTTAAGTTTCCCAGGCTCGCCCTCGACTGGACCGCGGCTGATCACGAGAGTTCCTTCTTTGGGAAGGTATCCCTCGTCGCCGCCAGACTTCAAAGCATGCTTGTAATCAAAGATGACGCCAAAGAAGTCGGCCTCAAGGATTTTGTTATCTTCCTTGAGTTGCTCAAGCTCTTCTTTATCCACGGTGTTTGTCAGACGATTATGTTCCAACAACATCGCGCCAAGCAGCTGCGAATCTGTGGTGTACGAGGTGATCTGGTCGATGGCGACCTGTCCGATCAGAATTCGATTATTGGCGAGCAGGTTACCGCCGACCACAAAATCTGACTTGGTCAATGCTTCTGCGGCTGCGAAGTCGACCGTGGTGTCGTTGAGCGCCATGATTTTCGGAAGGGCCTCGTTGAACGCGGCAATCTTCTTGCTGAACGTTTCTTTCAGACCGGTCGCATCGCTGACTCGAGCGCTGTTGATTTCGTTTTGAAACATCGAAGTCGATGCGGCATATCCGAACACCAAACCACCGATAAAACACAGGGCGAAGATGATGATCACGGCTTTTGAAAAAGCAGGTGCTCGATCCATCTCGTGGATATCAATCTCGGTCGGTGCACTCGCCATCACGTCAGCGCGTCGCCCTTGAGATGCTGGCTTGGGCGCTGGACCCGGGGCTGCCGAACGCGGCGGCGCTGACTGAGGCGCGCTTTGCGGAGCCTGAGGTGGGGCAAAGTTCGATGGCGCAGCAGCCTGAACTGGTGGCGCATTCGATGTGGGTGGGCCTGTCGGCGCAGCACCTTGTCTGGGGGCACCAGGGGGTGTGAACTGACCGGGAGGCGCAGCGAACGCTCCGGGAGAGACCGCAGATGGAGTGGTTTCACTCGCTGTTGGCGCTGGGCGCGCTCCAGGAGGTGGCGATGCGCCAGGTGGGGCTGCTGCCGGCTTGGTTAGACCAAGACGCGCCTTCAGATCTGACAAATCGGGCTTCTTTTCCGTCAAGGCTGCCTCCTTAAAGGCGTTGCTGCTGGCGCCGTATGGCGTCGTCTTTCGCAAAAAATAGTCGTGGGAGGCTAAACCATCGGTTCAATTATCGTCAAGGTTCGAATCCTCGCTTCGAGTCGCATTCCTGCTTCCTGACTGCGCCGTGGTTGCAATTGCAGGTGCCCTTGATAAAGATGTCGCGGTTAGCAGGCGAATACACGATGCCAGGATACATGGATGCGCATTTCCTCACTTTTCCAATTCTCACTTTTGCTTTCGGCGATGTTCTTCATGGCCTGCGGCGGGTGTGACGAAAGCTTCGACGGCACCGCAACGGTTGTCTTGGAGTCCATTGACCCCGCGGTCGGGTATGTCGGTGTCGACGCTAGCTTTGAACTTTTGGTCACGCCTGGAGCCAACACCACTGCCGAAGGAATGACGTGGCAGGTTGATTTTGGAGACGGTGCACAGGTTAGCGGGGACGGCGTCAGCGGGACTGCTCGCCACGCGTTTGAACGCGGCGGGGAGTACGAGGTTATCGTCAAAGCCGTCTTCGATTCGGTTGAAGTGGGCAGAACCACCACCAATTACCGCGTCCTTTCTCCGGTAGACCTCGAACTGGACAGCATTCGCGGGGCCCCTGCGAATTTGCGCACCGAAGAAGACATCACAGTATCGATGGTCATGCATAATAATACGGCCACTGATGTGGTCGCCGAGTTTGCGGTCGGTGTGTACCTGTCGACCTCAGCGAGCGTCGCTGCAGAAGATGTTGTCGATCTGCCTTTCCTTGGAAAGTTATCGATTCAAGGCACAGGGCCCGATGACCCCGTGATCGTCAGTGGGGAGGAGCGAAGCGCTGGCCTCACCACGATGATTCCCGCCAACGTGCCTTCGGGAGACTATTTTGTGGTCGGTCTTATCGACCCTGATTCGCAGGTGGGTGACACCAATCGAACCAACAACCTGAGAGTGAGCGCGGGCATCGTTCGCATCGACAACGTCATGGATTCAATTCCAGACGTGACCATCGCAAATGCCGTTGTGATCCCTGATCGCGCGTATCCGACCCTAAACACCATCACACGTGGTTTCACGGTTCAGAATCTTTCCAACGTCGATGCATTCGGAGTGGTTCATCGGACCTATCTATCTGTGGGGGATGACATCTTGGACGCCACCGACGAATTGATCTTTGAGAGCGACCCTTTCGATGTGGTTGGACGCGGCGTGGTTGAGATCAACCCCACGGCCATCGTGCTCGACAACGAGATCACGCCTCCAGAAATGCAAGAGTTGAAGGTCTACGTGTTGGTTGTGCTCGAGGTGACCGACGGCGTCGAAAACAACCTCGACAACAACATGGCTGCGTTTGAGATTTTGGTCACGGACCAGCCGGTCGAGGGGCCTGACCTTGCTGTGAAGGCATTTACTGTCTCTCCAGACCGCACTTTTTTGAACGGAACCCTTGAGGTCTCGGCCACGATCGCAAACGAAGGCACGATCGATGTCGGATCGTTCTTCTGCGGCATCTACCTTGGGGCCAACCCGCGCGTGAACACTCAGGCCGATCCGCGCCTCGATAACATCAATATCCCGGCGCTCAACAGCAACGAATCCGTGGTCGAGGAACGTCTGATTGTCGTTCCTGGGCTCTACGATCCAGGAACCTATTACGTTTATATTGTCTGCGATCCTCAGAATGCGTTGCAGGAAGCCTTCCGAAGCAACAACTCCTATGTCTTTTTGAGCCCCATCGTCATCACCGACGAGGTGGATGTCGACATCTACCCAGAATCGGTCGAGGCGCCAGCTCTCGTCACGGACGGTGACACGTTTGACGTCACGCTGAATGTCTGTGTTTTGGGGTCGAATCCGTCTGGCGCAACCCAAGGTAAAATCTGGCTGTCGCCGGGATTGAACGTCAATTACAACGCCACGCCGACACTGATCTTTGATGTGCCGAATGTGCTGCCGGGAGAATGCAAAGAGGTGATCGTCACACTTGATGCCGATTGCCTGGATTTTGTGGATCGCTACACCATCGGGGTGGAGCTTGATTCCTCTAAAGTGTTGCCGGAAAACGACGAGACCAATAATCGCAAAACAGCGTCTGGAACCACGACGATTCAGGGTGACTACTGCGCTTGTGTTGAAGACACCTACGAGCCCAACGACCGCTCCATCGATGCCAAGCTCATTTCTGCAGGCTCATTCCCAGCGGCGGTCTGTGCGGCGGGCACGTGTGACTTTTTTGCCGTCGATGTGGCGCAGAATGATTCACTGATCGTTCGGTCCACCTTTGACGGTTCCAAAGGACGCCTCACGACGACTCTGTTTGAACCCTCGGGCGTGCAGGCCATCGACAACGATACCGCCTTGGATACTCAAGAGGTCGCCACGTTCTTGGTTCCCCAAACGGGCCGATACATCTTTTCGGTCTGTGGCACGGGCGGAACCCGAAATCTCTATGACCTCGACGTGCAGGTGATTCCTCAGGCGCTTGGCGTCGATATCGTTGCACGCGACTTGAGCATCCCAGCATCGACCTCGTATTCGGTGGGAGCCAACTTGGATATTGGTTTGCGGGTCTACAATGTCGGTCAGACGACCGCGTCGCCGTTTGAAGCGGCGGTGGTCATCTCTTCCAACCAGATTGTGGGCGATGCCGACGATGTCCCTATGACCTCTATGCAGGTTCAATCGCTGGCGGGTGGTGCTTTCCGTGACATCGTGATCCCTTCGATTCTGCCAACGTCGTTGACCGATGGCGATTATTATATCGCGGTGAATCTTGACCCGGCAGGTCAGCTTTCGGAGGCTAATCGACTCAATAATTTCGCGGTCTCGCGCAAGATTTCGGTCGTCACACAATGCTACGACCCGCTTGAGCCCAACGACAGTTTTGCGGGGGCCAAGACGGTCACCGCAGGGTCGTTTAATAACCTGGTCGCGTGCACCGCCGCACCGGACGTCTACCGGCTGTGTTTGGCCGATGGCAAGAAGTTCACCGCCAAGATTCTCTTTGATCCGGCCGCAGCAGATATCGACATGGAGCTCTTTAACGAGCAGTTCCAGCTGATTGGGTCTTCGGCGACTTCAGCCGGTGTCGAGCAGGTTTCGCGTGATTATGTAAACGGGGCGCAGTGTTTTTATCTGCGGACTGTGGTCATCGCCCTGCCCGGTCAAATCGTGGAGACGTCGTACACCATGGATATCGACGTTCAGGACGTCGATCCCGCGCTCTTGTGTGCCTCCGCGTTCGAGCCCAACGATTCGTTCAACACGTCGTCAAGCCTTTTGGCGGCGACCAGCCAGGCATTTTCACTCGATAGATGTCCGTCCACAGACACAGACTTTTTCTACGTCGATTTGACGGCGAGCCAGCGTGTGAGCTTTACCGCCAGTCTGGTTCCGATCGCTCAACAGGGAACCTTGCGGCTGCAACTCTACTTGCCCAGCCGAACTCCGGGGCCAAATATCGAGACCGCCCCAGGCGTGCCATCGGCCACACTTACCGACTATTTGGTTCCCCAAACGGGACGATACTTTCTGCAGGTCACGGTCAGCGGTTCACAACGCAACGTCACGTATGACCTTGATGTGAGCGGTCTTGCCGGCGTGGATTTGCAGCCAAATAATTTGGCGATCGGACCGGGAACCTATCGAGCAAATGATGAAGTCCGATTTGGATTTGTGCTCGCGAATCTGGGCACGATCTCGGTAACAACACCAAGCTATCAATTGTTCTACGGAACGTCGGCCACCCCAAATATGGCCTCAGACATTTCACTCGGAACCTTTGTTGCGCCAACCATTGCTGGAAACTCTTCGGCATCGGTTGCCGACAGGGCAAATGTCCCAGGCGCCGCCGTGGCCGGGCAAGGATACCTGCACCTCGTCGTTGATCCGGCGGGAACAACGGGCGACGTGAATGCGGCGAACAACGTCATGACGATTCCCATCACGATCGTGCCTTGAAATGAACATCCAGGACGCCATCAATGACCTTCAGGCTCAGTTGACGGCGGCCGCCGTCCCCGAAAAGGCGCCACAAATGGCGGCCTACATGAAGACGGACATGCCGTTTTATGGCGTGAATGCGCCGGCCATAAAGGTGATGGTGCGAGACCTCAAAAAGAAGTTCGTTCCGCAAGACGCACAAGAGCACCGTGACTACATCCAAGCCTTGTGGGCCCTTCCCTATCGCGAAGAAAAGTACGTCGCGATCGACATGGCCAAAGCGTGGAAAAACTGGATCGACGCCGACCACCTCGATCTTTACCGACAATGGATTGAAGAAGGTGCGTGGTGGGATCTGGTCGATGATATTGCTTATTATCTGGTGGGCGGTGCCTACTTGAAGGACCGCGAAAAAGTTGGTCCCATCATGGACGAGTGGATTCGGGATCCGCACTTGTGGATTCGAAGGGCTGCTATCCTTTGCCAATTGCGGCATAAGAAAGAAACAGATGCCGTTCGGCTCTACGAATATTGCCTGCGCTCGGCGCATGAAAAAGACTTTTTTATTCGTAAAGCCATCGGCTGGGCCCTTCGCCAGTATTCGCGCAGCGAGCCCGAAAGTGTTCACGAGTTTCTAACGACTCACAGGAAAGAGCTTTCGAACCTGTCGTTCAAAGAAGGCTCTAGAATTTTGATTAAGAATGGTTGGTCATTCGAGGAAACGTGATGGAATTCAAGATTGGGCACGTCTCCGACCTGCATATTTGGCGCATGAAAGACGTGCGCATCCGTGATTTTCTTAGCAAGCGAATCGTGGGTGCAACCAACCTTCTCATGCATCGAAACAGCTCCCACTCGCCGGCCGTCGCGCGCAAGGGCTTGCAGCGGCTCGAAGCGCTGAAGGTGGACCACGTTTGCATCAGCGGGGATCTCACCAACCTTGCACTTCCCAGTGAGTTCGAGGCTGCATTGGAGGTCGTTTCTGAGATTCCTGATTCCGAGAGGCGGGTTAGCATCATCCCAGGAAACCACGACTATTATACACCCGATGCCGTGTCGCGACGTTTGTTCGAAAACACGTTTGAACCTTGGTTGAAGAGTGATTTGCCGGCATATCAATTGCCGAGCGGTTATCCCGTCTGCCATCTGCGCGGAAATGTGGCGATCATTTCGATGAATTCAGGCATCGCGTCGATGCCCATGATGGCCATTGGCCGAGTGCAAGAGGATGAACTCCGGGCAACGGCCGCACTTTTGGATGACCCCCTTGTGCGTTCTCGCTTCAAGGTGGTGATGATCCATCACCCGCTGCTCCCAACGCCACATGTTCGAGTACAGGCGCTCAGGCATTTGGTGAATGCTGATGAAGTCTTGTCGGTGTTGCGGCACGGAGCGGTCGATCTAGCCATTCATGGCCATAACCATCACGTGTCTACAGCCACGCTTCCGCATCTGCGTGGAGCTGGGAAAATGTGGATCTGTGAGGCGGGTTCGACATCGTATTCGTCGCCTGCCGAACCCAATTTTGCTGGGTCATTCAACGTTTTCACGATCGAAGAAAAGCATCTTGCGAAGATCGAGACGCATCTATACGACGGGTTCGAAGACACATTCGTTCACTGGCGAGAAGAAACCTACGAGCGCGTGCTGAATGAGTGATTGGTTAGAGCGAGTGGCGGATAAATTTTCGCTTCGACTGGGAACGCATAACGGCAGGGTTCTGGCTCGACGCCGGCACGTCACGGTGGAAATTCAGGGCATTCCACCCCACGGCACTCCGGATGAGAAACGAGCCGTGTGGGCCACTCTGTTGGGGGTCCGCCTGGGGATCGACCGCATCACGACGACTTACACTTTGGAGCTCGAGCGCCCCACCCCATTAGCCTCCGACAAGAAGCACGAGAGCCCATCGCTTTACGGTGAGCGGCGGCTATGGTTGGTTCCCGAGGCGACGATCCCAATCGTCGAAACCCTTTGTGATGAAGCGGTCTGTACACGTGCTTGGTGCCAGGGTTTTACGTCGATATTCGTGACTGCGTGGAAGAAGGAGTGGCACATTTTTGCACTTCCAGACTTTGAAAACGCGACCTTTGACGCGGAGAGTCTTTACGAATTCGCGCGCTATTCGCTCTTCAACGACGAGCGAACTCAAAAGCCACGTCCCCACGTCGAGATTTCGCCTTTTGGGAAAATTCGTCGTTACGAAGCGACCGACGGACTCATGTCTTCACGCGGCGCGTTGATGCCCGACTACGATTGGGACGCAGCTGCCTCGTCAGGGTGTTTTTGTGTGCCCAGCCGCGATGTCATGATCGTGGGGGAGCCCACCGTGAGGGGCGACGAACGGATCTATTTTGAAGTGGCTGCGCAGGCGCGCGAGATTTGGCTGAATACGGATTTCCCTTTCGCCCCGTCGGTGTTCAAAATGGAAGACAGCGCGTTTCACCTAGGAACCGCGCAATGGCACGGATTGAACGCTCGGCCAAACCCAGAAATCCGGGTCCGCAGAATTTGAGGAGATAGGAATGAACGTAGATGCCCTGGCGAAATTGGTGGAAGCCCTTCGCGTTGAAAAAGTCGAAGTCGAGCAAATTGCAAACACTCTAAATGCGGTACGAGGAACGGGCCCCTTTGCTCATCACGTGAATCTCGATCTCGATTCGTTCGAAACCACCGTGAATTCTCGACCGGAGGCTTCTCTAGATGCGACGATTCGAGCGTTTGCACGCGGGGTCGCGACGGTGATGAGTGAACCTGCTCGCTCTCCCGCCAGGTCGTGGGATTTTGCGCGCACCGCGTCCAGAATGGTGCCTAATTTGGTTACGAGCGCATTCCTTGAGGGAGCGGTTGCGGCGAGCGGTGGTGATCCGGCGTTTTCGGTCCCATTTCATGAGGATGTTCATCTGATCGTCGTCCTGCATATCGACCGCGGTTTACGTCTGCTCACGCGTGGGCAGGTGGACGGATGGGGGGCCACAAACGACCGAGTGGTGGCCGCGGCTCGGTCTTTGTTATTCCACAACACTCGTGATGCACGTTGGGAGTCGATCGCCGACACACCGGTTCGGCGCATGATTGGCATGGAGCAGAACGCCGTGCGCTCGCTGGTTTTTGCGGACGTTTTTTACTCAGACGTTGGGCCCAGAATGCGTTTCGGAATCCCAACGGAAGACGAGTTTTTCTTTGTGGAAGATGACACCGCCGAGAATGTGCAGGCCTTGAAAACTGCGGTTGAGTCCGCATCCACAGAGTCTCTTGATCGCCTTACGACGGCCATTTTTGGCTTCGAAAGCGGACACCCCATCGCGGTCGAACATTGATGATCGATGAATCCCTACCGGAAGTGGTCCAAAACTTCCTTCGATCCGGTCATAAGCTGGAGCGCATCGTCCTGCACGAAAACGGCGTGTGGCGGCACGAAGGCTTGGATTTTGAGAACCCGCGTATCATTGACCTTTTTTCCAGAAGCGTCGGTCGGACAACGGGCGGAACGTGGATTCTGGAAGTCGGTACGTTTACGTATCCGATCGAGGTCGAACGAACCGGCTTTTTCGTGACGCGCGTGGATTTCAAGACCGGGTTGATCACTCTCTCAGACCACACGACCGAGCCGCTGGATGCGTCTACCCTTCATTACGAGCCAGACGGCAAACTCTTTTGTTGGGTCAAATCAGGGGCATTTGAGGCACGATTCCTAAAAGACGCCTACTACATGTTTGCTCAACACATCGAAGGCGATGAAAACGACCTTCATGTTGAATGGCAAGGCGGCGAGTACCCGATTCGTCAGAACTGAAGAACCGTCCGCCTCGAAAGCCTCAAGCCCGCAGCCAACCCTCTCGCTTTGGCGAGGGCGATGATGCGACCAGCTTCCGCGCGGCGCAGAGGATGCGCTGTGACCACATCAAGTATGGGGTCGAGCCCACCCTCCAAGACAACCATCAAACATCCAGCGATCGACTCATCCCCAAGAGCCAACGTCGCGATGTCTCCACGTATTGACAGCCATGCGCTTTGGCCGTCCTGACAAAATTTTGCGAAAATGCGTGGCAAATCGGTCTGCCAAAACTCCAAATCATCCCAGCCATTTGATTTTAGTCGCTGGATTGCCGATGAGGGCTCCATCGCTGCGTCATCCGTGATGTCCAAGACTCGCCAGTGGTTTTGTTCACAAATTCGTTGAAGGGTGTCTCGGGTTTCGTGGGGGTAAAAACGGTACCGTCCAATCCCGCTGCCTTGATCGACGTGTCGAAGCCTTGGCGCCTGATCGTGGACAAATGCCGAATAGAGCCACCCCGCCACCTGAGCTGAGTTGTTCATCACGTGTTCGGGGAAATCCGAGAGGGCTTCAGGAATCTGCGTGTCGAGCTGCGACGTGTCGCCCGCGAAGAACAGGAACGGAGTCCCTCGCCAGTAGGCGGTGTCCTGCGCTTCCGCGACTGCCACGGCTCCTTCGTACATCTCGGGCGTCAATATAATCACCTCGACGAGCCCAAATCGCGCCAATTCGTCGACTACTTTTGATCGCTGGTGAGGCAAGCCAGCCAGCTTAAGTTTTCGCTGCATTTGTGAGCCAGACCACGTTTGTCGACTGGCCACGAATCTTGAAACGAGCAAACGAGCTTCATAGGGAAGCTCTTCAAAAGACGCCGCTTTTTCCGGAAGGAAAACGTCGATCATTCGGCTGGTAAGGACATCGATCGCCACGCCTTGTTCGATGCCAAAGAGGATGCCTTCCAGCATCGACCAGCGAGACTTGGGCTGCATCCTTTGGATTCGCGTAATCAGGTCCGGAAAAAAACCATCCGCGGTCTCAACTTCCTGGTGCAGCTTAAAGAACGTGTCGGCCGCGACGGACTCAAGCTCTCGTCGAGTCGTCAGCGGGACTTCGTGCTCCTCGGCGAGGGCGATCCACACGATGACTTGTTCGATGGCGCTCGGACTGTGCACCGTATTCAATGCCTTGGTCGGCAGGCACCACAACGCTAACGTGCGCGACTGCCGAGGCGGACCCGCTGCCATCGCGACCAGCGGCGCAACATGCCCACAAAGCGCGAGCAGGACGATCGCATCGTTTGCAGAGTCTTCGAAATCAAGGCATCTCGCGAAGTCATCGATGTTTTCGACGACCGCAGCCAGCACCATCACGTCGCTCAACAACGAGCATAAAAACCGAATGATGTTGCCACGTTGAACGACGCGTGAATCGGTCGCGAGTCGAACGAGGAACGGCAGTGCCGCGTGCTTCAACCCCTGCCCCCCAAGTTTCATGTGTTGGTCGAGACTCTGAAACGCTCGCGCGCGTTTCGCTGCGTCCGGCAATACCAGCTCGATCAAGGCATCGTGAACTGCGATTCCATGAACTGAGAACACCTGCCAGTCCACCGAGTCGAGTCCCGAAAAAAGACCTAAAGACAAGGTTTTAACCAGTGGATATCTGGGCAAATGTCGAGACGGTTTTCGATGGAATCGCGGTCTCGATCGGACCAACACGCGTCTCCAATCTTGTCGTGATTCGAGTCCAACTGGTTTGGATTAGGGATATTGGGGCAGGAATCCCAAAGCTCAGCGATGCCGTCTCCGTCTCGATCCCCACGACACACGTCACCCACGCCGTCCGCAAGGCTGTCTTGCTGCTGTGGATTGGGCGTTTGGGGGCAATTATCGAGTCCGTCAGCAATGCCATC
This sequence comes from uncultured Bradymonadales bacterium, assembly GCA_964394615.1. Taxonomy (GTDB): domain Bacteria; phylum Myxococcota_A; class Bradymonadia; order Bradymonadales; family Bradymonadaceae; genus JBFFMO01. Next base: position 74,114 of record CAYMYJ010000007.1, on the reverse strand, counting down.
CCCGTCGTAATCAAAGCGGCACGCGGCGTCACGCGCAGTTTCGGGGTCGCCAGCGTTCGCGACAATCGGGCAGAGGTCGCACGCGTTGCCGATCCCGTCAGAGTCCGTGTCGACCTGATAGGGGTTATGGATGTTGGGGCAATTGTCTCGAAGGTCCGAAACACCATCGCCATCGCTGTCCCCCGCGCATGCTGCGCCCTCGCCAGTCGAATCGACCATATTCCAAAGGTCGCTGACTTGGGGGCAGAGGTCGCAAACATCACCGATGCCGTCAAAATCGGAGTCGAGCTGGTCAGTGTTTTCAAGCATGGGACAGTTGTCGCGCCAATCAGCGATGGAGTCGCCATCCTCGTCGAAAGTGCATGCGTCGGTGATTCCCGGCATCCACGGACAGGGGTCACTCAGATCGTTGAGTCCATCACCGTCGGCATCGGATTGCCCCATCAATTCACACAAGTCTCCAAGGGAGTTGGCATCGGTGTCTTGTTGGTTCGGATTTGAAACAAAAACGCAGTTGTCCAGCCAATCGAAGATTCCGTCGCCGTCCTGGTCGAACTCGCATGGGCCACTCAGAATCGGGCAAGGGTCACAAATATCGCCGAGTCCATCGCCATCGGCGTCGAATTGCGCCGGGTTTACCCGCCACGGACAATTATCCGTAGCATTCAAAATCCCGTCGCCATCCACGTCATCGATGGCGGACTCGCACGCGTTTCCGACACCGTCCGCGTCGTCATCAATTTGGGATGGATTGGCAAGCGTTGGGCAGTTATCGACACGATCGGGGATGGTGTCGGAATCGGAGTCTGCGCTGAACCACGACTGGCAAGCGTCGCCCACCCCGTCTTGGTTACGGTCGATTTGCGATCGGTTAGCAGTGTGCGGGCAATTGTCTGCAGAATCCGGGACGCCGTCCTCATCTGCATCGGCCGCAACATCGCATTGGTTTCTGGGATCGAGCGGGCATGGATCGCAGGCGTTTCCTATCCCGTCACCGTCCGAATCCAGGAGGTCATCTTGTTTGCGGGCGGGACACGGGTCGATGCTGTCTGGCCATCCATCCAAATCGCTGTCTAGGGAGGCGTTCGCGACGGGCAAACCTGTACGCCGTTGGCACATGTCGCCCCGGCCATCTCCATCCAAATCACGTTGGCTCGAATTCGCCAACTCACAGTTGTCACACAGGTCCCCAATGCCGTCGCCATCACTGTCGACCTGTCGTGGATCGGCAACCAACGGGCAGACATCCCGAACGTCGGGAATCAAATCCCCATCGGTGTCGATGCTGGGATCGGGACATCCTGTGCCGCTTCCGGCAGCGAGTCTGCATGCGTCACAAACGTCACCAATCCCATCTGAATCCCAATCGAGTTGCCACGCGTCGGCGTCCTCAGGACACACGTCACAAACATCCCCGATTTGGTCGCCGTCAGCGTCAGACTGGCTTGGGTTGGCTAAAAACGGGCAATTATCGGAGTCGTCGTCGAGGCCATCGCCGTCGGAATCGGTCCCAGGCATGTCGTTTTGAACAAGATCCTGGCCCATATCCAGAAACGCCGCGTCGGAAGAGACGTCGGAACCTGCGTCCTCATTGCCGTTTCCAGCAAGCAAAACACAGCGACTTGCGACACATACGCGGCCTGCCGCGCAGTCGTCCGTGACTTCACAGGTGACGATTGGATTGGTGGAGGAAGTGACGGGGTCCGAACAGGCGGTCGAAAGAAGCAAGACTATCAAAACGCCCGTTAGCCGCATCACGTCATCTGCCTCGCAAAATTTCCGTAGGCTTCTTCGCGCGTCATCCCACGCGACTCAGGCCCTAAGCCTGCCGATTTGCGTCGATCGAGGAGCGGCTGAATCTGTGCCCAGGACAAATAGCGTGGCGTCCCCATGGACAGCGCGCGTCGCTCGATCTCAGCCAGATGTTCAACGTATTCCATGCGCAAGAACGCTTGTTCCAGGTTCTCCCCGCATGCCACTACGCCGTGGTTTCCCAAGATGAAAACGTCAAAACGTGCAGCGGCGGAAGCCACGGCCTGAATCTCGTCCGCTGACCCCGGTAGGAAGAATGGAAGGCACGGGACGACGGGGCCGAGCGAGACCACAGACTCCGCAATTATGGGGCGATCCAACCCGCGCCCAATCACGGCGAGTGCGGTTGCGGATGCTGGGTGGGCGTGAATCACGGCGCGTGCGTCGGGGCGTGAGCGATACATGGCAAGGTGCAGGGCGAATTCGGAGAATGGTCTACGGAAACCGCGAAGCACGTTTTTGTCTTCATCGATCTCGATGAGATCTCGCTCACTCACATCCGCTTTCGAGAATGCCGTTGGCGTACTAAGGAATCGCCCATTGGCGTATCGCACCGTAAGGTTTCCCTCGTGGTTAGCGACCCAGCCCTTTTGGTAGATTAACCGAGAATAATGCACCAATTCTTCGCGCGCGTCGGCACCGGTCATGACGTGTGCACCTGATCGACGATTCCGACAATAACGGAGCGAATGGGAAGGTCTTGAATCCCGAAGAGTTGTCGAACTCCGTTACCTTCCTGCATCACCAATACGATGTCGCCAGGGCCCGCTTGCACACGGTCGACGGCTAGAAACTCCTTGCCCGTTTCCTTAAAAACTTCGTCCAGCTCGACCACACAGTAGAGGGTTTTACCCTCGTAAGTGGGATGTTTCACAGTTGAAACGACGGACTCTTGCACACGACAGATTTTCATCCGCGATCCTCGAAAGCTGGCGTTACATCACGTGATCCGACGCGATCTACGTGCCCCACGATGGCGGCATCCACGGGCACAAAAGTGGGAACCATGGCGAGAGCGGCCTCTCGGCTTCCAACCCAGAAAATCATGTCCCCTGGCCCTGCTTGGACAGCGTCAGCCATCACGAGCGCAGGTCCATCAGCTTCCAGCGCCGTGTTCAATGGCTGCACGACAAGCAGACGAACGCCCTCAAGGCCTTCGTATGTGGTCGAAGCGACGACCGTTCCAGTGACTCGTCCGAGTTTCATGTTATTGGCCTGCAATCACGGTTGGAATGGCTGTGAAACCTGCGGTCAACAACCAAGAGTCCCCGGTGCCCTTAGTGACGATTTCGCCCGTGGCCGAGTTGTAATTGAGGTTCGTGGTTTTGAAGAGTGCCGCGATCGAAACCGGGGCGCCGCCTGGGACGAGCGTGATCTGGGTCGCCTCACCGTCGGCCTGAGTCACGTATCCAGACATCCGACCGTTTTCGATCGAGGCCGTACTCGCGTCTTCTGACAGCCTGATATTCCCAGACACATCCAGCTTCTGAATCGGAATCACGACCTTCTGCGTGTCGGTTTCCGTGACAAATGTTGCCACGAAGTTCAGGTTTTGCAGGATGCCCTGAAATTCACCCGAATCTCCCGTCAGCGTCGCAGCCTCGTAGTTCTCGTCTCCATCCGGATCCCAAGAATACTCGCCGGCGGTCGCAGTCTTGAGACCCGACCCACCACGTATGGTCGCCGTGGATGAGGCGGTCACGATATCGGCCACATCAATCAAAACAACGATAGGGAAATCGAGTTCCTGATCGAAATTCGAAGCCAAGATCGCGTTCAAACCCACTGCTGCCGTGCCCTGATCAAAGGTCAGAGAGTCAAAGCGGAGCTGATAGTCAGACTCCCAGACTTTGCCGGTGTTGTCAGAAACGCTCGTCGTGGCGTTGTTTGTGCTCGTCGTGGCGTTATTCGTCGCGGTGTTATTTGTCGAATTATTTGACTCCGTAGAGTCGTCACCGCAAGCGAATGCGCCTAGCGCAAGCGCTGTCACCGAGGCCAATATCAATCGTGATTTCATCAGAACTCCAGAGTCGTGTCAGTGCCGCATCCTAACTGACCCCCCATGTCTTTTCAAAGCAAGGAACGCTGTCGGCTACTTGCCGTCTAGTTCATGCAAATGGTCAAAGCTCACAAGGCCGCGGAACTGGTCGAATCGGTGGCGAATCGCCTGATCGTCCAGCTTTCGCAAAGCATCGAATGAGAAGCGCTCGACCACAAACGAAGCCATCACGCAGCCCAGAACGGTTGCCATTCTCATGATCGATGCCTTGCGATCGCCGCGGTGTACAAGATACCCAATCATGCCGCCCGCGAACGTGTCGCCTGCGCCAGTGGGATCAAAAACCGCTTCCAACGGGTAAGCTGGAGCAAAAAAGACATCGTCACCCGAAAAAAGCAGTGCCCCATACTCGCCACGTTTTACGACGAGGTGTTTGGGGCCATACGACATGATCGCTGCAGCCGCCTTGACGATATTTGACTCACCAGCCAACGCGCGGGCCTCGCCCTCATTGATCACGAGCATGTCGATATGCTCGAGAGTGCGACGCAACTCGTTGGGTTTGCCCGTGATCCAGAAATTCATCGTGTCCATCGCGACGAACTCAGGATTGCGAACCTGCTTCAGCACGTCGAGTTGGATATCGGGGTCGATATTGGCAAGGAAGACGTGTTTTGAATCGCGATAAGACTCAGGAAGCTCGGGTTTGAAGTCGGAAAAGACGTTCAGATGAGTCTCAAGGGTCTTGGCTTCGCTGAGGTCGAATCCGTATTCGCCTTTCCAACGAAACGTCTTGCCTGCGGCGCGGCTAAGGCCCGCCACATCAACGTTGCGCGATTTGAGGAAAGAAACAGGTTCCTCCGGGAAATCATCGCCCACGACCGCCACGAGTTTCACATCCGTGAAATAACTGGCGGAGGCCGAGAAATATAGGGCTGATCCCCCTAATACTTCTTCCACTTTACCAAAGGGGGTTTCGACAGAATCGAATGCAACCGAACCAACTACCAATAAACTCATTTTCAACTACCCAAGTTCTATGTGGAGGTTTTCCAGCCGCTTACGAAGGTGGCGTGGAACCTTACCCTTTGACGGTTCACCAAGCTGCCCACATGCGGCCATCGAATCTGATCCGCGCGTTCTGCGACGGAAACAAGAGACTTCACGTTCAACAAGGTACTGTTGAAACGCATTGATGGCATCTTCCGATGGAGTATCGAAAGGCGTGTTTGGGTGAGGATTGAACGGAATTAGATTAATTTTGCATGGAATCCCGCGAGTCAATTCAATGACCCGCTTAGCGTCCTCAAGAGAATCATTGAACCCCTTGAGCATGACGTACTCAAACGTGATTCGCTGGCGCTTCTCCAGTGGAAGCTCGCGCAGGCAGGTCATCAGCGTTTCAAGATCATAGCGATCGTTGATGGGCATGATTTTGCTGCGCTGAATGTCATTCGAAGCGTTCAGACTCACCGCGAGTTGAACGTTCGACTCGGCCATGAACGTCTCGATTTGGGGCACAAGGCCGCTGGTCGAAACGGTGATTCGACGACGCGAGAAATCCAGTCCCTCGTTGTCGGTCAGAATCGCACAGGCGCGCATCACATTATCGAGATTATGAAGAGGTTCGCCCATCCCCATGAACACGATATTCGTGACGTTTTCGCCCCGCTCTGCCGCGAACGCTCGCGCACGCACGACCTGCTCGACGATTTCAGCCGTCGAGAGATGGCGCGAAAGCCCCATCTTTGCGGTGTAACAAAAAGTGCACCCCATCGCGCAGCCCACCTGGCTCGAAATGCATAACGAGTTGTGAGTGTCGAAAGGGATGAACACAGATTCGACGACCGCGCCGTCGTCGCATTCGAACGTAAATTTGGTGGTTCCGTCATCCGACGCAAACACGCCTTTCGACTTCAGAGCCGAAACGCGAGCAACCTCGCTAAGCACATTTCTCAATGACTTGGCGAGGTTGGTCATGTCGTCGAACGATTCAGCGCGATGGATGTACAGCCACTCATAAACCTGATTCGCCCTAAAAGCTTTTTCGCCCAGGCCTTCTGTGAGTAACTCACGAAGTTCTGCGCCAGTAAAACCTTTGAGGTCGATCGGTTGGTGCACCTCACCCGTGCGAAGGGCGTTAATTGCTTCATCTAGGTGAGTGCGATTCATGACTTATCCTGCGTTTGGTTTACCCTTTTGGGTAAATCTCAGTGGTGCTGAAGAAGAACGCGATTTCGCGTGCAGCGTTTTCAGCCGAATCCGAACCGTGAACTGAGTTCTCTTCGATGTTCTTTGCGAATTCTTTACGGATGGTGCCTTCGGCAGCGTCCGCAGGATTCGTAGCGCCCATGATGTCGCGGTTGGCAGCGACAGCGTTAACGCCTTCGAGAACCATAACCAAAACAGGGCTGCGAGTCATGAATCCTACAAGATCTTTGTAGAATGGGCGTGCAGCGTGAACTTCGTAAAATTCCGAGGCGTCGCGCTGGCTCAAGTGCATCATGCGCATGGCGACAGGGCGAAGGCCGGCTTTCTCGAATTTGCCGATGATTCCACCAATGTGGTTTCCTTCGACGGCGTCTGGCTTGATGATGCTAAGTGTGCGTTCCATTTGATACTCCTTAATGGTTGTGTGTTTTTTAAAGGCCTGCGGCGCGCTTCAAAGTGGACCCGAGGTCCCCTGGTGAAGGAGCGACAAAAATTCCTGCTGCTTCCATCGCCGCGATCTTATCCGATGCGGCGCCCTTGCCGCCGGAAATGATGGCACCAGCGTGTCCCATTCGTTTTCCGGGAGGTGCGGTACGACCCGCGATGAATCCGACCAATGGCTTGGTGAAGTTGATCTTCGCCCATGCAGCTGCGTCTTCTTCCGCCGAACCCCCGATTTCGCCGATCATGATCACGGACTCGGTCTGGTCGTCGTTCTGGAATGCAGCCAAGACGTCGATAAAGTTGGTGCCATTGATGGGGTCTCCACCGATGCCAACACAGGTCGACTGTCCAATGCCGAGCGCCGACAACTGGCCAACGGCCTCGTAGGTCAGCGTTCCTGAGCGAGAGACAACGCCGACGCTGCCCTGCTTGTGAATATGGCCGGGCATGATGCCGATCTTGCACTTGCCTGGGCTGATGACGCCTGGGCAGTTTGGACCGACAAGGCGTGAACCGCTGTCCTGCAACGCGCGTTTCACAGGAATCATGTCCTGAACTGGAATGCCTTCTGTGATGGCGACGATCAGCGCGATGCCCGCGTCGATCGCTTCCAAGATGGCGTCCGCTGCAAAGGGTGGTGGCACGTAAATGACGGTTGCATTGGCACCCGTTTCAGCCACGGCTTCCGCCATGGTGTTGAACACGGGACGGTCGAGGACCATCAATCCGCCCTTGCCTGGCGTGACGCCTGCAACAAGGTTGGTTCCGTATTCGATCATCTGTTCACTGTGAAATTTACCAGCCGATCCTGTGATCCCCTGGCAAATCAGCCGCGTATTTTCGTCTACAAAAATGCTCATGACTTGTCCTTAAGTTCTCTGGGGATCAGCCCACTGCTTCAATAATCTTCTTGGCGCCATCCATCATCGACTCGGCATTCAGAACGTTGATTCCGCTTTCTGCGAGAATCTTCTTGCCGAGATCAACGTTCGTCCCTTCGAGCCGAACTACGAGCGGTACGCTCAGTCCGAGTTCGCGGGCTGCACTCACAACACCCTCGGCCAGGACATCACATTTCATGATGCCGCCAAAGATGTTGATAAAGATGCCCTTCACATTCGGGTCGCTCGTGATGATCTTGAACGCTGCTGCCACTCGCGCGGCGTCGGCGCTGCCGCCCACGTCGAGGAAGTTAGCGGGTGCGCCGCCGAAATGCTTGATGATGTCCATCGTGCCCATGGCAAGGCCTGCGCCGTTAACCATGCATCCGATATTTCCATCAAGTTTGACGTAGCTCAGGTCGTGCCGTTTGGCTTCGACTTCTGAGGCGTCTTCTTCCGTTTCGTCGCGAAGTGCTTCGATGTCTGGGTGACGGAAAAGTGCGTTGTCGTCGAAGTTGATCTTCGCATCGAGCGCGATCACGTCGCCAGATTTGGTGATAACCAGCGGGTTGATTTCAACGATCGAGCAGTCTTTCTCGAGGAAGAGGCGGTAGAGCCCGTGCATGAACTTCACTGCTTTATTCACAGCTTTGCCGCTCAACCCGAGCTTGAAGGCGATCTTGCGACCCTGAAAGTCTTGAAATCCAGTGATTGGATTGATCGCCTCGTAAAAGATCTTCTCGGGAGTCGAATGTGCGACTTCCTCGATATCCATGCCCCCTTCGGTCGAAGCCATGATCACGATATTGCTCGTGACACGATCCACGATCATCGAAAGATAAAGCTCGCGATCGATCGCCGCTCCGCTTTCGATGTAGAGACGCCGAACGACCTGTCCTTCTGGACCCGTCTGGGGCGTAATCAATGTCATGCCAAGCATTTGCGCCGCGATTTCGCGAACTTCGGCAACGGTGCGAGCCAGCTTAACGCCGCCTGCCTTTCCGCGTCCGCCAGCGTGAATCTGTGACTTGACGACCCAAAGGTCTCCGCCAAGTTCGTTTGCGGCGTGGACTGCTTCCTCGGCCGTAAACGCCGGGATGCCCTGCGGTACGTTAACACCGTAGTGCCGGAACAATGCTTTGCCCTGATATTCGTGGATATTCATCGGCTTTCCTTGTCGGGAGATTACGATTGGGGCACGGCGCCCCGAAAGCGTGCGGTTCTATAGCCACTGACACGTGTCGCGTCAACGTCTACGACCCTCGGCAAAAATGCGAGGAGCTTACTTCCTGCCTTTTTTGGGAAGGATAGCGTTTTCTTTCATGTACATTTCTTTGTCGTCCGCATCTTTGTAGACGCGAGAACGGATGTCGGGAAACTGAGCGCGCATTCCGTTGATCGCGGCCACCATGTCGTCGAACGCTCGACGCTGATGGCTACGGTGGTACTGAACTTGGTAGTTTTGCTCGATCGTTTTGAGCTCAGCCAGCGCCTCGGTGCGCTTGGCATCGAGGTCAGCCATCGATTTCGGGCGTGGTTTGCCAGACGCTTTGACGAAGCGATCGGCCATATCGAGGCTCATGTAGCCGCGAAACAGATTTCCCACGTCCGCCTGCTTTTTTTTCAAGTTTTCGATGCCGATATTGTAACGGCTCTCTGCCGCGTCCATACAACCGTCAGGTTTCAAACACGCGAAATCATCCGCAAGGTACTGAATCTCCGCCTTGTTGACCTCGTCGATGATCACCTCACCGCCCCCATCGTTGTCGTCTGCGAAGACAAGAAAGTAGGTCGCGCCAATCGCCGCCAACGCGACGACCAATAGAATGACTGGGTTTGTCCCCTGCTTTCGGTTTTTCTCACTGGCAGCTTTCATTCGCTCAAAATGAGTCTCGACCTTGTCGCCCTTGTCATCCGAGGTCGCTTGTTTGGCGATGTCGTCCCAAGAGACGATCCCGTGGCTTGTATGCGGATTCGAAATCGCGCCTGTAGGCCGCGGCTGCGCGGCGGGGGCGCCGGTTGGATTTAGGTTTGGCGCAAATTGTTGTGGCTGGGCTTGCTGCCCAAACCCTTGAGGTTGGCCCTGTTGCCCGAAACCTGGCGATGCCATCCCAACCACGGGAATCGCCGCGGTGGGTGAGTCGTGGAGAATCCCAACCCCCAACCCTTGATGCTGAGAAACACCTGGCTGAGTTGCGATTTCCTGAAGAAGTGGACGACCGGCTGGGATCGTCGCCGGATTGCCGTGGTCCGAATGAAAGGTCGCTAGAAACTGCCCAAACTGAAGTCTCGCTCCGTTTTGAATCGGCACCGATCCTTCAATCTTGTTGCCGTCTACCCCTGTGAGGCCGTTTTGTGACAGCACGACCAGCGAGTAACCTTGCGGACTGGCAACAATCAACGAATGCTGTCGAGAAACCGTAGGGTGATCTAAAAACACGTCGGAAGCTGGATCACGGCCAATCGTCACGCTGGGGGTGTTGAAAGTCAGAGACTGAACGCGACCGTCAAATTCTAGATCGAGACGAAATGAAGACATGAAGTGCACCGGGCTGTTTCTACGACACCGAAAGGTAGTTCAAATTCGCCTGATTGCGAATCTTTCGTACCCTTCCACGCCTTGCTTCATTCGATACCGCGAATTCCTTGCGTCGTCACGCTCGACGAACTGACCTGTATCCTCTAATTGTGAGGCGTCCAAACGGGAGCCTGAAGATGAGACTGATCCTTGCCCTTGTATTTAGTGCGTCGCTACCAGCGTGCACAAATATCTACGTTTTGCCTGAACCCACGGTTTCGGCCCAAGATGTGAACCTGACGCCGGGCTCCGATGACCGTCAGGGGGAACAGGACTATCTGGCAGCGCGTCAGACTGTGATCACGTTGTTCGGGCTCCTGCAACAGCAGCGATACCCGGAGGCCGAGGAACTCTTGAGCCAAGAGACTCAGGCGTTCATTCGATACGGGTCAGAAAAGTCTGTGTCTGAAGTCCTTGCAGACGGAAAACTCACGCTCGCGAATGGCGAGGTGGTCGATGTCGAACCAGTGACTATGTTGCTTGGCGAGGATATCTCTCGACTCACAGACTCGGTGCCTGGCATCGAGGAACAAGAGACTCCTGCGCGAAAAGAAATTTTTGCGGTTCTTAGCGGTGACCGTGTTCAGCGCATAGTGATGATCAAGGAGACAGGTCGATGGGTATTGCATCGGACGCGAATCGCGGAACCAACATCGACAGTAGCACCATCCGCAGACTGACACCGTCAGTTGCTGAGCTCGTGTACTCTCCGCACTTCATCGCTCATGCGTGGGGCGCCGAACTGGTGGCCAAGCGCGATAATCCAAAAATCATAACCTGGGGCCTCTGGGGTGCCGTTGCCGCGGCAGTCGTTGGATTTGTGACCCTTGTTTACGAGGGTTATCGTGGGTTCAATAACTGGTACGCCGTCGGACTCGCCGTCTCGTTGATGACTGTTTCGCTGATGACCGCGCGTTTTGGTCCGCGAACCTCGCTTGTTCCGGTTTCGCTGGCCCGAATCGATCTTCAGCGGAGGCACGTCGAAGTAGACGGAAGCCCGCCCCTGCATTTCGACGACGTTCGCGAGGTCGTCTACGCGATGGTCAAATATCCGGTCGAACAAAATGCCCGTTCCGTGAAGGTCGATGCGTTCACCGTCATGCTGCGTAATGCCGATGGGAACCTCATGCCACTGCTTGAGGCCAGTCCGGACAAGAACGAGGTTTTCAGGATCGCCAAGGCGTGCTCGACGTGGACCGGTTTAGACATCACACACGTCGGTCTGGGCGTGAAGTCCTGAGCTGATCCTGATATCGTCCCTCGCCATGACTCAAACCCCGCAAGACAATTTGGTTGGTCGGATCTTTTCGGACCGATACCGCCTGACTCGAATGGTCGGTGAAGGGGCGATGGGTCAAGTATATCTTGCTCGTCACACCTTCATGGACAAGAACGTCGCCGTAAAAGTGCTTCATCCGCAATTGCTTGCCCACGAAGAAGTGGTGGAGCGATTTCAGCGCGAAGCCAAGGCGGCCGCCCATATTGAACACCCGAACGTCTGCGCTGCGACCGATTTTGGTCGTTACGGTGAGAGTGGCCTATTCCTCGTGATGGAGTGGCTGGACGGCCGGTCCCTCGAAGACGTAATTCTTCAAGACGGCCCCTTGCCCGCGCAGCGTGCGATTCATATTGCCATCCAGGCCGCCGAAGGCGTGCAACGGGCACATGAGCTCAAGATCGTTCATCGCGATCTTAAGCCGGCAAACATCATGCTGGTGACGCGCGACGGCGACCCAGACTTTGTGAAAGTCACCGATTTCGGGGTGGCGCGCGTACCAATTGGTAACACGAGCAAACTTACTCAGGCCGGCACAACGTACGGAACTCCGAGCTACATGTCCCCTGAACAGGCCATGGGCGATGAGATCGATGCACGGGCCGATATCTATGCGTTTGGCGTGATGCTCTTTGAAATGCTGAGCGGACGATTGCCGTTCGAAGGCTCCAGCATCGCCCATATTTTGTCCATGCACGTCACGGAACCCGCGCCGCACGTCATCGCGTTCGCACCTGATGTGCCGCGAGCATTAGACGAGCTTGTGTTTCGTTGCATGGCAAAATCGCCAGACGATCGTTTTCCCTCGGCGGAAGCGCTGTCGGACGCCTTGAGGGCCATTCGCGACGGAGTGTCGGATACTGGATTCATGCCGCGTGTGCACAGTCCGGCCAACAACGCAGCCACACTGCCCGCTCCAAAGGTTGTCTCAGAATCGATGGCAACGGCGCCCGACAGCATGGCAGCCAACTCCGCCGAGTGGGCGATAGAAGCCGCAAACGGCCTGGTTCGAGAGGCGCGCAAACGCCCGCCTCGCCTGTTGATTTTCGTCGGAATCATCGCGCTCGTAGCGATTGGCTTTGCCGTAACTCTGGGCCTGAAGGCTGGGCAGGCTGTTGGGGATAAGGTCGATGCGGTCAAACTTCAGTCGCTGGCCGACGAACGCTCCGAATTTGCCATGCAGCCCGAGATCGCTAAGGCACTCGAGTTGCAGGCGCAGGGCAAGACTGACGAGGCCCTCGTCGCGCTGAAATCCGCCGAGCTAAATTACCAATCCAATCCGCACTTTCATTTTCTTTTGGGTTCGGTTCTTCAAAGTCAGGAAGACTCAGCCGGCGCTTTCATCGCTTTTGCTCGCGCCGCAGAACTGCGACCTGAATACCAAAACGACGAAGGCTTGCGGAAGGCCATTTTGGATGCTGCGTCGGACGAGTCCACGGCAGAACAGGTGACGACTTTCCTGAAATCTCATAACGACTCGACCATTCGTGAGGCGCTCTACGATAAGGCGGTGACGGAAAAGGATCGCAGGCGTCGAGAGCGACTTGTGGCGGTGATTCGAAACGCCGACCTTTTTGGCCAGTTTCGGCGTGACCAGCAACTGAACCTTGAGATTCGCGACACCCGCGGTTGCAAGGATCTCAAACCGCTGGCCGATGAGATTATTGCCCGCGATGACACGTTGCCGGCGTTGAAATACCTCAATGATCTGCCAAAACGCGGCTGTGGATTCTTGAATCGTTCGGATTGCTACTCATGTCTGCGAAAGGATGTGCAGACCGCGCTTAAAGAGCGTGATTCAACGGGTGGGAAATGACACGCGAAGTGCGACGCCGGCGTTGTATGAATCGTCCCAACCATCACGCCCGGCGCTGAACGCCAATGAAAGTGGCTGATCGTTGATCGCTAAAAAAATCCATTCAAGTTCACTGGTTACCGCCCATCCTGACTGCCAACCCCGATCGGTTCCGGTCGTTCGCAGCCTCCACCCCGCATCAGCCTGAACACCGACGGCGAATCTGCCGCTGGCAGTCTCATGCTTTAGCCGGATAGATGCGGTCGAAAACGGCGTGATGACATGTTCTTTCGTGCCAAAATCGTATTGGTATGCGGTGTTTACACCCAGGGCACACCTTGTTCGAAACGCCTCGTCTCGACAAAAGTCAGCGCTAAAACTCATGGCAATCGGCTCGAATACGCTCGCTGTTGAGTCAACCAGTTCGACGCTTATAAGGCGCCAATCAACCGACAGATCGAATGGAGCGGGCACACGCCAGTCGACATCTGCGGGCACCACGATGAACGACGACATGTCGTGCCGCAGATACTCGCCCTTGATCAGACTCGCACGGCCGTTGCCGTCAAAGCGCAGTTCAGTTGCAACGATGCGGTGCCGCAAGGCCCACCAGATCTCTTCCTCGGGGAAATCTAGGGTAAAATGAGCGGCTAGGCTTACGGAGAACGATGGCTGGGCGTGCAGTACATCATCAACCCCGGCCGACATCGAAAACCGATCGTGCAGGGGAAAACTCGTCCTGAAAGCCCGACTGTTGTCGTCTTCCTCATAATCCGCCGCCACTGCTTCGCCGCTCAAAAGCATGCAAACGAGGCCTACGATCCAGGCTCTAGTTCTCATCCGTACACCCTTCCGGTGACGATTCGCATGCATTTGGAGGCTCTGCCGCCACGGGCTCTTCGGAGACGGGCTCTGCCGCCACGGGCTCTTCGGCGGGTGGACACGTAGGAAGCGTTGGGTCGAGCTTGCAACTTAGGCACCGAGAGCCGTTCGGGTCGCGCACACATGGGTCAGGATCGTAGGGTGCTTCCGAAATTGGGCATCCATGTCGAATCCTGAGCCCGGATTCGAACGGACAATTATCCTCGGAATCGCGAATGCCATCACCGTCATTATCTGGATCTGCACACCCGTCATCGTCTTCAAAACCGTCAAAATCTTCCTTTTCATTGGGACACTGATCGGGTGGCAACGGAGGCGGGACAAAGAAGTTGATTCGTGCACCGGCGAGCCCCCAGAATCGTCGATCGTCGACGTTGTTGAAGGCCTCGGCACGCCCCTGAATAAAGACCGTTAACGGCTGATCGTTGATCGCAAAGAGCACTCGTTCCACCTCGAGTGTCGAGCTCAACGAGGTCCAATTGATCCCCGAAGGCTCGAATCCACGACGCGCCGTTGCATCAAAGCTAATTTCCCAAAGACCTCGGTCCGACGGGCTCCAGCGGCCTTCCAGCGATGCGGATGGTGCAAAATAACCATAAACCTCGTCAGGTGCAGTTCGGATGTTCACGCCACCGGCGGCAGCCAAGCGAATCCGAACAAAGTCTTCAAGCGTATTTGACTGGGCAAGCGTCCAGTGAAAGCCCGCCTCCCCGACGTCGATTCGGGTCTGAGTACTCGTGTCGAATTCACGTCGGGCCACCCGCCCTAAAACAATGCTAGGCCCCAAATGTAGCGGAACGTCAAAACGACGAGGTTCGCCGATAAAGGTGGTGATCCACACAGGCGGCTCCTCAGAGCGCCGCGATCGGTCCCATCGATAAAGCGTCGCATCGAGTTCCAGCGTGGACATTTGAAGCGTGGCTTCAAGAAATGCTTGCCGATCGCGATGGTTTTCCCATTCGTCGAACTCTTCGTAAACGGCACCTGTTTGAAGATTTGCGGTGAGGTCGCCATCGAATGAGGCCGCCCCACCCCAGAACCACCGTTTACGGAGGTCGAACCTGGTTTGGTATTGGCGGCCATTCTCGTCCTTGGCGTAGCCGTATGTGTCTGCAGCACTGGCGGAACCAGGCAGGACGAGCAGCGCGATCAGGAGGGTCAACGAGGATTTCATGATGTCTCGATTCAAATGTTCTTTAACCAAAGGCCAAACTGTCTGGCCTGACTTCGAATACAAGTACTCAAGTCCCGTGCCAAGGAATGACTTGCGGGTCATATTTGGGTTTTCTAACCAGTTTTGGCTAGATACGCGATCTCAATCGTCCTGGGTGTCAGATGATCTAAACGGCCTCCTGACATATAATGTACCTGTTTGTACATTTCTGGTTCAGGGCCCGTAGGCTCCACCACCGCTGATTGACACGCTGGCGCGCCCGTGTTTAAACCGCTGGCCCGGCGCAATGCGCCTACACTCACGTTGAGAGGAGTCTGTCGTGTCATTCCTGTCTGAGCATCAAAGGTCTGAAATGTGCGGCCTACTGAGGCCCGAGCACATCGGTCAAACCGTTACTGTCATGGGTTGGGTTGCAAATCACCGCGACCATGGCGGAGTGATCTTTGTCGACTTGAGAGACAAGACGGGAATCGTCCAAGTCCGATTCGAGGACGACTTGAGCCATGAACACTACGATGCAGCCAATTCGCTTCGATCGGAGTGGTGCCTCGCCGTTGTTGGGGAGGTCGTAAGCCGTGGCGACAAGACAAACGACCGGATCGACACCGGCGGAATCGAAATCATTGCCAAAAAACTTGAAGTGTTTTCGAAGTCTCAAACGCCTCCGTTTTCGATTCGCGAAGAATGCGACGCCAACGAGATGCTGCGTCTTGAATACCGCTACCTAGACCTTCGACGTGAACCCCTGCAGCGCGCATTGATGATGCGCTCAAAAGTTTCACAGGTGGTTCGTGGGTATTTGGTCAAGAATGGCTTTGAAGAACTTGAGACACCTTACCTCACGAAATCGACGCCTGAAGGCGCGCGTGACTACTTGGTGCCAAGCCGGGTTAATCCGGGCATGTTCTACGCGCTGCCGCAGTCTCCGCAGATCTTCAAGCAACTCTTGATGATTTCGGGATACGACCGCTATTTCCAAATCGTTCGCTGCTTCCGAGACGAAGATTTGCGCGCCGATCGGCAGCCAGAATTTACGCAAATCGACATGGAAATGTCTTTTGTCACACCTGAAGATGTCATGCGCATCTGTGAAGGTCTGATGAAAGATGTATTTGAGGTCGCAGGCTTCAAAGATGTGAAGACGCCCTTCCCCCGCATTACGTATGACGAAGCGATGCTTAAGTACGGCGTCGATGCGCCCGACTTACGATTCGGCCTTGAACTTACCGATGTCACCGAACTCGCTGGAAACACCGGCTTCCAGGTGTTTAAGGAAACGGTCGCTAACGGTGGATTCATCCGCGGCATTCGCGTGCCGAATGGTGCGAATATCCTCAGCCGCAAGATGATCGACGACATGGAGCCCTTTGTGGGCATCTATGGCGCGAAAGGTCTGGCTTGGGTCAAGGTCAACGAAGACGGTTGGAGCGGCGGCATTTCGAAGTTCTTCACGGACGATGAAAAAGCAGCGTTTCAGGCCGCGTTCAACGCTGAACCTGGTGATGCCCTTTTGATGGTTGCCGCCAAACCTTCAGTTTGCTGCGCCGCCTTGGGCAATCTTCGCAAAAAGCTTGGCCAAGACCTCGGTCTCATTGACGGCGATGTGTTCAACTTCTGTTGGATCACCGACTTCCCAATGTTCGAATACGACGAAGACGAAGGTCGCTACTACGCGATGCATCATCCGTTCACGAGCCCACGCGCTGACCAATTCCACCTTTTGGAATCGGACCCGCGCAATGTCCAGGCGCAGGCTTACGACTTGGTGCTTAACGGCAGCGAAGTCGGTGGTGGTTCGATTCGAATCCACAACGAAGACGTTCAAAAGCAGGTCTTCTCGTTGCTCGGTCTGACCGAGGCAGAAGCCCAGGCAAAATTTGGGTTCCTCTTGGACGCGTTGACCTACGGCACCCCTCCCCACGGCGGCATCGCCTTTGGAATGGACCGTTTGATCATGCTGCTGACTCGCTCAGAAAGTATTCGAGACGTGATTGCGTTCCCGAAAACTCAGCGGGCCGCTGACGTGATGGCGTCAGCACCAAATATCGTCGACGAAAAACAGCTCGCTGAACTCTCGATCAAGGTCGTGGGCGTCTTCGACAAAAAGTAATTATCGCTTTCGCGGCTTTTAATGCCGCAAATTGACATGCCGGCGCGGCCCTCTTTATGGTACGCCGTCTTTTTCCTTATCTCTGCCCGGCGATATTCGCGGGTACCAACGCTCTGAGTGGTCCTCCCATGCCAAGAACGTTTAAAGCTACCGTTATTCTGATCGTCGCGATTTGTGCGCTGGCGCTGTTGACTCTGGTCAACCTTTTCCAGACCAACTCCGCTCAGCGAACGGCTCTCGACCTCAAGAAACAGGTCGACATTCTCAACTCTTCCAGCGAACGCATCCTGAAACGACTCGACGACGGCGTCGCGGTTCAAGGCGGCAATGGCTCGCAAGGCAATTCAAACGGCACCAATACCGATAAGTATGCGGCCGCGTTGAACGACCCGAAGAACATCCTGAAAGCTGCTAAGGACCTCAAAATTCCTGCAGACGCTAAGATGGGCGGGACCCTGCGTGACTACTTGGGCGATACGCCAAAAGGATATAATTGGCTTACGGAAAACTCCGTGGATGTCGCCAATATCCAAGCGATGGTTCACAGCTCGTTTGCAAGGCGTGACTTCTCGGACCCCGACACATGGGTTCCAGATCTCGCCTACAAGATCGAAGTCAGCCCCGACTTCCTCGTCTACACGATCAACATTCGCGAAGGCGTTTATTGGCAGACACCCGCGGGAGTCGACCTTTCTGACCCCAAGAACGCCTGGCTCAAAACCCCGCACGAACTCACAGCCGAAGACTGTGTGTTTTTCTTCGACATGGTTCAGAATCCACAGGTCGAAGCCGGTGCTACGAAGTCCTATTTCGAGGACATGGACAAGGCCGAAGTCATCGACAAGTACACGTTCCGCGTGACTTGGAAACGTAAGATCTACAACTCGCTTTCCACCACGATCAGTGGCTACCCGCTTCCAAAATGGCTCTACACCAAAGACGAAACCGGAGCTGACCTGGCACCGGAAACGCTTGGTTTGAAGTTCAACAGCCATTGGGGCGCCAAGTTTGCCATCGGCACCGGTCCCTACCAGCTTGTTGAAAGCCGCGCTGGTGAGCGAGTCGTCTTGGAACGCAACGCTCAGTACTACGGGGACCACTATCCGATTGAGCGAATTGAATACGCGATTGTGAAAGACCCCGAAGCTGCTTATCTGAAGTTGAAGGCCGGCGAAATTGATGTGCTGCCAGGCCTTCCTCCGAATCGCTACAAAGCCGATATTTTGGACGCCAAAGAGGGATCCGCTCCCTTCAAAAATGGCACGTTGAATCACAAGATTGTGGACAGGTTCGCTTTTACCTATCTCGGTTGGAATCAACGCGGAAAGTTGTTTAATGACAAGCGGGTTCGTCTCGCAATGACTTATGCCCTGAACCGCCAAGGCATCATTGACAACGTCCTCTATGGACTGGCTGCCATCCAGACCGGTCCCTACTACTACAAACACCCGGCCATGGATCCGAGCGTCAAGCCCTATCCTTTCGACCTTACGAAGGCCAAGACCCTCTTGGACGAAGCAGGATGGATTGACACCGACAGTGACGGTATTCGGGACAAAATCGTGGCAGGCGAGAAGGTTGATTTTAAATTCACGCTCGTTTTCTTCGACAGCCCCACGAACAAATCGTGGCTCGCCATCTACAAAGAAGATCTTCGGAAAATTGGCGTCATGTTGACTCCACAGCCGATGGATTGGCCCACGATGCAGAAGAAGATGGACGAGAAGAGTTTTGACGCGATGGCGGGCGGATGGGGACTCGACTGGTCTCTTGATCTCTACCAACTTTGGCACTCAACGCAGGCCGACGTACCTAAGGGGTCGAATTACGTTGGATTCCAGAACAAGCGTGGAGACGAGATCATCGAACAGCTCCGAGTCGAATTCGACGAAGACAAACGGATTGAATTGGCTCGAGAATTCCACCGATTGGTGCATGAGGAGCAGCCTTACACCTTCTTCTACGCCCCACAGAGCGTCGCTGCATGGCAGCCCGAAGTGAAGAACTTCGTGGTCAACACGACCCGTCCTCAGCTTTACTCGCTGCCCTGGTGGATCGACCCCGATGCCAGGTCCAAGAAGTCCAAGTAATGTCCGGAACATACCCGCAATCCTAGCAGGGCGAATCGATGGCAACGTACATCTTAAAACGCATCATGCTGATGTTCCCGACTTTGTTTCTCATCTCGGTGATCATCTTCTTGGTGCTGAATCTTGCTCCAGGCAAGCCGACTTCTTCGTCGGTTTCGACTGAGGGCACCCAAGACTCGAAGTCCACGGAAGCTCGCGAGAGTTACCGAATCTTCAAAGAGCAGTTCAATTTCGACAAGCCGGTCATGTTCAACACACGGTTCATGCTCACGCGTGCAGATGTGTTTGAGGAGCTTCGTGTGCTTGGCGACTTCGCTCGTCCGACCTGCACCGCTGCGAATACGCCGGAAAATTGTCTTCCTGCAGATGAGAAGCCGAAATCAGGGCGTGTCATCAGTGCTCAGGATGTCATTGAAGACTGGGGTACCTATGTCGTGCCACATCTCATTGACATCGCTCGGACCGATGCTCGGATCGACATTCGCAAGCTGGCAGTCAACCGACTGGCGGTGAACGCGAAACGGCGACTCTTAAACGAGTACGGCAAGAACCAAACCGATGAACAACGTGCTTATAACCGCGAAGTCGGCGCGGAAAATGAAATGGTCAGCAACTGGACCGCTACCGATGAAGTGACCCTTCCCGAAATGGAAGCCTTGATGGCTGAAAAGTGGACTCCATGGTTTGAGTCTCATAAGGACCGCTGGGATTGGGACTTTGGCGACAAAGCATCGATGATGTTCTTCGACACCCGCTTTGCGAAGTACTGGGGTAATCTTGCGCGCTTTGATTTTGGCGTGAGCCATATCGATAAACGCCCGGTCTTGGACAAGATTATGGAGCGCTTGCCCTACACGCTAACGCTCAATTTCTTGGCCATTTTCTTCGCATATTTGTTCTCGATTCCGATTGGAGTCTGGAGTGCTTATAGGCAGAACTCGCCGGCCGACCGCGTCGTCACCGCCCTGCTTCTTGCGCTCTATTCGCTGCCAAGTTTCTTCGTCGGACTGTTGTTGCTCAACTGGTTCGCAGACGGTGACCCTTTTGGTTACTTCCCGACCGGTGGTTTTGCCGGACAGCTTCCAGCATGGTGGGGAGAAACCCCAGCCAGCACCGACGAAATGACCACCATCGAGTATCTGGTGAGCGCGAGTTACCATCTCCTTCTACCCGTCTTCTGTATGACCTACGGCGGCATCGCCAGCCTGAGTCGTTATGCACGTACTGGCCTTCTGGATACGATTCGCGCCGACTTCATCAGAACTGCGCGGGCCAAAGGCCTGTCTGAGACGATGGTGATCATCAAGCATGCCGTGCGAAACGGCATGATTCCGGTCCTCACGCTGCTGGGAACGATGTTGCCCGCATTGATTGGTGGATCGGTCGTTATTGAATACGTCTTTAATATCCCAGGAATGGGACTCTTCATGTTCGAAAGCATTTTCGCACGTGATTATAACGCGATCATGGGAGTGCTCTTGATCTCGACTGTTTTGACGCTTTTCGGACTTCTCGCGTCCGATATCAGCTACGCCATCGTTGACCCACGCATCAGCTTCGATTGAGGTAAATGATGGAAGACATCAAACAAGCCGAAGCGGCGCGAATCGCTGCGCGGGCGAAAGCTGAAGCGGACTTCAAGTCGTACGGCGATATTATCTGGAATCAATTCCAGAAGTATCCGCTCTCGTACTACAGCATGTACGGAGTCGTGTGGCTTTTTGTGATTGCGGTATTGGCGCCTGTGTTGGCGCTCAACGTGCCGTTTTACGCAAATATCCCTGAGGGCGTCGGCGCAGCAAATTTGGCAGGGATCCATTTCCCTTGGTTCACCGCCCTCTTCGACCGGAACTTCTTCGAGAGCGGTCTCGACATCTTTTTCAACATGCTCATTTTCACGTTGCCACTGAACTTCGTGATCTGGCTGGTGTTGAAGAAGTCCAAAGGCGAGCTCAAACGGCGAGACTTTGTCACGATGCGCACGAGGTTCGTATTGTGGTCGGCCCTGGGGCAGTCCATCGTATTTACGCTCGTGTACCTTGGTGGATTCCGCGAACCCTACGTCGACTGGATTACATTATCCGGTGATTCGTCGGTTTCGACGTTTTTCCCTTTGTTGAAGTACTCGTACCGCGACGTGGACCTGAGCTCGGTAATCTTGGACCCTGATTTCACTCACTGGTTGGGCACCGACCGCGAAGGTCGCGACGTCTTCACACGCATCCTTTATGGAACGCGAATCTCGCTGACGATCGGTGTTGTCGCCGTGGCGATTTACACCACGATTGGCGTGATTCTGGGTGGCCTTGCTGGCTATTTTGGAAAATGGGTCGACATGGTTGTCCTTCGCTTGGTCGAAGTGATGATTTGTTTCCCAACCTTCTTCTTGATTCTGACCCTGCGCGGATTCATCGATGACCCGAGCATTTTTCATATCATGCTCATCATCGGCCTGACGGGATGGACGGGGATCGCGCGGCTGGTCAGAGCCGAGTTCCTGCGCCTTAAGCGACAGGACTTCGTGCAGGCGGCCATTGCGCTTGGTTTGACAGAACGACGGATTATCTTTCGGCATGTGATGCCCAATGCACTCGGGCCAGTCTTTGTCTCCGCCACCTTTGGTGTCGCTGGAGCCATCTTGATCGAGGCCTCCTTGAGCTTCCTCGGACTTGGGCCAGCAACCGCTCCAAGTTGGGGGCAGATTCTTACTGCCGGTCGAGAGACCGGAAAAGACGTGCTGATTTTGGCGCCTGGTCTGGCAATCTTCGTGACCGTCATTCTTCTAAACTTGGTCGGTGAAGGCGCACGTGACGCACTCGACCCCAAACTGAGGAAGTGACGATGGACAGCAAGCCACTTCTAGAAATCAAGGGTCTCAAGACCCACTTCTTTACTGATGATGGTGTTCTGCCTTCCGTTGATGGTGTTTCGTACACGATCAACAAAGGCGAAACCCTTGGCGTTGTCGGCGAGTCCGGTTCGGGTAAATCCGTGACCGCACTCTCTATCCTGCGCCTGATTCCAAGCCCTCCAGGTAAAATCGTGGGCGGAGAGATCCTGTTCGAGGGAAAAAACCTCGTGGAGTTCTCGGAAGACGAGATGAGAGGGATTCGTGGAAACGACATCTCGATGATCTTTCAGGAGCCGATGACCAGCCTGAACCCTGTGTTCACGGTGGGCGACCAGATTGTCGAAGCCATTACGCTGCATCAAGAACTCGAATATCCTGAGGCACGTGCACTGGCCATTACGATGCTAGAGCGTGTCGGCATTCCGTCGCCAAAACAACGTATTGACGAGTATCCGCACCAAATGTCGGGCGGTATGAAACAACGCGTGATGATTGCGATGGCGCTGGCGTGTAGGCCAAAACTGCTGATTGCAGATGAGCCCACAACGGCCCTCGACGTCACGATTCAGGCTCAGATCCTAGAGCTTCTGAATGAGTTGAAGGCCGAGTTCGGCATGTCGATTCTCTTCATCACCCACGATTTGGGCGTTGTTGCTGAGACTTGCGACCATGTGGCCGTGATGTACGCAGGAAAGATTGTCGAATACGCGGATGTCTTTTCGCTCTTTGAACGCCCTGCTCATCCCTACACACTTGGTCTCTTTAAGAGCTTGCCAAGTTTTGAAGCCGACGAAGAAGAGCGCGACCGCCTTTATGTGATTCCTGGGATGGTTCCGCGCCCCCAGGATTTCCCGACCGGTTGTCGTTTCCGAACACGCTGTCCCTTTGCGACGGAGAAGTGTTCGGAACAACCACCGAATGTCGAAATTGATCCTGGCCACATGGTCGCCTGCTGGTACGCAGACGACGTGCGATCCGGGAAACTCAAGTATGATACCAAGCCGGGAACGGCCGCCTGAGTCACGAGAGACAGAGCATGACGGCTACACAAACACCTCTTCTGGAGGTCAAAAACCTCAAGAAGTACTTCCCTATCACCAAGGGAATTCTGGGTCGCGTCGCGGGTCAGGTCAAAGCCGTTGATGACGTGAGTTTCACGGTCAACGCCAATGAAACCGTGGGACTCGTCGGTGAGTCTGGTTGTGGCAAGACCACAGCGGGGCGAACCTTACTTCGATTGCTTGAACCCACCGCGGGACAGGCAATCTTCGAAGGCAGGGACATTTTTGAACTCGGTCGGGAAGAATTGCGCGCGGCTCGCCGTGACATGCAGATCATCTTCCAGGACCCTTACTCCAGTTTGAACCCTCGAATGACCATCGAGAGCATCATCGGCGAAGCCATCGAGTTTCACGGGATTGCCAAAGGCGAACAACGTCGCGAGATGGTCGAGGGCTTGCTGGAACGAGTGGGTCTTCAGCCCTCGTACATCACGCGTTATCCGCACGAGTTTTCGGGTGGGCAACGACAACGCCTCGGCATTGCTCGGGCGCTCGCGCTGAATCCGAAGTTCATTGTTTGTGACGAAGCCGTCAGTGCGCTCGACGTGTCTGTACAGGCACAAGTCATCAATCTGCTTCAGGATTTGCAGCAGGAATTCAATCTTAGCTACCTATTCATCGCGCACGACCTCTCGGTCGTGAAGCATATCTCAGATCGAATTGCCGTGATGTATCTGGGGCAAATCGTGGAAATGGCGGGATGCGACAACCTCTTTGAAGGGCCAAGGCATCCGTACACGCAGGCGCTTCTGTCGGCGATTCCACACCCAAATCCGCGTCGTCGGGCTCAACGGGTGATTTTGGCGGGCGATGTGCCCTCACCTATCAACCCCCCTTCGGGCTGTCGTTTTCACACACGTTGCCCCGCGAAATTTAAGCCATGCGATACCGTAGAACCCGCGACCCATAAGGTCGGCGAGGGACATTTGGTGAAATGCCATCTCTACGACCCGCAGTACACGACCGTCGATGCTACGGTGTTCGACCGCCTACCACTGCCGGTAATGGAAGATCCTCGGTTCAAAGAAAAGACCGCGGCTATGGAAGTCGTACGCAAAGAAGTGATTGCTTCAGAAGCAGCTGAAATCAAGGCCGAGGCCGAGGTCAAAGCTGCAGAAGCCGCGTCGGCTGAGGCCGCTGCCGTCGAGAAGGCTGATGCGAAGGTCGAAGAAGAAATCGACTCGAAGGTCGAAGACAGCGATGGCACGCCATCAACTAGTGATGCTACCGGTTCGGGAGAGAGTGAGACGGTCAAAAAGTGAATGAACATCGGCGGATCTCGTCATTTTACGCCATTTCGCGAAAATGACTGGTGCGTCGCATTTCTTGACACTTTTTGCCCCCTCTGACACGATCCCGGCCATGGCACGTTGGCGATACGCTCAATAGAGTTTAGAGTGTCCCAACGAATTTTTAGCCAGAATACCTGAAACGGAGGTTCTTCCGCCCATGTTCACCGTTATCGTCAGTGAAAAGGGAGGGCAACAGTCCACGTTCGAGTTCTCTAAAGCAGAGATCACGATCGGGCGCATGAAAGGAAACGATATTGTCCTACCTAAGGGCAACGTTTCCAAGAAGCACTCACGGATTGTGTTGCAAGATGGTGGGTTCTCGGTATCCGACCTCGGTTCAACGAACGGGACTTATGTCAACGGTCGGAAAATCGCAGGGGAGCAACCGCTCACCGATTCAGACAAGGTCTATATAGGCGACTTTGTGCTTCAACTAGAGGCCCATGGCCAGGCAGCAGCGGCACCGCCGCCACCGCCTCCAGGACCTCCGGTGAGCGCACTTCCGCCCATCGATCTTGCGGATCTTGATATCGAGCCGGAATTGGAGCTTGAGCCGCTGATCACCCCAGCAAGGGTTGAAGCAGTTCCTCGTTCACCTGCCCCGCCCGAGCCTCAAATACCGCAGGACCTTGGTGAACGGCCAAGTCGAGATTCTGGATTCCAGGTTCGTCAGAATGATGACGTGACCGTGGATCGTCCAGGAGACCGGCTTGTTGCTCAGGCTGTTGCACGCAGTCGTGGGGGGGCCAGCGCGATGATGACGACGAACGACGTCGATTCAGAATTCGATGCTGACTTCCATGCGGCGCAGTACGACGTAGCCATGGTGCTGTTTGAGACGATTGGGATCCAAGATCTCCCATTGAACTACCCCTGTTTGCCCGAGGACCGCGAACGGCTGCAAAGCGCCGTTCAAAACGCGGTTCGCACGGTTAGCCCTCGGGTTGATCACGCGGAGTTGACGCAGGTTTTGACCAGTGAATGCGTGGGTCTTGGGCCGATCGAAGGATATCTCGACGATCCGACGATTCGCGACATTTACGTCAATCGATACGATCGGGTCTTGATCCGTCGTGATGGAAAGCTGATTGCAGCCCGTCGCGCGTTTTCGCATCCCAGCCTTCTCCTGGTGGCCGGCTATCGGCTTCTCGGTCCGCGTGAAGTGGAAGTGATGGCGGATGAAATTCGCTTCAGTGATGGAACCAAGGCTCATGTAGTGATGCCGCCCATCGCGGTCGATGGACCTGTCATCACGATCCGTAAACCAGCGATCGAACATCCTTCGCTTGAGGAGCTTACTTCAAGAGGCGTCATGTCTCAGGGGATGGAAGAATTCCTGGAGCGGGCTATTCTCGGCGGGCGATCCGTGATCGTGGCTGGGCCGGCAAGCGCAGGTAAGTCCACCCTACTCTCGGCCTTACTCCAAGAGTTGCCCAATGGCATTCGTGCTATCAGCATCGAGGATAATGCCAATTTGGCGCTTCCAACCGGAGGCGTACGCCTCGAGGCCAATCCAGCCACGGGATACGACAGTCGCTATTTGGTTCGGACGGCGCTCGCCATGCATCCCCAACGGATTGTCATGGATGAGGTTCGCGGCCCAGAAGCTTACGACTGGGTAACTTCGGCTGCTGCTGGAACCGAGGGAAGCCTCGCAACCATGCATGGAACCAGCGCCACTGATGCCCTTGGCAGACTTGAGAGCCTTTGTGTTCTTGGGAGCCGAGATGTGTCTCCTCGTGGCCTACGCGAACAGATTGCACGCGCGGTGAACCTGGTGGTCGTTGTAAATCGACGTCGGGAAGGCGGATTCCGCATTCAGCAGATTTCGGAAGTTCAGGGTGTTGATCTCGACGCATTCCGCGTCAACGACATCTTCTACTTCCGCGCCGAGGGCGCCAGCGGGGGCTTCCATCCTACCGGCTACGTTCCGATGTTCTACGAAGACCTTCGCCATGCTGGGGTCGATGTTGATTTCGGTATCTTTCGCGAGTGATTACCGCACGGTAGGCTATGTTCACACTCACAATTGAGGACGGCAACGGTCAGGTTGCCAACAGATTCTCGTTCGACCACGGCTCGTATATTGTCGGTCGCCAAGACGACTGTGATGTCGTTCTGGCGTCCGCCTCTGTGTCGCGGCAGCACGCTAAGATCTTCATCGATCAAGGGCGCTGTTATATCGAGGACTTGGGAAGTGCCAACGGCGTGCTTGTCGACGGTCAACGTGTTGTAAAACAACGCGACCTTGGTACAGCATCCCAGATTCGGGTCGGCGAGTTCTACCTTTATCTTGAGTACAAGCGGCCGGATCAAGGCCGACCGAACGTTCTTCAGACCCTCTTTATCTCCGATGACAACACCAGCCATAAACTGGTGCGGATCAACGATGGATTTGCGGGCGAAGAATTTAATTTAAGTGAGTCCGAAAACACGATTGGTCGTACGGATGATAATTTCATCCTCCTCTCCGACACCTCGATCTCGCGATATCACGCCAAAATTATTCGTCAGGGTGACATGTACACCGTGATGGACCTCGGTTCTTCGAACGGGTCACGACTCAACGGAAAATTGCTCAAGGCGGCTCAGACTCTGCAGCCTGGTGATCGCGTACATTTCGGCAACATTGAATTCGTTTTTGTGGCCGGTGAGACCAAGATCAATCCGTCGGACTACGCTGGTGCTCTGTCATCAGGGGTCGCCATTCCGATTGGGATGATGCTGGTCGTACTCGTGTTAATGGGACTGGCCGTTGGCGCGGTCATCGTTTTCGGCTTCATCTCGTTCAAAGAACAAAAAGAAGCCGACTCCACGCCTGCAATTACCGAGACCGTCGACTCTCAGGTTGCTCATCTTGTGCAACTGGGCAAAGAAAAGTCTGATCGTCGAGATTGGCGTGGCGCCTTGGTAAGTTTTGAGGACGCGTTAGCATTAAAACCTGACGCGACTGAAGTCATCTCGCTCAAGGCCAAGGCTACACACGAAGCTACCGCACTTGAACTCCTGGAAGACGGCGAGCATTTGCTTGAGAAAGGACGTCACGAGGAAGCTCAGACGACGTTGATGAAGATTCCGAAGGACACTCAAGCTTTTGAGCGGGCTCAGCCCACTCTTAGCCATATCGCGTCCACGCTGGCGTATAATTACCGCAACGAGGCAACACGCCTGTCGCGTTCTAAGCGAAAAGAAGACTGGAGCGAAGCGCACAAGAAGATTGTCGCCGCGCTAGAGTTGGACAGTTCTGACGCTGCCTCTAAAGAGCTGCTGAAGAGCATTGAGCAGCAGCTCAAATCAAAGAAAATCCCGTTTGAGCCTTACACTGTAAAGTGAGGGCGGGCTTCATTTCTTCTTTTTCTTTGCCTTTGCGTTGACCTCAGTGACCTTGTCTTTCATGCGCTGAATCAGCGAACTCCAGCCCTCCTCCTCGATAATTTCAACGTAGGAATCGCGGTAGGTCTCCTCAAGGGAGATATCGTCGATGACGACGTCAAAAACCGACCAGGCGCCTTCTTTCTGATTGAGCTTGTAGTCGATCGGTTTTTTCTCTCCGCGCACCTCCAACATCGTCTTCACAATCGCACGAGTGTCACGCGTTTTTTCGTCGACGTATTCGATCTTGTAGTCCTTCCCAAGGACGCGCCCCTCGAGCTGCGTCTCGTAGTTGGACCGGATCAAGTCTTGAAGCAGATCCAGAAACTCCTGCTTCTCAGCTTCTGTGCGCGCTTCCCAGTGTTTCCCAAGAGAACGGGCTGCCAGCTCGCGAAAATCAATGGCGCTGTCGATGAGTTTACGTAGATCGTCACTCCTCTTCTTTGTCGCCTTTCCTGAAAGGAGCTTTGTGACAGCCTCGGTCGTCGATTTCACTGAATCCGTGGGGGCGCCTGCAAAAGCTTCGACGCTGATGAGGAGCAGCGAGGCTGCGAGGAACGGAATCACTTTGGTATATTTCATTTTAAGTCTCCATGGCTCTACTACGTACGGTTTGACGTCGTGAACGGTCTTTCATTCAACGAAGGTCGTGAACTCCGACACCTTTGGCAAGGGCAGCCTCTGCAACGAAAAAATCGAAGCGCGACTGAAGCAAGGCCACGCGTGCCTCCACATGTGCGCGGAGGGGATCGATGCCGTCCGCAATATCGGCTCCAGCGGTCTGTACTGAAAGTCCAAATTGGTCTCTCCACCGCCGGGCGGCATCCAATCGACGTTCAGCGGCTTGGACCTTATCGTAGGCCGCCTGGGCGTCGCTATGCAGACGTTTAATATCGAGTTCGATGGCCCCGAGAGCGCGGTCGCGCTGAGCTCGCGTTTCGGCGAGCTCCTCGTCGGCTTCGCGGAACTTTCCATAGGTCTGTACGAAGTCGATATTCCACTCTAATCCCAGCCCAAACGTGACGCTTAGAAAGTCCAATGGGTTAGAGTACGGACGTGCGTAGAGGTCGTTGGTGTCGATGCATTCGGCATCAGCGGAAGGCTTGCGACACACCTCTTTCAATCCGAGCGTCTCAGTCGATAGCCCAAATCCGAAACTCGCTGCAAAAGCCAGATTTGGATAAAAATTGGATCGAGCCATGTCGACCGCGAGACCGCGTGCTTCTAACGCCTTGGCCAGAAGTTTCAGGTCGGGTCGAAACTGTCGTGCCAGGTCCAAATAATGAGCCACAGGTTTTGGAGGAGTCAGGGGTTCTGATTCGCTCAGCGCTGGAACCGAGAACGGCGTTTTCATCGCGGTAAAATACAGAAGCCCCTCAGTCGCCAACAATTCAAGCTTCTGGTTATCGATGACTCGCCCGTCGAACTCGGCGTCTGCGATTTGGAGCTTGCGGAAGTCTTTCGTAGAAAACGACGTCCCGCCGAACTCTCGGTCCTCCGCCATTTCGGCGAGCTTGGGCTTCAGAATATCCGACACTTCTTTCAGGATATTCGAGAAAGCCTCAGATAATTGCGCAGCGTAATATGCTCGATGGACCTCAAACGTGATGTCGAGGTCGGACTCGAACTCCCGCAAACGCGCGACATCAACGCCGATCGCTGCCAGGTCTTGTGCGATGCTGATTCGGTCAAAGGTGTAGAGCGGTACGATGACTTTGGTGTCATTGCGCAGGTATGGACCAAAATTCAAGTTCACATACTTATCGAGGCTGTTCCCGAAATCGTCGACGACCACATCTGAGGGCACGAGCGAGAATGCGAACGTTGATTGGAGTTTCGGCGCCCATGCGTATTTCGCGCGGAACTGCTGCCACTCGGCCTTTCTTATCTTTGCAGCCTGCTCCCTCGACGCCGGTGATGACGCGCGCGCCAACTCCAATGCCGTGACCAGGTCCAAGACTGGCAGGTCTTTGACTGGGGCTTCAGGCGCGACTTCTGTGGTCGTTTTTTCTGGAGCAGGCTTGTCTTTAGCGGGCTCCGTTTGGACGACCTCTTGTGCGAACGCCGGAGCGCTCATCAACACCAATAACAGTACAATGCGGTTCATTGAGGGCCCATGTAGCGATACTCAATCAAGGGAGTCGATTGTTGCCGAACTTCAGACACAGCGCTTTGAACGCCTGTTTTGAATAGTTCGCCAAGAATCGAACCTTCTTTGGCCGGGTAAACCAATTTGGGTTCGTCTTCGATGCCAGCTTTTTTGGCAACCCAGGCCACGGTATCCTCGAAGGTTCCGAGTTCGTCCACCAATTTGAATTCTTTGGCTTGTCGGCCCGTAAACACGCGACCATCGGCGTAGCCCTTGACGACTGCCTTATCGAGGCCTCGAGCGGTGGCTACGTCTCCGACAAATTGGTCGTAAATATCGGCAATCAGAGTGTCGAAATAGGCTTTATCGCGCTCGTCGAATGAGCGAAATGGCGAGCCGGAATCTTTATACGGTCCAGTCTTGATCGTCGTGACATTGACTTCTGCCAACTCAACCAAGCGGCTTACGTCAAAGAGCTGCGTGATAACGCCAATCGACCCTGTGACGCTTCCTGGATTGGCAAAAATCATCTTCGAGCCAACGGCGGTGTAATAACCTCCCGATGCTGCCGTACTTCCCATCGATACCGCGAGTGGCTTTTTAGCCTCGGCGGCTGCGACGGCATGGAACATCTCCTGGCTGGGCGCTACGGCGCCGCCTGGGCTGTCGATGCGAACGACAATTCCCTTGATGGATTCGTCGTTCGAGAATTTGCGCAGGGTCTCAACGACCTTTTTCGAATCCATAATAGGACCGACGACTTCGACAACGCCGATCTTGTCACCGCCTAAGGCGAGCCCGTCTTCACTGACCGCAGCCAACATGAAGAGCGCAAAAGTCATGAACATCAAAAAGAGACCGCCGAAGACGGCGATGACGGTCAGGACCGCACGGCGATTCGTTTTTTTTTCAGTTGCCACGAGTTTTCACTCCCTTATTTCGCCCTAATTTTGGCGAGCAATTCATCCAACCAGTCTTGTGGAATTCCGGTGACGCCTAGGTCAACGGTTCCGAGTCCGGGGCCATGGTAGTCGCTGCTTGCCGTCTTGAGAATCATGCGTTGGTCAGCTATTCGCAGATAAGCCTGCGTTTGTGCCTGTGTGTGCTTCGGGTGGCCTACTTCGATGCCATCTAGGCCGCTGTCGATCCAGCGTGAGATGCATGAATCCGCGTCGTAGATTCCTGGATGCGCAAGGATTGCAACGCCGCCGCAGTGATGGATAATTTCGATTGCTTCCTCGACGGAGGGCCAGTCCGTTTCGACGTAAGCTGGCGCGCCTGCGGCAAGGTAGCGGTCAAATGCACTCTGGATCGAGTCGACTTGGCCCAATTTCACAAGGGCCCGCGCTAGATGTGGACGTGTGAGAACGCCCTCGCCTGCTTGTGCGGCCACATCGTCCATCGTGACGTTGACCCCAAGGTTTTGAAGGCGCGCGACCATGGTTTTCATGCGATCGCACCGATCGACCTCGCGACGTTTTTGGAAGTCTTTGAGCAGGATCGGGTCGATGCCCAGTCCAAGCACGTGAATGGATTTGTGATGCCATGCACTGATTTCAACACCAGGCAGGAAACCGATGCCGTGCAGCTGAGCGGCAAGGCCCGCATCGAGGCAGCCAGCAGCGGTGTCGTGGTCGGTCAAGGCCCACCACTTGGCCCCGGATGCTGCAACGGCCTTCGCGAGGTCATCGACCCCGTAGGTTCCGTCGCTATGTGTGCTGTGAGTATGAAGTTCAGTGAGAACTGGTTTGGACATGAGCCTCTTCGCTCTCGGTCACCGTTCCGTCGGTGCCATCGGCGCCCT
Organism: uncultured Bradymonadales bacterium; assembly: GCA_964394615.1. Classification (GTDB taxonomy): domain Bacteria; phylum Myxococcota_A; class Bradymonadia; order Bradymonadales; family Bradymonadaceae; genus JBFFMO01. The sequence goes on along the minus strand of CAYMYJ010000007.1, from coordinate 42,393 downwards.
TTGAGGCCACAGGCTCATTGGCAGGCTCTTCTGTGTCAAGCGTCGTGTCTACACTTAGAACGACGCCTTCGGGCTCCTGACGAACGTTTTGAAGCAGCTGATCCACGGTGAGTTCCTCGTCGGCATCGGAATCCTTGACCAGTTCTTCGACAGAGAGGTTTTGCCAATGCAATTCGTCGCTGAGCCTTTCCAGGCTTTCAATCGATTCCTGCAACGAGGAATCCTGCGAACTTGAGCCCGACCCCTGCAACAAGGTGACATGCAAGCGTTCCAGCGAGGTCAGACAGCGTTGCTGACGGGCTTCGAGGCGTGCACGGGCCACCTCGAGCCGTGAGCGCACTCGAAGTTGTTCTCCGAGCTCGTCAAGCACGGTGCGCAGCTCTTTGCTCACCTGAGAATCTTTGGTGGCCAGGAGCCGCGCATCCACCTCCAAAATTCGTTTCTTGAGCTGACGCCCCGAGGTCACTTCGGCCGCCTGCCGAAGCTCGTCCGAGCGACGCGAGAAAGCAATCAGCGCCTTGCTCGTCTCGGAAGCGATTTCAAGAGCGCGGTCCTGAAGGTTCGACTCCTTCTTCTCGATCTCGATAACGATCCGCTCGTAGAGCATTCGGCCGGCAATGATATTGTCTTTCTCAACGCCTTTGACCTCGGCCTCGGCCTCCGCGAATTCCGACCTCAATTCATCACGCAAGAACTCCAGGCGCTTCAAACCGGCCGAAAAAGCCAGAAACAGGCCCCATACCGCACCTTGAAAGAGGTTTTGGCCAAACTCGGAGCTTTCAAAGACAGTCATCCCGACCCGTTGGGTCACAAACACGCCGAGAGCCAACGCACATGCGTAGAGAAACCAATTCCAGGCCCCCTCGATGCGGTTCTTGCCTTCACCCAGCGACGCCCCGGCCCCGATGAAGAGCCCGCCAAGGGCTCCTGCCAAGATCGGCTGAAAACTCCAAGCGATGGCCATGACGGCACCGCCCAGAATCGACAGTACGAGCCGAAGCATGGGCGTTCCCTCTTTGGGGTCGGCGAAGCTTGCCAGTAGGCCCACCATCGCGCCAAACGACAGGGCCATAAGCTCGATGTGCTGAGAGCCCGAGACCTGCGCCAAGACGAAGGCCACGATCCCACTGAGCGCGCCACCGCCCAGGAGGACGATGGCTTCACGCTGATACGAACGGGCATTTGGGAGCGATACGCTGACGGCCATGAGAATTGCCTAAGTCACAGGTTTGGGGAGCAGCGAAATTAGAAGATCGACTTGTCCAACATGATGGCATTCGAACGGGCTTTCTTGGACTTGACCATTGTGCGGCCGCTGACCGAAGAAGCAGGTCTGGCCTGGACTTCACCCTTGAGTACGTCGAGCTCTGAGTCCACTCGGTCAAATTTGCTCGGGTCGGCGAACTTGTAGCTCTTACGACGTTCGCGCATGTTCTGTTGCGTTTCTTCGATTCTGCGAGTGGCTTCGTCGGCTTTGCCTTCGCTGTAAAGGTTCATGGCGTCCTGCATCGTTTGTGCAACTTCTACCTGTTGCACTCGGGCAATTACGTCGACGTTCGACGCCGTGCGTGCAGCTGCAGCATCGGTGGTCACCACCGCGCTCAGCGTTGCCATCTTCAGGTCAGGCTTGTTGTTCAGCACATCCTCGTAGGCCAATGAGATGTCCATGACGGGGGCGGCGCCTAATGTCGGTGCACTAAGCTTCAATTTGGCGAGGATGCTCTTCATTTCTTCCGAGCGAAATTCAGCCATCGAGATGAAAACCTGGTTGCCGTCGATGCGTGCTGGGAATCCGAAGACGTGGTCGACGCTGACTCCAGGAGCCAATTTGATAACAACTGCAGTGTTTCGAGCCACCGTCGCGGCCAGAGCGGTGAGTTCACGTTCGAAAACAGTTGCTACGGCGCTTGCCTCGTCAACAAAGTAGTAATTGCCAGCACCCGAGTTCGCCATCAACGTCATCAGGTCTTCGTTGTAATCGAGGCCAAACCCGACGCTCGACACCGAGATTCCGCCTTCGAGTGCGGTCGAAGCGAGTCGTTGAAGGTCCGCTGGAAGAGTCATTCCAATGTTGGCGTGGCCATCCGACATCAAGATCACTCGATTGACGGTGTCGTCACGCTTCCAACGGGAAACCTCTGAATAGCCGTGCTGGAAACCGCCAGACAGGTTCGTTCCGCCGCCAACTGCCATCGAATCGATGGCCTGCCTCAATCGTGCACGGTTTTGTGTGTTCATCTGTGCTGACGCGAAGTCCACGCTCACATCGGATCCATAGGATACCAATGCGAGGCGATCGTCATCCGTGAGCACATCAATTAGACGACGTGCTGACGCCTGAAGTTGCTCAAACTTTTCACCGGCCATCGAACCTGAGCGATCGAGCACAATCGCGACATTCAGTGGCGGACGTTTAGCGCCCTGGTATTTCAACGCCTGAATATCGATGGAAGCGTACATGTCGGAAGTGCCACCGCCGAGAACCTGACCGTTCGAAATAGCGGCCTTCAGGGTCAACGTTCCTGGCAAATTTGCGTTCGTGGTCGGCTGGGTTGGATCCACGTGGGGCGCGGTCACGGTTGGAGTCCCGATAGGGTCCGTCGTCGTGTCCTGTTTTTTAGTTCCGAGGAATAATGCTGCGGCCAAAAGTAGGACCACAACTGCTCCAATCGTCGCGAGTTGTTTCATGATAATCTCCGTAGGGCTTGTCGTTTAGCGTGATGACCTGAATCGAAACGCGTCACATGGGCGATGGATCTTAGAAAATGAGATTTTTCTTCTAATCCCAAATTCTGGACAGCAAATTCGCCCCGAAGTTCCCGAAAGACTGCGATTATCGGTTGTCAGATGCAAATGGCGAGCGGTGCCCGACGGCAGACAACATGTCTTCATGAGGTCGCGCGATCAGGATCATCTCGATGATTTCGGATGAAAAGCGACCGGTGATGGCCTCTTGAGCTGCTTCCATATCGTAAAGCTCGCCTTGAATCACAAAATACCCCTTCCCACCGATCCCGGCAGCAAGGTGAAGATCCACGACGGTGGCGTCGACGTATTTTAGAACCATATCCAGTGCTTCGAGGGCGCTCCAGACATGATGCAACTCCACCAAAAGAATGGCGTCGGGGCCTGGCGTCTCGGATTGGCCATTCAGTGCCGCAACCAACAAATCATGGGCCGCGGGAAGCATCACTTCGCCAAGGATCACGCCGCTTGACGCATCGAGCGCCGCCCGATGGGCCTCTTCCACATCAGCAACCTGGCCGCTGATAAGGATGATGTATTTGCCGTTGGAATGGCGCCCGTGGTGAACCAGACGGACCGCCGCCCTCTTGACCATAATATCAAGAAGCAGCACGCCACGTGCAATGCTGGTGACTTCAACGCAGGCGAGCGCGGGATCGGACATGATCAAACGATCCGGAAATATTCTTTGAGTGTGCAGCGACGTTCACGTGTGAAAGAGACCGCTGTGGTCAAACCTTCACCTGTTGGGCTGGCGATCGTCCACGAAGTGTAGCCTTCACCGCCACCACCGATGCCCGCCACCGAAGGTGCGTTTTTCACGAAAATCGACGCGTTACAACGTCGAGCCATCTTGTGGAGTTTCTCGATATTATGGCTGTACATGACCGCGGTGTGGAAAAAATTATGTTCCACGCGGTACGCCATTTCGATCGCGTCATCGACGTTGGGGACACGAACGATCCCGATGACCGGCATCAACATTTCGTGCTGAACGAAGGGGTGATTTTCTTCGACTTCACAAAGTACGAGTCGAATATCGTCTGAGACACGAATTCCGATATCGGCCAGAATCACAGATGGGTTCTTGCCGATATACTTTCGGTTCACGTGATTATCAGGCGTGATCAGAAGTTTTTCGAGTTTTTGCAGGTCGCGTCCAGAAACTTCGATTACGTTTCTCGAGAGCAACTCGCGCTTCAAGATATCGAAAATCTCATTGACGGCGATGATCTCTTTTTCGGCGATGCACACGATATTATTATCGATCGACGCACCGTCGATGATGCCCTGTGCAGCCTGTTTCAAGTCCGCAGTTTCATCGACCACAACGGGTGGATTACCCGGTCCGGCAGCGATCGCACGTTTGCCGGAATTCATGGCGGCTTTCACCACTGCGCCGCCACCCGTGACCGCGATCAGACGAACAGCGGGATGATGCATCAAGCCGGTGGCCGACTCGATGGTTGGGTTGGCAACGCTTGTCAGGATGTTGCTTGGGCCGCCGGCCTTCACAATCGCATCGTTCAAAAGCGATACGGTATGATTGCAGACGCCCTTCGCCGAGGGATGCACATTGAAAATCACTGAGTTCCCGCCCGACAACATGGAGATACCATTATTAATAATGGTCTCAGATGAGTTGGTGCAGGGAGTGATTGAACCAATGATGCCAAAGGGAGCGCGCTCGACCAAAGACAGGCCTTCGTCTCCGCTAAAGGCGCGAGGTTCCAAGATTTCCGGACCCGGAGTCTTGAGTGCGGCTAGACGATTTTTACCAATTTTATCACCAACACGCCCCAGACCGGTCTCCTCTACCGCCATTCGAGACAGCAGATCGGTGTTCTCGATGATCGTATCGCGCATGGCCTGAACCATGCGCTTGCGGGCCTCGAGTGGAACGTCCTGGAATTCTTGGAACGACTTTTGAGCCGCTTTTGCGGCATCATCAAGCGAACCAAATACGCCATGGCCATGAGATCCCTCATGGCCTCGTGACGCAACATGGCCGGCCACGGAAGCTGTCGGCCGCTTAGCGGGACCGAGGTCTTTCTCGAGGCGTTGGACCACGCGGTCAACGATAATATTGATGCTGCGCTCGTCCATGCAGTGCTACCTGTCGGTCAGTCTTTGCGGTAGCGAATGTCGCCGCCGAGTTCAACCAAGTCGACGATGGCCATGACCACGGCATCGACTGGTCGGTTGTTGGTGAGTTGTGTTTGTCGCGCCGAGCTACCCGAGGCAAAAAGGACGACTTCGCCCGCTCCTGCACCGACCGCATCCGCAGCAACAATCACCCCACCGGAGGGTTTCAGGTTCGAATCGAGGGGTTTGAGCACAAGGAAACGAAGCCCATCCAGGACTTCTTCCTTCCGCGACGCCACGACCGTACCGACCACTTCCGCGAGCTGCATTACTTAGCAACCTTTTCCGCTGAGTCGCGTCGACCCAGAGGAAGTACAAGGTCAACGTTGATGTGCGGACGAGGAATCACGTGCACCGCAACCAATTCGCCAACACGTTCCGCGTAACGAGCGCCCGCATCGGTGGCTGCTTTAACAGCTGCCACGTCACCGCGTACGATCGCTGTGACGTATCCGCCACCGGTCTTTTCGAATCCGACGAGCTCGACCTTAGCGGCTTTGAGCATCGCATCCGAAGCTTCAACCATCGCTGCGAATCCGCGCGTCTCAATCATTCCAAGTGCATCCGACATAGTGTACCTGCCTTGTTTATTCAGAGTGACTTATCACTTCTTAGAGTTAACACCTTGAACCGCGTCAAGCGCGGAGATAGCAGCCTCAGCGGCTGCATCAATTTCGGCCTCAGAGCCGCTCAAATAGAGGCGACCAAACGCTCCAAATGGACGAACATCAATGAGGAAAACGTTAGCTGCTTTTTCGGCCTCGTTGGCTGCGTAGACAACGTAGGCTGCGGGATCGGTCTCAAGAATGAAGAGACTCTGACCAGGCAGGATCATCATGCCGGAGGAGTTCCGGTTGATGATTTGGCTCTGGTAAGGCTCGACCGATCGGATGATTTGGCTAGAAACAATTCTTGGCTTCATTCGGTCTGTTTCTTGGAGTCCGAGATGGTCAAGGATCGCGGCGCCGGCTTCCAGCACGTTGCCCTGATCTTCGTCATGAACTTCAAGAACACCAAAAGCACGTTCAACGACCTGAATTGCGGGAAATACGCGGGTCGCTTTCAACGCGCGGTCGGTGACCTCGTTGATGGCGATGCCGGGTGAAATCTCGACAAAAAGACTCGCTACATGCTCGATTGGAAGAAATCCACGAGCGGTCTTCCCGATGTATGAAGCCAGCTGGGGCTGAAGATCATCAAGAAAAATATAGGAGCGGAGTGTAACCATGAATCGTCTTCGGTAAGATGGGTCTTGCGCTCCGAGCCGAAGCGCCACCCTTGGTGAGCCTTGTTTACTATGCCCAAGCTCCTAACACATCCCCATTATAGCGTGCAACCGCTCTTGATACTCTGCGCCGTAATTTACACGCCAGCCCTGCTCGCCCGCGATTTTGACGTCGACTTAAGTCGACAGTCTGGGCCAACGATGTTGACTCGTTTATCGCTCAACCCCACAGGCGTGGCTTTTGTAGGAGATCCCCCCGAGGGGTTGAAACCAGCGGACGTCAAAATTGCGATCACTCGATCCGTGGATTCCTGGAATGGCGTCAGCTGTTCGACGTCACGGTTTGAGTACCTCGGGCACCGTGATCTGGAGAGCCTCTCGCCGGACGATGTTGTGGTCAGATTTGCCTCGCCGGCAGACGAGGAATGCCTGCCCGATGGTTTTCTTGGTTTCACAGTGGGGTGTCGAGGCCACCGAACCGTGATGCTTTCAACGGTTGATGCACGTTGGGAGACCGTCCCAAGCCCCTACGATCTGGACAATCCGCTTCGTGTCGATGCAACCGCTGTGATCACTCATGAGTTGGGGCACGTGTTGGGTCTTGGACACGACGACACCGACGCGCGCAATACGATGACCACCCGCTACCTGAAGGACGGCGGGCAGGCGTCGCTGAGTGCTTTGGACAAGTTGGCATTATGCGAACTCTATCCCGTCGATCGTTCGGAGTGTTCGAACGAATCAGATTGCGAGGCCGGACACCCCTGCGTTCAGGCGAACGGCGTGTCGGTATGCGACGACGAACGCGGTGATCCGGGGGATTACTGTGGGGCCGAGTTGCTGATTTGCCCGTTTGCGTGTGAGTTCTCGTCTTTGTCGACGCAGACGGGCTATTGCACCAATCCATGTGCAGACGACACAGAGTGTCAAAACGACATGGTGTGCGTAGATCAGGCGTGTTCCGTCCCGACGGTCATCCAAACAGGTGGTTGCCAGAGCGGTCAAAGCGCACCGATTTGGTGGTCGCTTATGGGGCTGTTGTTATGGTGGCGACGATCGCCTCGAAAGCAGCGTTCATCGTCGACGTCCGCTTCTCGGTGGCGAAGCCAATAACCAGCCACGCGTTGCCTTTGTTCGAGAACTCAAAGAGCACGAGTTCAAACGTCCCCTCTTTAACCGCGCCAGAATACTTGGTGAGACGGCCCGCGACATTGCCGAAGGTTTTGTCGGCCGTGGCTTGTGTGGTCTTGAGGCCCGTAGCCACGAGATTTGCGTGATAGCTTTGGAAGTAGCGCTGAGCCTGTTCTGGAGTTTCGATCGAGACGACTCGCATCTCGACCCGAGTCTTGGCGTCTCCAGCCATGCGAAAGAGACCGGCCACGCCCTTGCTTGGCGCGGAGGATTCCCAACCCGCGGGCAATTTCACTTGAACGCCAGGTTCTATGGAAACCGAGTCCTGAGCAAACGCAGTCGAAGCGCTCAGGCAAACGAGAAAGAGCATACTAATGAGAATGCGCATCATGTGCTCCGGGCATAAAAAAACCCGGAAGACCCGGGTTTTTGTCTTAGAAACCTGATTCAGGATTTGAACTTCATGTTCTGAATCACGGCTTTGAAATCGGGCATATACTTCGCGGCATCCACGTCTTGCATGTAGCCAACGATAAGCCATGCGGTGCTTCCCTGCGTGAATTGGAAGACCACCACTTCAAGTGTGACGCCAGAATGCGTGAACTTGTAGCTGGTTTGGGTACCTTTGCGGTCTCCAATCGTGACCTCTTCCGACTTCAATTCCTCGAAATTCGATTCCTTGAGGGTCTTGTGGAAGGTCTTGTAGAAAACATCAGCAACATCTGGAGTCATCAGCTTGGTGCCGACGACCTCGATCTGACTCTGCGAGCCACGATGTTTGAAGTTCGCCACGGCCTTGTCGTTCCCTTGAGTGACTTCCCACTTCTCGGGGGCGACGATGGTCACTCCGAACTCTTCATTCTCAACAGGCCCATCTTCTTTGGCGTAGGCAGTGGTTGCGCAAACGACGCAAAGAATAAGGGTAATTAGAACTCGGACCAGCTTCATGCTTTATCTCCTGTTGCTGTTCAGCCGCACAGGCCTTACGAATGCAAGCCTTATATCAGCGCACTTCTAGGTTGGCAACAAGCCCATCTGAGTTGGAGTCACGACGACGCAGGTGGTAGAAGACAAGCCATCCATTCTAGAGGACCAAGTGACGCCTGCCATACGATCATCCTTGATGACCCTGTTTCTAGCGCTCTCGATGCTCTTGATGGGGGGCAATCTGTCAGCGGCTGAACCAGCGCGGTCCTCATCGTCGATTCCGGCGGTTGATCTCAAGGTCGAGAACTTCGACGAGGGCTGGAGACTGTCGCGACAGAATCTAGTCACGTCATACGCTTCATTGCTCGAACGCGAGGATTTCTCGCTTCATACCGATATCGACGAGACGCTCGTCGACTGGGTGGTCGCAGAGGCCGTGGTCGGTGGGCGACTCTCAACGCTCGGCCTCTTGAAACGCTACGTCTTGCCTTTGGGCATCATCGTCTTGCTCTTCCTGGCCATCGCCGGTCTGGGGCGGCGGCTTATGCACACCGCCCACCGCCACCAAGCCGGGTCCGATCTGCACACGATCGAATGGGTGAATGCCCTGTACCGCACAGTCGTGGTGGTTGTGGCGCGTTCGCTCCCGGTTGTGATTGCCCTGGGACTGTCGTTTTTTCCGATTCAGGCACTTTTTGGGCGAGCGCCTTGGACACAGGCACTCTCTGCGTTTTTGTGGGTGTATTTGGTGTGGCGCGGGACAAGTTCGCTCACCACAGCATCGGTCGGTTTCCGATTGATCCGGGTCAGCGACGCCTCGGCGCGTAAGCTGCTTGTTATCGTTTCATGGGGATTGCGCGTCATCTTGGCATGGACGGCCATTGGACGAGTGTTGCTTGCGCTCGAGGCGCCGACCGCCCTCCTCGATTGGATCGGATTCATGTCGATCTCGTCGGTGGCGCTCGTGGCGGCTACTTTGTTGAGCGTTCGTGACGAGGTGGTCGAGGTCGTTGCGCCTTCACGAGACGAGGACGGTCGTTTTGCGCAGGTCGTTCGGCGGTATTATTTCCCCACGGTGGGCGCGACTGCCGTGCTGCTCTTTTTGGCAGCACTTGGCTATTGGAATGCCGCCTTTTTCATCCTGACGCGCGTGTATGGGATTTTGCTGCTGCTCTTTGGGGCCGTGCATTTTTCTCACCTGATGTCGCGCGCAATTCAGAATCGCGTCCAAGCCGCAGAAAGTTCCGATGAGGCCGATCTCTACAAATCGATTGGAGGGATGGCTCGCGTCGGCGCGGTCTTGGCGCTTGCCACGATCACAGTTCGACTTTTCCTACTTGATCAAGCGTTACGGGCATTGTTCGGAACTCCGTTCCTGACATTGGGCAAGATCTCGATTGCCCCACTCCATGTCTTCGACGGGGTCGTGGTGATCTTTTTGGCGCTGCTCGCCAGCCGCGTCGTTCGAGCGGTGATGCTCAGTACAGTCTATCCCAAAATGGGCATCGATGTCGGGGTGGGTTACGCGGTCAACACTCTGTTGAACTACGGCTTCATATTCATCGGGTTTTTCGTCGGGCTTTCGGTGTTGGGGGTGGACCTGACGAGCATGACGGTGGTGTTGGCGTCACTCGGTGTGGGAATCGGACTGGGTCTGCAGACGCTGACCGAGAACCTTGTTTCGGGGTTCATTCTGCTCTTCGGCCGTTCAGTAAAGAAAGGCGACGTCATCACAGTCAATGGCATGTATGGCCGTGTTGAAGACGTGGGCGCTCGTTCGGTGATCCTTCGAACACCCGATAATTACGACATGCTCATCCCCTCCAAATCTTTGGTGAATGGAGAGGTGATCAACTGGAGCTACCGCGACCCGTTTATTCGCCTCCATGTTCCGGTTGGGGTGTCGTACTCCGCCAATCCGCGAGAAGTCGAGCGCGTGCTCGTTCGGGCCGCTCTGGCGCACTCCCGGGTCCAACCAGATCCCCCGCCAGAAGTTTGGTTGAAAGACTTCGGAGATTCTTCCGTGAATTTCGAACTCCTCGTCTACTACGACTTGCGTGAGATCACGCGTGACCGTCTGCGTGGTGAGTTGAATTTTGTCATCTGGGATATGCTGTACGACGCAGGAATTCAGATTCCGTTCCCACAGCGCGATCTACACATCAAAACCGACGGGGCCTTTCCAGAGTTGGCTCAGGCCATCGAAAAGCTCGCAGCGAGTCTGGGGAAAAAAGGCGACTAGCGGGCGTTGGCGAGATCGGAGACGAAGTCTTTGAGTCGCTCGCCGATGTCTGGGCCCTTGCCCTCAATCAGCCATACAATCGAAGACCCGACCATCACGCCGTCCGCGATGGCCCACGCCGCGTGAGCGTCTTCGGCCGACTGGATATGTGACGCCACAAAAATAGGCAGGTCTGTTTTTGAACGCAAAGCTTCGATACCAAGGCCGATTTCCTCGAGCCGCGTGACTTGGTCCCCACCCGCATGTGCGGCCCACAAGAGGAACCCATCGGCTTCCTCAGCGATCTGTTCCCGGCGAGTGGGGTCTTGACCAAGACTTTGCACCAGCGCAATCCCGTGGGCCGCCAAAGCAGCCCGAAGCTCTTCGCATTCTTCGATCGGCAAATCCGGCACCATCAAGGCCGAAAAACCACCTCTGTTTAACTCCGAAGCAAACCTTTCGTGACCATGGACAAGGATGCGCGCGTAATAGGTGGTCAACACCAGTGGCACTTCGAATTCCTTCACAAATCCAGCAGCAGCATCGCAAGTTTGCGCGAGGCTTACGGGTTCTTTGAGGGCTCGCTGTGCGGCGCGTTGAAGGACGCGCCCGTGATATGCGGCTTCGGGCAACGGAAGGATCCATTCCACAACGTCCGCGCCAGCTGTCGCGATCGCATGTGCCGAGTCGATGAATCCTTCGATATGAGGATCGCCAACCACCAGACCGCAGCATAATAGTTTTTTTGTTCGATTGAGCCGAAACATCAGTGTTCCTCGACTTGGCCGGGACGCATGAGATCGCGAATTCCGCTGCCAGGTATTCCGACGACGATGGCACTTTCGGCGGCGAGCGAAGGCGCGATGATCAGCGCGTGCGCCAACGCATGGCCTGCTTCCAAACTGACCAGAATACCGGCCTCAGCCAGAATCAGTTTGCAGGCGTCGGTCGCTGCCGCAATGCTAACGCGTTCATACTTAACCCTGCCCCGTTCCTTCCAAGCCGCGTGTTGAGGCCCCAACGCATTCTGTACCAAACCACCGGCCCGCGATTCTCGGTAAAGCGGCAGCCCTTCCGAGTCTTGCAGGACCGAAGTCTTGCAACCGTACATCACCCCCTTGGAGGCTTTGATGACCGGTTTGTCGCCATCGTCTGCTTGCACGCCCACAAGCTTGATGCGTTCGTCCTGAATGTAGCTCGAGAATAAACCAGACGCATACGCGCCGCTGCCTACTGGGGCAATCAAGACATCGGGCTCGACGCCTTTTCGCTGGAGTTGAACTCGAAGTTCGGCCCCAATCAACGCGTTAAACAAGTCCAGGATTTGCGGGTAAGGAGCCGGTGCGGCGATCGCCGAGGCCGCATACATGCATTCGGGGTGTTCAGCCCAAAACCGCATCGCTCTCGCCCAGGCCGCACCTCGTCCTCGATGTGTTGTGTCCACCACATGCAGGTGGGTGCCAAGCTTTTTAAGGATTCGAGCGTTATGAGGCTCCGCGTCGTAGTCTGCTCGGCCCATAAAGACCGAGGATTCGAGTCCAAGCGCGTGCGCTGCCGAAGCCAGTGCGACTCCAAAATCGCCTGTCGCCGTTTCACAGAACACGCTGCGGTACCCTGCGTGTTTGGCTAAGAGCGCCTGACCGACCGCTGACGTGGCGCAATAAGACTGGCCGTCGAGCAGATCGTCTCTCTTGACCCAAATCTGGGCACCACCACCGGCGGTGGTTAAACGATCTAGAAACACCAGAGGTGTTGGGTGGCCAATTCGCGCCATCCATCGATCGCGGTCTTCGCGGAACGCAGGATCGCAATGAGCCTCGGCAAACGCTTTTTGGACGCGCTCAAAGTGCCCCCAAAGCACTTCAGCGACAAAACGCCCGCCGAATTGGCCGTAGCGACCCGAAATTGCGCTCACTCGGGCGTTCCAAGGATGAGTCGCGAGCGATCCAAAAAGTCGCCAACACCTGCACGAATCTCACGTGCAACGATCGGGCGAAAGATTTTGGCCGCGAGTTTGGGGATGGGCAAATCCACTGCAAGAACCTCAGTGTAGGTGACTTCCGTGCCGTCTTTGGACGGTGCGCAGACAACGACTCCGGTACTTCGCATGTTACCGTCCGTGGTTTCCCAGGTCGCACCATCAGCTGTCCGTTGATACTGAACGGTGTAGACACCCTGAAAAGTGATGCCTTTCTCGGACTTGCCCACGAGCGTCCAACGCCAGGAACCGTCCGCCAACTTTTCTTTGTGTTCGAGCTGGGAGAACGCCGCAGCAAAACGTTCGGGGTCGCTGAAATAATCAGCAACTTCCGTCGGCGATGCCGAGACCTGGAAACATTGCGATTCGGTGCCTTCGATCCAAGCCATCAATTGTCCCCTAGCGACACTGTTTATCGTCGGGACCGCATTTGAATCGGATATGCCAATGATTATCGTGACCACGAGCATGTCGAATCACGGCGCCATTTGACTGAGCGCTTGCGGGGTATTGCAGCACAGGAGCTAGCTCTTCGGCCGAGTATCCGATGCTGGAAGCGTACTCAAAAAGGATCTTTTGCAAACGGTAGTCGACAAAGATGTACTCGACTTCCCCTGTATCCATCAGTGTTTTGAAGACGTGCCAATTCTTGGCCGCGTCGAACGTTTCACTGTCCATCTCGCGGAAGCCGGTTTCCACGTTTCCGCGGTGGTAATAGCTGATGTCGATGTCGCGACCCGCCTGATGGCTCTTGTGCGGGCGCATGCGACCACCGCTTCGAAAGCTAATATCGCCGATTTCAACATCGGGTGCATCCGGCCAACGTGCTCGCAAGTCGTAGGCAGAGGCTTCCAAGAGTTGGATGACTCGTCGCGTTCCGTAGGCTCTCGCCACGTTTCGGACACGCATGCCTGGGATGCTCTGCATCGCAACGCCGTTATAAAGGCGCCCACGATTTGCTTTGCCGTAACTTGCTGACTTGCCGTCGCGTCCTGGGATTTGAAGGCGAATCTGCTGTCCGATCTGCAACTTCCGTGGGTTCGTCTTTCGATTCCACTTTTGAATTTGCTTAATCGAGACCTTGTACTTTTTGGCAACGGATTCGAAGGTGTCACCACGTTTAATGACGTGGATAACCGGAAGTGCTCGCGCCGGTGTGGGGCGTTTTACCTTCTCTTCTGATTTCACAATCAGTTCACGTCCAGGCTCAAGATCGTCGTCTTCCAGATCGTTCCAAGCCTTGACTTCGCCGACGCCCACGCCGAATCGCAATGCGATACTTCCGAGGTTGTCGCCGGCTGAAACCGTGTAAAACACAGTGTCCGCGCGGTTGCGAGTTGTTGCAGATGGTTGTTCAGCCTGACCGACTGAAGCCCAAATTGTGAGGGCAATGGTCAACGAAAATAGTGTCGTCCAACGCATTCATTCTCCCAGACAGCTGCACCCAAAGTATTCTTATCCAATGGGCGCATGGAGTTGGCCGAACAGCGATAGAAGATTCGGCTACTGGCGTCAAGCCGTCGGCTCGACAGATGGGATTGGGTTCTGCATCATCACCCCATGAAATTCGTCGGTCTCATAATCGCCTTTCTGGTTTTGTTCATCTCATGCCCCGCCGTGTCACAGCCGCGTTTTGGACTCGAGATGTCGGCGGGCCAAGCCGGTGGCTTGACGTCGTATATCCAGAATGTTGGGTACGCACAGGAGGACCAGATTTTTCTGAGCGACGAGGTCGCAGGCGTGGGGCTGTCACTCAATCTAGCCTTCATTTTCGAGGAGTTAGAGCTCAGCGTGACGACGTCCTTTCTGGATCGGTCTAAAATCCGCCTTCATCATCAAGCAAACGAACAAGGGCCCCTCCCCGACGATCGCATTCGGCCTGACGGCACGATCGACGATGCCGGATTTACGTACCGCGAGATAACTCCCGTGGTCGTGACGGTACCCGACAGGTCCCGTGGCGCCTTGCTGGTGGCCACGACCACGGGTGGATGGCGCTATTATCTGTTGCAGGGAGACGTCGATATCTGGGTTCCCTTTGCCGCAGGAGTGGCGATTACGCACATCCTTGAAGATACGCGACCGTGGACCTTTGGCCTGGCGACCTCGGTCGGCCTCGGCTTCACGTTCGATGTGGCAAAACCGATCGCGATTTACGCCCAGGCACGGCTCAATGGCATCCTCACCCCATCCTACGGGGACAAGGATGATGCCTCGCGAACGTCAGCGGAAGTCGGGGAGTCGACGTGGAGTTCCGCCGTTTCTACGATGCTTTATACCAATTTTGGCATCGGCATTCAGATCGCAATCCGATGACCGTACCTGACCTGCAGAGCTTTTCTGATCGTGTGTACTGGCTGGTTGGAGAAGTCCCTGCAGGCCGCGTTGCTGCCTATGGCCAAATCGCTATTTTGGCCGGTCATGCTGGGGCAGCAAGGGCAGTTGGCACGTTGATGCGCAAGATGTCCGAAAACGGTCTGGAACTTCCTTGGCATCGTATCGTCAATTCGCGGGCGGGAATTTCATGTCGCGGCGATCTTGAGCGACCACGCCTGCAGCGCGAACTTCTTGAGGCCGAAGGTCACGTGTTTTCGCGTCAGGGAACTGTGGTCGGCACCGAGTGTTTCTGGACGCCTGAACGAGTTTTCTGGGAGAACGATGACCATTCTTAATCAAGTTGCGCGTCAAGTAAGCAGACGCTAACCTGCGCCGCAATTGGTCCAACACTCGGGCCTTGAGCCCTAATCTCAGGAGACATCATGTCTGATTTGACCGCTTCAAAAATTTTCAGCGACGACCTTCCGAATCGTCTTGCCTCAAACCCATCGTCGACCGCGGCAAACGCCGTGTATCAATTCAATATTGATGGTGCCACCGGTGGAACATGGACTGTCGACCTGACCAAAGAATCCGATTTTGTGACCGAGGGTGAAGCCACGAACGCAGAGTGCACAATCACGATGAAAGAGTCTGATTTTGTCGACATGTGGAGTGGTAAACTCAAGGGCGCTCAAGCGTTTATGATGGGCAAGCTCAAAATCCAGGGCAATATGGGACTCGCCATGAAGCTCCAAAGCTTCCTCGGCTGAAGCGAGTTTTGTCGCATCCTTTAAGCACCTTCGGGTGCTTTTTTTTGTCTTGAGACAAAAGGCGAGGCCAGCATCTCGGGGTAGAAGGTCTGCTTCAAAGTGTTACAAGTGCTTTGAGACAGCAACGTTTTGAGGAGTCGGAGATGACGCAGTGGTTGGATGGTGTTCGTGTTCTGGACTTCTCGCGTCTGCTGCCCGGTCCGTTTGCCACGCTTTTGTTCGCCGACATGGGAGCCGACGTCATCAAGATCGAAGACACGGTCGGAGGAGACTACGCCCGGTATTACCCACCCATGGTCGACGACTCGAGCGCTTTTTTTGAGTCGGTAAATCGCAACAAACGGTCGTTGACGCTCAACCTCAAGAGTGATGAAGGCAAAAAAATCGCTCGGAAATTGGCCGAAAGTGCCGACGTGATCGTGGAGTCCTTCCGTCCCGGTGTCATGGCGAAGCTTGGTGTTGGCTACGATGACCTGCGCGCGATCAATCCCGATATCATCTACTGTTCGATCAGCGGATACGGGCAGAGTGGGCCCATGAGCGACCGCGCCGGGCACGACATGAATTATATGGCCCATGCTGGCCTGCTTGGGCAAAACGGGGCGGCCGACCGGCTGACCGTACCGGGTTTTCAGGTCGCTGATCTTGCCGGCGGTGCGCTCTACGCGGCGTTAGGCGTGACATCCGCCCTCTTCCACCGCGAACGCACCGGTGAAGGTGCATTTATCGATATTTCGATGACCGAAGGTGCGTTGTCGTTGGCGATCCCGTTATTGGCGATGCACGGCGCCAACGGCGAGACGCGTCCTGGGCAGGGCATGCTCACGGGCGGCATCGCGGCGTACAACCTTTATGAAACAAAAGACGGCAGGTTCTTATCCGTGGGGTCACTCGAACCCAAGTTCTGGGCCGGTTTTGTGGCTGCGATCGGTGCACCAGAGCTTCTAGGAAGTGGACACACTGAAGGAGACGTCGAGGCCCAGAAGCAGGTCTCCGAGTTGATACGGCAACGGTCCCTCGCGGACTGGACCACCGTGTTTTCAACGCTCGATGTCTGTGTCGAACCTGTGTTGAGTTTAGACGAAGTCTTGGAATCTGAGCTGCATCGAGCAAGAGAAGTGTTTTTCTCGCTTAATGGGGTTTCTCAAATCAGAACTCCTCTTACCCCGATACAATCGCACCAAGGCGCCCCCAAGCTCGGCGAGCACACCGAAGAACTTGTGAGCGGACTCGGGTTGGACTTCAAGGGGCTTCGCGAATCCGGAGTGGTATGACATGCATCAGTTGGCTGAAATTGGAGGACATGTGAAGCGAGTTCTGGTTGCACATAAGAAGAGCAAATACGAGATGTTCGTTGATGACGGCAATCAGGCCGCGCTCGATCTCGTCAAGAAGAACGACCCGAGTGTCGCCTCGGTTCTGGAATCTCATTCCCGGCATATCGCGTCGCTCGAAGCGGTCCTCAAGGTCTTGAAAGATCGCGGAATCGCCCATGACGTGTTCTCACGTTCAGACGTCCATTCATCTGAAGGCTACGACCTTGTCGTGGCGGTTGGGGGCGATGGCACCGTGTTGGATCTCTCTCATCGAATTGGAGAAACGCCGATTTTGGCGATCAATTCGGACCCGGTGAAAAGTGTGGGCTATTTCTGTGCCGCGAGTTCCGATGAATTCGGCGCACTTTTGAGCCGTGTCACTGACGATCATTGGCAACCTTCACGGTTGATGCGCTTCAACGTCGCCGTGAACGGCGTGGAGTTTCCATGGCCGATCTTGAACGACATTTTGGTGTCGCATGCCAATCCAGCTGCGGTGACGAGCGTTTTGATGCAGGTCGGTGAAGGCGAAGCAGAAGCTCAGCGATCCAGCGGAATTTGGATTTCGACTCCAGCCGGAAGCACAGCCGCGATTCGATCGGCCGGCGGTTACGTGATGCCTCTGGAAAGTCGAGCTCTGCAATATCTTGTTCGCGAGCCCTGCCCGCCTGTCGTGGGCGCCTATCGACACGTTAAGGGGATCAGGCGGATGGACGAACGTTTTGCCGTTACGTCGCGAATGGACGAAGGGATGATCTATCTGGACGGCCCACACGTGACGCTGCCGTTCCTTCTGGGCGATGTCTTGACCCTCGATGATTCCGCCCCGGATTTGTGTTTATTTGGGATCGAGCACAAGGAACGTGGTTAGAACGGGGTCACAAAACCCTGTACACGTCCATCCTTGGTCACCTGAGCCAGATAGGCGTTCACTGATTCGACGTTGGCAAATTTACCAAGTCGGACTCGGTAGAATCGGCCGTCATTCGACTCCACGGCGACCATGTGGGCGTCGAGTCCCATCGCACGTAAACGGGTCAGTTCCCGCGTCGCCATTGCTCTTGAAGGATGTGAGGCGACCTGAATCGTGTACAGCGCACCTTCACCTGCATTGGGCTTTTCGAGAACGTTCTGCACCGTTTCAACAAGTTCCTGTGGAACATCAACGACGGCCGGCTCTTGGGCTTTTTCTTCGACGACCGGCTCAAGTTTCTCGGCAGGTGGATTCGGCTTGGCTGCGGCTATTTTGGGGAGCGCCTTCTTGTCGGGTTTGCCCGAGAGGTCCTCATAGAACGAGAACGTCATTTTCACGGGCTTCACGTCGTTGGGCACAGCTTTCGTGCTCGAAAGCGCAAGAAACGGCGCTTCATTATCGCCCTGAGCCAGCAACCTTTGGCCTGTAATCAGGCCGGCACTGAAAACCAGCGCCAGAAGGACGGTCCATCGAAAGAGACGACCGAATCGTCCCGACTCTCGCTCTGATGTTTTAGTTCTGCTCATGCTAACCACGCTGGTGTTATCCCACATCCACCGTAACACGCAGTCGATCACACACAATTTTTTGCACTAGTTTGAGCAATAGAGTCCTGGCGGGAACGTGTAGAAGGCACAGGACTCACCGACGCCGCATTGTCCGCCACTGAAAGGGTCGCACTCGCAGAGTCCAGAGAACGACAAACACGAGGCCGACGGACAATCCGAATTGCTGTTGCAGTCGAGCGACGGGCTTCGCACGCAGGCGTTCGAACGGCAGACCTCGGTGTCAGCGCAATTCGAATTTGTGGTGCATTCAAGGCAGGTGTTGTTACTGCACACACCTGACGGACAATCCGAGTTGTTCACACATTGGACGCAAGTCCTCGATGCCGAACAGACTTTTCCGTTGGTGCAGTCGGTATTCGCAAGGCATTCAACGCATGCGCGCTGCGGCGAACACACGCGCCCTGCTCCACAATTTGCGTTGGTCAAGCACTCCACGCACACATACGTGGGCGCGCAAACTTGCGGTGCACAATCGCTGTTGCCGACACAATCGCGACAAACACCGGCCGGTTCATCACAGACCTGGCCGGGGCAATGGGTGTCGTCGGTGCACGGCACGCAGGTCTTGTCGCTCTGACGGCAATGTGTGCCCGCAGTGCACTGTGTGTCGGTCAGGCACTGAACACACAGATTTCCCGGCACATCACAGACCTTTCCACCCATACAATCGGTATTTGCTGCGCAGCCTACACACAGTCCACCGTTGCAGACTCCGACCGCACAATCCGTGGTTGATTTGCATTCGACGCATTTCTCGGCCTGGCAAAACTGATCCGACGGGCAGTCGGGGTCGTTCAGGCATCTCACGCATGAATGCACCGCGGTCTTGCACACAGGTTCCCGTGGATCAGTGCAATCCGTGCCGTCCAGACATTCGACACAGGTCTTGGACATCACGTCGCAAACCCCTTGGCCGCAATCTGCGGTGGTGTTGCACGCCACGCATTGGTTTTTAGAAAGGTCGCAAACGCCCTGAGCGCAATCTGGGTCACGGGTGCATTCGACACATTTGTTCGTGGACGGTTCGCAAACGCCCTGAGCGCAATCAGCAGACGCTCGACATGCAACACATTGGTAGTCTTCGCATACGCCTGCGGCGCATTCAGCATCGGATTCACACGTCGCGCATTTGCCCTCGTCCACCAGACATTTGCCCTGGGTGCACTCGGTGTCGGAGGTGCATTCGATGCATCGATGCGCCAGACACCGTGCGTCGCTGGGGCAGTTAGAGTCTGAAAGGCATCCGAAACACTGTTTGGTGTCGGCCAGGTCGCAGACCTCTCCCGCATCACAATCCGTATTGGATTTGCATTGAACGCATACACCGGTATCGGGTTCACACACGATTCCGGGACAATCGGCGTCCATCAAGCATCTGGGCAGGCAAATGCCGGTATTCGGCTGGCACGCCTCGTCCAAGTCGCAGGTTACATCCTGACACGGGTCGTCTTTGCACGTCCCTGACTCAGAAAAGCACTGCCCGCCCATACATGAGAAACCTTGAGGGCATTGGCCCGAGACGCATGCGGCTACGCAAAAACGCGCGCCAGACACGGGTTCTTCGTTGCAAGTGCCCGATCCACAGTCGCTGTCGGCCGCACAGGTTTCGCAAAGCAGCGCAGAGACTTCTGCGCAGGCCCCGCCAACACAGGCCTCGGATTCGAGGCAGTCGGCGGGGGTCTGGCATTGCGGTGCCATGTCCACCGTGATCTGTACATCGTTGCTGGCGTCTTGTTTTGAGCCATTCGATTCAGGGAGTTCCCCGCTCGCGCACGCGGCGACGAAGACACAGAGGACCCCTGCGACTAAATATCGGATATTTTTGAACATAGTGAGGAATCTAAGGAAAGATCGCCTCAGAATCTAGCTCCATCGACTCGGAATCCGTTTTCTGAGCGAAATGATCAATCCCACAACCCCGATCAGCAATGGGATGATCGAGAGCATTTGCCCCATCGTCATCACCCCCAAGGCCGCTGCAGTCTGATGCTCCTTGAAAAACTCAACGCCGATACGGCCAGAAAAATAGACGATCAACATCGTCGAAATCAGCAATCCGCGAGGTCGTTTTTCTTTCCCAGCGGCCCGGTCGACTAAAACCAGCGTCGCCATGACGATCAATCCTAAGACCACCTCATAGAGTTGGCTTGGATGTCGTAAAGGGGCCGGGTCGATATGATCGAAACGAGGAAATCGAACTCCCCAGGTTTGGTCTGTTTTGATGCCGACAATTTCAGAATTCATGAAATTGCCGATTCGAACCAAAATGGTGCCAAGGGCGACTGAAAAAGTCAGTCTATCGCAGCCTTCGATGGCGCTTAGCCCTCGCCAGCGCGTGAAAGCCCACATCGCCAAGACAAGCGCGATCGCCGAACCGTGGCTGGCCATTCCGCCACGCCTAAACTGGAAAAAGATCGATGGGTCTGCCGAAAACGCGGCGAATTCATAGAAGAACATGTGGACAAAACGGCCACCAATCCAAGTCGCAGCGATGCCAATGAACAAAAAGATATCGACGTCACGCTCCGGGCCGCCGGCCCGCAAGACCTGCCAGCGCAACAGAAACCAAGCGCCAATGAACGTCATGAAAAAGAGTACGCCGTAGTAACGAAGCGTGAATCCAAATAGCGAGAAGAGCGGCGAATGGTCCCAGGTCAGCTCCATCACAGCACTCCCATCAATTCGAATTCTGACCGACACAACTCAACGCCGTTGGCGTTCAGACACCAGGTATGACTCCCGTCGTAGTAGCGGCGAGTGGTAATCTTCTTAAAGCCGTGACGTTTCTTGAGCGTTGTTGACTCGCCGGGTGCCAGGCTCAGGTTTTTCCATTTGAAAACCTTGGCCGCACGCATGCCGCCACTGCCCTGATGTTCGATTGCAAAATCCAACACCATCGTGATCTTTGAAGGCGTGGAATTCGTCAGGGTGGCTTCGAATTCCAGATGCCCTGGGAACGAGACGCTTTTTGAACACTGGAAACCATCAAGCGTGGGGACTCCCTTGAATCCAAGCATGCTCAAGGCTTCCGCATCTCCAGCTTTCACGAGACTCCGCAGAGCGTGTTTTCGTACCCAAGACTCTTCGGCGGTATCGTCCCATTTCTGAACTAAAGCTTTGACTTTTTCGGGGTGGATCTTGGACCAGTCGTTGAGGTGATTAGCGACGCTTCGCCTTACGTACTCAGACTCATCAAGCCGCAGCGGCGAAATAAGCTCAACAAGTGCTTTAAAGTTATCATCGATGGCTTTCACCTGCTGCCCCCAGGGCAATCTGGGCCGAGTACCTTCGGAAACAAGCCTGCGAACGTGGTGGTCGTCGTCGGCAGCCCAAGCCGTCAGAACTTCCATACACCGGTCAAAGTCTCTGCTCAGAAAAGGACGAATCGCAAACTCTCCACTGAAGGTATGGGTCCACTTTTGGAGCAGAGCCATGGACGCATCAAATGACTCCAAACCATGACGTTCAATGACTGTGATCATGGGCCACGCTTCGAGGCCTTTCCAATCGCCTTTTTCAAAGAGGGCATCCAGAACGCTTTCAGATCGGTCAAAGGACTCGCCGGAATGCAGATGCAACGCATCGGCGATCGCAATCGTACGGTCCTTCATTTCCAAGCTTTCGAGCATCGGCCATAACGAGTCAATGAATGTCTTGCCAGCCCCGAGCGCGTTCGCGAGTCGCGTCACATAGTTGAGGTCGTATGCGGCCTTCAAGTCACTCATCTTTTCGTCTCTCAAATCGATCTGCGTCCCGGACACGGTACTTTTGCATCGTTTGCTCCATCGCCTCGTCCAGAGAAATATCCAGCGAGTTCGCGATGCTCACGATGACGAAGAGGATATCGCCAAGCTCGGCCGCCACCGAAGATTCTGCTTCAGTCGACTTCTTCTTTTTGGGTCCATGGTCGTGATTAATTTCTCGAGCTAACTCGCCGACTTCCTCGGTCAAACGCGCTAGATTTTCGAGCGGTGACCAGTAGCCTGCTTCCCACTGTGAAATCCACTGGTTCACGGTGTCCTGAAGCTGTTGTAGAGTCATCGATTCGTGGGCCAAAGCATTTTCCTGTAGAAAATCGAGCGTGATAGATGGAAGCCGAAATCACATACGTCAAGGTATTAGAACTCGACAAGCTTGAGCCCGGCAAAGGCTGCGTCGTTCACGCTGGAACCAAAAAGCTTGCCCTCTTCAACGTGAAGGGTGAGTACCACTGCATTCAGAATTTCTGTCCTCATGCGGGTGGTTTTTTGGGTCTGGGGACATTTGAGGGCTGCATCGTACGTTGCCCCCGACATGCCTGGGGTTTCGACGTCACCTCTGGTGAGTGTAAAACAAACGGCCGGTATTCGGCTCGAACCTACCCGACGCGTGTCGAAGACGGCTGGGTCTGGGTCGGTCTGACCGTCGACCCACCGATGTAATCTCAGAGCGCCGATGCAAAGACGAACTCTTTGACGCGCGGGTCCTCTGTGTTCACAAACTCGTTGGGCGAGGCCTCTAGGATGATCTGACCGTCAAAGATCATGGCCACCTTGTCGGCGATTCGCATCGTCGACGCCATATCGTGCGAAATAATGATGCTCGTGAGGTCAAATTTGTCTTGGGCCTCAAGAATCATGTTTTCGACGTAATCCGACAGAATCGGGTCCTGTCCGGTTGTGGGCTCGTCGTAGACCATCAATCCGGGTTTAGAAATCAGCGCTCGGGCGAGCGAAACCCGCTTCTGTTGGCCATTCGAAATTTCCGACGGAAAACGTTCCGCAATTTCGGAAAGTCGCAACGTGTCCAGAAGCGCCATGGCACGCTCTAATGATTCAGCCTTGGATGCTTCGCGTCGCTCATAAAGGGGGAAGGCAACGTTTTCGATGACACTCATCGAGTCGAGTAAGGCCGAGTGTTGAAAAAGCATTCCGATCCCCTGACGGGCATGGCGCAGCTCCTTTTCGTCCATGTCCCCCACATCCCTGCCAAAGAGCTCAACTTGCCCGCCATCGGAACGAAGCAAACCTAGGATATGCTTCATCATCACCGACTTGCCTGCCCCGGATCCCCCGATAACCACGGTAATTTCGCCTTTTTTGGCGGTGAAATTTACGCCTTTCAGGATCTGTCGGTCTCCAAAACTCTTGGTGACTCCCACCATCTTCACGACATTGGGAACCTCCGCGTCGTTTTTGGTGTCTTCGTTTTCTTCAACCGCTTCGATCTTTGCCCTGGCCGCTTTTCCAACCAGAGCTTTGACCGACGGTTCATTGCAATGCTTGATTTCATCCGGGGTTCCATACTCCACAATTTTTCCGCGATGCAGGACAGCGACCATGTCAGCCATGCGGAAAATGGAGGCCAAATTATGGCTCACCATCACGGTGGTTAGCTTTCGGTCTTTCGAAATGCGGGTCAGAAGTTCATCGACGTATTGAGTCATGATCGGGTCGAGTCCCGTCGTCGGGTCATCAAGCAAGAGCATCTCAGGGTTCCAGATGATGGACCTCGCCACGGCAACTCGTTTTTTCATGCCACCCGAAAGTGCCGACGGAAATTCCCTAAGGACGGATTCCAACCCTAATTCTGCCAAACCATGAGCTGCCAACTCTTCGGCCTCGGAAATTGACATCGCCTTGTTCTGAACCAATGGAAACGCCACGTTTTCGACGACCGTCATCGAATCAAATAAGGCGTAATTTTGAAAAAGCGTCCCGATCCGCTTGCGAGTTGCATCTAATTCAACGGGTCCCAACGCCGTCAAATCTTTCCCGAAAAGTTCGATGCTTCCCGACTGAGGAACCAATAGACCGTTCAAGTGTTTGATCAGCACGGTTTTTCCGGATCCTGACTCCCCCAAAATGCAAGTCACCATCGCGGGTTGAATCTCGAGGTCCAACTCATCGAGGACCACAAGCTCTCCGAATCGCTTCGATACTTTCGACATGCGAATGATCGTGCCGTCTTCGGTGCGCCAACGTGTCAATCCCGGCACCAGGAGGTTGGGCACCTCGTGGCTGTTCTGGGCTGTTTTGGATGTCTCCACGTTGGCCTCACTTCTTGGTCGTGTCATAGTATGTCTCAGCGAACGCTCAACCAAGCAAGACTATGCAACACATCAAAGACACCAATTTCGAGACCGAAGTTCTGCGGTCGGCTTTACCCGCCCTCGTCGTTTTCCACGCGGCGTGGAGCCCAACTTCAGAACTCGCGGTCCAGGTCATCGACGATCTGCAGGAAAATTTCGGAAATCTTGTCTCGGTTCACGGTCTAGACGTAGACGCGAACGCGATGACGCCTTGTCAATACGCGGTCGAGGCGGTGCCGGCCTTCTTCTTGTTCAAAGAAGGCCGGGTCATCAAAAAACTGGGTCCCGGGTTCACGCGATCGGAGCTGCAGGGACTCTTTGAATTGGCAATCGCCGACACCTAAAGGGCATCAGTCGAGGCGTTCCAGACGATTCGTAAGTCGGTCAATACCGCCACCCACGAACTTCTTGGCCAATTCGCCTTCTCGATAGATCACCGTAAAAGGAAGGTCCGTAACTTCCGAGAGCCACGGATTGGCTTTTTTAAAGCCGATCAAGCCGCGCTGATCGAGATAGATCTTACCAAATCGAACGTCTTGGTATTTGCTTTCGTCGCTAAGCAACGACTCGATTTCATCCGAGAACTTGGCGCAGGCAATGCAGTCTGTCTTTCCGAGCATGAGCACGGCTTTTTCTGCCGCCACAAATGTTTCCCAAGACTCGCCATCCAATTGTTCAAAGCGGCTCATGACTGACCTCAGGCTGCGAAGTTCTCGCCCTTCTTCCAGTCGGCACCACAAAGTCCACCGCTCTGGAGCGCTTGAACCGTTCGAAGTGTTTCGTGAGGGCTGCGGCCGGCCGACAGGTCATTGACCGATACCGAACGTACAACGCCTTGAGGATCCACAATCACAGTAGCACGGAAGGCAATGCCTTCGTCTTCTTTGAGCACGCCAAACGCCTTGGTGACGGCGTGGCTTGTGTCGGCGAGGACAGGATGGGTGATGACTTGCGCGAAGGTCTCGCGGTCGGCGAACCACGCTTTGTGGCTGAAAAACGAATCTGTGCTGGCGCCGATGACTGCGACACCGTCGTCTTGAAACTCTTCAACCAGAGCTTCAAATCCGCGAATTTCTGTCGGACACACGAATGTGAAATCGAGAGGATACCAGTAGAGCACGTACCATTTACCATCAAGATCCGAGCTCTTGATCACCTGCTCATCGCCCTTAACATAGGCTACCGATTGCCATTCTGGTGCTTTCTTGCCAATCAAACTCATTGGTTTCTCCGTACTGCTGAAAAAAAAAGAACTCACTATTCTGTGAATGTTCGCGTGCATCGGATGACACACTTCGAGGACAGGTTCAAAAATAAAAGACTTAAGGGCTTCAGAGAAATCTAAATCGTGGAGCCACACCAAAATCCGAAAAATCATCGGCGGGGTATGCGGAAAACCACTTCAATGTCTCAAAACTCGTGGCGTTGAGGCTCGTGTTGGCCTCCGCTTTCACGCGACGAAGCACCACATTGCTCCACGGCATTCCGTCGGGTTGTGAAGGGACCGCTCCAAAAACGTCGAGCACAACGTCGTCGGTTCCAAACTTCGAATCACCGTCAATGTCTTGAAATACGACGATGCGGTCATCGCCGTTGAAAGAAGCCGCTGTGCCGATCTGCACGTCGCAACGTTCTTTGAACCCCACAACCGGATCCCCCGTCCGACCTTCCAGGCTGCGACAGAGTGTGACGACGCCCTTCGCGGGAACTTCGTCAACATCGGTCATGGTCGTGACCGAACAGCTTGAATCGCCGTTTCGGACAAGGCAGATGCCCACATCTTTGCCGGTCCGCGTGTTGCCACAATTATAGAGTTCGATGCCTTTTGTGTACGTCCCGGCGCCTTCGACATATTCGGAGACCACAAAACACGCAGGCGGTGTGATCGCGATCCGCGCATATTCGACCAACGAGGCAAAAGCTTTGGCGCCCACATAGGGCACATCATCGAGCTGCTTCAACGTTACAAAATGAATATCGTCAGCTGTGGATATCCGACCATCTGCGCCTGCGCGGAACTTGATGATTCCCCGTGCAGCGCGCGCATCAAGCCCGATCTCGACGTCGAGTTCCTCGAAGGTTGCGGTGTTAATCACGCCAAGAACTGCTTCGATATCCTGCTGGCTCGCCGTGAATCCATCGGCCTTTCCGTCGACCGTAAACGAATCGAACTCGCCGTCTTGGGCCGCGTCATTATCGGGTGCAACACATCCAACAAAGAAGGTCCCCACCACTGCCAACATCAAAGCTTTCATGTCATGCTCACTCATCAACTATTCTTGAAGCGGCGCACCTTACATTCCCGCAGCTTCAGTGTCACTCATCGGTTCATACAATGTCATTCGGTTCACCGGGTTCCGAGCTTTCAACACTGCCATCCGCCAACATTGATGACCTTGATGTCGACAAAATCGATCGATGGTTGAAGGCCAATTTCCCACATCTCGCCGACCAAGAAACCCCGCGCGAAGATGCCCTGATTCGTCTTCGATTGGCCTCGCTCATGGGGCCAAGAGTCGTACCTCATGTCGCGGCGATTTTGGCCTTTGGTCGGGAACCACAGTGGCTTCTTCCCCATACAGGGATTGCGTTTGCGAGCTACGCGGGGCCATCACTTTCGTCAGAAGTTCTGGCCCGCGCACATGTCGGAGGAACGCTGGCCGAGCTTCACAAAAGCGCCATTGAGCTGATTCGTGTGCATTCCCGGGCGGTCATCAATCAAGTCGATCCAGACGCGAGCGTTTCGGAGTTCCCCGCCGCTGCGGTTTTCGAAGCCGTGGCTAACGCGATCGTTCATCGCGACTTGCGCGCGCCTGGCTCCATTCAGATCCGTATCTTTCCCGGCCGGCTTGAGATTTGGTCACCTGGTCCTGCCAATGCGCTCCCAGAGCCCATCGAGAACTACCTGGCGGGACAGGGGGTTTCTTTGGCCCGCAACCCGATGATCGCGGTCCTTGCACGCCTCGAAGGCATGTCCGAGCAACTGGGCCGAGGTCTTTCTGTGATGAAAGACAGCGTTCAGCGAGATACGGGCGGGCGAGTGCAGATTCAAAGCACCAAAGACGGGGTGACGGTGACGATTCCTTCGACGTTCGCGGTCATGACCGATCAAAAGTTGCAGACCGCCAACTAGACCTCGAATCGGGCGCCAATCATCGGTGTCTTCGTCATTCATGGTGGCGGGTTTTTCTGGGAGTTTCGACCCATATTTGCGTTGAAGTTGGGTTCGCGTCAGACTCTCGCTCAAATCCACTGTTCGTCACTCGGGGACTACTAATTGCGTGCTTACACGACACCAATATTCTTTCTGGTTCTCATTCTTGGTTTCATCCTCGGCGGCTGTGGCGAATGCAACGACGACACCGGTGATGATGATGCGCGCGATAGTGGTGGGCCTGCGGACGCAGGCCAACCCGATGCGAAAACGGATGGGCGACCAGATCACGATGCCTACTTGGAGTACGCACGGAAGTACTGCGAAGGCCCACCCCAGGAAGGCGCAAGCGAACGTGTTCTCGTGGGCGAAAGCGGAGTGTCAGATCAATATGGCGGAATGTTCTTCACGGACGAACCGGGCCTCCTCTTCTTCTACATCACCGAGTCTTGCGAACTCTACACTCCGCAGCTCTGCAAAATCGGGTGGGAATGGGAAACAGAGGAATGCGTAACTTTCCTCGCGGGGCAGCTTCCGTTCACGCGGACGAAGCTGAACAGCGAAAAGCTCGCAACGCTACTCGAAACCATGCGTGTCTTGGAATGGTCGACGTTTTTTGAAAGTGGCGATCAATTTTCGTTGAATTTCCACGAAACAGGAGTCCTTGTCTGGTTCGGGGATCTACACTTTTACGTTGCTCAAACCTACATTGAGACAAATTGGGAGGATCCGCGCGAGATTATCCGCCAAGATGCCTTGTCCCCATTTATGGGAATGTTCCATATAAGCCAGGTAGATTTCACGTCGCCGATGCATGAGATGCTTCGAAACGCGGAGGAAGTCACCTATGACAAGGTCCGCGTGGTCCTCAAGGAGGTCCCCGCAGACTCAGACTTCGTCAAACGGCAACGGCGCATCTACCCATGGCCGATGTCGCTCTCACCAGATGACCTCCACGTCCTTCAGTTGGATGAGGACTACCATTTCGGCACGTCGAACGCCGTTTTCGGTGCCGATGCGGAGGGGATGCGGCAGCTGGCACGCGAGGTGGTGACGATCGCGCTCGATTTGCCCGTGTATGAGCGAGATCGCGCGATCACCGTGCAATTTGAGGACCGGATGTTCATCATCCAAATGCGAGAGACTCTGCCGTTCGAGGGCGAGAACGGCCTGATTCATGGCGTGTATGATTGGTGGCAGGATCCGCCCTACTTCAACGTCCCCTACTAAGCCTGTCCAGATTTAGATGTGCTCGACCGACATCATGAGTTCGGGAACGAAGTTCGATCGGACATGAATCAGCGAGGTCGTTTTCCCACGCAGCTCGCCTGGCAAGAGCGACTCGTCCGGTTTCGTAAGAACGCCTTCAACATAATCGTCTGGAAACTCGTACTCGGTCTGCGCAACGGTCGTCGAGTTGACCCCGTTAACTGCCTCTCCCGCTGTCGGCAAGCCATTTTGGGCAAACACCAAAGCCGGTGTCATCGTCAATACAATCACTGCAAGAACGCTTTTCATGATCTCTCCTGATTGGGTCGTGACAGCGACTCGAACGAATCACTTCTGCCCGTAGAAGATACCAGAAGGAAATGGGGTCGCAAGCGATGGCCCTCGGTCGCGAAGTTGAAGCCGTGGCGCGAATCTTTTCAACGTCGCCCGTAGCGTCTCCCTTGATGTCCACTCAGGTGTACGGGCGACGCTGGCTCGCAGCCTGCACTGTGGTACAAAGACACATGCCTCTGACCAAGCTCGATCCGACGAAGTTCTTCACCCCTCGGCGTCGCCCCTCGATCGTCGTGCGCGATCGCCTGACCCATGCGATCGATGAAGGCCTGTGGCGCCGATTCACGCTTATGGTCGCGCCAGCCGGGGCCGGAAAAACGACCTTGGCGGTGCAATGGTTGTCCGAGGCAGACCGGCCTGTGGCGTGGCTCTCTATTGATGCACGCGACAACGATCCCGCGAGGTTCGTGAGTTATATTGTGGGAGCCGTGCAACGCCTTCGGCCCGAGCTGATTGGGCTCGAAGCCGTCGCAGCAGATGGCGACCTTGAGATCGAGCCGCTGCTGGCGGAACTGCTGCTTTTTCCGCTCGCGGCCGAAGTCGACCCGTTCGTCTTGGTGCTCGACGACCTCCATGTCATCGATAATCCGCGCGTTCACGAAGCGCTCGGCTGGCTTCTCAGCAACCTCCCACCTTGCATGCACGTACTGGCCACAAGCCGTTCCGAACCTCTCTTTTCACTGACGACGCTGCGCGCCCGCGACGAGATCACCGAAGTGCGGGTGGAGGACCTCGATTTTCGAGAAGACGAAACGGCGACCTTCTGTCGCGACCTGCTGGGTCTGGAAATCGACGATGCGTCTGTCGGAAAGCTATGGCGAGCATCCGAGGGATGGGCGGCGGGCATCCAACTCATGGGGCTATCGATGCAGCGTGGCACGCCCATCGACGACATGGTCGAAAAGCTGCCGCACGAATCCGCGATTGCCGAGTTCTTGGTCGGTGAGGTGCTCGACGATCTCGATACCGAGACGCGCGATTTCCTTCTCTCCACGTCGGTACTCGAACGGTTCACGCCTGACCTGTGCGCTGCCCTGACGGGCGACCACGACGCCGCCCAGACCCTCAGACGAATCGAAGCCGCGGGCCTTTTTCTCATCCCGCTCGACTACCAGCGTGAGTGGTACCGGTATCATCAGATCTTCGGAGACCTCCTGCGCAGCCGCCTGGCAAGGGAGCCCGAACGTACGCGGGCGCTACAACGCCGGGCCGCCATCTGGTGGATTGATGAGGACCCACGCCAGGCGTTCGCTCACGCCCTCGCCGCGGCCGCGGACGACGTGATGTGTGAGATCGTGGACCGGTGGGGCATCGAGACGCTGTGCGTCAGTGACCGCCGCACTTTGCAGCACTGGATCAGCCATCTGCCCGACTCCGCGATCGACGAGTATCCGGCGGTCGCGGCGTTGACCGCCTGGCTGGCGGTTCTGCCCGTTCGCAGCCCGCCACGCGTCGAGGCCGCGACCCGCGCGATTGCCAAGGGGCGAGCCGGCCTGTTGAGGGATGAGATACCGGCAGGTCGCCGATCCGAAATCGAGGCCCACCTGCTGGCGACGGAATCGATCGCCACGCGACCCGTGTCGGACCTGTCAGGTTGTCTCCTCCACGCCGAAGCAACGCTCGCGGCATTGCCAGAGGACGCCTATCTGGCGCGATCGGTGATCGAACTTCAGGCTGGGATCCTTGGAGTCATGATGGGGCTCACGACCGAGTCCATCGCCCGTCTGGAGCACGCGGAGGCGCTGGGTAAGTTGGGACACAACCACTACGCGGCGCTCGCCGCTGTGGGATATCGCGCATGGGCGTTGCGGTCCCTTGGTCGGCTCGATGAGGCCGAGCGCGCGTGCCTAGCTGGATTGGCGTACGCGGCGTCCGAGGGAGAAACGATGCTGGGCATTACGGGTCACCTTCGGGCGGAACTTGCCCACGTCTATTTCGAGCATGGACAGCTCGCTAACGCATTGACCGAACTGGAACAGGCAGTCCCTCGAATCCGGATTCTTGAGGATCCCTTTGTGCTCGTCGCCGCGCTGTGCGTGCGCGCACGGGTGTGCGCCGCCGCCGGCGAGCAAGACCTCTCCGACGAATCACTCGCGCAAGCGGTGGCGACGGCAACCTCCGCGGCGGTCCCCCTCTTGCACGCTTGGACTCAAGGCGCAGCGGACCTGATTGGGCTGCTCAGTGGCAGGTACCCCGATGCCCCCAACGACCTCCCATCGAGAGCGACCTACAAGGCCGTGACGCATGAACTGAGCCTGTCGCAACTACTCGCCGCGGCCCGTTCACCTTCGAGTGAGCTTGCCGAACGAATTCGCGAGGTCCGTGAAATAGACCACGAGGCCGGTCGCATGATTTACGTCGTCGACTGGCTGCTCCTTGAGGCCCACGTTCGTCTGGCGCTCCAGGATGTCGACACGGCGGCTACGCTGCTGCTGAGGGCGAGTGACCTCGGTCCTCCGCAGCGTTGGCGAAACGAAAACGCCGACGTCATCAATGCAATCCTGGCGGCCACGGCGGACCGCGAATGGCCACCGGAACTGGAAGCGCTGCGTCAGGCCTCCGATCAACGAGCCCCCACTCCGCTCCACGTGCAGCGGCCGGTCGTCGCAACGCCGGCGGAAACCCTCACCGCACGAGAGGTCGAAGTGCTGGGGCTCGTTGCTGCCGGGCTGTCCAATCCGGAGGTCGCTAAACGGCTGTTCGTCTCGCCGGGCACGGTGAAGACTCATATGCACCGGTTGTTGCAGAAACTCGGGGCGCGCAATCGCCTGCAGGCTGTGCAAAACGCACAAGCTCTGGGGCTCATCAAACTCACCGATTAGTAAGAGTGAGCGGTGTCTATCGATCGGTATACGCGGGCACAAATCGACGATTTCCCCATCAGAATCTATCCATTGGCCGATACCGAAGGCCTGCATCGACTCCTAGAGTTCGGTTGTCAATGACGACTGGACGGCGCTGAGGCGCGTACAAGGAGCTCGAAATGAAACGCCGCAAAGAACAGGTCATCGCCCTATCCATCGCCGCCCTCGGGGCTGTGACCCCCTCAGCGGTACTCGCCCACAGCGCCACCACAGGAGCCGGCGAACCGGTACTGCACGTGGCAACGGCCTATGAGAGCTGTTACTTCGACCTGCATTCGGACCTGACCCAAGAAGAGTTCACGCAGTTCGCCGGCGAGGCTGGCACCGTCGTTCGGTTTCATCAGGTCTCTAGCGCTGAAACGTTGGGGAAGTGGAACTTTGACCTCGGCGTGTCTCTGTCGCATACGACCATCGAAGATGCCGATGGCGCGTGGAATAATACGATGTCCCACCCTGAAGACGATCATTGGCTTGGCGACGGGAAACCAATACCTCGCGTGGTCTTTCGCATGGGCGTGCTCGAAAATGTCGACGTTGGCGTCTGGGGCAGCGTGGATCCCCGAGCGAATTATGGGTTTGTAGGCGTGGAGTCGAAGATCGGCATCATGCAGCAGTCTCAGGGCGCGCCGTTCTCCATTGCGATCAGGCCGAATCTCACCACCATGCTGGGGCCATCGGAGCTGTGGTTTGGAACCGGCGGCGTCGATGCCTCCATCAGCTACAATTTTTTCGGACTTTCTCCCTATGTCGGACTGGGAGGCATGGCGTCGATTGCAGTCGAGCTCACCGATGAGGTCGATCTCGACTCAGGAAAAGACCTCTCTCCCGTTGCCTTCGCCGGACTCGAATACAGTTGGAAAGCCTTAGGTGCGGGGGCCGAGGTCCAGATGTCCGAGATGCCGTCGTACGCCTTCCGTCTGAGCGCACGATTCTGACTAGAACGCGAACGTTTGGTGCACTGTCTTCCCACGTGACCGTCCTCAAACGATTGGGCGTGCGTCATCAAATCAATGGTTGGTTCCATCCCAACGTTGACTTGGCACCCCAGCTTCAACAATCCATATGAAATCGAAGTCGCCACCGTCGTTGGCGCGAAGGCCCAAGGGCTGGTGGTTGTTATGAAGTTCGACCAACTCTTCTCCGCGCTCGGTGCAGCACCTTGAAAATCCTCCACTGCAGTTCACACGTATCGAGGTGAGGACCGCGTGGTCAGCACCATCTTGGCGGGCTTTTCGAATACGTTCGAGCAACCGATACATCGCAACGGACGACCGTCCGTCGTACATAACCGATGATGACCAGAACCTTGCCTTTAGGAGGTTTCGTCGGTCGTCATCGGTTCCGTCGCTGTTGATCCATGAATGAAAGATGGCGTCGTCGGACTCTGCGTATTCAAGCGCGAAGGTAATTGGGCCAACGATGCGCTCGCTGAGTGTCCACAGTGTTTCGGGCCCCTGCTCGTTGCCATGAAACTCGCCCAACAACACGATGGGATTTTCGGTGACAGCATCAAGATGGAGGGGCTGGATGGTCATAGGGGTCCAAAAGCTGAGGCCGCAGGGGCTTGACTTGACGATCGGTGGACAAAAAAAAGCCGGGACCATTTCTGGTCCCGGCTTAGAGCGGGAGAAGGGATTCGAACCCTCGACTTCAACCTTGGCAAGGTTGCACTCTACCACTGAGTTACTCCCGCGTCCTTGACCCTGTTGGCCAGCGGAGTATGTATATAGAGACGCCCTAAAAGGCTGTCAACCCGTTTTTCGTCACTCTTCGATTTCTTCGCCGTTTTCGTCAACGGGCGGTATTTCGCCGTCTTCGCCCTCTTCCACCGCAGGTTCTTCGTCAGGAACCCCGCCGACACCATTCAGAGCAGCACCTAAGTTCTGACGAGGAAACGGCATATCGATTCTATCGTTCGAAATTGCGCGAAGCTGTTGATTGAGATTTCGCTGGAGGTTTGGGGTGTCATTCGGTCCATGCGGAATTGCTGAGGGTTCGATTTCATGAATCGCATTATCGACGGGTTCGGGAATCACGTCTTCAACTTGGGCTTCATCGACGATCTCCTCTTTCTGGAGTTCCTCTTGAGCCGTCGGAATAGCAGGCTCGCCCTGCTCTATGACAAGATCGCGCTCCTCAGTTTCGGGATCCACCCAATCGTCTTCCGCTGGGACATTCCTTGCGCCAGCTGCAGGTCGTGGAGTGCGCGCCGTCCCGAGCGATGCAGAAGCACCCCCCATATAGGGCCGAAACCCGTTGACGACCTCGAGAGGCTCTTCGTCGATCGACACACCGCCAGAAAGTGAACTCACCACCTTGGCGCCGATGTATCCGACGACCAAGACGCCAGCCAAGGCCGCCAGAATGGGCTTCCAGGGAATTGAACGGGCCTTTGTCGGTGTCTCAGCTGTCCGAAGGTCTTCGACCTCAGACCAGTCATCTGAGGCCTCAGATGAGACTACCAACTCGAACGTTCCATCGCTGTTTTGCAGCGTTTGGAGATCTGTATGTTTTCCTGTCGTCATGCCGCCTCCGGTCACACTGACGCATCTTAGCTTGGCCGCGCTTAAACACAATCGCGATGCGTGCGACGCACTTCAAACACAAAAAAAAGCGGGGCTTTCGCCCCGCTTTGGATTCGTTGTTTGAGGACGCTTAGTTCGCGTCTTCAAACTCAGCATCGATGACATCGTCGTCGTCAGGCGTAGAAGCCGTTTCCTCTGCAGGAGCTTCACCGCCAGTGGCCTGGTACATCTGCTCCGCCATGGCATGAAGGGTCTTTTCAAGATCCTCCATCTTGGCAGTCAGGTCTTCAGCCGTGGTCTCGGCGACACCCAAGGCAGTCCGAAGCGCGGTCACCTTGGTTTCAATTTCCGTACGCTGTGCAGGCTCAAGTTTATCCTCAAGGTCCTTCACGGTCTTTTCGGCTGACAGAATCATGGTCTCCGCGCGATTGCGCGTCTCGGCAGATTCCCGCTTCTTCTCGTCTTCGTCGCGATGAGCTTCAGCTTCGCGAACAAGGCGCTCGATCTCAGCATCGTTGAGTCCGCTGGACGATTCGATGCGGATCTTCTGTTCCTTGTTGGTCGCCTTATCTTTGGCCGACACATGAACGATACCGTTGGCATCGATGTCGAAGGTGACTTCGACCTGCGGCACGCCACGAGGTGCAGGCGGGATTCCATCAAGGTTGAACTTACCAAGCGTCTTGTTGTCGCTCGACATTGGGCGCTCGCCCTGAAGCACGTGAACGGTGACGGAGGTCTGATTGTCCGAAGCCGTCGAGAACGTTTCGCTCTTTTTGGTCGGAATCGTTGTATTTCGAGTAATCAGCTGCGTCATCACGCCACCGAGAGTCTCGATACCGAGCGAGAGAGGTGTGACGTCGAGCAAAAGGATGTCAGTGACATCGCCGCTCAACACACCCGCCTGAACTGCAGCACCCAGGGCAACAACTTCGTCAGGATTCACGCCCTTATGAGGCTCCTTACCGAAGAAATCTTTCACGGCAGCTTGAACCGAAGGAATACGTGTCGAACCACCAACCAGAAGGACTTCGTGAATTTCGTCTTTGGTCTTCTTCGCGTCGGCCAAAGCCTTGCGGCATGGCTCCAAAGTACGCTTCACAAGGTCGGCAATCATGGACTCAAATTTGGCCCGCGAAAGCTTCACAGTGAGGTGTTTTGGCCCAGTTTGGTCAGCGGTGAGGAACGGAAGGTTAACTTCGGTTTCCACCACGCTCGACAATTCAATCTTGGCTTTTTCACCAGCTTCTTTGAGGCGCTGAAGGACCATCTTGTCTTTCGAAACGTCGATGCCTGTGTCCTTTTTGAACTCGGCCATCAACCAATCGATGATGATCTGGTCAAAGTCGTCTCCACCCAGGTGGGTATCACCGTTGGTGCTGATGACTTCGATCACGCTGTCGCTGACTTCGAGAATCGAGATGTCGAACGTACCGCCACCAAGGTCGAACACGGCGATGGTTTCGTCGGTCTTCTTCTGGTCAAGGCCGTAAGCCAATGCGGCTGCGGTGGGCTCGTTGACGATTCGTTTGACGTCCAGACCGGCAATTTTGCCCGCATCTTTGGTTGCCTGACGCTGTGAGTCGTTGAAGTACGCCGGCACGGTGATGACCGCTTCGGTGACTTCTTCGCCCAGATACGCTTCAGCGGCTTTCTTGAGCTTCATCAAGATTTTCGACGAAACTTCGGGTGGGCTGTAGTTACGGCCACGAACCGCAATGTGCGCGTCGCCATTATCGGCCGCCACGACATTATAAGGGATACGTGTCATGTCGCCTTTGATCTTGTCGTACTTCATGCCCATGAAGCGCTTGACCGAGTAGATCGTGTTCTCTGGGTTTGTGATGGCCTGGTTACGCGCGATGCGACCCACCAAGACCTCGCCCTTGTCGTCGTATGCGACAACTGACGGAGTCGTGCGTGCGCCTTCCTCGTTTGGAATCACGCGTGGCTCTTTTCCTTCCATGACGGCAACAACTGAGTTGGTTGTACCGAGGTCGATTCCGATGATCTTACCCATTCTGAACTCCTAACTGCTAACTGCTTGTTTCTTTGATGGGCGCCGGCCAGAAAATCCGTCACAGCGTCCGTCTCATTTCTTCTGCGGGTAAACTATGCACACCTTTGGGGGCGGCAACTCCGCACTTCACATTCACTAGGTACTTGGTTTGCTTTCCGAGGGTGCCTGGGCCGCTTTCGAGTTCTCACTCGGGACGGCTTTGGTTTCTTTTGCAACCGTGGTCGCCGCGTCGCTTGGCGCGCTCGACTCAACACTGCCCTTCGTCGCTGACGAGGTGTCGCTGACAGAAGTGCTGCCTTTCTTGCCATAATCGGAATGGAACCATCCGCCACCTTTCAGCTGGAAGTTCGTTCCAGAAATCAGTCGCGAGACGTTCGGCGCCCCACATTTGGGACATTTGTCCGGACCAGAATCTTTACTCGACAGCACCATGTCCTCGAACACGTGGTCGCATTCTTGGCATTTGTATTCGTAGATTGGCATTTAAAGAACTCCGAGAAGCGAAACCATTGCGGCGCAAGCTATACACAGTGATTTGGACGTCAAGGGAACACCGCATTGCTCTGCGACGGCCGAATGACTATTTTGTTCTTTCATTGCGTCCAATATGGGAACCACAAACGGGATCCACCATGAAACGAATAGTTCTGGCCTCTTTATTTTGCGCGTTATTCATTCTTCCCACGACAGCCTCGGCCGAGGTGCTCCAGGTTTGGGCTCGTGGCGACGGCGGGTATATGGGCGGCGATTCTGATCTTCATTACTTCAAAGCCAATGATGTCGGTCCGGAGTACGGCTTCGCGGTCGGCGCCGAGGTCCTGTTCGTCGACATCTTTGCCAACGTAAATTTCCACCCAGATGGAAGCATGTTCAACTTGTTGGGCGTGGGATATCACCTCGACTTGATTCCAGTGGACCTCGTAGCCTTTGGCCCCATCGCCCAGACGGCCTATTTTTTCGCCCCAACTGGCACGGACGGCGAAACTGACGACCGCGGCCTGATCTTCCGAGGCGGCGCATTCTTTGAACTCAATATTTCCAAGTTTGTGGCGTTGGGCGCGGAAGGGATGGCCGGATATGCGCTGATCACAAGCGACGCCGACGCAGGCTTGATGTACTCGGGCTCAGGTTATCTGAAGTTCAAAGTCGGGTTCTAGGCTACGTAGAGCCAAAGGTCTTTGAGTGCTGCGCTGAGAGCTGGGACGAGGAATCGGCCGTAATAAAGCCCCATGCCGATGAACACGATTCCGAAGACGGTCTTCACACCGTCCATCCAACCACCTGATTTGGGCAATCTCGACAGGGCCGACGAAAACGTCCCCAGAATGAGGAAGAGCTGGCCCATTCCGAAGGCAAAGGTGGCCAGGAGCGTGAATCCCAAGAACACGTCTTGTTCGGCGGCCACGAGCAGCAAGATGCCGGCGACGATGGGCCCAACACACGGAGCCGCGATCACGCCTGCCACAAGCCCCATAAAAAACGCACCCCAATAGCCCGATCCATGAACCAAACCCAGCCGGTTCTGAAGGGCCGTGGGCAGGCGAACTTGAAATAGGCCCAGCGATCCCAGCCCAAGAATCACAAAGAGCAGCGAAATCGCGCCGATCACCCATGGCGATTGCATAGCACCGCCAAACACAGATCCAGCCGATGCGGCAGCCACGCCCAGTACGCTATAAGTCAAAACGATGCCCATGACGTAGACGAAGCTCAGGCGAAAGCCTTGCATTCGAGTGGCCGCCGTCCGCGCTCCAAAGAGCCCGATCGTAATCGGAATCAGCGGATACACGCATGGCGTCAGGCTCGACATCAGACCGGCCAGAAACACCAAAACCAAAGCGGTCCAGATGCCGTGTTCATTGAGGGCCCTTGCAAGCTCGGTGTCCTCTTTGCCAGCTACAACGCCCTCCTGAGCCAGATCGATACGCTGAATGAACTCTTCGAGTGGGATTTTCCCTTCGAAGGACGGCCTTTCCAAAACGGAACCATCTGGGGACGCAAAGCCCACCGTCGGCAACCCCGACACCCGAAATTTCTCGGCCAGCATCCTGACCTCATCCGTGTCCTGATCGAAGTCGACTCGAACCAAGATGAAATCGTCACGCAGCCGTCCCGACACCTCGGGTTGGTGGAAGACTTCCGATTCGAGTTCGTGGCACGCAGCACACCACTCGGCCTGGAAATCGATCATGATCGTTTTTTGAGAGGCGTCCGCCTGAGTTAGAGCGTCCTGCCATGATTCAAGCCAAGGCAGTTCGCCCGCAGTGGGTGGCGCTTCTGTGGCGCCGAAGGCAACCATGAATACGCCAACCGACGCGATGGCAGCACCGACGACCCTGAGTGGCTTAAGGAGAGCGCTGAGCTCCCACCAGGCCCTATGCACCTGCGCAACGACCAAGCCGATAAGCGTGATGCAAAGCCCAAGCGACACAAATGGGAGTCGGTCCACAGATCCCACTCCGTCGCTCGCCCAACCGGACGTCGATAGGAGCACCAGGCTGATGCTCAAAAGGAAGGAGGCGAGGTTAAGGAAGGTCTTTGAAGACACTGAATACGTCTTTTTCACTAAACACACTTGTGAACAAACCGTCGTAGCAATTGGAGAGAGGCATTTCGAGTCCGCGCGACTCTTGGGTCAACGCGAGGCATCGTCCGGCGATCACCTGATTATTGGTGTCGGTGCCTTCGAAGTTAAGAACACGCCGCCACGCCATAAATTCCACATTCAATCCGGCATTTCGTTCGCCAAACTCATCCATGAAATTTTTCTGGTCCAGGTAGTTCACCGTGGAGGTCACAGCAGACCCGACCGAATGATACATGATCGGCAAATTAATGTCGTAGAGTTCGGGCAATAGTCGAAGGTATTGATAGTGCTCGCTTGGCGCTCCTGCTGGCTGATAGAGCGATAATGCGATGACATCCGAGGCCTTCCAGAGCGGGACCAACGTCGTTTGCAGAGCCAAATTAACGGCTTCGTCGCGGTCGGCGTCGTCTGGCGCGTAGCTCAGAGAAACTCGGTTATAATAACGGTCCCAGTCGATACCGAAACCAACCTTGGTCGAAGGCGAAACCGACTTAATGCGGGCCACGGCCTCTTGATAGAACGCGAAGAAATTCGCGAATTCATGAGGTGCGAGGCCAGCGCCCTCGGAAGTCGCCAGGAAACGTTCCATTTCTACGCCCACGATGAAGTATCGGGGTTTATGGGTCTCGGCTGCGGTCTCGATTTGGTCGAGGAGTTCTCCACTAAAATCGCTGCGGAAAAATCCGTATTGACCGCGTCCTACTGTGTTGGCCGGGTCTTCGAGTTTTCCGTCCCAGCGAACATGCCAGTCTCTGCGAAGTCTCCAGAAATCGATCACGATCGTGCTCGACGTGAAGTCGCTTGCGCCGGCCTGTGAGCCAAAAGCTGCGATTTCTTCGAACGCATCGTCAACACGTGCTGCGAATCGTCCGGAGGCCACTGATGTCGATTTGAACACGACCGGCCCACGGCTATCGACACCTTGCGGTGGCGGAAACGTGATGTACTCGCCGAGTTCCTGTGCTGCAGCATCGTACGCGTTGACGGTGATGACGGCATGAGGAAGCGCGGTCATGAGTTTTGGAAATACGGTCGGCTGATAGGACGCAATCGCCATCGCTTCACCGGAATGAATGCCGACGCCTCGATCAATCGTGCTGATATCCAATGCTGCAGCTGGATCCAGCCCAAAAAGGCGGCTTTCCACGGAGCCGGAATCGGCTTCACCGCATGCCGCGGCAAGCGACGCGAGAGTGATGAGGCAGAGGATTCGATACATAAGTGGCCTTAAACAAAAAAAGCGCGGCTTGTGCCGCGCCCGAACTATAGAGCTATGTCGCCCGTCAGTAAATAATCAGGTCGTCACTGGCCTTGGTGCTCAAGTTACCAAAATCGGGTCCTTTCTCGACCTTCTTCTTGGCTTTCTTCTTGGCCTTGGCTTTCTTGGCTTTTTTCGCCTTCTTCGCATCTTCAGCTGAAGCCACTTCGCCACCATCTTCGTCGGTGTACTTGGTGGCTTTGTCGTCCTGCGGACGGCCCATGCTCAAATCGACTTTCGTGTTACCGACAAGACCGTCCAACACATTGGCATTCGAAGAATAGTCGCCTTCCTGTGTCAGCGCCTGAACAGCCGCCGAGACTTCTTCCTCGGATTTGTCGTTTCCGCCGAACTTACGATTCGAGGCCTCGAGCCTTTTCACCATTTGTCTGTCAATGAAGACCATCGTGTAAGTGTCGAAAAGTTCTTTCTTATTTTTGACGTTGAGCGTGGTTTCAGGGTCTTGCCACGAGACCAGCGACAACTGCTCTTTCTGGCGAATCGTGTCGTATTCAGCAACGGCTGGGCGACCGTACTTCTTGACCGACGAGCCTACGAACGACTCAAAGGGTACGCCGCGAAGGTAGGTCGCATTGTAGGCCACAGCCAATTTGTAGAATTTGCCATCGATAAAGAAATAGAACCGCTGAGCGACCTTATCCTTCATGCGAAAAAATGACTCGCCGTTATTCGGCGAGAATTCGTCGGCAATCACCGAGACTTCATAACCGGTGTCGGTGCCTTCCAGGCGCGCGTAGCTCTTTTCTGCCACGGCCAGACGATCGAGAAGTTCCTTGCGGCCCTTCTGCATCAGGATCGCATCGGAGGTGATTTTTTTATCCTCGCGAAGCTTATCCATCTCTCGTGTTTTGATTTTCTTGAGCACTTCCTCCTTAGAGTCACCCCATTTGATATCCGCAAGGATCTCGTTGAGGGCAGTCGCAGCCTGTGGTGCCTTCGGTTTCTCTTTGGCAAATACCGCGGAGCTAGAGGCGAGTGCCGCCAGCGTAATGACCAATCCAATCCAACGATGCATGTGCTTCTCCTCAATGGGATGTGCCCCAAGTGGTCGCAAGGTAACAAATGAGAACCGTGCCCTCAATGTTCATTAAACGAACCTGACTCGACTTCGATTCACTCTGCCCCGAAAAATCCGTGATTTGGGTCGAAGACACCCGCGGGTTGGACAACTGGGGCCAAGAATCGGATAGATGGTTCGGTCATCTCGAACACACGAGAGCATTATGCGCGCGCTAATCAACTTCTTTAAACGGCCCACCGGGCAATTCGTCGCCATCGCCCTATTTCTGGTCGCAGTGTCGTATACGGCGCGACTCGTCTATGTCGACAAACCACGAGAGGACGAAGCTGCCATGGCACGTGTGGGCAAGGATCTGATTGAGGAAATGGCGAATAGCCTTCTTAAACAATCCGCTGCGGCAAGCGATCGCGATGGTTTCATCGCCGGTCTACCGACCCGCACAGAGTGGTTCCCTGCGGTCGTGCCTTGCGCCGCAGCCGTTCCTATGGCGGCCCCTGATGCGTTCTGGGCAGGGCTGGGAATCAAAGCCGGCGACAATACGGCCTACCAGTATCGATTCGACCGAACGGCAGGTTCTTTTGTGTTTCGGGCGCGGCGCGACCGCGACTGCGACGGGGTTTTTGTCGTGCACCACCTGAACGGAACGATCGTTTGGCCGGATGGCATTCTGGGACAAGTGGAGTCCAAGAACGTCGGTGAATAGCCAAGAATAGGACAAAAAAAAGGGCGCCAATGGCGCCCTTTTTTGCTTCTATCCGCTTGGATTAAGCTTCGACAGCGTCAGCGGCGGCTTCGGCTTCACCCTGCTCAGCCAAGGCTGCACGGCGTGAGAGTCGAATCTTACCACCACGGTCAACGTCGAGAACCTTCACGAGGCACTCGTCGCCTTCACGAAGCACGTCTTCGACGTTGTCGACGCGGCCTTCCGTAAGTTCCGAGATATGGCAAAGTTTTTCGGTACCAGGAAGGATTTCGATGAATGCACCGAAGT
>CAYMYJ010000006.1:0-215677 GCA_964394615.1 uncultured Bradymonadales bacterium | reverse complement strand
CCGACAACCGACAACCGACAACCGACAACCGGCAACCGGCCTACATGAGGTCTTTGACGGGAGTGTAAGGCAGGTCGAGGCCTTCAGCGACGGCCTGATACGTGATCTTTCCGCGGTAGGTGTTCAGGCCCAGCAAAAGTGCGCGGTCAGCCTTCATGGCGCCAACCAGGCCGTTTTCGGCGATGGCGAGTCCGTACTTCAACGTGGTGTTGTTCAAACCAAAGGTTGAGGTTCTGGCCACGGCGCCTGGCATATTCGCCACGCAATAATGGACCACGCCGTCGATCACGTAGGTTGGTTTTTCGTGGGTGGTTGGATGGCAGGTGGCGATGCAGCCACCCTGATCGACCGAAACGTCCACAACAACGGTACCTTCACCCATTGAGGTGATGTGCTCACGGGTCACCAGGTGCGGCGCCTTGGCGCCAGGAATCAACACCGCGCCGATCACAAGGTCAGCAGCGAGCACCGAATCACCGATGGTTCCGGCGTTCGAGTGAAGGGTCTGGATTCCGTTTCCGAAGATATCATCAAGGTAACGCAAGCGATTGAGGTTCGTGTCCAAAATGGTCACGTGGGCGCCCATGCCGACAGCCATTTTGGCAGCGTTGGTTCCTACGGATCCACCACCGATGATGACGACCTTTGCTCGCCCAACGCCTGGGATTCCGCCAAGCAGAATGCCCTTGCCGCCGGCTTCGCGCTCGAGGCTTCGCGCGCCGACCTGAATCGACATACGGCCTGCGACTTCGCTCATGGGCTCAAGCAATGGCAATCGGCCATCATCAAGCTGGATGGTTTCGTAAGCGACGGCTGCGACTTCCTTCTCGAGCAGGACGGTTGCCAGTTCTGGCACGGCTGCGAGATGGAAATAGGTGTAGATGATCTGGCCGGGCTGAATCCGCGAGTATTCTTCACGAAGCGGCTCTTTGACCTTCACGATCATGTCAGCAATCTTCCAAACTTCGTCGGCGGTATCCAGAATCACAGCACCAGCATCGACGTACGTCTCGTCAAAGATCGCGCTGCCCTCGCCTGCTCCTTTCTGCACGAATACCTGATGACCGCGCGCTGTGTATTCACGCACGCTCGCTGGGATCATTCCGACACGGTACTCATGATTCTTAACTTCTGTTGGGACGCCGATTTTCACTGGGGACTCCTAAATTATGACGAATATGCGGCGGACTATAGCCGCGGCATAGACCCCATGCAACGCGCATAAATAGTGAACGAACGGTCACTTTTCGACCGAGGTAGGCCCGTCATTCGACCGTGCGAAATACTTCGGCAAGTGGGCGTCGGGGGGTGTCGGGGATAGACGCGGCGTAACCCATCATCACCACGCCTACGATTTCCTCGAGCGCGGGATCGATGCTCAGAAGCTCATAGGTCCGCGCGTCCTTGGTTGCGGGCCCGGTGCTCCATTTCGAACCGATTCCTTCAGCCCATAATGCCAAGGACAGGTTCTGAATCGCACATGCGATCGAGGCGTAGTCTTCTTGGCGTCGGCAAGGATCGGCATCGAGGACTTGTGACACAGCCAAAAAAACGGGTGCTAACTCGAGTTTCTTGGCCACCATTTCTCGTTGGCGTTCGCTTGGCGCTGAACCGAATTTCGCCTCTGCAGCGAAGTCGACAAAGAGCTTGCGGGATTTCGGTCCGACCTGAGTGAAGCGCCAGGGATTGGTGAGTTTATGATTAGGAGCGCGAATCGCGGCCTCCAAGGCCTGCTCGACGACTCCGTCTGGTAATGGGTCGGTCTTAAAGGTCTGGATGGTTCGACGCCCCATCAATGCTTCCATCACGTTCACGGTTCTTCCTTGCTCAGGACGTCTGGGTAAATCGTCCAATTCTGGTTTTTAAGCTCATCTTTGACGAGAGCGAAGAATTTCTCTTTCTGGGCGTCCGTACGCAGAGCTCGGCTGGCGAGTGCTTGGACCTCGTCGGAGGTAGGCTTTTTCCCTTCGACCCGCTCTTCGAGC
Source organism: uncultured Bradymonadales bacterium (assembly GCA_964394615.1). Classification (GTDB taxonomy): domain Bacteria; phylum Myxococcota_A; class Bradymonadia; order Bradymonadales; family Bradymonadaceae; genus JBFFMO01. Next base: position 213,692 of record CAYMYJ010000006.1, on the reverse strand, counting down.
AGAACGACATGCCAACCGAACTGAGTCTTAAACGGACCGACCACGTTTTTTTTGCCAAACGCTTCGTCGACTTCCCGGGCAAAATCGGCGTCCACGTTCAGCCATTGCGGTGGTGGACCCAGATGGACATCGCTCGGTTTCGGAAAGACCAGGTGGAGGTCTACGCTGACCCGCATCCCAGGCGATGCTTGTTTTTGGGCTGCAACAAGGTCCAGCGAAGTCGGTTCATCACCCAAGACTCCGAGCAGGCGCTGAGCCTCCGCCAAGAGCGCGGGATCGTCGACTGAACCACCATCCACGCTGGGACGAACCACGAGGTTCGAAACGCGGTACCCCGTCGGTGTCGCCAGCAAGCGCTCAAATTTAGAGACGTCTTTTGGCACCGGGGCTTTGACTGTTTCGACCTCTTTGGCGAGCAACGTTCGGACGAGTCCTCTTTTTCTGGCAAAATCGTATTGGGCCGCACCGCCCCGTCGCTCCAACAGCGCCTGCCCCACCAACGCTTCACGCAGAGTCAGGGCTTTTGTGACTTCCTCAACGGAAAGTTCCGGATGGCGTTTCCAGTAGGTCTCAAACTCGGATTTCGAGACTTTGCGACCGTTCACCTCAATCACCACAGGCGCTTCGCTGGGCCAGGTATTCAGGGCTTCGTAAACGGTTGGCGGTTCGGAACACGCCATGGCGAACGCCACGACGATCAAGGAAAGACGCCTCATGACCGATCCTCGCTCCTTGAGACCATCGCAAGGCGACCGGCCTCGACGCCCGATCGAACGACCAAGATGCCGATTCCCACCGCGATCAAGCCGGCCACATAATCTTTTTGGGCAAGGAACTCGACGGCTCGATAGAAAAAGAGGGAGCTCCCCAAGAGCAGCGCAATGCTTGCTGTGTCGTAGGCAATCGTTCGCATGAGTCACACAATCAGAAGAATCACCACGAGGAACACAATAATACCGGACTCGATTCCCAGTCGCTTCAGGACAAGGGGAACCGTCGTTTCTTTCACCGAATCGAGCGCCTTTCGACGTACTTTTCGGCGGTCGTATTCGAGGTTCAGCAGCGGCACAACAAAATTGGTATACGCCACGACAGACCACACGAAAAACATGATCATCGCAATGAAGCTTTGAGCAACTCGTTCACCGTCTGGATGATTCATCGCGATCGTCGCGATGATGGGACCGTCCAGGTAAATGGCCCAAATCGGCACCATCGCAAGGATGATGAGCACGACCCCACGCGAACGTACAAACCAGCGGTAGGTGTTCCCGGCTTCTCCGCTGCCCTGCCCCACTGTCGCCCCGCCAAAAACGGCCTGCGTGCCGCTCAGCCACGCGCCCGTGGCCGCAAGGTAGAGCGCAAGGGCGAGCAGCACTCGTAACATGGCAAAGGGAGTGTAGAGGGCTGCGCGGGCGATTTCGGGCATGCCCACAAGCGCTGGTAAAATCGACACGGGGAACAGCAAAAGGCAACCGGCGCCGGATCGTTGAAACAACGAAACCGCCCCAACCAGCAAAGGAACAAACGCTGTGAAAACAATCCATGGGCTTGGCGAGGACACCGCAAACACGGTGGGCGCACAGAGCTGTGCCCAGACACTCAGTCCGAGCAGCGCAACGGCGATGGATGACGCCCGTTTCCATGTTGAGGACTGGGTCAATTAGACCTCATTGAACCTGCCATCGAGCCGACATTTTCTGGCCGTCGCGTACAAAGTCGATGCTAAGAACCGGCGCTTCCTTGAGTCGATCCCATGCTTGCAGATAATCGTCCGGACGCTCGATCTTGATCCCATTCAAATGGGTCAACACGTCGCCTTGTTTGACTTGTGTCTGCAGAAACGCAGTCACGGCCGGGGTCAAAGACGCGATTTTATAGCCTTCAAACCCGCTGGTGCCGTGCACTGGATCGACCACAACCTGCGTCAGGGCAAAAGCAGGGCCACGTCGCATGAAGGATTCAACGTCGGCACGTTGAACGATCGGCTGGCCTTCCTCGACGACGTCCTGCGCCACATCGCGTGTTGAGCGCGGTTGAACAGCGTTTGTGATGACATCAGGCCCCACGGGTTGGCCGCTCGCCTGCGCATCTGTCGGAGGATCGGAGAGCTTGTCTGCCTTGTCTGGAGATCCAGCGCAGCCAGCCATCAATAGTACGACCAATCCAAATTTCAGATTCATGCTTTTCCTCGAATGATCTCAAGCATCTCGGCGGAGCTCGGAAACTTGTACTCTGGCAGGCCCTTCTGCTCAGCGACCTTCTTTTCGTGAGCCTCAAGGACCTCGATATCGGAGTAGTCGACCACGACGGCTCCTCGCGACGTCAACAACGCGCGAACCCGCACACTGACATCGTCATCTTCGATCGAAACAGGCGATTTCGCAAATTCCCCATCGAGCCATGCCAGCACCTCATCACAGCCGCTGTTGGCATCAAGGCGCGCCTTGCCCACCAGTCCGTCCGAAGCTTTTCGCGCCCAACCCACCACAAAAACGCCCCACATGGGCTCATTTTTAACGGGGTCAAACACCATGTAGCGATCGCGTTCTGGTTGAACTTCCCAGGTCTCTGAAACCACCGCAAAGGTCCTTCCGTCGGGCGCGAGCGGCAATCCGATACCTGGCTCGATGCTGTCACCGATCGCAAAAACAACCGTGTCACATGGCAAGACCTCTTGCTCTCCAGAGCTCGATACCGAGACACGTTCCCCACGCATCACCAATTTGGTGATGTCACATACGAGTCCGGTCACGTGACCGTCCGCAGATTTTTGAATCGCAGCCGGGCTCCGCAGGTAGCGGATCTTGAGGTGCGTTGGGGATTCGGTCTCCAATTCGGACTCGGATTGAGCCAGAAGTTCGTCCAGAAAATCTGAAGGATTCTGGCCCACTGCCTGAACTTGTTCGTCGATCGAGGCAAATTCCTCGACCAGCGCTTCGATGTCCAATGCCCCGGCAACCATCTCCATCTCTTTGTTGGTGTAGGCACGCTCACCCGGCCCTCGACGCCCCACCATCGTGGCGTTGGCCACTTTCTTTTCGCAGACAAGCCAGTGGAGGATGTCGAGACTCACATTCCCCATGCCTACAACACAGACGTTTTGGCCAATATGGAACGGCGTTTCGCTGAATGGAGGCAACGAGTTGTAGTGATAAACGACGTCTTTCGCGTGGTAGACGCCAATGGCGTCTTCACCAGGAAGGCCCAGCCATTTGGTGCCCTGGGCGCCCACGGCGACAACGACAGCGTCAAAACCAAGACCTTTGACTTCATCCAGCGTCACCACGCCATCTGTGCCCACCACGACGTTTCCAAAATAGCTCAGATTTGGATGGGACAGGATTCGCGTGAAGACTTTGCGAAGGCCAGTCTTCATTTTGTACTTGTTTGGGTAAATCCCAAACTCGGCTAAACCACCGGGTTTGATGTCTCGATTAAACATCGTGACCTTGCGGCCGGCCTTAAGCAGCTTCTCGGCGGCATAAAGTGCCGCTGGACCCGCGCCAATGATTGCTACATTTTGCATGACTTTTTCCTTCCACTTCCAGACACTGCGAGCCATACCACTTCTGGGCTACGCATTCATAGTCAGTAGACATCGAGTCAACAAGGACAGGAAAGTTGTATCGTCTTTTGTTCGCATTTTTCTTTTTTTCTGGATTCACCTCACTCGTTTTTGAGGTGATCTGGGAACGCATGCTCATGCAGGTCTTTGGCAGCACCAGCCTGGCGTTGAGCACACTGTTGACCGCCTTCATGACTGGCTTGGCGATCGGCGCATGGTTTGGCGGCCGGTATTCGAGCAGGCTCAAGCGGCCCTTGGTCGTCTATGGCTTGCTTGAAGCGGGTGTCGGCATTTGGGCGCTGCTGGTGCCGACATTCTTGATGCTGGCCGAGCGTCTCTACGCGCAACTCTTTGTTCATCTTTCGGAATCGTTGCTCACTTTTTCGCTCGCCCGATTTGTGGTCATTTTCCTAATTTTGGTCGTGCCGACGACGTTTATGGGAGCAAGCCTTCCGATCGTGAGTCAATGGATCGCCAAGCAGGGTGCCTACGAAGGCCGCGTTGGATGGCTCTATGCGACCAACACCTTTGGTGCGTTCGCAGGGACCTTCGCTGCTGGATTCGTGATCCTTCCGGCCTTCGGCCTGAAAAACACGAACCTGGCATTTGCATGCGCCAACGTCGTACTTTGTCTGGTGATCGTCTGGGCTGCTCGTTTCATGGAAAACGACGAAACTCAGGCGCCTTCATCGGATGCCATCGACGAAATCCGTGGGCATCGGGAATTGATTCCGCTGAGCCCAATCGCACGCACGGCGGTCGCCTACTGTTTTCTGGGGGCCGGTCTGGTCGCGATGACCTATCAGGTTTTATGGACCCGTGCGTACGTGATCGTGTTGGGATCTTCGACGTACTCATTCACGATGATTCTGGCTTGTTTCCTACTCGCGACGGCCACGGGGACGTGGGTCACGAGCGCTCTAGTTCATCGGCTCAAACGCCCCGTTGCGTGGTTGGCGCTGACTCAGTTTTTGTTCGCGCTCACGGCCCTTCTGGCGTTCCAATATCTGGAAGACCTCCCCGAACTGCTTTTCCATCGATTCCGAGCCGACATCAAGACGCCGCAAGAGATCTGGCTCTATCAATTTGGGTTGGTGGGTCTGCTGGTTTTCATCCCAATTTCATTGCAAGGAGCCGCATTCCCACTCGTCATTCGTACGCTCCACGCCGCAAAAGATGTGGTCGGGCGAGAAGTCGGCCGAGTTTATACATTTAACACTGCAGGAGCGATCGTTGGCTCTTTCATCTCCGGATTCTTGCTGCTGCCAAATTTTGGTTTGCGAGGCGCATTAGCGTTCGCGGTCAGTCTGAATCTGCTGGTTGCGTGCGTGTTTTTTGCGGTGTCGATCTTTCAGGGGCGACGCCACCCAGTCCATATTGCGAGCATGATTGTGGGCATTACGGCCGTGGGCGCGTTGGTGTTTGGCCCAGGAATGGACCGCGTGAAGCTCACGCGAGGAATGTTTCGGACCTACTGGGCTCGTGAGCTTTTTGATGCCGACAAACTCGCCAAAGATAATCCCGAGCTCGTCTTTTATGCCGACGGGGCGATGGCGACGATCTCGGTAGAAAAACGCGGAAAGCTGGTCACGCTGAAGTCCAACGGCAAACCTGAAGCCTCGGACGGGGCGGACATGGCGACTCAGATCCTGGTCGCCCTAGCCCCCTTCCTGGTTCGCAGCGTCCACCATCCCGTGGGGCAAGAGCGCGTGGCCATGATCGGCTACGGCAGCGGCGTCACAGCTGGCGCTGCCCTGCAATGGCCGCTCAAAAACATGGATGTGGTCGAGATCGAAAAAGAGATGATTGGCGCCTCTCAGTTCTTCAATCACGTCAATCACCGCCCCTTGGAAGACAAACGCACGCGGGTGGTCGAAAGCGACGGCCGCAATTTCCTGGAATTTGTGCCCTCCCAATACGACATCATCGTTTCCGAGCCCTCCAATCCGTGGATTGCAGGGGTTGCATCGCTCTTTACCGTTGAGCATTTCCACCGCGCGCGCCGCAAACTGGCCAAGGGCGGAGTTTTTTCTCAATGGGTTCAACTCTACGAAATGAACCCCGAGAATGTCCGAAGAATCATCGCAACCTTCACGAGCGCGTTTCCCTACGTGCAGGCCTACAGCTCGATGCCTAAGGGAACAGATTTGATCTTGGTGGGCTCAAACGAGCCGATTGAATTTGGCCCAGACAGTTTCGATGCCGCTTGGAAAGACCCACGCATCCGAGCGGAACTTCAAAGAGCCGGGCTCAAATCCCCCGAGGATTTCTTGGGTCTGATGTTCATGAATCAAGAAGAGCTTCTGGAATTTGCCAAGGGTGCCGAGCTCAACACCGACGATAACGGCCTGCTTGAATTCGAGGCGCCAAAAGACCTGATTCGCTACGACGTGGGACAGCAGTTTTTCCAAGACCATTATTTCTCGCGAGAAGACTACGGCGACCCTCGGTCCCATCTGCAGAAGTGGCCGGACGGTTGGAATGACGAGCAGGTTGGCGCCTTGGCAATGGGCGCCTGGCGATCAGGCAAACCTGCACTTGCCGGTATGCTGCTTGACGATCACCACGTTAAACCGTTGGAATCGATGCCACCGGAGCCCTTGAGCACGATCGACAAAATCCTACTCGCCCAACATGCCGCGAACCTGAGCCTGGACGATGCCGTGGTGCATATCTGGCCTTTCCCCGGAAGCTCGATGCATGCCACCGCGATCGACTCGGTGGATGGGGACAAACACCTTCAGGCGCTGATTTGGCTCGAACGAGACGGCGAGCCGCCCCGAGGCGGGTTTGAGGGAGAAAAAGGGCTCTTCTATGCGTATGTCTTGACCAAGAAGAACTACTATCGCCATGCCCTTGAACAACTTGAGGGTCTGGCGTCGAGTGATGACCCCATGAGCCACACCGCGATTTTCCATCTGCTATCAGGCTTCGTAAACGCCAAAAGAAGGCGGTATGATGCCAGCTTCGAGCACTACCTGAAGGGCTCACGCTTACTCATGGAAGCTCAATAATTATGAAAAATGACCTCCAAGCTTCCAAATCCGTCGGCCAACGCGCCGCGATTGCAGTGGGCCTCATCGCCACGATCTGGGCGGCCTACGCCGTGTGCCACGACCCCTACGAAGGCACTTTTGACTTCCCAGACACGGTAGACTTAGCGACGTGGCGCCTCCAGACCTCCTTTGCCGGACTCGTAGGCTCGGCTAAGGGCTCGATCACGGACACCAACGATTCCATGCAAAATACCGTCGATGATCGAAATCGGCTCAACGACAAACGAATTCGACGTGATGTCAAACCCTGAAAAAGACACCAAAGTGGTTCTGGGGCCGTTTGCGATTCACCAAAAGATCGGTTCTGGTGGCATGGGGCTCGTCTGGCGGGCCGTACATTTGCCCACGCGCACCGCAGTCGCCGTCAAGACCCTGCTTGAGGCCGCGCAGACCAATGTCGACGCTTTTCGACGTGAAATAAAGGCCGCAGCAAAGCTCGCCCACCCAAATATCATTGCGCTCTACGATTTTGGCGTCACAACCGCCCCGCACGGTTCGGACTTGCCCATCGGCACGCCGTGGCTCGCCATGGAGCTTGCCGACCATTCATTGGTCGGCTTCGCCGGAGTCGACCATTTTGTTGTGTTGCGACGCCTGTGTTTGGACCTCTTGGCCGCCCTTTCGCACTCACACTCCCGCAAAATCATCCATCGCGACCTGAAGCCGGGCAACGTATTGGTGGCTACCGAAAAGGGCCGCCTCGTATTCAAGCTCACGGATTTTGGCATTGCGCATGCGCGCGGTGAGTCCACCTCGACACGCGAAGTCTTCGCTTCGGCGGCTGGAACTCCCTGGTACATGGCGCCTGAACAAATCGAATCGCGATGGCGAGATTACGGGCCATGGACCGACCTCTACGCGCTTGGATGCATGGTTTGGGAACTGAGCACGGGCGAGACGCCTTTTCAGGGAAAAGCCCCTTTGGACGTCGCACGGGCACAACTCACGGACGCACTGCCAGAATTCAAACCAAGATTCGCAGTCCCAGAAGGGTTTGAGGCGTGGCTAAAAACACTTCTTGCCAAGCCGACCGCATCACGGTTCCAGCGAGCCGCAGACGCTCTTTGGGCACTGGAATCTCTAGCCGGCAATGACGAAACTGGCGCGGCGGCGACCCGAGAATTCTTGACCCCAGAGGCCAAAGACACGCTCGAATATGTCGACGTTGACCCGACACTCATCACCTACGGGACACTGGATTTTGTAGGTGATATTTCGCCCACCAATCTTGGAACGTCCTCATTTCACGATTTCACCGCCCCGCCGATCGCCGAGGATTGGCGCGAGGTCCAGTCGATCCCGGCACGTCCACGAGGCGTCGGAATTGGGCTTCTGTCTTACCGAGAGATTCCGCTCGTCGGACGAGAAGCCGAACGCGACCGGCTCTGGCACGAATTACGACTTGCGGCGTCCGAACGCATACCCAGGGTGGTCTTGATACGAAGCCCTTCGGGCGGCGGAAAAACGAGCCTGCTCACGTGGATGGATCAACGGGTTCACGAGACCGGAGCGGCTTCGGTGACTTGGATGACGCACAGGTCCGACGACTCGTCGGATAACGGCCTGGCAGGAACCCTGCAGCGCTACATGGTGTGCACGGGGTTGAGCATCGAGCGTGCCGAGGCCCGAATTCGCCGAGAATTGGAGCATTTCATCCCCGCCTCGGAAATCCCCTACGATGCGGCAGTGCTGTCGGCGTTGATGTTCGGATCGAATATCACCCGGTTCACGAGCACCCTGGAGCGATTCACCGCCATGTTGCGGCTGGTGCGCGCACACGCCTCGACCAGGCCATTCGTCCTGCTGATCGACGACGCTCATCACGGGTTTGAGGCTCTACAGCTCGCTAAAGCAGTCATCACGAGCGGCTCCGAAGTGCCACTTCTGATCGTGGTTGCAGTTCAAGACGATGCGCTCGACGTGGACGAGCACGTTCGGGCCCAGATTGATGACATCGCGTACGACCCCCGCGTCACAGATATTGCGTTGAGCCGGCTTACCGACGCTGATCAGCACGAGTTGCTTTCTCAGCTCATCGACCTCGACCCAACCTTCGAAGATCAACTCATCGAGGCCTCCCACGGGCAGCCTGTTTATTCGATTCAGTTGCTTCAGGCGTGGATTGAAGCCGGTATTTTGCATCAAGTCGATGGCAGGTTTCGGCCTCGCAATGTGACGGCATTTCCCAAAGGAGTCCCCCAAATATTGGTGGAGCGTTACGCCAAGGCACCGGAAGTAGCCAACCTGCTCAAGATCGCAGCACTGGTCGCCGAGGTGGTACCGTGGGAGATCTGGAACGAAATCCAATCGGCGTTCTTGATTCCGCGCAGCCCGCTGGGCCTGTCTCAGGCCATTGAGCCGCATCCGTCTGGGTTCGCGTTCATCAATTCGCTGGTGCGGCAGGCTTTTGTGAGTCTGGCCCATTCGGACGGCTCCGCGGCGCTTCTCCACAGCGTGATCGCGGATATCTACACCACGCGAACCGGCATTCATGAACGCCAGCGTGAGGCCCAACATCGAATTCAGGCCAACCAACCAGAACAAGCCATCGCACCAGCCCTCGAAGTCATACAGAACTTCATTTCGGAACGACGGACGGCCGAGGCACAGGCCTGGGTGCAGATGGCGCGCGTCGCGGTCTCGGAGGCCGAAATTCCGGCCAGCGACCCACGACTGATCGCTTTATGGTGCCACCGCGCGGAATTGGCATACGCTTCTGGCGCATTGGGAGAAGCCCTCGACTCCGCAAAACACATCGTCGATACGACGACAAATCCAGAAGACTTAACGCACGCCTGCCGTCTGATGGCACTTTCACACCTGCGTCGAGCGCAGTCGGGCGAGGCTATCGTTTGGGCGCAGCGAAGTTTGGATTACGCGCAAGATGTGAAGACGTTCACGTTGAGGGGCGACGCACATCGCACCTTGGGTTGGGTCCACCTGCGCGGTGGTAATCTGGAACAGGCGGCACGCTCGATGAAATCGGCCGCCGAGGAGTATCGCCAGGGTGACAGAGCCGACCACGAAGGTTTGGCGGCCTTAGGCGCCTGCGAGGCACTGCGATGGCTCGGTCGCCTGGACGAATCTCAGGAGTGGCTTGAACGAGCACTTGTGCTTGTTTCGCCTGAACATCATCACGGGCCCTGGGGCGAGTTGCAGATGATGGCGGGAGTGGTCGCGGAGAGCCAGGGACGAATCGAAGAATCCAGAATACACCTCGTTCAAGCGGTTGAAGCGCTGAGAGTGACCGGCAATCCCGTCTACCACATCGCCTACATCTGCCTCTCACTCGTCGAAACCCGTTTTGGCGACGCTTCCCAGGCACAAAAACGCCTCATGAAGATCGTCACGGACACCGAAGAGACAGCTCCGATGTTTGCGCATCTGGCACGCATTGCTTTGGCCTATGTTTCTGCCATTCAGCACAGCGCCGTGAGCTGGGACAAGTGGTACGAGGCCGTCAGACTTCGTGCTGTGCGACTCCGCAATCTCGATATGGCGCGCTATCTTGTCTATGCCGCCGACGAGTGGAATCGAGTTGGCGACACTCGGCGGCAACGCGAATCACTGGAACTCGCCCACCGACTCTGCGGTGAGGTCGAGAATGGCGCAAACCGGCTCTCAACCCAAATCCAGGCACAATTGGAGGCCCTTTGACCGATGAACTCAGCCTCGAAGACTTGGTGCGATGGGCCGAAGAACACACCCGATTTCTCTACGACGGTGTCGAAGTCCCCCACCGTTCCTGCGGCATCGCATTGGCGGAGACCTACGGTCTGAGGACCGCGCCTTATCAAGCCCTCCGCCGTGGTGGCATCACCGGATGTGGGGAGTGTGGCGCCATCAAAGCCGGCGAACTCATCCTTGGTGAACTCCTTGGAGACCCCTCGCCCACGGGGGCCGTCACCGCCAATTTACGATCAGCCATGATTCGCTATCGTGAATTATGGCAAAAACACGTAGACTTAGGGATATCAGAAACGATCATCTGTAATGATTTGACTGCGCCTTTCGGTGAGTTTCACTCTCCTGAACGCCATCAGTTTTGCACTCGGCTGGCGGCAAGTGCTTCAAAATGCGTCGCGATCACACTGACAGAACACGGCATTCCCATCCTAATCAAACCCCAACCACAGACATGAAATATCTTGTGGCCATAGGACTGATCGCCGGCTGCGCATCAGGTTCTCCTCCTCCTGCTCAGGTTCCCGTGACTGCGAGGACAGCGCAGGAAACACAACCCGAAGCTCCGCGCTTCATCGTGGTGTCTCGCAACACACCGCTGTTCTTGTCGCCCGAAGACGACACACCCGCCCTGCTGTTCCGAACCGATGAAGAACAAGTCGAACGAGACTCCGAAATTGCCAAGAAAATGGCAAAATACGTTGAGGATCGGCAAAAAAAATACGCCAAAGAAATCAAGGCCGAAAAGAAGCGGATGCGCAGAATCAAGGACCGCGAAAAACGCTCAAATTACGCCAGCCGGCGCCGCCTTTCGCGCGCTAGACGTCACCTCAAAGGGCTCGAAAAAAAGGTCCTTCGCTATTCAGATGGCCACCCCGCCGAACGGTATTTTTCGCTCGCCGTAACAGGCGAAACGGATGCTTTCTACCAAGTCCAGAATCTGATTGGGGACGAAGAGCTGCCGCACTGTTATCGCCGTGGGCTTGCGGGAATCGGCCGCGCCAAGCTCACATTTTGGGTGCGTAAATCTGATGCAGAATTTGTGACAACACTTCGTGAAAATGTCGAAATTTGGAGAGGAAGCAGCGTGGCCACCGCGGCCGGAGTCGTGGTCGAAAACGACGGAAAGAACCAAACTTTTTTGGTCGACGGATATCGAATTCAGACAGACTCCAACACGGTCTCACTCGACCAAACCTACACCCCTGGTGGCACCTTCGAGGCCCCCTTCACAGACACAACTTTCACCGATATCGCGTTTGCCGAGGGCCTGCTGGCCTTCTCTCGCGGGCAAGCGCTGGCGTTCAACCCATGGGTCGATGTTTACGTCACACGCACGCTCTGGGTGGGCAAACGGTTCTACGCCACGACTCAAACCCATTGCGCGGAATTTACGGTACACGCCCAGGAAGACCTGCTCGAACCGGTAGGACGGCGAGCCGCAATGCGCCTGTCGGGTGCCGATGCGCCGGTTAAGCCGCCCTATGTCGGCAAAGGAACTCCGCTATCCACGCTCGACGGCAAAGAGCTTGGCATTTCGACGGGTGATCTTGCGCTAGGCGAACCCCTCGAGGTTCGAGCGGATCAAACATGTTTTCAGAAGCAGGTATGGCCAGTTGAAAAAGGCAGCAATCAACGGCAAATCACGTGGTGTGTTGCTAACGATGCGGTCATCAATCAATGACGCCGTAGCTTCGCAGGACATTGGCGACCCGCTCAGGCTTGGTCCCACACGTGATTCCAAAAAGCAGCGCAAACCACCCAGAAATCTGCATCGTCACCGGAATGCCGGCGACCAACGACGTTGCTTCCAGAGCGCTGTTCAAGATTCCCAAGAACACGCCCACCAAGAGTCCGAAGAGCGCACCCAAACCACCGTACTTGATACGCATTTGAGTCGTAACGACTCGAATCGCCGGCATTCCAGGTGGAGTGGCCAGTGGTGCCACGAGCGGTGAGTCAAATTGCCCAGTCACCGATGGCGCCTGCATGACGTTGCCGTCGAAGCTCCCACTGGGTTGATTCGACATGGGTTGCCCAACACCGGCGAACTGCCCTGTCCTAGACTGGGCCGGGAACTGACCTGATGGAGTGCGTCGGTCGACTGGAAATTGGCCCGTCGCGGGGTTTCCAAGACCAACGCTGCCAAACTGCCCTGTGGGCGGATTGCCGAATTGACCCGTCGGTGGATTCGCGAACTGCCCCGTATTGATCTGCCCGGTCATGGGGTTACCAAACTGAGCCGTATTGATTTGGCCAGTCGGAGGGTTACCAAAACCACCGGTTGGCGTCTGAAACGAACCCGTCGGTGGATTACCAAAGCCACTCGTCGGCGCCTGAAACGAACCCGTGGGAGGATTACCAAAACCACTCGCCGGCGCCTGAAACGAACCCGTGGGAGGGTTACCAAAGGCACTTGCATGCTGGCTCGCAGGATTGCCAAGACCCTGCGCTTGCCCCGGAAAATGTGGAGCAGGAGTTCCCCTAGGCGGAGTCTGTTCGTCCTCCGCAAAAGGATCGGAATCAGGCCATTTGTGTTGATCATCGGACATGGGTCGAGCCTACTTCACCCTTTCAGAAGAATCAAAACGATCAGGGACGAGTGGCGCGCACAAATCGACCAAAAACTCGGGTTTGAGGCGCTGTGGCGCCCTGCGTGTAGGTCACAAAATAGTCGTCGTTCTCCAGGGCCACCAGACCGGGTCCATATGGAGGCATCGCGTCGTAGGTGGGCAAAACAACCGTTTCAGGACCAAGTTCGAGCCGGTTATTTCCCACCGCAAAAGCCTGCAGCACCACTGAATTTTTGAGCGGCGAAGTCGTGTACCGATACCACGCGACGGCGCCCCCACCGTCGGACGAGACGACCGAGGGCCGAAAATTCAGATTCGCTGGTGTTCCTGCGCCTGTCGAGACGTTGCCCTCCACTCCCAGTTGGCGAACTGCCAACAGCGACTGCCTTGGTGCGACGTAATGATACGCGATAAACATCTCGCCATTGGGTCCGGCAAGGGGCGAAACAGTCGTCAACGGAATCTGGTCGCCCGCTGCGGGGAAAACCACCGGTGCACCTTCTCGCGGGACGGTTGAGCTGCCTTCGTACGAAACATAGGCAGGACTATCTGGCTCTTCGACGGTGTTCGTATTCGGGTCTGCCGCCCGGTAACGAGTCCAGACAACCCACGTGATATTGTCGCGATCGACACCCACTGACGGACTCTTCTGGTCAACGCCCTTCTCTTCGTTGGCAAGGAACGTCTGCAAGACCGTTCCGTCCGGCGCAAAGCGTTCCAACACGACTTGAGTCTCGGTCCCAAGCACTTCGGCAACGAGCGTCGCTCCATCATCACCGGCAGCCAGATCCGGCTGCCAGATGGTCTCAGACAGTGGTTCGTCCCCAATCGCTGGCGTGATGTCGATCGGTTCGGAAACGAGTCTCGAACCGTCGGCTCTAAAGCCCACATAGAGGAGCTGTTTTTCGTTTCCGCCATTTGGCTGATGCACCCAGACCACGTAAGTGCGCCCATTCCTAGAAGCCATGGTTGGTGAGTAATTGCGCGCATCTGCGCCGGCTGGGCTGATTTGTGTGGGAGCAGTCAAAACCTCACCATCACATCCGAGGCGCACCACAAAGATCGCCTCATCGCGCACTTCGGCCGACTCTGGACGGTTGTACACCACCCAGATATTTGCACCGTCAAAGCCCGACGCCGAGTAAAACTGCCCGGATTCCCCCGAAGGATCGAGCCCCAGCGCCAGCCCTTCACTGAACTTCGCCGCGCACTCGCCAGGGTCTGGCAAACTGAGGTCTGGTTGGGTCGACGCATCGCTTGAGCTGGCATCGTTAGTCAGAACATCGGAACGAACGTCGTCCACACGTCCCATATCCACGATGGCACCGGCATGTTTGTTATCATCTGAGCACGCGACCACAAAAAGAACCGAACAAACCAAAACCCAGCGCATAAAACCTCCACGAAGGTGCGGAAGATAAGCAGAACAGACCATTCGCCGCAACTCCAGACCTCACATAGGATTATGCGACAGCCCAAGTCCCCGTATCCCTGCACGCATCCCCAGAGCGATTTGTGATAAAAGGTTTCCGTTGCATGACCATCATTGTGGGGCAAAATAGCTCATGGAAGGAAATACGTGGAAAACATGGGTGGGCGTGATCCTGATTTGTTTCGGAATGGCCGCCGGCGTCCTCTATCTGAGGCCAGACCTCAAGGAACGCTTTTTCCCAAGCGCGCCCGAAGAAGTGACGGCGGCGAGCGACGCCCCGACTGCGAAGAAGGGCAAACGCAAAAAGTCGAGGAAGACCCGGAAGAAGTCATCGCGTAGATCTGAGACAGACGAAAACACACGTGCTCAGGACGACGACGAGGAATTCGTCGACGACTATGTCGCCGAAGACCGTTTTGCCGTCGGTGATATTTTTGCCGACGATCCTGATGAGCCCGAGCCCACCGTCGCCGCCCCAGAACCGGCTTTTGTTCCTCCCAAGGAAATGTGGCAACCCACAGGCTCCTACCGACCAACGGCGCGCTATATCGCTCCTGGAGCCTCGAATGACGATGTCGTCGAGATCTCGATGAGTGGAGGCCCATCGAGCCCACTCACTCCCGGCCAAATCTCCTCGACGCTTTCCGCGCGGACCCTCATGCCTTGTTACGACGAGATCGCGCGGAAGGTCCCCGCAATGGAAGGAAACGTGAATTTCCGCATTCAGGTCGAGGGCAGCGGCAAGCCATCCAAGGTTGAAGTCACGCGGTCGCAACTTCGTTCAAGGCAGGTCGAATCGTGCATGGTCGAAAAAATCCAACGCCTTCGGTTCCCAAAGTCGACCGGTGACCGCAGAACACGGTTCGATATCGACTTCACGTTCCACTGACTCGCCCGTATAGTGTTCAAATACTCCAGTCAGGCAGTCGAAAATGGGAAAATCCAATCGTCGCGACCCACGCATCAGCATCGCCTTGGACATCAAGTTGTCCGTTCCAGGCGGGTTCGAGCAGTATCAGACGAAAAACATCTCCTTCCGAGGTCTATTCATCGTCAGCGAGGATCCTCTGCCATTGAGGCGAATCGCCCGCATGAGCCTGACGACGCAAACCGGTGAACTCATCGAAGTTCTCGGATTGATCGCACATCGCATCAACGCTGCAGACGCCGAAGAACGCGGAATCCCGGCCGGCATGGGCATTCAGATTTTCCCGATCGGATCGCAGGTCAATGAAACTTGGCGTGACTACGTGACCGCCCAACTTGAACAGGATCCTGAGCTGCGTCAGGCCGTTCACGACCACAATCTGCCGCGCCTCAAGGTGCATATTAAGGACCAGACTGTCCTCGAGAGCTTTGCGAGCAATGATGTGCCAAGTGGAGGTATCTTCTATCGCAGTCCCGAGCCCCAGCCTGTCGGCTCTGAAGTAATGCTCGAAGTCCACCATCCCAACACCAAAGACCGCTTCCTTATCAAGGCAGCTGTCAGCGAAGTCACCGAAGGAGGCCGTCGGCATCGAGGCATGAAGCTCGTGCTTGAGCCCTTCGACGACGAAAAATCAGCCGCATTTCAGGAATTCGTTTCCGCCAAATGAACGCGTAGCGCATGGACGCGCACAAACAACATGGAGTCGACGTGACCGCTCAATCCCCGCGTGCTTTTCCGCAACTTCCCGACACAATTCACACGATCCACATCATTGGTATCTGCGGCACCGGCATGGGCAGTCTGGCTGCGATGCTCAAAGCGCGCGGCTACGACGTTCGTGGAAGCGACGCCATGGCGTATCCACCGATGAGCGACTGGCTTCGAGATCAAGGCATCGAAATCATGTTGGGCTACGATCAGGCCAACTTGGACTGGAATCCTGACTTGGTCATCGTCGGAAATGTAGTCCGAAAGGACTACGCCGACGCCGTTGCAATGCGAGATCGTGGATTTACCTACATGTCCTTCCCCGAGGCTTTGAGACATTTCTTTATGTCGGACACCCGCAACCTGGTGATCACGGGCACGCATGGCAAGACCACAACAACCAGCATGGTGGCCTGGTGCCTGACGCAGGCAAAGATGGACCCCAGTTTTATGGTCGGTGGAATCACTGGCAATTTCGGCTCCAATTATCGCCTCGGTGAAGGCGATGCCTTTGTGGTCGAAGGCGATGAATACGACACGGCGTATTTCGATAAAGTCCCGAAGTTCTGGCACTACGCGCCCTTCCGCGCGACGATCAACAATCTGGAATACGATCACGCGGACATCTATCCCGATATCGCGTCGGTCGAACACGTGTTCAAACGGCTGGTCGACCTGATCCCCGCAGACGGCACGCTCTGGGTGAATGGTGACGACGCTCGAGCGCTCAAGGTCAGTGCCCATGCGACATGCGAGCGCAAGCTCTTTGGATTTGGCCCCCATAATAATCTGCGGGCAAGCTCGCCAGAATACGGTGAATTTTCGTCGGCAAAGGTCACCTTGGATGGTGTCGACTTGGGAACTTTCAGCCTGCCGGCGATGGGTGAGTTCAACCTGCGCAACATGCTAGGAGCCCTCGCCATCTGTCTGGACGAAGGGGCAGACTTGGAAGTGCTTCGCGACGCTTTTTCGACGTTCAAAGCCACTCGCAAACGCCAGGAACTCGTCGGTACAATCAACGAAATCATGGTGTTCGACGATTTTGCGCATCACCCAACGGCCGTCGAGGCCACCATGAAAGCGATGCGCGAAAGGTTTCCAGACCAGCGAATCTGGGCCATTTTCGAAGCCAAGAGCAACACGTCACGTCGGCGCGTATTCCAGCACGATTACCCAAGAGGTTTTGCGTTGGCGGATCATGTCATCATTTCCAAGCCCTGGAAAAAAGACGACGGCCTCAAAGACGACGAACTCTTGGATATCGATGAACTTGTGCACGATATCCAGAAGCTCGGACCAACCACTGAACTCATCGAAGACGTCGATGATATCGTGACAAAGGTTGTGGCGGCAGCCCAACCTGGCGACGTGATCGTGGGACTTTCGGGTTCAAATTTCAGCGGACTTCACGGGAAACTCGTTGCTGCCCTGAAATTACGTTTCGACAAGTAAATCCGCGGACATTCCGCAGCGTTCGCGCCACCCCACAACCTATTTCGCAACTTTTGATGTGCTTTGACCGATAACCCCAGCGTCACCCCAACGCTAAGGAGGTTCGGTGAAAGTACTCATCTGGCTCTATTTGACGCTCATTCCCACGCTCTGCGAAGCGCGGGTCCCCACCCCAACTGAGGTCTATCAAGCTGCGCTTCACCACGCACAGATTGGCCCGGACCTAGATCGGTGGTCCACCCGGTCGCGCCTCGCAGGCCTTATCCCCGAGGTCGACGTCGAAGCCAAATACCGGTCCGACCTCACCACCGACGACCGCATGAAAGAACAGCTCGCCCGCGTGGACGAGGCGTTCGAGTTCAAGTCCGCTCAGACCGACACGCTGGACGGACGCGACGAACAATGGTCCGTGTCTTTGAACCTGAAATTTGACCTTCAGAGAGTCGTTTTCGACCGTGACGAACTGGCTGCGGACGAGAGTTCACGGCGAAATCTTCTGCTGCGAAACGAAGTCGCCGACCAGGCTCTCACCCTTTTCTACTCATGGCTTGAAGCCTCCAGACTCAGCGCCACAAGCCCCCACGACGAGCGTGTGGGTTTTGCCGAGTCTCGAGACCTTGCCGCCGCCCGACTGGATGCACTGACTGGGGGCTGGTTCGCACGCACCCTCAAGGAGGATTCGCTATGAAAAACCTGATTTCTATCATCGCCTTGGCTCTGAGCGGATGCATCGAACCACCCCAGCAATGCCGTCACACCAGCGAGTGCGACAAGAACCAGATCTGTCGCGCTCAAAAGTGCGAGGGGCTCATAAGCGTTGAGTCCAGCCAAACTGATATTTCACAGCAAGCCGTTCCCGATGATGTCGGGCCGGATTTCGAAGAAGACGCCGCACCCGACCTGCCTCCGCATCCGTGTGCCTCGGCAAGCCACCCATTGGCAGGCGACCTCATCATCAACGAAGTGAACGCCAATGTGGCTGCGGGCGACGATGGCGACGCAAATGGAGATGGCAAACGCGACGCGTACAGCGACGAGTTCATCGAACTGTGGAACACCACATCATCGACACTTCGCCTCGACGGCGTCGAGGTGCGGGTTGGCGACGCAATAAAATGGAAATTCGACGAACCCTACTGCATGCCGCCAGGACAGGCGATGGTGGTCTTTGCCCACGGAGCACCCAATCTGTCGCCCGATATTCCGGTCGTCGTCGCCGAGACGCGGCTCTCACTGTCAAATTCAGGGGGAAGCGTGACGTTGACGCTCGAAGAAGTCGAACTCGATCATTTCGAATGGGGGCCTGACGCCGAGTGCTCATGGGTGCGAGCGCCCGAAGGAGCCATCGATGCGATTCCGGTGCCCCACACGATGTGTGGCGGACTTTTTAGTCCAGGGCGCTGTTGTGACGGCACGCCTACTCAGGACGGGTGCTCAGCGCCGGAGTTGTAGCTCAGAATCTTGGTTCGAAATCTGGCGAGTCGCCTCGTCGCCCCGATGCGGGGCCTGAACCTCACGAGAACGTCGTCACAAAAATTATCGAGGAGTTACAAACAAAAGAGGACCATCAACTTTCGTGGTTGATGGTCCTCGTTTTTCTTCGCGCTCCAGAAATCCAGCGGCTTCTCAGCTGTAACTCAGTATTCGTAACCGACGTTCAGACCCAAGATATGAGCCGTCGTGTCGTAGCGACCATCCTGATTACCGTTTTGGATATTCCGGGTAGCCTTCACCAATTGGTAGGCCAGATCGGTGCGCCACTCCTTGCGATGATAACCAACGCCACCGGACAGGACGGCACGGTCATTTCCAGGCAACGACGGTGAGACTGTCGTGTCGGGAATCGGCGAAATGTCCCATGCCACGCCTGCCCGCAATGCCAGGTAATCGAACAGGTCGTATTGGATTCCCAGTCTGAAAGTTGGCGAGTCCTTCCAATTGCCGGGAATCACCGTCGTGGGAGGATTGGTCGAGTCTACGCCGAAAGTACAGGTGGCATCCCCCGCCTCACACGGCTCCGAGAAACGAACCTCAAGCGTGTCGTACGAGTTCCAAAAAGTCATGCCGACATCAAGCCCAACCCAGACACGATCCGCCTGATAGCCCACTCCCAATGTGGCGGAATGAGGCAGCGTCAGCTCAGTCGAAATCGCCTGTTCCACGAATGTCGTCTCAAACGGAGTGCCCTCCTCCCCATCAAAATGTGCGTCACCCTCAAAGTCGATTTTGACCGAAGATCGATAAGTGGCACCGAAGGTCAGATTTGAAGTTGGCCGATAAAACGCGGCCGCTGTCGCTCCAAACCCGAGCCCGGTTCCGCCGAGCTGCGCCGAAACGTCTTTATCTGAGCGCAAGACCGTCTTGCGGTCCAAAGTCACGTCGGCTGGAACGATTTGTCCGCCCAGAGCGACCGAAAATTTCGTGCCCGGAAATCGATAAGCCACATTGGGGTTGATGTTGAAGGTGCGAAGCGTCTGCTTCGTGATGATCTCGCGCCCTTGCCAATCTTGCGGCCATTCCATCGTTAGGCCGTAAGGCATCGTAAACCCGACGCCCGCAGCCAAGTCGTCCGTAATCGCGTAACCAAAATGGAAATTCGGCGGCGGCAAAATGTTCTGCACGGTCTCCGATGTTTCGCCATCCGACGATCGATAGTTGACCGTTGGCATGACCACGACGTCGCCAAGATAAATCCCAAGCTTCGCTTCGGTCATGGATGCCGGATTATAATACGAACGATTGGCTTCATTCGGATTGGCCACTCCCACTCCCCCCAAAGCGGTCGCAGTCGCGCTCTGGTTGGTGTTGGCGAAACCTGCAGCGAAACCAGCCGTAGGAACCAGAGATGTGGCGGCAAAACCAGCCAAAATCCAAAAATTGAGTTTGTTTTGCGTGCTCATCAATTACTCCTCGCGGCAACACATGTTTGAGCCACAAGATTCGCGGGAATGCTTGCGTTTCCTAGGAACGAAGAACCAATCCACTCCGCCGCCTGGTCACGTGCGCAGGTGGATTGGGCACTGACGCCGTCCCCAAGGAAACCATGGGTCGTGCCCTCATAAGTCGATTCGTCCAACGACACACCTAATGTGTTCGCCAACAACTCTGTGGACGAGTTCGGTATCGTTGGATCGCCGGCCACCATTTGAACCAAGACGTCGCGAGACTCCATCTGGACTCCGTCTGCGAATGTCCCATCCAGAGCGTCAAACGTTTTGTCTTTCAGCGGAGACGCAATCAGGCTCGGTGCAAAGGCGTACGGGTCGACCTTCTCACCCAACCACTGCAAAAAGTGCATCGTCTGAATGAAGGCAAAAGAGCCCCCCAAAATGCCCGCGTCTGTCAGCAAGGACATGAAGCTCTCACTTTGGGTCAACACGATGGCGTAATTCCCGCCTGTTACGTTCAGGACCGAGGCTTCAATCGATGGATCAACCGTCGACAGCAACGTGCCGGCGAAGCCCCCCATGGAAATCCCCACATAGCCGATTTTGCTGGTGGAATCCGATACCGACTGACCAATCAGCGTATCCAATGCGCCGTCTTTCACAAATTGCGTGACCACGGACAAGTCAACCACGGCCTGCATCAAGTTATTGGCCGACGCCAAAAGGTCTCCAGTCAGGAATCCATCACCAGATCCTGTAGGATACGAGCTTGGGTGCAGGGTCGAAGCGCCTGGAATTCGACCACCATGCAAGGGCAGGTCAATCGCGACGGTGGCGATGCAGCGTTCGGCGAATGAATTCGCCATCGCCAGAATCATCCCCTTGCGATAACCGCCAAGTCCGTGCTGAACGATTGCGACATCAAACGGTGCCGCACATCCCGGACTCGCCTTGGGAATCGCCACCGAAATTCCGATTCGGGGCTCGGTGAAATCAGCGAAAGGCTTGATTCGACGCATCGCATTAAGCACTGAAACAGACTCGATCTCTCCGTCGAATTGCAGAAGATCCACTGCAGAAAGATCAACGTTCCAAGTCGGGTCGTCCGGGTGCTGGTAGGTCGCGTTGACAGACAGAGGCCCAAGCAAACCCGGATCCGTCGCACAATCAGGCTCACATGCACGGTGGGCCACCAGCTGCGTCCGCTCGCCCAATCGCGTCAAGGCCTGCGCCCGAAGCTCTTGAAGCGGCAATGTCGGCGTTCCGGTGGTGTAAGCCCATGCGGAAACCACCTGCGTGCGTGAATAGCCAAAAAGTTGGGCCGCGAGCCAAAGTTGAGAATACGCCTGACGTGCCCCTTCCAATTGAACGGCCGTTGCGTCATCCAGCACGTTGATGAGCGACTTTCCGCTGGCGTCCACGAGTGGGAATTCGCTGCGCAAAAATACAAAAGCACCAGATGGTTGAGCTGGAAACCCGTTCGAACCCATCAGACCTGTGGTCGCAACACCAGCGACCAAAATTCCAGATTTCAGCGGGCGCTTCAGGTCGAGCAATACGTGCTCGTACTCGTAGCTGACGGCATAGTCGGCAGCGTCGACCAAAGTCGGCAACGCGGTCTCAGCTTCGGCGATCAAAACGTTGTCGACTGTTACTGTTGCTGGATCCAAGGGAGGACCTTCGGTCGGTACCCAGTTGGTCGCGGTGGTCGAAAAACCATCTCGTTTGGAGACCTCGTCAAAGATGGCATTCTGCAAAGGGTCTGCGGGCGGATTCGCAGGGTCATAAAGACCACAAATGGGTCGGTCTGGCGGACAATCTACCGCGACAAACGCAGTTGGAAACGGCAATCGGGCGGTCGTCGGATCAAACACGACAAAGGTGTCCGACCAGGTCTGCCACGTCCAAAGCGCAGCGAGCTTGTCATGGGACAGCCCAGTCTTGGCTTCGACCGCTTCAGCAAGTGGCCTCATGAAGGATTGCGCGAATGCGATCGAGGCGGCAGTCGCACTCGGGACCTCCTCGATCAACGACCTGCCACTTTCATCGACAACAGGGAATGGCTGAATCGCCATCGCGATTCCCGGTGCAGGAAGCAACGGCAAGGGCCGTCCTGCCGCGTCGGACGTGGTCGAATCAATATCCTGTGTGGCAATCGCCACGTAACGGGTATTCAATTCCATGAGCGTGGTCATCGTGATGACCTTGGCCCCTTCCTCATACGTGAGCGCGGCCGACACTTCCTCAAGACCTGCTTCAGTGACCTTAAAGAGGCGCACGGTATTCGCATTCACGGTTCCGCCATCCACCGGACCTGAAGTCGGCAATGTAATGGGGGTCGTTGTTGGCCAACCGTGCAATCCATCCAGATAGGTATCAAACGTCGCCTGAGCACATCGCGTGGTCACACAAGTGCCGCTCTGGCAGAGCCCAACACCACAATCCGAGTCCGCGTCGCACGCCACGGGCGTCGCCGCTGGCCCACAAAAACCAAGTGCAGCGCGTGGGAACGTGCCATCGGCGTCCAAGGCGAGTGTATTTGGAATGGGCAGCGTCGCAGTTGCAGGATCCAAAACACTGAAAGCATTCAGACTGGTCGACCAGATGGTGGCCGCGGCAACCTTGTCCCGAGCCCCGCCCTCTGACTCAACATGGGCGAAAACAGGCTGCAGCAATTGCCGCAATCCCTCCAGGTCTCGCGCCTTGCCGCCATCCAGCGACGAAATCTGACTCTTTCCATTGGCATCCACCAACGGTGTGGGCGAAGCCGCAAAGAACATCGCCGTTGAAGGCAAAATCGTCTCGCCATTCGCCCCGAGGAGATCCGTCGTGGCAACCGCAGCGTAGGTTTCACCCGATACGAGCGGAGCCGTTGGCAACACTCGAATCACCGACGCACAAGCCGTCGGATTGCAAACGGGAATCTCACCGCTCTGATTTTCAGCATACGCCAACGTCGCACTGAGTTCTTCGAAAACGCCGTCCGACGAGACACGGTACAATTTGACGTCTCCAGCCGACACCGAGTCCGCATCCAATTTACCGGCAAACGGAATCGAGATCGGCGTGCTTGGATCCCACCCATAGCTCTTGGAAAGCCATTTATGGAATTCTCCCTGAGCCGCCGAACCGCCGAGGTCAGGCAACGTGCCGTCTCGATCCAACGCAGCTGAATTGGGCAGCGGCAACACCGACGCGTCGGGATCAAAGGCCGCCGAAACACGTTCGATAGAAGTATCTTTGGGGATGTCGACACAGGCGGAGACGCCAACGACACAGATAAGGACCATTGGCCCATAGGCACGAACGTTCGCCATCGGCGACCTCGCGGAGTGGAATTCAGTGATTATACGCAGGTTTTCCGTAGAATGGGCGGCATCATAAACCAATTACCCGTGCAATCAAGCGCCCTATCATCTTGTTCACGATAGGTAAGAGTGCTAATACTCCACGCGTTCTTTTATCCCCCCACTCTATGTAGAGGAACCCCCATATGGCCACCATTGGAGCCGGGATCGTCGTGAACGGTCGAATCAGCGGCAGCGAAACTGTTGCAGTTTTCGGTCGTGTCGAAGGCACTGTGTCACTCACTGACGTCTTCCGAGTTGAAGAAGGCGGCGTTGTTGTCGCAGATGTCGATGTCAAATCATTGGTTGTTCGCGGAGCGCTCAGCGGAAACGTCGTCGCACATGAAGTGATAACGCTTCAGACCGGCTGCGCGGTCACAGGCAACCTTAGAGCACCTCGAATCATCATCGAAGAAGGCGCGCGCTTTAAAGGCAACATCGATATGGATGTGCCCAACGCTTGATACTGGAGTCAGTAAATGTCAGAAACAGTTATCGGAAAAAGCATTGTCATTGACGGGGAAATCTCAGGCACCGAACCGGTGCTTGTGGAAGGAACCGTCAAAGGCAAAATCACGTTGCAGTCCACAGTCACCGTGGCGCCAGGCGGCGTTCTCGAGGCTGACGTTCACTCGCAACTCATCGAAGTCAGCGGCCAGGTCACGGGTAACCTCGTGGCCAGCGAGCGCGTCGAAATCACCAGCAACGGTCGAATGGTTGGCGACATCAAATCGCCTCGCATCCTGATCGCCGACGGAGCAGGCTTCAAAGGCCATATCGACATGGACGTAGATTGAGGCACGGCATGACCACCATTGGCTCAGAAACGATCGTTGAGGGACGCATTGATGGCGCCGAAGACTTGACCGTAGACGGTCGTGTTGTCGGAACCATCAACCTCTCAGAAATCCTCACAGTGTCGACCGACGGAGTCGTGGACGGAAACGTCAACGCTCGCGGCGTGCGTGTCGATGGAACCGTTGACGGAGAAATCACCGCCACTGAATACATCCACCTGACGGCGAGCTCACGGGTTCGGGCCCGCCTCGTTGCGCCCATCATTCGCATGGATGACGGTGCCAAGTTGGCCGGTGAGGTCGAGATGGATGTCCAGGCGCCTGCGCCTCAGACGCGAATTTCGGCCCCAACCAGCCGACCCGTGACGAGCGCCAGAACGCAGCCTGTTGCACGACCTGTAACACCACCAGCGCCAGCTCCCGTCGCGGCATCCACAAAAGCGCCTTCGGTCACAGCTGCTGCACCTGTTGCAGCAACGACCACCACGGTGACCGTCGAAGCGGAACCCGAGGACGCCGGCGAGTCTGAATACGACGCGATGACGGTGAAGGAGCTCAGAGATCGGCTCAAAAACCTGGATCTTGCCGTATCAGGAACCAAACAAGACCTGATGGAACGGCTTGCCGACGCTGAGCAGTGAACCCCCCTTCTCTCCTCCAGCTTCTGCTTGAACGAAGCGTCAAATTCGGTGAATTCACGCTGGCTTCTGGGGCAACGTCGAATATTTACGTCGACGTTCGTCAGACCGCGCTCACCGGCGACGGCGCGCTTGCCATCGGGCAGGCGTTCCTCGACCTGATGCGCACGCATGCGCCAGACGCCACTGCATGTGGCGGTCTAACCTTGGGAGCCGACCCGCTGGTCACGGCGACCTCGGTGGCCGCACACCTGCAAGGCAGCGTGATCGACGCCATCATCGTGCGTAAAGACGCCAAGCTTCACGGCATGGCACGCGCAATCGAGGCCCCCTCTCGCGTCGGCCAAGGAGCTGAGGTTGTCGTCGTTGACGATGTCATCACCACTGCTGGCTCAACGCTGAAAGCGGTTCAAGCCCTTCGCGAAGCTGGATTCGTTGTGAAAATCGCCCTCTGTGTGGTGGATCGAGAAGCCGGTGGCGCAGACGCGCTCGAAGCTCAAGGCGTTTCACTCATGCCTTTGTTCACCCTTAGCCAACTCCTCTCACACCGTGGATAGGTCAGGCTTCGTTCGCTCGAAGATCGACGGCACACAACTGTGGTGGGGATCTGTCGGATCCGGGCATCCTGTCGTTTTATGCGACGGTTTCGCCTGCGATGGGTTCATCTGGCCCTACGTCATCGACGATTTCTACGAACACCTTCAGCTGGTGCGCCCCCATTATCGCGGGCACGGAAACAGCGAAAAACCCCGACGAAAAGGCATCGTCCACGTCGAAGATTTTTGCGACGATTTGGTCACCGTCCTTGATGAGCTCGATATCGAGAAGGCCGTCTTTGCCGGTCATTCGATGGGCGTTCAAGTCATTCTTCAGTTTTTTGCGCTCTACCCCGAGCGCGTTGAAGCGTTGATCCCAATTTGCGGAACCTACAAGCGACCGCTGGACACGTTCCATAACCACGACAAGCTGGCGACGCTCCTGCCATTCCTGGAAAAGGCAGTTCGATTCGCACCCGAGCGGCTTCAGTCATTATGGCAAACGCTGACACCAAGCCCGATGACATTTCACATCGCGGCTCGAACAAGCGAAATCAATTCCAAATTTGTCCGCAAGCAAGACTTCCAGCCTTACCTCGAACACGTAGCAAAGATGGACTTGCGGGTGTTCATGCGCATGCTCAAGGGACTCGCCGAACACTCAGCAGAAGAGATTCTAGAGACGATCGACGTCCCGACGTTGGTGATTGCAGGCGAGTTCGACTCGTTCACACCCACCCAGCGGTCTTTAGAAATGCATGATGGTATCGCTGGCAGCCAACTTCTGGTGGTGCCAGGAGGAACGCATGTAGCGCCCGTGGAACTCCCGGATCTCGTCAATTCTGCAATCGAGAAGTTCCTGAAAAGCCACGGGCTCTGGGATTCTTAGGCTTGAACCAGCTTGAAAAGCTGCTGTCCCATCAGAATCAAATCGCCCGGTTCCACGCGGTGGGCTTCCCGGATGCGAATATAGGTGCCGTTGCTTGAGCCAAGGTCCTTGATGAACACTTTGTTCTCGACCCTGGCGATCCGAGCATGCCGCCCGGAAACAAATCCGTCGTCTCGGAACAAGACTTCGCCAATTTCACGGCCAAGGGTCACTTCGTCGCCGTTGAACACGAAGCCACGGCTCTCAAGGTCCGGACCACTGATCAACGCGAGCCGGCCCCAGTAGCCTGTATCAGGGCTTCCTGCCGTCAGTGTTTCAGGGGCTTTCTCAACGATCGGAGGGACACTTCCCATCAGATGGAAATGCAGAAGCTCTTGACCCACTCGGATGTAATCGCCGTCGACAAGTTCGACTTCTCCGCGGATGCGAATGAACACACCGTTGAGGCTCGACAGGTCGTTCACCGTGAAGGTTCCGCCCGTGTACGAAAATTTGGCGTGCTCAGGAGACAAAAATGGGTCGCCGGCCAACACTTCGTGCGTGCTGGAACGTCCCAAAGTTGCGTCATCTTGCGTGAGCGGAATGCGTGCACCCTCGCTGCCGTCCGGCTTGATGACCACCAGATGGGCAATCACCTGTGGGGTCGCTGCCATCACCGGGGTCGGCTGCGTCACCGACTGGGGAGGATCTGGATCGTAGACTGGTTTCGCCGGCGCTGCTGGCTGTGCTGCAGGCTGTGCTGCAACAGCACCTCCACACGAGCCGCAAAAGCGATTCGTGCTTGGAACCTGAGCGCTGCAGTGCGGACACGCAATCATGTTGCTGACTTCGGCGACGGGTTTGACCTCGGGTCGAGGCAATACCGTTCCGCAGCCGAGGCAAAACTTGTAATGGTCTTCGTTGTCGCGTCCGCAATTCGGGCAGTTAATCACGCGTTCCTCCACGTCGTCACTGGCATTGGACGATGGTTTATCATCGAGTACCCTTGCACGCAACCGGGTAGGTTGAACATGAAGTATTGGTTGTTTATTTGTCTCGTGATTTCTGGATGTGCCACGGCGCCTCCAGCTGGCGTCCGAAGTGGCTATCAAGCCACTCGTGTCAGCAAAATCTCCGTTGCCCCCACATTCTCATTGGACTCATTTGGTCTTGATGCCCACGAAAGAAATGTCATCGAACGAAGCGTCGATCGGGACGCGGTCGTCTGGCTCCAGCGCGCCGGCTTTGACGTCGACTCCCCGGAGGTCGTTCGAACCCAACTCGCCGATGAGTGGAAAGACGTCGAGGACGCCTGGTACCGCGGGGTTGAACTCGATTCCCTCTTTGAGGAAGGGGCGCCAGAATTCGAAGGAGCCGAAATCGCGGCAGCCCGGAGAGCCGCGAAACACCTCGACGCACAGCAAGTTTTGCTGATTCAAGTGCTCTACCAGACCGACTCGATATGCAGGGAAGATGCGCAGGATTTTACGCCCTATGCCATCACCGATCCCCCCGCCGTCAGTGCCTACCCGTGTGTGATTTCACATCTTGAGGCAAAACTGATCGACGCCAAGACCGGACATATCATGTGGCATAATAAAGCCTTCGTAGAGCTCGCCGAAGCCCCAAGCCCTAGCGGAAGGCGGCAAACCTTACGAGAAGCCGTAGATTGGCTCCTGGGCAGCTCCACTGGCCTGTTGAGCCTGCGTTCTAAGCCAGCTGTATCCGCCCCATAGGCTGAAGTCGCTGACTTGGGTCGAGCTCCTGAAAACTCAACACCGCGATCTCGGGGATTTCGGTCGACACCAACCGTTTCATGTAGCGACGGACACTCTGATCGGTCAGCAAAACCGGGGTGCGCCCCACCTCGACGTCTCGTTGCACGGCGTCTCGAACCTGACCGAGGATTTGCCGTGACTGGTCGGGTGGCAAAGCCAAATAGCTGCCGTCGCCGCTCTGGCGAATTGCGCCCGCAATCATGTCTTCGATTCCACGGTCCACCAGATAAGCTGCCACTTGGCCGTTATTCGCATAAGCGTGCGTGATGGCTCGCCCCATGCCCTCGCGGACACGTTCGGTCAGGATCAATACGTCTCGCTCACCGTTGCCTCGGTCCGAAATCGTCTGAAGGATCGCCCGCAAATTGCGAATCGAGACCCCCTCCTCCACCAGACGCCGCAAGATTTCGGTCAATTGAGGCAGCGACACGTGCTTGGGAACAACCTCCTGTACGACGGCCGGGAAAGGGCCCTCAAGCTGGTCAAGCAAAGCCTGAACCTCCTGCACACCCAAGAACTCCGAGGCCCTCTCTTTGAGCACGCCGGTAAGAACAATCAACAGATATCCAGCGCAATCCCACGTGCGGTGATTCGCCTGCGCAAGCACGTCACCGTGCTCCCCACCCACCCATGACGCCGGACGACGCGTGATCGGATGGCGAGTGGCGCTCGCCTCGACACCAAAGGCGGCCAGTGTTGCCGGCGCATCGATCACAAAAAGTCGATCCAACGGAATGGTGGCGCGATGAATGGGAATCTCGTCGATTTCGACGCCAAAACCATCCACGCCCACCGCTGGGTTGTCTGTACGAATCCGAACCCCTGGAATCTTCACGCCGGTCTCAAAGAAGATTCCTTCACGCATGGTTCCAATCATGTCACGGAGCCAGGTCATGCGTTCGGCCGAGATCCTCTCGCTCAAATTAGGTCCAAGCGCCAAAACAATTGGAGTTACTGATGGGAAGAGAACCCGAGATTTCTGGGCTTGCTCCTCTGCGTCGGTGCTCACCTCCTCGACTTCATCCTGAGTCGCGGGGCGGGTCATCAGGCTTTTTGCGACAAATCCCAAAATCAACGCCAGCGCAAAAAACGGAGGCCCGGGCAACCCAGGAATGATGGCGAATACAAACATCAGCCCCCCAGAGATCGCGATCGCTTTGGGGTATGCGATGATTTGGCCCACGATATCTCGCCCCAAATCGCTCTCTTCCTCATCAGCGACTCGCGTCACGATGATGCCAGCCGTCAACGAGATTAGAAGTGCAGGTATCTGCGAAACGAGGCCGTCGCCGATGGTCAAAAGCGTATAGACACCGGCTGCATCGGCCGCGCCCATGTCGCGCTGCGCCACACCGATGACAATCCCTGCCACAATGTTGATGCCCGTGATGATGATGCCAGCGATGGCATCGCCCTTGATGAACTTCATGGCACCGTCCATCGCCCCGTATAGCTGACTCTCACGCTGGACGATGCCGCGTCGACGACGCGCTTCGCTTAGATCGAACGCCCCCGCACGCAAGTCGGCATCGATCGACATCTGTTTGCCCGGCATGGCATCCAGCGTAAATCGGGCGGCCACCTCCGACACTCGCTCTGAGCCCTTCGCAATAACGACAAATTGAATGATCGTGAGGATCAAAAAGATCACGCCACCTACGACATAATTCCCCTGCACCACGAAATTACCAAAAGCCTCAATCACTTGACCGGCATCGGCGTTCAAAAGAATCAACCGGGTCGACGAAACGTTGAGTGCCAAGCGAAACAAGGTCGTCAACAGCAGAATCGTGGGAAAAGTCGAAAGCCGGATCGCGCTGGGGATGTAGAGGCTGATCATCAACAATGTCACCGACATCGAAACATTGACGGTGAGCAGAATATCCAGAAGCCAGGTCGGCAACGGAATGATCATCATCCCGACCATCGAGACAACCGACGCGGCGAGCATCAAATCACTGTATTTTGTCATGAGCGCGCGGACGGTCATAATCCCCCCAAGGATTCATGGTTTCGGCCGGCAGAATAACCGGCAAGCTGCTGTGTGCAAACAAGAAACAAAAAAGCCCGGTCTCCCGGGCACTTCTGATTCATCTGTGGTCAGCTCAAGGAAGTACGCAGAACTGGCTGCCTGCAGTGCCCTGGCACGTTCCGCCTGTGGAGACACACACGTCAGCCAACGAAGGATTTCCCTGCGTTCCACCGATAGGAGTCGTCGAGCACGGCAGTTCACACGCGCCCGATGTGTTGCAGCGGCCCGTCGTGCCACAGTCCGCATTTGACGTGCATTCCGGCGCGCAGCCCGTAAGGAACGTGACTTCGTTGGCAGGAGATACTTCCAGATCCATGATCTGACACGCATAACCGTCGTTGTAGCGGCAGCTCGGGCCACACGTCGACGCGCAGTACGCAAATTCATCTCCCACGGTCCCAATTACGCGGCAAACTCCGTTAGCACCACAAGCTGATGAACGATAAGTCGTTGGTGGTTCTTGTTCTGGAATTGGGCAAGGATTTGCAGAGCAATATCCGCCGGTAAACCCAGTCGGGTTCCCATCTTGGTCAAGTGCCTTGATGCAAAAGCCATCCAAATCGCCGCCATTGCATTGTGTGTTCGTGGTGCAAGCCGAACCGAGATTCGACGGTGTGGCACATCCACATTCGGTAGTCAGGCCAAAATCGCCGCAGCGCAGGGGTTTCACGTCGTCGCAGGTCTGCGTGACCAGTTGTTCAAGCGCACTACGAAACTCAGGATCAGCAGCCGCATCCTCGGCACATGACGTGCCGTTGGCGCCACCTGTCAGACAGTTCGACTCGATGTCGTTGACAGCCTGCACGATATCCGGCGTCAAGGTGCAGTTATCGGTGATACAGGATCCGTAAAACAGGTCACACGCCTGAGCACAAAGCGCCACCAATTGTGGGTCAGGGTTCGTCGTATTATTAGTATTCGTCGTGTTGTTCGGGTTCGTCGTATTATTCGTGCCCGTCGTATTATTCGTGCCCGTCGTGTTGTTCGGATTTGTCGTGTTATTCGTGCCCGTCGTGTTGTTCGGATTCGACGTGTTATTCGTCGGGATGTTCGGATTCGTGGTGTTATTCGGGCTCGCAGTGTTGTTCGTGGACACGATCGGGATGCAAATTGAATTCGCCGTATCGCATCGTGCGCCAACTCCACAGACGCCGTCCGCGCACGTATCGTAACAATCGGTCACGCCGCCAACGCTCGCAAAAACCGTCCCAGCTCCGCATTTACTCGTTTTCCCACCGCTGTCATCGCCGCAGCCTGCAAAGGCGATCAGTGCCCCAAAGATAATTCCGGAACGCAATAATGACGAAAGATTAACGATTTTCATGGATACACCTTTAGGCTGGGAACAGCGACGAAGTGGCCACAGTTCGGCCAACAATTCAAGTCAGGCCGCAAAGTGTAGTGAAACGTAGGAACGTGTCAAGGCAATGGCAGGAAGACCGCATCAGCTATAGGGAAGCGACGAATCATTACGACTTAAATAGTGAGGATCCGCATGATCACCACGCACGCCGGTGCTCATGACGAAAGTCAGCGCAAACATCAAATACGTACGAAAGTAGTCAATGAAAGCCAGGCTTTGCGCGCGCTCGTCGGGATCGAGGGGCAAAACATCCAATGCCCGACTCCACTCCTGAGTCTGAATATCGGCCAACCCCTCGCTCGAAAGCACCTCAGATGGGTCCTCGTGCATGGCGTGTTCAAGGGCAACGATCAATTCGCGCGCCGAACGAAATCTGCCCTCCGGAGACTTGCTCAGTGTACGAAGAATCACCCTTTCAAATCCGCTGGTAAGATCTGGATTATGGCTTCTCGGCGACGCCGGCACAGTTTCAGCGTGGGCGTGCATCAAGTCACGAATTGCCAATCCTTCAAATGGACGACGGCCGCAGGCGGCTTCGTACATCATCACGCCAACACTGTAGATATCTGACGCCTCGCAGACCGTGTCGGGGTCGCGCACTTCCTCGGGAGAGATATAAGCAGCAGTCCCGACGATCTTCGTGCGGTCCTCGGGCTCGGTCGGTGATTGCGAAAACCTCGCGACTCCAAAATCGATAATCTTTGCCACATAGCGGCCGTGTTCCTCGGTGATCATCACATTGGCCGGCTTGAGGTCGCGGTGAACGATGCCTACACGATGTGCCTGACCCAAGCCGCGAAGGAGGTCGACAAATAGACACGCTAAGGTGGGCTCATCGACCGCGCCTGCATTCGTCCAGCCTTCCAGAGTCTCCCCTTCAATAAACTCCATCACGAACGCCAAGCCCTCGTCTTCCAGCTCCATAATCTCATGAAATTGAACGATATTGGGGTGACGTAGCGCCATCATCATTTGAGCTTCGCGCAGGAAACGCTTGCGTTTCACGTCGTCATTCATCAAATGAGGATGCAACACTTTGATGGCAACCGGCTCAAAACTGTCCTCCCGACGCGCGCGGTACACGAAACTCGTCGCACCGGTGCCGGCAAAACCGTTAATGATATAACGACCGAGGCGCTCACCGTATTGAAGTGTCGGACGAGGCTCGTCGGATATGGCGGTGGGTTTTCTTGAAATACCGGTAGACACAGCTCCCTCCGTGGGACAATTACGCATCCATGCGTGGTTAGAGCATCCCTCGTATGATCGGGATGTCAAAAATTCGCTGATTTGCGAGCAGGAGTGACCATGAAAGTGAACGTTCGATATTTCGCCATCATTCGTGAGCGAGCGGGCGCCCAACAAGAGACATTTGACCTGGCTGAGGGCGGTACCGTTGACGATCTGTTCTCCGCCATCGTCGAACTCCATCCCGATGTCGCGGAACTCAAACCCATCTTGAGGTTTGCCGTGAATCAGGAGTTTCGCCCAGGAAGTACGCGGCTTAGCGATGGCGACGAGGTGGTTTTCATTCCGCCGGTTTCCGGTGGCAATGGACGCATTCGACTGACCACAGAGCCACTGGACTTGATGGAATTGCGCAACACCATCGCGGCGGCGGAATTCGGCGCACTCGTTGTCTTTGAGGGCGTCGTTCGTGACCACAGAGAAGGCCAAGACGTCGAGACTTTAGAGTACGAGACCTACGAGGAGATGGCGCTTCGCCAACTCTGCAAAGTCGCAACAGACGTTGAAACAAAGTTCCAGGTCCGAGTTGGGATTCACCACCGGCACGGGCTTATGAGAGTTGGAGAAACGGCAGTGGTGATCGTGGTGGGATCCCCACACCGCGGCCCCGCTTTTGAAGCGTGCCGCGAGGTCATTGAACGCCTCAAAGCCGACGTTCCAATTTGGAAAAAAGAAACCGGCCCGGATGGGTCGGTCTGGGTCGGTGTAGGGCCCTGAAAAACTACTGCGAGCCGTCGTAGAACGGTCGCAAGGCATCAGCACGATTGGGCTGGCGAAGCTTCTGAAGCGCTTTGGCTTCGATCTGTCGAATACGCTCCCGCGTGAGATTGAAGTCCTGCCCCACTTCCTCGAGCGTATGGTCAGTCTTCTCGCCGATGCCGAACCGCATTCTGAGAATCTTCTCTTCGCGGGGTGTCAGGCCAGAGAGCAACTCTTGAGTTTGGTCGCGCAACGCCTGAACCACAGCCTCTTCCATCGGGCTTGGCGAGTTTTCGTCTTCAATGAAATCGCCAAGCTGAGAGTCATCCTCACCAATCGGCGTTTCCAAAGACACCGGCTGACGAGAAATTCTGAGCGCCCGACGAACGGCTTCGACCGGCATGTCCAATTTGAGCGCAATCTCATCAGGCTCAGGCTCGCGGCCCAATTCCTGTTCAAGTTGGCGTGAGGTACGCACGATTCTGTTAATCGTCTCAATCAAATGAACCGGAATACGGATCGTCCTGGCCTGGTCAGCGATTGCACGCGTAATGGCCTGACGGATCCACCAAGTTGCGTAGGTAGAAAACTTGTGTCCGCGCTGGTATTCGAACTTCTCGACGGCCCGCATCAAGCCAATATTCCCTTCCTGAATCAGGTCAAGGAAGTGCATGCCGCGGTTCACGTATTTCTTGGCGATCGACACCACGAGTCGGAGGTTGGCGCGAATCATCTCACTCTTACCGCGCTCCGCGCGACGCTCACCGGCACTGATCTGCAAGACGAGCGATCTCAAAACATCAGCATCAATCCCGAGCTCCCGGCTGATGCGGTCGCGTACAGCGCGCGCGCTCTCACGGGCTTGGATGAATTCAATGAGGGACTCTTCGTCGCACTTAAGCTTCTTGTAATTGACCGTATCACCGGCCATATACGTGTCTGCGGCAGCCTCTAGCACGCTCACTTCGATTTTGAGGTTTGAGGCAATATCCCATGAACGGCGAGTTGCGCGGTCCATACTCACGAGCCCCTTTTTCAGGTGCCCCACGACTTCAATCAAGAATCGTTGCGATAGCCGGCACTCTTTGACTGCCTTAACCAATCGACGCTTTGCGCGCTCGGTGTTCTTTTCGATCGCGGCAAGATCGGCCTCAGATGGCGCCTTTTTCTTGTCCGACGGTTTCATCTCAATCGCATCTTTATACGATACGTGCGCCTTCTTCAGACGATCGAAGCGCTTGAACACGTCTGGTGCCACAGGACTGTCGCTGCCTTCGTCGCTTGGCGAATACTCGTCAAAGACTTCCCTGGCGCGAGCCGTGCCGGCCCGAAGGCGGTCTGGAAGCGCGAGCATCAACTCGATGCCCGCATCGCATCCCACGATACAATCGAAGATAATTTCTCTGCCTGCCTCGATTTCTTTGGCAATCGAGACCTCACCTTCGCGGGTAAGAAGGCTGACCTGACCGATGCGACGTAGATACATCTTCACCGGGTCAAAACCATCTTTCCACTCAGCGACCTCGTCATCCGAGCTCAACTTCACACGGCGTCTCTCCGCAGTACGGAGTCCGATGAAGTCATCCTCGGAGTTCAGTCGGTTTTTGGTACCATTGGACTTTGTCGAACTGCTTGTTTCGCCCACGGCTGCACCTTCGTTCTGGGTCACCAATCAAATCACAAACTCTTCGCCTTAAAATGCGCCACGATCTGATTTGAAAAACCAATCGCTTTTTTGTACACATTATCAACGAGGAGGCTGTGCTCCATCTTCCGTTCTAGGAGGCACTTTCCGTGCCACCCTTTCGCACAGTGGGACGAAGTGGCGTATATACTTGGCTTTTCCAAAAGTACGCCCTTTCTTCATCGTCCACCTATCCGCACATCATGACATAGCTGTCACACCCGGGCGAAATCTCTTTACAGATTTCTGAGGGGTTCGACGCAATCATGCAGACATACAATCGAGGTCGGGACAAAATTCCCGACCCCGAAGCGATCAAATGTGAAATTTGGGCGGATCGGAAGATCCAGAGGAGTGTCAGCCGACTGCCAGTCGAGACATCGTCTCCAACTCGCGGCGAACCAACGCCAGAGAATGCCGACGTGATTGGTCGCGGTGCCCGAGACGTCCCTGAAGAAGGGAGTTTTCGTCTTCAAGCTCGGCAATCTTGGATTTCAGCTCATCGACCTCTGCATTAACTGCAGACGGAAAGAACACGATGGACTGATCAATGTATTCGAGTTCGCTGACACGAACCCGAAGAGTCTCAACCTCGCCGTCGAGAGCCTGGTTGGCCATCTCAAGTTCGCGCGCCCTGCTTCGCAAGCTCGTAAGCTCACTTAACATCTGCGAATTTTCGGCTGAGTCAGATGGAGATTGCGACGGACGGCGCGCCCCGCCCTCAAGCTGCTTGCGCGCGCCTGCGATGGTGTACATGTCGTCGTAGAGCAACGCCTTGATTCTCAGAAGAACCTCGATGTCCCCCCGAGCATAAGCACGCTGCCCCGTTCGAGTTTTACGTGGCTTCAGCTGGTCAAACTCTGTCTCCCAGTACCGAAGTACGTAGGCCTCCAGAGACAATAACTCAGCAACTTCACCAATCTTGAATGAAGATTTGTTGGGGATCTCGATCGCTGACATGTAACCCTCCATGGTCATCTTGCCGCAGCATCCATGCTGCTGGCGTCTAGTCGTTCAGCTCGGTCTTAAGTACCTGGCTGATCTTGAAACGCAGAACGCGTCTTTCGGGAATCTCGATTTCGATTCCGGTACGTGGGTTTCGTCCCACGCGTTTGCCCTTCTCTCGAACTTCAAACTTACCAAATCCACTGATCTTGATGGCATCGCCGCCTTCGAGAGTCTCTTTCATCGTCTCGAAAACTGCTTCCACGAAATCTGTGGCTTCTTTCTTGTTCACGCCTACGTTTTCATAAACGTAATTCACGATACCGGCTTTTGTCATCGTCATTTTACTGCTCCGTGTACACAAACCGGATAATACGGTTTTTTTCCAGTGGTGTTGTAATCTCGACATCCGCACTGTTCAAGTGCGGCTTTTTGAATTGCGACGAATTTGCGAAATCAACGTAGGGTTGCACCCGTTCGTTGTTCCACTTCTGCCACGATCTGGGCATCGATGGCTGTGATTTCCGCTTCCGTCAAAGTCTTTTCAGAACTGCGATAGGCCACAGAGATCGCGTAGCTTTGTTTGCCTTCGGGAACTTGAGCCCCTGAATACACATCAAAGAGGTTCACTGTTTCCAGAAGTTCGCTGGCTGCACGAATGGCACTTTCCACATCGGAAAAAGTGCAATCCTTGTCCACCAGGAACGCGAAATCGCGCTGCACCGCGGGGAATTTCGCAAGAGCGGCATATTTATGAACCGCTTCCAAGGTCCCAAGCAGCCGGTCCAAATCAATGTCAAAAACGAACACTGAATCGTCCACGCCAATCTCTCGGGCGATCAAGGGATGCAGTTGCCCCACCTGAGCAATCACGCGACCATCGAGCACCCACTCCGCCTGCACTCCTGGATGAAGAAAAGGCTCCAAGACTGCAGGAACTCGCCATTGGCCCTGCCCCGAAAACGGCTCAGCCAACGTCTCGACGATGCCCTTCATGTCATAGAAATCCCAATCTCTGAGCTCTCCAACATGTCCAAGACGTGAGCCGACAGCCAGACCCGCGACGCGTTCGTATTCGCGATCGGGAAAATAAACTCGTCCCACCTCAAATAATGCGATCCGATCGTATTTTCTGGAGACGTTAGTCCAGAGCGCCTTCAAGAGACCCGGAACAAGGCTGGTGCGCATTAATGCTTGGTCTGCGGCAAGTGGGTTGGCCACTTTTCGTGCCATATTCCTCGCATCACCATCTACGAGTTTAAGCTGAGCAAGATCGGCTTCACCAAAGAATGAATAGTTCATCGCCTCAGCCAAACCAGCACCCAATAACACCTGGCGAACGCGTCTGGAATGCGCCAGACGGCGACGCGAGATGATCGTCGGTGGATGACCAGGAGCTACCTTCGTCCGATGGATATGTCCCATCGGAATGCGAGGCAGAGTCGGGGTCAACTTGTCGTATCCGTTAATTCGCGCGACTTCCTCGACGAGGTCAATCGTGCGTTCAAGATCGGGACGCCATGGCGGAATGCTGGCCTCAACAACGCCGGCATTGACTTGATTGGTCACGCCGATGCTGTTCAAAATACCGCTGACATCGTCCGTGTTGAGGTCCGTGCCCAGGATTTGATTCACGCGGGCGCTCGTAACATTTACTTGAGCCGCAACGAACGGACTAGCCTCTTGGTATAGACGTCCGCGGCGAACAAGAGGGGTCCCCCGCTCCGCCTGGGCTTTCACCATCAAGCCAACGGTTAACTCAAGATTCCGCTGAACCGCCGCCGAATCAATGCCACGCTCGAATCGATGACTCGATTCGGTGTGAAGGCCCAGCCGTTTCGCTGTCTTTCGTACGGTCGTCGGTTGAAACTGAGCGCATTCGATCAGAACTCGCGTCGTTTCCGACGTCACTTCTGTACCTTCGCCCCCCATCACACCCGCGATCGCCACCGCTTTCTTCGAATCTGCGATCACAAGGTCGCGTTCTTCCAAGGCATGCTCCTTGTGGTCGATCCCCGAAAGCTTCTCGCCCGCGAACGCATGTCGAACAACAATGCCGCCGTCCAAACGATCAAGGTCAAACGCATGAAGTGGTTGGCCAACATCCATCAGAACGTAATTGGTCACGTCGACAATGCTATTAATACTGCGCACGCCAATCGCGGCAAGTCGATGACGCAGCCACGCGGGACTTGGTCCGACCACGATATTTTCGATCACGGCCATGCCGTAACGTGGGCAAGCTTCCTCATCCTTGACGCTGAGACTGGTCACCGATGCGATCGGCTCCGCGGAATCGTCGAAAGGAAATGGTTTTGCTGATCCCAGCGACCGACCAAAGAGAGCTGCGATCTCTCGCGCGATGCCGACATGACTCAGGCAATCAGCACGATTCGGCGTAAGCTCGATCTCGATCACCACGTCACGTGAATCCGTCGCATCGTAGGCGTTCTGCCCGATCGTCAAATCCTGAGGCAGAATCCAGAGGCCATCGCTTTGAGTTGAAAGGCCCATCTCCTCTTCCGCACAGAGCATGCCTTCTGACACCACACCTGCTACCGGACGAGAGACGATTTCAAAATCGATGCCGGGTGGACGCGCGCCGTCCAAAGCCACGGGGACGACGTCCCCGGCCTTCATGTTCTTGGCGCCGCACGCGATATTGCGCACCACCCCATCTCCAACATCGACGCGACACATCACCAGTTTATCGGCTTTCGGATGTTCATTGATCTCTAGAATGCGACCAATCACGATCTTTGGATCGTACACGTGAGACACGCCCGCGACCTCAAGCCCTGCCAAATTCAGGCGAGCCGTTAGATCATCAAGAGCAATATCACTAAGGTCGACCCAATCTTCGAGCCATTTCCAAGAAACTTTCATCGTTCCGACTCCCGTTCGTCAGAATTGTCGCAAGAACCGTAGGTCGTTCTCGAAAAATAGGCGGATATCATTCACAGCGAGCTTCAGCATCGCGATGCGCTCAACCCCCATTCCAAACGCGTAGCCCGAGTATCTGGAAGAATCGATGCCTGCTTCTTCAAGAACGTTCGGATCGACCATCCCGCACCCCAGAATCTCGATCCATCCCGTGCCTTTACACACGCGACAGCCAGCCTGAGCACAAAACACACATCCGATATCCACTTCCGCGCTGGGTTCGGTGAAAGGAAAGAAGCTCGGACGTAGCCGAACTTGCGTTCCAGACCCAAAATAGCGCTCAGCAAACGCGTTCAGTGTTCCCAAAAGATCACGCATGGTCACGCCCTCATCGATGTGCAATCCCTCGACCTGATGAAAGACAGGGCTGTGGGTAATATCGCTGTCGCATCGAAAAACGCGACCTGGCGAGATCACCATGATCGGAAGATCATAGGAGAGCATCGTTCGAATCTGAACGGGCGAGGTGTGTGTCCTTAAGAGGTGTCCATCGTCGAGCATGAAAGTATCCTGCATGTCCCTTGCTGGGTGATCATGCGGGAAATTCAACGCCTCGAAGTTGTAATAGTCGGACTCGATCTCAGGACCATCAGCGACCTCGAAACCTAGCTCGGAGAAAAGGTCGATGAGCTCCCACTGAATCGTGGCGATCGGATGACCCCCATGTTGGACATGAGACCTCGCCGGCAACGTAATATCGACGCGTTCGGCGGCGAGTTTACGCTCCAACTCCTGAGCTTCGAGAAACTCGACACGGGTACGGTAGGCATCTTCGATCGCGTTCTTACATGCGTTTGAGGCCTGCCCAACCTCCCTCTTACCGTCGGGAGGTAAATCCCGCAGGAACTTCATCAGGTCCTGCACCCCACCGCTACGTCCCAGATAACGATTCTTGACCTGGATCGCATCTTCGATCCGATCGACGTCCGTAAGGGCAGAAACAGCTTCTTGTTGAAGCGCATTGAGCTGCGCGATCAATTGCTGCGTATCCATGGCGACCTCAAGATTCAAGAAACGAAAAACCCCGCAATCCAAATTTGGTTCGCGGGGCCGTTCGTACAAGCACTAAAGATTCACTTCGCTGCGCGTGCGGCCTCGGCAACCTTGCCAAATGCTGCTGCGTCGAAGACGGCAATCTCGGCCAAGATCTTGCGATCAAGTTCGATATTTGCGCGATGGAGTCCACCGATCAAGCGACTGTATGAGAGCCCGTGAAGGCGCGCTGCAGCGTTGATGCGGGTAATCCACAATCTACGAAAATCACGTTTACGTTGGCGTCGATCGCGGTACGCATACTTCCAAGCCCGATGAACGGTTTGCTTGGCGTGTTTGTACAGTTTACTGCGCGAGCCACGATAGCCCTTTGCAGCTTTGAGAAACTTGTTGCGGCGACGGCGCGCTTTGAAGCCTCGTTTTACACGTGGCATGGCTAAACCTCGACTTCACTGCCGCACATTAATGCGGCATCAATTCTAATTTACATGTAGGGAAGAAGCATGATTATCTTCTTTCCATCCATCGGTTTCATATACCCAGCCTTACGCAGGTGACGCATTCTTTTTGCGCTCTTCTTCGTAAGAATGTGGTTTCGATACGAGCGGCGGAACTTAATTCGTCCCGACTTCGTAATCTTGAAGCGCTTCGCAGCGCCTCGGTGTGATTTCATCTTCGGCATCACGGCCTCCGAAGGGGTTGTTGCGTTGAGCCGGTCATCCGACATCAACAAGGTATTTCAAATCTCACTCAAACGAGCGAGGGCGCGCACTATATGCGGGGCAGAAGAGCGACGTCAAGCGTCAAATGCTCATTCTGTCTTAGCGACTCGAGGGGACAACATCATGGTCATATTACGACCTTCAAGCCGACCATCCTGTTCCACGTCCGCCGTGTCAGTGAGTAACTCAGCTGCACGAACGAGCATCTTGGCTGCGATTTCAGGGTGAGTGATCTCGCGTCCACGGAACATGATCGTGAACTTAACCTTGTTGCCTTCTTCCAAGAAGCTCCTGGCATGGCGAACCTTGGTCAAGAAGTCATGATCGTCTGTCTTAGGACGAAGTTTGACTTCTTTAAGTTCGACTCGAGCGGACTTCTTCTTGGCCTCAGCAGAACGTTTCTTCTGCTGATACTTGTACTTCCCGTAGTCCATAATGCGACAAACGGGAGGTTTCGCCATCGGCGCTACTTCCACCAGGTCAAGCCCGGCTTCTTCAGCACGATCAAGCGCATCCTCGATATCCATAATTCCGAGCTGTTCGCCGTCAGGATCAATGACGCGTAATTCGGGTCCCCGAATACGACGGTTAACACGTGGTTCTTTTTCGGCCATAGACCTGAATATCTCCTCAATTACTGACACAAAAAAAGCAGGACCAGAAATCCTGCTCTTTACCGAGACTTTACCCCTCGGCTTTTTCTGATGGCCGCCCCGAAGGGCGATTCCATCAATTCAACCACGTTTGTGATTGTTATAGGCACACGCGGGATTGAACCGCGGACCCCTACCGTGTCAGGGTAGTGCTCTCCCACTGAGCTATGTGCCTGTCTGCTCACCGTAGCGAGGGATGAGTAGGTACCAACCACTCGCGTGGCTGTCAACATGTTTTGTCCATTCGTTTGCAGAAGCTCCACATCTGGTGCCAAAGACGCAAAAGTGCTAACAACTGCGTCTGACGATGATGGAGAAAAGAAATGCGAATGATTCTCGTGGGCCCACCGGGCGCCGGCAAAGGTACTCAGGCTAAATTCTTGGTAGAAACCTATTCTATTCCGCACCTATCTACGGGAGATATGTTGCGAGCCTCTGTTGCTGAAGGGACGAAGTTAGGCCAAGAGGCCGACGTATTTATGAAAGCTGGCGGTCTGGTTCCAGACGCGGTCGTTATTGGCATGGTTTTGGAGAGAATTCAGAAGCCCGATTGCAGCAAAGGTTTTTTGCTCGATGGGTTTCCGCGCACCCGGCCTCAGGCTGAGGCACTCGACAAAGCGCTGATCGACGCAAACGTCACGCTCGACGCCGTGGTCCAAATCGAAGTTGCAGATGAGTTCATCGTAGAGCGCATCACAGGTCGTCGCACGGATCCAGTGACTGGCGAAATCTACCACTTGACGTTCAATCCACCTCCAGCTGACGTGGCTGAGCGTGTCACCCAGCGAAAAGACGATACTGAGGAAGCCTGTCGAGCGAGACTCAGGAAGTATCATTCGGAAACAGCGCCGATCATCCCGTTCTACGACAGCAAAGGAATCCTGCACCATGTAGATGGTGTCGGATCGACCTCGGCCGTGCGTGAACGCATCGAGAAGGCACTCGCTGGATGAGCAACGCTTTCTCCGATCTCATGAAAGAGGCCTGGACCGCTGCCAAGCGACCCCCGACTCTGAATCTATTTGTCGAATGCTGGACCACTTTGGTTGGCCCCGACATCGCCCTTCACACGCGACCTGTTGGTTTGAGTGATGGGAAACTTGATGTTGAGGTTCGCTCTGGGTGGATCGGCGAGTTAAATAAGCGAAAGGAAGTGATCCGTGCGCGCATGGATTCACGTCTCCCCTTCACTGCCCCTCAGCTTGTGTTGCACGCCGCGGATGGATTCCCGCCGGTGTCGCTTCCAAATGTGGAAGAGATCGTGCCATTCAAGGATGCACGCACCTCAAATCTTCCAGAAGGCCTGCAAGAGCAGGCGGAACGAATCCTCTGGCACATCCGCCAGGAATCTGAATAATCGCGGTCGCTCCACCCGCGTGCTTGCGTGTATGCGCTGAGTTCGCTATGGAAACCGCGTCCCGATCAAAGTGAACAGGCCCAAGTTGGCCGATAAGAGAACAGGTACATGGTCGATCTGCATAAGAAAGGTTTCGAAGATTTCTACTTGAGTGACGAAATGCTTCGCGCGCTCAAAGACGTGGGCTACATCACCCCCACTCCGGTTCAGACGTCGACCATCCAACTTGGCATGGCGGGCATTGACCTGATCGTTCAATCGCAGACCGGCACGGGAAAGACAGCGGCGTTCGGCATCCCGATCCTCGAAATGGTCGATCCGCGTCCGGGTCGCATTGAAGGATTGGTACTGGCACCTACCCGCGAGCTCGCGAAACAAGTTGCCGAAGAGTTCGAGCGACTTGGTGCGCACAAGGCGATCCGTGTGGCGACAATCTACGGCGGTGCGTCGTACGATCGGCAATACGAAGATCTCGCGGAAGCTAACATTGTGTGTGCGACTCCTGGCCGCCTGCTCGATATCCTCAACCGTGGCAACTTGTCGCTGGAGCACTTGCGAGTGTTATGCCTCGACGAAGCGGATGAGATGCTGTCGATGGGATTTGCTGAAGATCTCAATGCGATCTTGAAATACCTGCCCGAAGAACGTCAGAGCCTGCTTTTTTCTGCGACGATCACTGCAGAAATCAAGGCGCTCGCCAGCAACATGCTCTACTACCCTGAGTTCGTCACGCTTTCGGGCGCCCACGTGGCTGCCGCGGATGTCGAACACAGCTACATCAGCGTTCGCGGCGTGAGTCGCGTGCGGGATATGCTTGCGATTCTTGAATTCGAGCAGCCTGAAAACGCGATCATCTTTGCCAATACTAAAGACGATACGTTCACACTCTCGAAGTACTTGAAACGACACGGCATGCGTGCCGACGTATTGAACGGCGACCTGCCACAGAAAGAGCGTGAGCGCACGCTGGCAGCATTGCGAGACAACAAGATCGATTTCCTGGTAGCCACGGACGTCGCGGCTCGAGGCATCGACATTTCGGACCTCTCGCATGTCATCAATTACACGCTTCCAGACAGTGCGGAGGTCTATATCCACCGTACGGGTCGAACCGGGCGAGCAGGCAAGAAAGGCAAGGCGCTGAGCCTGGTGTCTCCTCGTGAAATGGGTAACTTGATCAACATCAAGAAACTCTACAAATTCCCGATGACTCAACGCCCTTTGCCGTCGGCTCGCGACATCATGGAAGCGCGTCAGAAGAGTTGCGTCCAAGCGATGGTCAACAAGATCGATGGCATGGACGGCCTTGCCTATGGAGCTCAACTTGGTGTGGCCGAGTCGCTCGTGGGTAAAGAAGATCCCGACCGCCTCCGTTTCATCGCTAAGCTTTTGGCTGTGGCTGCGAATGCGGGTACAGGCTCATCGAGTCCCGCACCGCGTCCCGCTCCGACCCCCGCTCCTGCGCATGTAGAAGCCGAGGTTGTGACGGCTGATGTCGATGTCGAGCAGGTCCGGGAACGTCCGGCCGCGGCAGTTTCGGCACGATCGGCCAATGCAGATGTCGACGACACCGATGTTCCGATCGAACAAGGTCGTCGACGACGACGTCGACGACGCGGTGAATCCGATGTCGAGACGCCATCGTCAAACACGGAGCGTGCTGAACGACCCGAGCGTGCTGAGCGTGCTGAACGACCTGAGCGTGCTGAACGTCCTGAGCGTGCTGAACGTCCC
Organism: uncultured Bradymonadales bacterium; assembly: GCA_964394615.1. GTDB lineage: Bacteria > Myxococcota_A > Bradymonadia > Bradymonadales > Bradymonadaceae > JBFFMO01. The sequence continues at coordinate 169,066 of CAYMYJ010000006.1, read as the reverse complement.
GAGCGTGCTGAACGACCCGAGCGTGCTGAACGACCTGAGCGTGCTGAACGACCTGAGCGTGCTGAGCGCACCGAGTCGGACGCACGACCAGAACGAAGCCGACGAGGACGACGTCGCAGTGAAAGCCGCGACTCCGCTCCCGCCACTGCGAACGAATCGACCAAGACAGCTCCAAGGGCCGAACGGCCTGAGCGCAGCGATGCACCGTCGTCTGACCGAAACGGTCGACGCGGAGGACGATCGCGAGATCGCCGCCCGGACCGGCGCGAGCGTACCGAAGAACCGGTCGCAGTGCCTAAACCGACGCGACACTGGTCGAAAATGTGGATAAACGTCGGCAAGAATCGCGTCGATTCCCCCACGGGAGTCGTCGATATCTTGTGCGAACTCGCCGGTATGGACCCTGAGGATTTCGGACAGGTATCCCTCGAATCAACGTTCAGCTACTTGGACGTTCGCGAGGACTATTTTTACGATATCCTGCAAGCCATCAATCAACAGGAGTACAACGGTTTCACGATCGCTGCCGAAGCGGCACGAAAATGATCCGTAATCGCCCCAGGAAAACGATGCGTAAGACGCTTGGCCCTTGGATACTGGCCCTCACGTCGGTCACTTTGCTTCTCGCATGTGATCCGGCCCCCACTGTGGTCGTGGAAGAAGACAAGATCGACGAGACCTTGCCACCTGCAAAAGTCGATTTGCCCGATCCGCCTCCATCGAGTGGCTTTACGATTCCTGAGAAAAACGCAGACGGATCGATGCGCGTCGAAGGACTGATTCACCATCAAGAAGACCACATGGACCAGAAGGTCGATGTGAAGGGCTTGATTGTGAAGATCTCGACACCATGCGACCCGAAGAAGACGAAGAAGTCAGGAGAGCCCTGCCCTGAGCCCAATCTCTTCATTAAAGACGATGCGGATGCTCAGAAGGTGCTGCGAATCGTTGGATTTGACGATGACTTCGTCAAGAAGTCGAAGATTGAGGAAGGACAAAGTCACGTCTTCAAGGGCACCTATTCGAAGGTTGCTCAAGGTTTCGTGGCCACTGAAGACGGCCTGCTCTTGCTCGACTTCGTCGATGACATGCCCGTCGTCGAACCCAAATAGACTCCCACGAAATAATCGCAAAAAAGGCGCCTTAACGGCGCCTTTTTTTGTATCCGGAGCGCGTCGCGCCCAATCAGCGTTTTTCGGCCAGCAGAATCATGCTGTGAGAGTTTGGCCCCAAGAAGCTGCCTCGATGCGAGAGATCTCCCGTCACTTCGAGTAGATCGAATCCCGCGATGCTCAGGATCTGATTCAGTTCATGGAGAGAATACAACCGAATGTAGGAGTTGAATTCTTGAGGCGGCGAACCGTCCTCGTAGATGAATGAGCGCTTGGTGTGCAGGACGCTGGTCTCGTAATCAAATTCGACCTCCTCAAGGAACACACACTCCACACCTTCCCACCACGTACGAGAGGGCATTTCCGCCACAACGTAGTCGCGATTGACCATGTCAATCAGAACGCGTCCACCGCTCTTAAGCGCTCGGTGCACACCCTGCAACACTTTGAAATTCGTCCGATCATCAAAATAGCCGAACGAGGTCTGCCACAAGAAGCAGGCGTCGAAGATCTCGTTGAAATTAAGTTCACGCATGTCGCCATGGATGAACTTAATCGACAACGCATGCCGTTGCGCCTCAGTGAGGGCCCGCTGGAGCATTGCCATCGACAGATCAAGACCTGCCACCTCGTAACCCCGGCGAGCCAGGTTGATCGAGTGCCTGCCAAAGCCACAAGCTAGATCGAAGATTCGCGCTCCTTTCTTAACCCCGAGGGATTCAAGAATGAACTCGGTCTCGACCTCTGTTTGCCGGGCGATATCCTTCGGCAAAGTTCGCAGGTACTCCTCGGTGAAAACGTCCACGAACCAGTTGGCTCGTTTAAGCTCTGCAGCGTTGGGAACCTTCTTGGGTTTTTCGTCGAGCAATTCCTGAACAATACCACTGATGTCGTCTTCCGCCTCGGCGTTGGAGTCTTTGCGGCGTGCAGGAACAGGCTGGGTATTCTGGCGAGCACGGCTGGGCGTGCGGACTTCCGGAAAATCAGGTTTCGGCGGAGGCTGGGGCAACGGCGTGGCGTCCTCAAGGATCTCGCTGTCGAGTTCAAGCTCTGGCAGATCCTCCGATTCCAAGTCGCGGGCGTCGTCGATTGGGAAGTCTTCAGGATCGCTCACTGGCGGTGCCGACTGTGCCGGTTCCGTGTGGAGAGAACGATCGTCTGTCGCTTCACTCTGCATGGCGCGAAGACTTGGGACAGTCAATTCAGCGTCACGGTCAAATTGGGGTTCGTTCTGCAGCTTTGAGCGCGCAACGTCTTCATCAGAAATAGTGTTCGTTCGAACGGTTTCCGCGATGGAGTTGCGGGTGTCCGGATTTGACGCCCCTGGCTGAGCGTCATCTGCAGAGATCACGACGGAATCCTGCCACTTCTTCGTCAAAACGCGTGGCGGGCCAACCAAGATATCCGGTGCGAAGCGTTGATCGCGCAAATGCGCGCTGATCGACCACTTCCGGACGGCATCGAGGAGTTCAAGTTGGTGACGGTCGAATGCTTCCATTCTCACGGTTCGCACAAGCTCTTCACGATCAAAGGCTTCTTCTGGACCATCCTGAAACTCGTCCGCATCGTTCGAAACCGGAGAGGTTTGTCCCGTTGGGATCTTGAATTCAGGTATGGCGAAGGCCAAATCGTCCATAGCGGGCGCCGTGGAACCGACCTCTTCGGTCAGTTCGATCACATCACTGTCTTCGTCGAGATTTGAGTGAATGCTCGGCGAATTATCAGCGGAGTTGGACACGTTGAGGGCCTCCTCGCAGACCTACAGTCGACTCTTTACGCCGGGAGTATGAACCACCGGCAGCATCCCGGATGGATGATGTTTAAAGCACGCCGAGTCTATACCACACCCCGACCTGCCACAAGTCTTTCCCCGCACGTTCTCAAGCCTGCACGTGGCCAAGACGTTGACCCATGCGCACGGGTTGGCCCTCACTCAAATGAGAGTCAAAGCGGAACTTGTTGTTTGCAATCACAAGAACCACGGTTGAGCCTAGGTTAAACATGCCCAATTCGTCGCCGGCCATGAATTCAAGTGGCGTGGAAAGTTCAAAATCTTCACGACGACGAAGATGACCATTGGTCACATGTTCGTGGAAATCGAGGGTCATTCGGCCGACACACGTGGCGCCCACCATGACAACGCCGACACGTCCCATGAGGTCGTTCTCAACGTAGGTAATCAAACGTTCGTTAACGGCAAAGAGCTGATCGACGTTCTCGACTGCGAATGGATTGACCGGAAAGAGATGTCCCGGAATGTAGGCGACTTTGACCGCAGATCCTGAAACCGGGAAATGCACCCGATGATAATCGCGCGGAGACAAATAGATCGTCGCGAAATGACCATCAACAAATGCAGCGGCGTCCCCCCCCGAATCGAGGAGATCAACGAGGCGATAATCGCGACCTTTTGCTTGCACCAGCGTCTGCCGAGTGATCGGCCCGAAATGCGACAGGCGTCCATCGCATGGAGAAACCAGTCGATCGTTTTGCGTGCTGTCAATATCGCGTGATCCTTCCTTGAGGCGTCGTGTAAAGAACGCGTTGAGGCTGGAATAGGAGCCAGGGGCCCGTTCGGCTTCGGAAACATCAATCCCGGCCGCAGACGCAAAACCAGAGTTCACGACCGTGCGGACCCCAGAGGGCAACGGAACATCAGAAATAAAGCCGAGCGCGCGGCTCACAGCGTTTTTTGGCAACAATTGCAGTGCAGTCAATTTTGCACGATCGAACATATTTTCTCCCTAAAAGCGAAGTCCCCATTTCGCCCGATATTGAAACCATCGGTACGTCATCCATGCCGTGACCGGGGCGCCAACAATGAGCATGAGAGGCGATAGCAGCCACGCCATAAGAATCGTCAAAGTCGCCACCCCGAGGGCAGCAAAGCCCTTGTTGGCAGCGGTCTTCTTGGTAAGTTCGGTACGTTTCATCTGGGGCTCCCGTGGGTAGGCCAAGCGAAGCTGGCTCGCTTGTAAATCAATACGCCTAACAAGCAAAGTCAAATGGCTGGGTATTCCATTCGCATCTAAAGCGCCTAATTGGGTTGCGTCACCTTCGCGCACAGCCTTATAATCCGCGGGTCCTCAAACCCATGGCACAGCACATGAATCGTTACTTCGGTTTGCACACGCTCGAAGGCGAATGGCACGCATTGCTGCCTCGCTACGTATTACTTTCCGAGCGAGTCGCTGGGCGACGCGTTCTAGACATCGGATGCGGCACAGGTATTGGCTCATCGTTGCTGCTTGAGTTGGGTGCAGAGATGGTCGACGCAATCGATCATCGCCCCGCCGTGCTTGAGCTGGGTCGGATGAAGCACGCCAAACCGGGTCTGGATTTCCACGTGATGTTTTGGGAGGAACTGGATTTCCCTGACGGCACGTTTGACGTGGTGGTCTGTCTGGACCCAGCGTCCCCAGTGACGGACCCAAGTCTGCTCCAGGAGGTACAACGCGTACTGAAGCCTGGCGGGGAATACGTCTGTGCGGTTGAGCGCTCCACGTTGCCGGGAATTGAGTCGGTGTTGCCACGTTATGGCTATGCAGAAAGCGGTGAGAAAATTGACCTTTTCCGCACGAGCGCGCGTGTTCCGCAGATCGGAGAGTTGCAGGAGCAATTCAAGCAAGTTCAGTCGGTGATTCAACGTCCGATGCTCACATTTGTGTTCGACAGCGGCACTGAATCCGGTGATTCCGTCCGAAAAATCGACGACGGCCAGAACAGCGGTGCTTGGATTCAAGCAGCGCCCAACGCGGATTCGGGACGCTGGGTCCCTTCGGATCACCGCCTTTGCGCCAACGAGGCGGAAACCGGGGCCGTATCGATCTTCTTTTGTTCTCAAGAGCAATGCCCGCCCCCGCCGCTCGCCGAAATCCACCTGCCCTACTACAGCCTCGTTGAGCGCCTTGGTCAGGTCATAAATGATCTTCAGACCGCCCCCATGCGTGAGTTGGGAGACGATCAATCCGTTTTTGATGAACTCGTTGAACCCAGCGATGAACGCGAACGCCAGCCGACCAATGAGTTCCGCGCGGTGTCGTGGGATGATCAACCGACCAGCATTCGTGCAAGACCAGACTTCGCAGAAATGATGGCAGCCACCCCAGCGCCGCCGGCGGCTCCGTTGCCCTCGGATTCCGAAGTTAACGAGCGTGATCTCTATATTGAGCATTTGGTGAAGCGAATTCACGAATGGGAACAGCGCTATTTCGAGATGGCACAAAGCGTCGAAGCGATGGCGACCCCAGGTCACGAACGCGTGGACGCGTTAGAGGCCGAGTTGCACAACCTGAGGGCTCAACAAGCGACACTCTTTGAAGCCGTGCAGCGTCAAGATGATCTCGACACCGGGGAACATGCGCGCCTGCAAAAAGAGGCGCCGGTTGAGCCGCCAGAAGCGGAAGAATTGGGTGGATCTTCGGAGGACGAATGATTCGTTCGAGTTTGGTGATGGCTCTGGTCGTCTTTGGCGGTTCGTCGCAAGCCTTCGCCGGTGGATTTGAAATCCCCGAAAACACCACAAAGGCGGTGGCGCGCGGCGGAACGGGGGCAGCATCGAAGTCCGACCCCAGTGCGATTTACTTCAACCCCGCTCTCTTGAGTCGCGCCAGAGGTCTTCAAATCCTGGTGGATGTGAACCTGGTCGACCTCGCGGTGGAGTTTCAGCGCGATCCTTTGGTGGTGGGCTCGACCACACGTGACTTCGACCCGATCTCGAACGGTGCTGGGATTTTTCCTGCGCCTTTCCTTGCCGCCAGCTACGATTTTGGAATCGACGGATTTGGCGCCGGGATTGGGATATTCGGGCCAAGCGCATACGGCAAACGTTGTTTCGGCGATCCTGACAACGAGTGTGCCGACGACGACCGTAACTCTGCCCGCCTGATGATGCTGGAATCCGACATCGTGCAGGTTTATTTCGCGGCTGGCGCGTCGTACGAATTCAAGCTCGGGAATTCGGGGTCTCTTGCCATTGGTGCAGCAGCTGCACTTTCGTGGCAACGCACCAATTTCACAGTAGTCGTCGATGAGTTGCTGGTCAGTCCGCCCTTCAACGAAGACCCGGAAAATCAGGCCCCCCTCAAGGCGACGAACCTCCAGGATTTTCAGCCCACGGCTTTTGTCGGGTTGGCCTATTTCAACGGCCCCCTGACGTTTGGGCTCTCGTATCGTCCGCCTCTTGCCTGGAGCGTTGACGGGAAGATGAGCTTGGATCTGCCTGACTCGTTGAAAGACCTGGCAGTTTTGGAAGGCGATGGATTGGTTTTCGAAACCGACATGGCGGGTTCTCTGCGCGCAGGCGTCGATTACGCGTATGGCGAGCATCCTGGCGTCGAGGGCGCCCCGCTTTTTGATGTCGAGTTTAACTTCGTCTGGGAGGACTGGTCACGGGTTGATTTCTTCAAGATCAAGCCGCAGGCCAGCCTCAACGTCGCAGGCGTGGGACAACCGCTCTTCGACGTGTATCAACCCAAACACTGGAACGACACCTACAGCTTCCGCTTGGGCGGCTCGGTCGGGCTCTTTCCGTGGCTGACCGGTCATGCTGGCGGGAGTTACGAAACAGCGGCACAAGATGAATCGATGACCAATGTCGACTTCGTGTCGTGGGATCGAATCACGGGAGGTGCCGGCGCAACGATTCACGCCACGAAGTGGCTGGATGTTGATCTGGGTTACTCGTACACCTATTCCGCTGATCGCACCGTGACGAACGGCGCGGTCTACCAGCAAATACCGATGAGTGGTTGTGTTGGGCCGGACTTCGACGCCGACGCGTGTGCCGTACCGGGGACTCCTCCTGGTAACCCTCAAAACAACGGGGAATGGTCGTCGTCGTTTCAGATCATCAGTATCGGCACGACGTTCAAGTTCGACCCGTAGGACCGATATTATCATCGGGAGTGACACACGGGACGCAGATCCTGACTCGTGTGCCTTTACGTCGCGCAGACGAGAAGTTCCAATACCCGCCAGTTGCTTTCAAGACTTCAGCCGCAGCCGAGAGGCCAAGTCCAAGATGGCCGCGTTTGGTCGAATAGAACGGGTCTTGGGCCCGCCCCATTTCATATTGTGTCATGCCACGACCAAGATCTTGGACCTCGATGCATACCTTGTTTGCGGGCAGGAGCGTCGCGACCACGTGAACCCAGCCATCCTTAGGCCGAGCGTCAATGGCGTTCTCCAACACAGGCAAAACCACGTGTTCGATCACGGCAGACGAAACAAAGATGTCTCTGGTGACGTCAAAAAGCTGGCACGCGACGGCAGCACGTTCATTTGAGCAGCTTGAAAGGACGGACGTCAAATCCACCACACGAAACGGAATTTCGAGGTCGATTGCGTGGCGCGCCTGAATCGACTCGTCCATTTCTCGAACTCGCTGTGCAAGATCGTGCGCAACGTCGCGGTAGCGTTTGAGGGCATCACCGGACAGTTCGGCACGCTCTGACGCGACATCGGCCAACACGGTGAGATTCGCAATCGCGGGACGAAGCCGTTTCGCAATGAGTTCACGCACGTCGTCGGCCACGGCCCTGCGAGCGCGTTGTTCACGCCAGTGGAAGCTCTCGACCACCGACGTGTCATCCACCAGAAAAAATGTGGCCAATTCAGCGTCGGTTTGCGTCAAGTCCCAGTAGCGCAGGAATTTTGGACGACCGGCATCCGGCACCAACTCGACGTGGAACTCCATTCGCCCTCTCGCACCGGCAACCACGCGTCGCAAGGTGAGGTGCGGCGTTCGATCCTGGGCAAAAAGCGTAAAAATCGAGTCGACCTGCCCCTCACCAAACCAATCCGACAAAAAGGACGGGGCTTCGAGGATCGTGCCGTCGGCTCCGACGATAAGCAGACCCCCAGAATAATTTTGCGAATTGGTGCCCACAGGGATCCGATCTCAGCGAGAAAAGAGGTCACGAAGCTCGTTGCGCATGGCATCGCGATGTTTTCGCATCACGGCCTGCGTAAATCCGAGAGTAGTCTCCGAATGGGTCACAACATGCCAGAAGAAGCTCTCGTCCAAAGGAACGGAGAGAAAGACATGTTTGTCACCCATGATCACGATTCCTTCGGCGGTCGGAGTCGAAGACCCCACCTCGCCAAGGGCTCGTGCTGTAGCGCGGTAGACGTTGCTATGAAATGCGTCGGCCGCGGCACTATCGTCAGCGTCCACCTCGGAAATACACGCCAGCTGAAGTCCGTTTTCGAACCCCACCACGCTCGAGGAGATAAAGCCTGGTAGTTCCGATCGCATCGCGTTGAGGACATCAAAAACGCTCATGTCTTTTCCAAGTTTTGGCGAAGGGTCTTTTGAAACCGTCGCATCATGACTAAGGCGACCCCCAGACTGGTCGCACGTTCAACGATCGCGACGTGCACGTAGGGTGTGCCTTCGAGCCGCCTAAACAACGCAAACTGGTCCTGCAGGGCAAGTTGGAGTTCGTTGAACTCGTCTTGTGAACTGAGCACCTTCACCGTGCGTTGTGCCGCAGCCACGACATCCGCAAAAAAGACCGCGATGGCATCGGCGTCCCAATTTGAACGCTGCACGGCAACCGAATTCAATGCGATCGCTTCAGTGGGCGACAAAATCCCAGTGATCACCAATCCCGGGCAATCGCGCGCAAAATCTTCGAGTGAACATTGGAACGCGTCTGGACTGAGCTTGTCGACCAGCGGCGCGAGACTCGACTCCGAAGGCGAAGGCGGCACGGATGGAGAAATCGAGGCGCGCGGAGGCGTTGGCATGGCCGATACAAGCGAAGGCGTGTCAGAGGCCTCGAACACCGCAGGGTTGTGCACTGGAGTTGGCACAGTTTGGGTGGCCATGGGTGCCTTGCGGACCTCCGTGTGCGGATGAGCTCGAAATGGAGTTCTAAACTCCACGTCGGACTCCTCAGTCTCCGCAAAAACGGTTGGCCCCTGATGATACGGCGATGAGATTCGAGTCGAGGATGCAAAATTGGCCTCCGACTGCTCATCGGACATCAACGACGCTTCGACGTTAATGGGTGCCGACGCCACCACCGCCCCATCCATAGGGTCAAGATTTGCGCCCGTCTCAATTTCAGCGAGTTCCTCTTCCGAGAAAAACGGAAACGAGGTTTCCTGGCTCAAATCACTCGTTCCTTCGACGATTTTGTCGACCACCTCTGCCGAAATTCCCATTCCGGTATCGGTGTTGTCGTCCGTACCGTCGTCGTCTGGCCCAAGATGGCTCTCATCCGCGCGTTTAATGCCTTCGAAAAGCAGGTCCTGCCAACTCATCGTCACCGTGCGTTGGTCGACCTGAAAGTCGGACTGCATAAAAATGTCGCCCTGTTTAAGGGCGAGCATCGCAAAGACCGCTTCGTCGCCTAAAACTTCATCGAATTCTGAGTGAAGAATGTCTCCCTTTTCGAAAACAATTTTCCCGCGATGATCGCGGTATTTCAGGTGAAGCAACGCGGTCCGCTTGGCCAGACACAACATCTGAATGATGTCAGTAAGCTCGAGATCTGACAGGACTCCTTGGAATCCTTGTTTTTCGTCGAGAAGCTCCAGAATAGCATCACGCAGCTCACTAATATTGAAAGGCTTTTCAATGTAGTGCGTAATACCGATTCGATCCGCGAAATTCTGAATTCTCGCCGTGCCGAACGCGGTCATGATGATCACACGCGATTCGGGAGAAATTTCTTTGGCTCTCAAGATCAATTGAAAGCCATCAACGCGTCCGGGCATTTTGATGTCGGACACCAACAGGTCGACATCACCAGCCTGTAGCGCCTCAAGGCCCTGCTCCCCGCTGTTTGCCGTGACAACGTTGATGTCGTCTCGGTCGGGAAACAAGTTCTTCTCAAGGGCCCAGAGCAGGTGCTCCTCTTCGTCGACGATCAAGATGTTGTACATGGTACGCCGAAGCACAGGGAATATCACAAGAGTGGACTATATATACTCTCTTGGAATATCAGGGCAAGGCGCGCACACCGGCTGGGAGTGCCAATGCGATATACTTTGACCTTCGATGACTTCGAACTAGTGTGGAGATTCCTCCGAGTCCGCATCATGGCCCCTATCCTTTTTATCCTCGCTTTGCTTGTCGCCTCTTGCGCTAATCCTGAACATGCGCAGGAAGATGCACTTGTTGGGCAACCCCTTCCTGCGGTGCAGCGATCGGCGTCTTCGAATTCGGGCGCGCTCTGGTATCGACTTGAGGTCAACGATAACCACCTCGAAGTTCATGTGCGTCTTTATCACCCTCCGGACGCGATTCGGTTCTTTTTGCCGACCTCTTGGGGAGGACGAAACGACTTTGCCTCACGCATCAGCATCGCCGGTGCTCGAGGCCCTGACGGTGTTCGTTTCATGACCATCGATCGCAACGAAGGCCGCGTGGAGATTGAATCTGAGGGGTTACCTTGGGTTGAGCTGCACTATCGCGTCGACCTTCGTGCTCCGACGTCACCGCTTCACGTCTCGCTGCAAGATGGTATTTTGAGCGCGTATGGACCGGCTTTTCTGGTCCTGCCCGCGCAGCAGATCCTCGACAGAAGTCGTGACATCCACGTCGAATTCCACACGCCGGCGGATTGGCAGGCGATCTCGACCTGGCCCGAAAGTGAAGACAAACTTGCCGAGTCCGATCCTGGCCAACGCGTGCGCACATTTGTTGCGACCGATGGCCAAGGCCTACGCGACGCATTTCTGGCCTCCGGCGCGACCCTGCAGACGCTGCAAATTTCGCCGACGATCGGTATGGGGTTTGGCCCAGATTTGCTGGGCAACCACGACGAACTCGGCGATTCGATTCGACGTGCAGTCAAGTCATACCGCACAACCTACGGAGATCTTGGGCACGTTGAGGTCCTTGTTCGCACTTCGGCTGAAGCCGACAGAGGCGGCATCGGCGGCCTGGGGCGCCGGGGAGGATTTGTCTTGGAATTGCCTAAGACTCCAGCCACTGATTCGGCAACGGAGTTGTTGATCTGGCACGAGGCGCTGCACCTGTGGAATGGCCATCGTGTGGTACCCCGCCCCGACGAAGAGAACCGGACTCGTTGGTTTAAAGAAGGGATCACACATTATCTGGCACTGGTTAACGCATGCCGATCGAGGGCGATTGACGAACGCTTTCTTTTTGAGGAATTGGCGCGCGTGGCCGATGCGTACGAGAGAAACCCTGCCCGACGAGAGGGCCAGGGGAACGACTCCGATCTGGCACGCCTGCCCTATGACCTCGGCGTGCTTCTGGGGCTCGCGTTTGACGTCGCAACCCCCAATCAACACGGCAACGTTTCACATTGGCTTCAGCGATTGCTTGCGACCTCAAAGGTTGGGGACTTTTACAGTGAGCGGGATCTCATGGACGCCTTGAACGAGGTCACTGACAGCCCTGCCATTCGCGGCATCTGGGCACAAAATGTCACGCAGCGACGCGTCGTGAACTCAAGACAAGTGTTGGAATCCGTTGGCCTGCATTTCCTACGCGGCAGCGATGCGACCCCAAGGGTTGTCGCCATTGATGGCGAAACGACGTACAAATCGATCTTTGGCGAATGTGGAGTTCAAAATGCTGAGTGATATCGAAGACAATTATCCAGAATTCCCGTTTGAACAGGCCGGTTTTCGCTGGAATGCGTTCGATACCATGCCCCAAGAGACGCTCAGGTCGGCGCGAGAAATCATCTACGCGACGAGCGAGGTCATTGGGGCGATGGACCCCTCCAGTCTCTCCGAAGTAGACCTGTGGGCCTATGCTGTGCGGGTTCGGGAAGACATGGAAGCGTTTGCAACGGCGACCACCCTGCTGGTCGAATCCCCGTCATTCGCTCAGAGTCTGTTTTTGGATGCCGAAGCCGTGCTCGCCCAATGTGTGTTCGTGTTTTTCGACGCGGGAGCGAGCGATGAAGCCAGACTCTTTTCAACGCGATTCGAGAAAGCCTACCCCGAAAGTTCCGAGCTGAAACGCGTGAAAGGTTGGTCGATTCTGCGCGAAGAGCCGGAGGAAGCCTTTGCCGCATTGATGAGTTGGGCTGGTGAAGATGCGGAATGCATCTTCGAAGCGGCAGAGGACTTTGCGCGAGCCGGATTTGCCGACCAGGCGATCCGCTGCTTGGAAAAGTCGTTGGAGTTTGCCGGGAGTGCTCACCCGGTCAGATTGGACTGCGAGTTGCTTCGCGAATCCTTATTGGATCACGAAGGATGAATTGATCTCGGTTTCGACGCCATCCCACGGAGCGAACTTCCACCGATCGATATGCGAAGTCATGCATGTGTCGAATTCAGTGAGCCGTATTTCAGCGGGGTCAAGCTTGAGCGATGAAACCTTGCCGATCGGTTGAACCGTGATCGCCACCTGGATCTTGTTCACCGGAAAGGTTGCCCCACGTCTCATGTGGCGTTCACGACAGTCCGAGATGCTCTTGCGGATGCTCTTGAATCCCTTCCGTGCCTCCTCTTTGCTCAACGTTTTCGGCCGAACGGCAGCGGCGGTCAGCTGGTCCTCAGGGCGTTTGATCTCTGCGCCATCGTCGCGACGAAGGGTTGGCGAGTACTTCAGCAGTGCGTCTCGACCGGTAAGAACAGGCTCTTTGACGGCGACGGCTTTCGCGTCTTCCGGTTTTTTGACCGACGTGGTCGTCCCCGTATCTTTTTTGGGCGCCGTCACCCCTTTGGCCTCGGTAGACTTCACGGCCACTTTGGGTTGCTCGGCTGGCTTCTCGGCCACGGCAGGCTCGGGCGCCAAGTCCTCGGCACGTTCATCAGGACCGATAACTTCTTCGCCTAGCTCCATCGAAAACGCGTTGAGTTTGTCCTTTGAATAGGACTTCTCAACGGGTGCTCGGTACGTATTTCCTTTCGCGACGTTTTCGAGTGGCGCTGGGGCCGGGGTTGGGCGAGTCAGGGCATAGGCCAAGGCAATCCCGCCTAGAACCACGGCGGCTAAGATCACGCCAACAATGATTCTCTTCTGTTTTCGGTTCTGCCCCTGCATCTCGTCGATGCGAATCAGCAGACTTGCCGAAACATCCTGACTCGCCGATCGCGATGGCTGCATCGACGATTCTAGTTTGGGAGCATCGGGGAAAAATGGGATCAGACCCGAGTCGCTGGGCCCTTCCTCCACATCCGAAATCGCATCAAAGACATTCGAAGTGCTTGAGGTGATCGGCTGCGGGTTGAACGACGGAAGCTTGGGTTTCTCCGGCTGACTCGAAAGCCCGGGAGCGAACGTAAGTTCAGCGTTGGACTTGTCGGCTTTTTTCTCTGCAATCACCGGAAGAATAGGCTCGGGCTTTGGAGCCTCTGCCTTCGGTGCCTCGGCCTTTGGCGCCTCGGCCTTTGGCGCCTCGGCCTTGGCTTCTGGAAGCGCAAGTTTCGGCAGCGACGTCGATGGCTTGGGCACATCATTTCGCAGCTTCTCTCGCAGCCGCTCCAGACGATCTTCTCGCGGTTCTGCTGGCTCGACGGTTGCTGTTGGCTCAGGCGTTACAGCTTTTGCTCGGCTCTCAGGGGTGCGTTGGACCGCAGGAGCAACGCCCGTCTGACGACCTTTGGGCGCGTCGGTGACTTTGATCGCTTCCAAGGCTCCCGTAAACCCGATGGTCTTGGCCCGTGGGCGAATGGCCTGGCCTTTGGCCAGCGAGCTTTCGAAAATATCGACGTCTCGAACAGGCTTCCATTCGATGATGGACTCATGCCAAACGTAGGACTCGTCCCCGAGTTCGCCAGTTTCGTAGCGACCTTTGAGCACCTCCAAATCCATGGGGGCGCTGGACTGACCGTTTACGGAATAATACCAGTTTGTCTGGGGTATTCGCGGAGACGAACCGGGCGCCTTGGGCGGCCCAGGACGCGTGGATGCAGCCGGTGCCTGCGCAGCAGGTGTCGGTGCCTCCGGGTCGCGTACAGTGATGATGTTGCCGCAACTTTTGCAGCGAACCTTCAGAACCTTTCCTCGAACCTTTTCTTCGGCGATGGAGTACTTGGTATTGCACTGTTCGCAATAAAACTTCATTGCGGGGGAGCCCTGAACCATCTGTCGATGCGCCTCAAAAGGGAAGAAGTAGTGTACCTGCGAATGAGTGGCCGCGTCAAAGGATGAGTAAGAATCCAATGATGCATGGGCCGCTAATCAGAAGTACCAGAGACGTGTATCCCATAATCTCACGTGCCTGCAGACCCATGATGCCCAGTAAAGGCAGAGCCCAAAACGGCTGTAGCATATTGGTCCACGCGTCTCCATACGCAAGTGCCATCACCACTTTTGATGGCTCGACGCCCATGGCTTGAACACCCTGCATCATGACAGGCCCTTGGACCGCCCATTGCCCACCACCACTGGGCACAAAAAAATTCACGATCCCGGCAGAAAAGAACGTAAGGACTGGGTAGGTGGCGGGAGTGGCAAACGACAGAAAGAGCTGTGAGACGTCGACGATGAGCCCGCTGGACTTCAAAATACCCAGAATTCCAAAATAGATTGGGAATTGAATGATGATGCCGGCGCAGCCACGAACGCCATCCACGACGGACTCCATATAGGCAGCCGGACTGCGATGAAGCGCAATTCCGAGGCTCAAAAAGGCGAGATTAATGGAATCGAGATTCCAGCCACCCACGCCCAAGCGCATGAAATAGTGCACTAGAAAAGCACCCGCCAGAAATGCTGCGACCAGATTCAATGTCCGCGATGCAGGTGCCTGACTGATCTCAGGATTGGCCGCGGAAGGAGTTACGTCGCCTCGATACGGGCTCATCAACGCCGGATCTCGCGGCATCATCAAAAAGAAGGTCAACGGGATCAAAACGAGCAAAGTGCCCGTCACAGCCAGATTTAAAGGACTCAGAAGTGTCTGTGAAATCGGAATCACACCGATCGAAGCTTCAAGAAAATGACCAGGTTCGGCGACTTTGAGTGGCGCCGATCCCGAAAACCCACCATGCCAGACCAGAAAGCCTGCGTAGCCCGCTGCGCCGAGCAACGGATAATGGATGGGCCGACCTGCTGCCTTAAACGCCCGACCGACCTCTCGAGCCATGAACGCCCCCGCGATCGCGCCAAGTCCCCACTGCACCAAGCTTGCAAGGCAGGCCACCAGGGCGACCACAAGGACAGCCGTGGGTGCAGATTTGACCGAGCCCGCAACGCGTCGGATCAGGCTTTGAACGGCGGCAGTCATCGCAAGCGCGTGGCCTGTGATCAAGACGAGGCACATCTGCATGGCGAATTTCATCAGGCCGCCACTCCAAAGCTCGGAGTACCAACCGTCGGCGATCAGACTGAGCCGATCGGAGATCGGAAGTGTCTCGACCGCAGATCCCGTCATCACGCCCATCACCAGCACAAAAATGGTCAGGACGATCGCCAACACAAAGGGATCTGGAGCCCATTTCTCGGCAGCTTCGCTGAGGCGACGACCAAGTCTTTCGATCACGAAGACGCCTCCTCCAGCTCTGCGACCACGGTTCTCACCTGGGCTTCGGTCGAACGAATTCGGTCCCGACAAAGGGTGATTAAGACCGCCGCTCGCTCCACGTCCCGGGCCAACGCATCAAGATCAACGCCCTCGCCTTCGATCCTCTTGAGGATGGTCTCGAGTTCTTTGACAGCGTCTTGATAAGGAAGGGCATCTAATTCACTCATTGGGTTTCTCCTCTTCGTTCGGCGTCACGACGTTTGTGACGTTCACGCTGACTTTTGCATCAAAAAATTCGAGTTCAGCATGCTTGAGTTTCGCCAGACCTAACCCGCTCGAAACAACGTTACCTTCGCTGCGGACCATCACATAACCACGCCTCAAAACCTGTCTAGGATCGAGTAATTTCAAGCGAATGCTCGCGGTCTCTATCTGGTATTCGGCCTGGCCAAGCGCCAATCGTGCAGACGTGTGCAAACGTTCGGTTCGTGCCCGAAGCTCCTCGTTTTCGTTGCGGATCCCCATTCGCGCCGCTGACCACAAATCACGCTCCAGACTCGCCAGGCGAGCGCTCGTCTGATTGAGCCTGCGCGACGTGGACGTCGACAATCTGTGGCTCCAGGTATCGATGCGCCGGCCCGCCCGCTGAAGTGCGTGCTCGGCCGCTCGTGCACTTGCTTTGCCGAGGCTTGTGACTTCCTCCTCAAAGACTCGCACGGCTTCAACGACGCATTGCGCGGCAGCCGTTGGCGTCTTCACGGACGTCGATATGAAATCCAGCACGCATTTATCCCGGTGATGCCCAACCCCTGTGACGAATTTGATGGGGGTAACGCACAGAGCGCGAGCGATGGCGTGGGAATCAAACCAGGCAAGATCGCTTCGTGAGCCTCCGCCTCGAGTGATGATGACCACGTCAAATTCGGAAGATCGCCGATAGAACCAACGCAGCGCCGACAGCACAGACGACTCGGTTTGAGCGCCTTGCATCGTCGCCGGGACCACCGTAATCGCGAACGAAAAACCTGAGGTCATCAGTTCGTGGACGAGGTCGTTGTAAGCATCGCTTCCAGCTGAGGTAATCACGCCCACACGCAGAGGGCATATGGGCATCGGTCGGTCGAGATTCTTGGTGGCAATGCCTTCCTCGACCAATTGACGCAGCACCCGGTCGCGTTGCGCATTCAGGGCGCCTGCGGTGTAGGTGGGGTCGACATCCCGAACTTGAAGTTGGAAGCGGCCGCCGCTCTCGAAAAAGTCGGGTTTCACGCGAACACGAACCGTGAGCCCGTCTCTCCAGGAAATATCTGGCGACTCCTGACTGAGGCGCTCCATGACTCGACGAGCATCGTCTGCGAACATGAATGCATCGGCACGCGCAGTCGCCTCGTCCCCGTCACGTTCGACGAGCTCAAACCAGATATTCTTCTTGGTGTTGCGATCAAACCCCTGCAACTCACCCACCACCCAAATTTCAGACGGAAAGGCCTGCCGAATGCGCTGGCGCACTTCCCGATTGAGCGCCGAGATCGTCAGGTGCTCGACAGGCGCGACCTGAACAAGGTCAGAGTTGGCGGCCCACCAGATTCTGAATCGAGGGGAATGGTGAAACGAGAGCGGCTCCAACGCTTGGAGCACAGCAACCGTATGTTTCGTGGGCACCGACCACTGCCGCGACGCCGCATCGAATTGGCGTTCCGGCAAGCCCCGCACGACCTGCACCAGGTCGGCGTCGTACCCAAACGAAAGCAAAACCAAGCCATTGGCAGGATCGATGTCGATCACGCGACTCATGTCGCGCCAGACTTGAAGAAGGCCGACGCCAGTCCGAATGCGGCAAACCCAGTGATCACGCTGCCGGCGAGGTATGCGAGCGCCAACCAACGATCTCCACCGCTCCACATCGTCCATGCGTCGCTTTCGAACGTCGAAAACGTCGTATAGGCCCCGAGGATTCCAGTGAACACGACCAAACGAAGCTGTTCGGTGCCAACGTTATGGCTGTCCATCCATGCCTTGAGAAACGCGAAAACCACACAACCAATGATGTTGGCGGCCATGGTTCCCGTCCAGAGATGCCGTGGCATCAGGCGCGCCACAGCAATCGCGGTCTGCGCCCTGAGAATTGCGCCAAGCGCCCCCCCCATCCCAACAAAAAGTAAGCGACTCAAGGTTTCCATTATTCGACCACACACACGCGTGACATCGCCGCAAAACAGTGTTGAACGACCCCGCCCGGCAACTCTTCCTGACACGGCAAACACTGGCCGCGTTCGCAGTCAGAGCTGTAGGCGCAGAGTGGGCGGCACTTGAACTCGTAGCAGGCTTCGTCACTCCCGCATGATACCGTCTCGTCACACTCAGCGGTCTCAACACACGCTGACACGCCAATGCTGAATGCTGCCGACCATAGGAGGAGCGCAAGGCATTTTCTTTTGATGCCTTGAGGGCTAGAGTCGAGCGGCAAAGGGGTTTTCATGATTCGTCTTGTTCTTGTCCTGATACGTAACATCTTCCACGTGGTGGCTTTCGCCCTACTCCTACCGTTCTATGCGATTGGAGGACTCTTCGGGCGCAAGAAGCACTGGGTCAAAATCCCACTCAGCGGCGGAGTGCCGATGGCCGGCGTGGGCGGACTTGGCCGATGGTTTCATGACAAGCCGACTTTCCTGCAAATGCGCTCGAATATCAAGGCGCTCGCTGAGGATCCACAACTCGAAGGGATCGTGTTGGAGCTCAACAGCTTTTCCGTCGGGCCGGCGATTCGAGCCGAAGTCACTGAATGGATCGCGGACGCGCGCGGCGCCGGAAAGCGAGTGGTTGCCTTTGGCGACATGTTCACGATGCAAGACTACCCCGTTGCGGCGGCCGCAAACGAGATCGTGATGCCTCCTCCCGGTCGGCTTTACACGTTTAAACCGCGCTCCGAACAAATCTTTGCCAACCGCGCGTTGAAGAAGCTGGGGATCTTTCCGCAATTCATCCATATCGGAGCGTACAAATCCGCATCGCACAGGTTTATTCGCGAAAACGGAACCCCTTCGCAACGAGGGATGACCGCGGAATTGGTCGACGGCATGACGGCTCATTCTTTGGCGCAGGTTGCCAGATCCAGAAATCTCTCGCCGTCCGCAGCGGCTGCCGTGTTTTCGAACTCCCCCCTTGATGCAGGGAAGGCCCGTCATCTTCAATTGACCGACGCCGAGGTCTACCGACCAGATTTGGAGCGGTGGATCGAGTTTGGCGAGGTTTCAACGCAACGTCCTAGGGAGGACGTGAAAACCCATTTGACGAATTATCTGGCCTACCTCGATGGTGGCCTCAAGCTTGACTGGAAGCCGCTGTTTAGGAAGCCCATCGTCGCGCTGGTTGACCTCTCGGGTTTCATCGTCACGCCGGACGTGCAAATGCCCACAGCTGGCGCGGTGATTGACTCGGGGGTTGTGATTCCTCTGTTGGAAAGGCTGGCCAAAAACCCCAACGTTCAAGGCGTCATCTTGCATATCGACAGTCCAGGCGGCAGCGCTCTGGCAAGCGACCTGATCTGGCAGGCAGTCGTCGATCTGAAAGCGGAAAAACCCGTGGTTGCGTGGTGCTCCAACGTCGCGGCCAGCGGCGGGTATTATATCGCCGTAGGGGCCAACGAAATCATATGCCGACCCGAGTCCATCATGGGTTCGATCGGTGTCATCACGGGTAAGTTCTCGATTCAAGAGACCACCAAGATCCTCGGCATCGAAGTCGAAACTCATGGTGACGATTCAAGCTCGATGATGAGTATGTTCTCTCCCCTTCAGGGTGTAGGCCTTGAAAGCCTGAAAGCGGACACACGAAGCTTCTACCAGCGTTTCCTGCAAAGGGTCGGTCAAGCGCGAGGACTCGCTCCGCGCCGCCTGCATCGCTTTGCGCGCGGCCGTGTTTATCTGGGCGAGGCCGCCAAGACTCGTGGTTTGGTGGATCATATTGGTGGGTTCGAGGAAGCCAATCGGCGCATCCATGCGCTCATGGAACTCGACGCTGCCCACACGGAACTGAAGGCGTATAGCCATCAACGAACGTCCCTTCGGGATGCCGTGAAGTCCTCGATCATGTCCGCTGCAATCCCAGGTGGGATGGTGTCGGATCAAGCCGCCTTGGTGGCTCTGACGAAGCAGTGCACGACCTTGGCGCTGATGCCGATCAGACTCGACGCGTAAGTACGGATTCCCTCACCTGGCAAACGAGCCATCGACAAGCACTTCGTCGTTGGTGTTGTTAGGAAAGCATCTCGGCAAGTTTGCCGGACTTCTGCAACGCGACCACGTCGGTGTAGCCACCGACTGACGTACCATCGATGAAAATCTGGGGCACAGTTCGCCGACCTCCACTCATGGACACCAACTTGATGCGCATGTCGTGGTCGTTGGTCACGTCAACTTCTTTGAACTTCTGTCCGAGGTTGACGAAAAGGCGTTTGGCCATATCGCAGTAAGGACAATAGGTGGTTCGATAGATGATTACTTCTGCCATGATTTACTCCGGTCACCGCTAGACGTGGGACGCTTCTACCTGAACAAGGATTCACAAAAAAAAAGCCACCCATAGGGTGGCTTGGACTGAGGAAAGCAAAGCGCCTTACTCTTCGAGACCCGAGAACACGAAGGGATACTGAATCACGCAGATACCGCCGTTAGGCTTCTCGAAGCGCATTCTCGCGATGACACGAGTGATGCAGCCTTCTGCGTCTTTGTTGCCCAGTGACGAGCTTGCGATGGTTGGCTCGGAAACCGAACCATCCAACCCGACCTTCCACTGCGCCATGACCTTGCCCGAAAGCGTAGGATTGGTCTGCAGTTCTTTCTCGAAGCAGTATTTGATGGCGTTCTGTTTGGCGCCAACGACTCGACGGATGTTGTTCTTGTCGCAGAAGTCACCCAGTGAAGGGGTTCCTGTTTGAACTCTGGAACCGACCTTTTTGGCTGATTTACGACCGATTTTTCCGCCCGTGCCTTTGCCGCCGCCCGTGTCGACTTTACCGAGGCCACCGATTCGACCGAAGCCTTCACCGCCGCCACCTTTGCCAACACCGCGCATACCCATTCCGCCAGCACCACGGCCGACCACGAGCTCTCCGCCTTCGCCGCTCATCGCGACATTCATCTTGGCGTCAAAGCCTTCTTGGTTTCCGAAGATATTCTTCAGAGGACCAGCACCCAGGAGGTCTGAGCTGAGGGCTTTATTGACGCCGATATTCTTAACGTCGATCTCGTCGACCATTTCGCCGTCAACTTTTGGGATCTTCGATTCAGGGATCTCTTCGTCAGGATCGCCGAATTTGCCTTCTTCACCGCCGGCTTTTTTGCCTGTGGTGTCTTCTTCGGGCTCTTCGGTCTCTTCTTCTTCGAGCGGATCTTTGACGTCGTCCACGAGGAAGCTCGCGAAGCGATCCAGATTCTGCATGGCTTCAAGCTCCGTTGGGGCTTCAAACATCAGGAAGGCGACCATCAGGAACGCGATGTGCCCGACAGCGCCAACAAAGATGGCAAGAAGAAGGGGGGCTTCGAATCGCTGAGCGAAACCAAGGGTCGGAACGACTTCGCTCTTGTCCAACATCTGAAAGAAGATGTTGACGTGGCCAAGTTCGACAATGCCCCAGTCTCCAGCTTTGACTTCGATCTCGTACACGTTGGCGTTGCCGTCAGCCGTGTCCGCCGAAGAAAGCTTCGCGATCTGTTTGGACTCAAGAAGTTCTTCAAGGTCGTATTCTTCGTCACCGACGTTGAATGTGCCTTCGACTTTGTCCGTAATGCGAAGTTTGTAGCCGTCTGCGGTTCTCTCGAACATCTCAAACGAAGTGGAGATACTTGAGGCCGGGACGATAAATTGATTCGTCTGGTCCTCACCCACTGTAACAATGGGTTCACTTGTTTGTGTGAAGGTTCGTTCTTGAAAAACCGTGCCGTTCCAAACAAGCGCCACGCGAAGATTATGGTTATTTGCACTCACCGATTTGCTCCTTTCCACTCGTAGCTGAAGGCTTGCTTACCCACTGTCGGTAAGGCCCGGGGCCACAGAGACCACGCACCATACTGATCGGCCCGGGGCTCGTCAAGCACCGCACCGAACGCCACGACAAGTGGGTTCTCAATTCATTGCAGCCTGTCAGCCAAGCCGTTACGATCCAACCTGGGCAATGCCCATCAAGCGTAGGACACGGTTCATGAATAGAAGTTCCATTGCACTCATCATTTTGCTGACGTCTTCGTCGATCTCCGCACAGGAAGCGGGCGTCAACGACGTCACGGTCAAACGGATCCGTCCAATGGACCTGCCTGGACTCGAAGAAACACGCATCCCAGCGATTCTTGGATCCAAGGCTTCGATGCCGCGAATGCCGACTCAGGCCGACATTCAATCGATGCAAATTGAGGTCGCAGAGCGCACACATCGCGTTTTAGTGGCGATCAAACCGCTTTCGACCCTGCAGCGTGATCCTATTATTATGGAGGGTCATGCCATTTGGATCTCAGCGAAGGAAGACGGCTCAGATCCCGTGTTGGTCACACCGGCGCATTGGGTTGAGGGCGCCGCGCGAATTCTTGTGCATCCAGTGGAAGCTGTCGATAAGACTCGCCAATTAACGGCAGAACGCGCGACGATCAAAGACGTTTCGGTGCGCGCCAGAGCGGCATTGCTCGATGATCCCAAGCTCGTGTCCGCGACCGTTAGGGTCTTAGATAAAGGGCGGAATCTGGCGATTTTGGAGGTTGACCCCGAAAAAATCCCACCGCCGAAAACCGGACTAAAGTTCTTTCCGATCGAGACCGTTTCGCTGACGCACCTCTATGGGCTGTCGCCCTACGCCCATTTCCGTCCCCAAATTGCCCGCATTCTTGAGCCCGACCGCAGCGATGAAACCCTGCTCTACTACTTAGCCACCGACTATAATGCGGCCCCAGGCGCCCCGCTTGTCGGCCCCGACGGCGGCCTGGTGGCGCTGACCGCGATGCATCATCCAACAGAAAAAACACAGACGTTGATCCTTCCCCCTTTGGCGATCGAGAAATTCGTTCGCATCGCGCAAGGACTAGAAACCACCAACCTGATTGAAGATGTTACCAAACCTAAATAATCTGCCCGACTCATTCGTGTTGGCGGTATCGGGCGGGGTCGATTCGATGGCTCTTTTTGACTGGTTCATCAGGCATAAGCGGCGTCCAGCGGTCGTGGTTCATGTCCATCATGGGTTGCGAAGTAACGCCGATCTCGATGCTCTGCTTGTGCAAAACGCCTGCGATGCAGCGGACATCCCGTGTCGCATTCTGCGCGTGCACGTCCGCAAATCGAACAGTGTTCAACAGCAAGCCCGAGCGGCTCGTTATGGTGCGATTGGACGTCTGTGTTTTGAGTTGGGCATCCCAGACGTGGTCACAGCTCATCACCTTAGTGACGAACTTGAGGCCACCGTGGCGGCGCAACAGGATCGGCGACGCCATCATCCGATGCCCCAGACGCGGATCATGTCGCGCTGGGGAATGATCGTTCATCGCCCCTTACTCACGACATCACGTGAAGAGATCCTCCAATATGCAGCAGCTCATCGCGTGAGCTGGCGAGAGGACGAGAGCAATCAAGACTTACGCTATCGTCGCGCGCAGATTCGCGCCGGATCCCTACCAATCGAAACTTCGTCACTTCCGATCAAATCGACGGCGGCCCCGGAGCTGCGATGGATCGGCGTGGATGTAGTGGAGTTCCTTGGTCACGATCTGGATTCACTTCCCGAAGCCGTGGCGGAAGCCTTTCCGGGCTGTGACGTCTCGAATGCTGCGTTGGAATTGATCAAAGAGAATCTGAGTTCCCAAAACACGACGAGCGTTCATTCCCACGGCGTTTGTGTCTGGGTCGACGGGACTCTCGTGATTGAAAGGACGCTTGGGACCAGCCACCCAATCGATCATGTTGGCGAAATTTCCTGGGCTGGAGTGCCAGGTCAACCGGGCCACTGGATGAGTGGTTCGCTTGCGCGAAAGCGTGGAGGAAAGCGGCTGAGAGAGCTGTTTCGTGTCTCCAAAACACCTGAATGGTATCGTGCGATCGGTCCCGTGTGCTGGCCGGACGAAACTTCTGACTCAAGACCGCATCTACTGCAGTCCAGAGAGCTCATCGGGCTGAGCCTCGTCGAGACAGATGCTCTGGAATTTTGAAGCGAACCAGATGCTTGTAGTTAAATGTGCGGCTTGGTGCTCAGAAAAGGTGGCCACCACAGGATGCCGTGCCTAGAATATCGGGTGGAAAAATCCCCGTTGACGATCAAGTCCAGTGCTTCCGCCCAATTTCAGGTGGCGGATATCTTTGTGAGGCGAAGTTTTGAACAAAGTACCCCTACGTAGTTTTCTTTTCGGGGCCATGGTCCTCGTGTTGCTCGGGGTGATTGTAAATATCTTTAGCGATACCGCTCGCGACACTCCGATGATTAAGTTCTCAGAGTTCCGAGAAGCAATCACTGCAGGCCACATTGAGTCCGTCGAGATTTCCGATCTCGACATCACCGGAAAATTTGACGAGGCCTATGCCAAAGACCAGAAAAAGAAGGCCGTGTTTCGCACCACAGGCCCAGTCGGTGAGGACCTGCAGGACCTGCTGACCGCAAAAAATGTGACGTTTTCATTTCAGAAATCCGACGACGACAACTGGCAACAAATCCTTTGGTGGGTACCTGTGATGCTCATCATCGTGGCGTTGTTCTTCATGATGCGACAGTTCCAAAACGGAAGCGGCAAAGCGATGACCTTTGGGAAATCCAAAGCGAAACTGCTCAATGAAAACAACAATAAGGTCACGTTCAATGACGTCGCCGGTATCGATGAAGCCAAGGACGAACTCCAAGAGATTGTCGAGTTTCTGAAAAATCCTAAGAAATTCACGCGACTCGGCGGACGCATCCCTAAAGGTGTGCTTCTAATGGGACAGCCCGGCACAGGTAAAACCTTGCTTGCGCGTGGTGTTGCGGGTGAAGCCGGCGTTCCGTTCTTCTCGATTTCGGGTTCGGATTTCGTCGAGATGTTTGTCGGCGTCGGCGCAAGTCGTGTCCGCGACCTCTTCGAACAAGCCAAAAAGCAAGCTCCTTGCATCGTGTTTATTGATGAGATCGACGCCGTGGGTCGCCATCGTGGGTCTGGACTTGGTGGTGGACACGACGAGCGGGAACAAACCCTGAACCAGCTTCTGGTTGAGATGGACGGATTTGAGGCCAACGAGGGTGTGATTTTGATCGCGGCCACGAATCGCCCTGACGTTCTGGACCCTGCTCTTCTACGCCCCGGTCGTTTTGACCGCCGTGTGATGGTTCCGCCACCCGACGTGCGTGGTCGCGAGCAGATTCTTAAAATTCACACACGTCGCACACCTGTGGGCCGTGACGTAAACCTGAGCAAGATTGCCCGTGGAACCCCAGGATTTTCGGGTGCTGACCTTGAAAACCTTGTGAATGAAGCCGCGTTGCAAGCCGCGCGCACAGGCAAAGATCGTGTCGACGACGTTGATTTTGAGCACGCCAAAGACAAGGTTTTGATGGGCGCAGAACGAAAAAGCGCTGTGATTGGTGACAAAGAAAAACGAGTCACCGCGTATCATGAAGCTGGACACGCCCTGCTCGCCATTCTTCAAGAAGGCACAGACCCCGTTCATAAAGTCACAATCATTCCTCGCGGACGCGCTCTGGGTGTGACCCAGCAACTTCCGACCGAAGACCGCCACACCATGTCACGCTCCTATGCTCTCAAGCGGATCGCCGTGATGATGGGCGGTCGCGCAGCTGAGAAAGTGATTTTTGATGAACTGACCACGGGCGCAGGAAACGACATCGAAGTCGCCACGGATCTCGCTCGGCGAATGGTCACGGAATGGGGAATGAGCGATACGATCGGGCCACTTTCGTTCAGTGAAAATCGTTCGAATCCCTTCCAAGGTAACGGCAGCGGCGGTGCAGGTGCACGTCCATACAGCGAGGCCGTCGCTCAAGAGATCGACGCCGAAGTCAGAACGATGGTCACCACTCAATACGATTATGCCGAACAGCTGCTGCGCGATAATCTGCCGCTCTTGGAGCTGATGAGCGAGGCACTTCTGGAGTTCGAAGCCTTAGACTCCGAAGAAATCATGATGCTGGTTGATGACCGCACCGACGTTCGATTGCGCCAAAAACGCGAAGACGAAAAGGACGCGGCCGACAAAGAGCTCGCAGAAAAAGAACGAACGCCAAAGACGGGCTTCACCTCCAAGATCAAAGAGCAATCAACGATCGGTGATTGGACCCCAACAACTCAGGCCTAACGTGACTCGACTCGTCAGCTTCCCGAAAGAAGCTGAGACACATGTCCCATTTCGCGTCGGCGATAGACTCGTCGACGCGGATGAGCGCACGTTGGTCATGGGGATCCTCAACACCACGCCCGATTCTTTCAGTGACGGCGGCCTGCACGATGGTTTCGAGGCAGCCTGTGCTCACGCTTGGGCGATGCGAGCCGCAGGGGCCGATATCATCGATGTAGGCGGTGAATCGACTCGCCCAGGGTCCAAATCGGTGTCTCTTGAAGACGAAATCGCCCGCGTGGTTCCCGTCGTTGGTGCGATCTCCGCCGGGGGCTTGGTATCAGTCGACACGATGAAGTCCCAGGTCGCTCAGAGCGCCCTCGTGGCTGGCGCCCATATCGTCAACGATGTTTCTGCGCTTCGCCACGATCCAGAAATGGCCAGTTTGTTGGCCGAACACGGTGCCCCGGTCGTATTGATGCACATGCAGGGTATGCCCGGAACCATGCAGAATGACCCGCAATACAACGACGTGATCGACGACCTCCTGAGCTTTTTTCACGAACGAATCACGTTTGCGATGAAGGCCGGTATTCAAGAATCACAAATCATTATCGATCCTGGTTTCGGATTCGGAAAAACCGTCGAGCATAATTACCAAGTCCTGAGAGGACTCGGGAGATTCCGTAGTTTGGGGCGCCCTATCCTACTGGGTACCTCGCGCAAAAGCTTCATCGGAGCCGTGGTGGACAAGCCCGCTGCTGAGCGGGTGTTCGGCACAGCAGCTACGGTTGCAATCGGGATTTCGAACGGTGCGAGCATCATTCGGGTGCACGACGTGGCAGAAATGATCGACGTCGTTCGAGTCAGCGACGCAAATCGCGCAGGAAAATAGCAGGAAGCAGCAAGACCTTCTTGCTCAGGTACGACACCTGACTACAATCGTTGAACGCAATGCTGCCCTCACTTTCTCTCCAGTTGGTAAACATGGTCGGAGCCGTCGACATCCTGCACTGGAAAGATGGGAAAGACATCATCGTCGCCGTTATGGACTTCCTCATTGTCTATTTCGTCGTGTATCGCCTGCTATTGCTCATCAAAGGCACACGCGCGGTACAAGTGTTGATGGGGCTGATCGTGGTCATCGGCATGTTTTTTGTGTCGAAAAACGACGTCATGACGCTCACCACGACCCACTGGCTGATCGACAAGTTCATCGTTAACTTCATCATCATTCTGGTGATCCTCTTCCAAACCGATGTCCGGCGAGCGCTGGCTCAATTTGGGCGTACTCAATGGCTCACGACCGCGCGATCGATTGAAGAAGCGCCGGTCCTAGAAGAGGTAATCAAGGCCAGTGCCATGCTTTCACAGCGTCGTATTGGAGGGTTGATCGCCATCGAACGGAACGCGCAACTCGATGAGATCACCGAGGAAGGAATCCGTATTGACGCCACTGTGTCTAAGGATTTGCTCTTTTCGCTCTTCCTGCCCGAACATCAGAATCCGCTGCATGACGGAGCAGCCGTGATTCAGAAAGGCCGCATCTCGGCTGCAGGTTGTTTTCTTCCGTTAACCAATTCACCCAAGGTCGAAAAAACACTTGGGACGCGCCATCGCGCGGCGATCGGGTTAAGCGAAGACACCGACGCGGCAGTGATCGTGGTCAGTGAAGAGACCGGCACGATTTCAGTCGCCTACCGCGAAGAACTCTACCGCGACCTTGACGCCAACACGATGCGTGACCTCTTGCAGCGGATTTTCTCTCCCGATGGAACAGACGATGACGCGGCGTTGATCGAACGCTTTCGCCGCGACGGGACGGAGGAACCATTCTGAGCACTTTCAAACATACGATCGTGGCAGCATTTACCGAGAACCTTCTCGTCAAATTTGTGGCATTCGCCATCGCCAGCGGGCTCTTCATGTGGGTGCGCAGCGACCGCGAGGCCACGGTGGTGGCCCATGCAGCCGTTCGCATTGAACTGCCCGACAACATGGTGTTGATCTCTCCGCCACTCGACCGCGTTCGCTTAACCGTTCGTGGCCGGTCTTCGGACATCAATCGTTTCGATCCAACCGAGGTCCCTCCTTTGAGCGTAATCGCGAGCGATGATGATGAACAAACTTTGAATCTGACACCCGACATGGTGCAATTGCCGGTTGGGTTGGAAGTCACCGAGATCACGCCTGAGTTCCTGCGTGTGCGGCTAGAACCGTTGGCTAAGAAACGCGTCGCAGTCTCGCCACGAATCGCGGGAGAGCCTCGGGAAGACTACGTGGTTGGACACATCACCCTCACACCTGCCCAAATCGATTTGCGTGGCCCGAAGAGCAGCATCGACAAAGTCGAGGCGGTGAGCACTGAGGTTGTGGATGTTTCAGGTCGCACGCAGACGATCGACCGGCGAGTCCAGATTCGTTTGGACGACCCGCTGCTTCGATACGATGCCTCGGTAAATTTCACAGTTCATATCCCGATCGAAACCGTCGAGTTTACGCAAGTGGTCGACAATATCCCTCTGCTCGCCGTCAACACGACGCGCGAAGCCAACATCACTCCCAAGACGTTGACGGCCACGCTTAGAGGTCCCCGCGCCACCCTTGATCAAATTACTTCTACGAGCCTTTTGGCCACCGTAGACATGAGTGCCGAAGATCGCCGGGGCGCTGGAACCTTCGAAAAACAACCTGTCGTCAAGAACCTGCCTGCCGGCGTCACTTTGGTCGATTACCGTCCCAAGAACGTCATTGTGTCCACGGTTCCTAAAGCCCGCGCGGCCGACGAACCTTGACACCACCTGACAAATCAAGTCTCTCCTAGACACCCGTAACGAGGCCCTGTCGTGGTCGAACGAAAACTATTTGGAACCGATGGCGTGCGTGGCGTTGCCAATGAATACCCGATGACCGCAGAAATCGCGGTGCGTTTGGGTCAGGCGATTGCACAACACTTCCGTAAAAACGCGCGAAATCCTGCGCATCGAACGCGGATCTTGATTGGCAAGGACACCCGACTTTCGGGCTACATGTTTGAATCCGGACTCGCGGCGGGGATCACCAGTATGGGAGCCGACGTGCAGCTTGTCGGGCCGCTTCCAACTCCTGGAATTTCATTTCTGACCACTGGGATGCGTGCCGACGCCGGCATCGTGATCTCGGCAAGCCACAACGCCTACCAAGACAACGGCATCAAGATCTTTGGCCATGACGGCTTCAAGCTTCCTGACAACGAAGAAGCCGAAATCGAAGCATTGGTCTTCGCCGACCCACCGACTGTGGATTCGTCGCAAATTGGTCGCGCAACCCGCATTGATGACGCAACCGGTCGATATATTGTCTTCCTTAAAAACTCGTTTCCACGCGACCTCACACTCGAAGGTCTGCGAATCGTGCTCGATTGCGCAAACGGTGCGGCCTACAAGGTCGCTCCAGCAGTCTTGAGGGAACTTGGCGCCGAAGTGTTTCCCCTTGGTGTGGAGCCCGACGGCGTCAATATCAACCGCAAATGTGGCAGCATGTACCCCGAGAGCGTCGCTGCACGCGTACGCGAAACTCGAGCCGACATCGGCATCTGTCTAGATGGCGATGCCGACCGAGTGATCCTCATCGACGAAAACGGTGAGGTCATCGACGGCGACCGCATCATCGCACTCTGTGCGTTGAGTCTCCAGGCTCAGGGACTGCTGAAAAACAACACGGTCGTGTCGACGATCATGAGCAATGTCGGCCTTGAGATCGCGCTTCGCAAACACGGCATCAACTTGCATCGCTCGTCGGTCGGCGACCGGTACGTGGTCGAAGCCATGCGAACCGGAGACTTCAACCTTGGCGGCGAGCAGTCGGGACATCTGATCTTCCTCGACCACACCACCACAGGTGACGGCATGCTCGCGGCGCTCCAGGTGCTGTCGATCATGCAGCGAGACGGGAAAAAGCTGAGCACCTTTGGTGACGTGATGACCACTTTCCCCCAGATCCTGTTAAACGCCGAAGTCGATTCAAAACCCAACCTGGAAACCTTGCCCGACTTTGTCGCCGCGCGTCTTCAGGTCGAAAACGAACTGGGTGAAACCGGGCGTGTCGTCGTGCGATATTCTGGGACCGAGGCAAAAGTACGAGTCATGGTCGAAGGCCCAGACCTTTCAAGTGTGCGTCGGCAGGCTGAGTTCCTGTTAGGTGTCTTAAAATCGTCGATAGCCCGTTGAGGTTGAAAATGGCTGAATTCAAGCGCCCACGCTTGGGTGTCAATGTCGATCACGTCGCCACGCTGCGTCAGGCTCGCGGAACGATTTACCCCGATCCCGTGTCTGCGGCCGCCGTGGCCGAACTCGCCGGGGCCGACCAAATCACGGTTCATCTGCGGGAAGATCGTAGACATATCCAAGACCGAGACGTCGACCTGCTGCGACAAACAGTGACCACCAAACTCAACCTTGAGATGGGCGCCACGCAGGAAATGGCCGCGATCGCGCTGCGGGTGCGACCTGACATGATTACCCTCGTCCCTGAAAAGCGCGAAGAACGCACGACCGAGGGCGGACTCGACATCGTGGGAAATCAGCAAGCCCTGAAGGCCTACATCGAAGGGCTTCGAGCTTCGGGAGCGATGATTTCGCTCTTCATCGACCCAAACGCCCAACAGGTTCAAGCAAGCCTGGATGTCGGGGCGGATATCATCGAACTTCATACGGGCGACTATTGTGAGACAGCCGCGGGCTTCGATTCGTCACGCTCCCATGCCGAACACGTCGAGTTGGAACTTGAGAAACTGGTGGACATGACGGCGCTGGGCGCAAGTCTGGGACTGATCGTCGCAGCCGGCCATGGACTCGACTACAAAAATGTTCTGGCCGTCGCTGGAATCGCTCAAATCGAAGAATTCAACATCGGTCACTCCATCATCGCACGGTCGGTGTTTGTGGGACTTGACCAAGCCGTTCGTGAAATGATCACGGCGCTAGAACTCGGGCGGACCTATGGAAGCTGAAATGCTTTTGGTGTCTCCAAAACAAATTCGTGAAATCGATCGACTGACCATCGAAGAAATCGGCATTCCTGGCATCGTCCTTATGGAACGTGCTGCCTTGGGTGCGTGTGACACGTTGAGTCAACACTTCCCCGAAGCGCAGCGGGTGGTCGTTTTGTGCGGGTCGGGAAATAACGGCGGCGACGGGTTGGCGATGGCGCGAATCCTGGACGAGCGCGGTTATGATGTGGATCTCGTTTTGGTGTGTTCACCCGAAAAAATTCAGGGTGATGCGGCCACGAATCTGCACATCTGCGCCAAGTTGGGCTTTGAGTTTTTCGAACTCGAAGACGATCCCGAGGTCCTGGAGACCCTGCTCGATGCAGACGTTTATGTGGATGCGTTGTTGGGCACAGGGCTCGACCGCATCATCACTGAGGACTCCCTCTTTGCGCTCGCGATCGACTTTTTGAACACCAAGGCTGGCCGAGTCCTAAGCGTGGACGTCCCCAGTGGGCTGCATGCTGGTTCGGGCCAGGGAGCCGGTTACGCGGTTCGCGCGGCGGCAACCGCGACCTTCGCATTGCCCAAGATGGGCCTTGCCCTGGAACCAGGACGCTCCTTAGCGGGCGATATCTACGTGATCGATATCGGGATCCCGTTGGCTCTGGTCGAAGATGTCGGTTGGGACGCGGTATGGCTGCGGCCCGACTTCTTGCTTCTGGGCAAACGCGACCGACGCATGCACAAGGGCGATGCGGGCCGAATCGTGGTCCTCGGTGGATGGCCGGGTCATGCCGGCGCCGCACTGCTTGCGGGACGGGCCGCCCTGCTCCGCGGCGCAGGTCTTGTCACCATTGCAACACACGCTTCCGCCTTGATGGTCGTCCCATCGCAGTGTCCGGAACTCATGTCATTCGACGCACACGATCACGCGGGACTTTCGACCTTGTTGGCCGGCGCCGACGTTGTGGTCGTCGGCCCAGGATTAGGCCAAACCAACGAATCAAATGTGGCGTTGGATATCGCACTTCAAAATGCAAAACGACTCGTGCTGGACGCCGACGGACTCAATTTACTCGCGGAACGCAAATTCGCCCTGCCGGCCACCACGGTGCTCACACCCCACCCCGGCGAAGCGTCTCGACTGCTGGGTCGATCCATCGCCGAAATCATGGTGAATCCGGTCAACGCTGCCCTTGAATTGGCGACTCGCCATAACGCAGTCGTTGTGCTCAAGGGCTCTGCTTCCATCGTCGCGTCGCCCGACGGCCGCGTGGGCGTGAACGGAACTGGAAATCCAGGCATGGCAACTGGAGGAATGGGCGACGCTCTCGCGGGTATTATCGCCTCAAGTCTTTGCGAATCTGACGACGTTTTCGAAGCGACGTGCCACGCAGTGTGCCTTCATGGATACGCGGGCGACCGCGCTGCCACGATCACCGGACAACGGGGCCTGACCGTCACCGATCTGCTGGAATCAATGAAACAACTGTGGATCGAGCTGGAGGTAGGGTGAGAGCACTTGGGCTGGTGTTTTTGGCACTTGCCGCCTGCGTTCCAGCACCGACCGACCCGGTAGCTTCGGGATCGCTGTGCCTACCCGCCACCGCTGACTGCCCGGCGCAAACGTTGATTCGCCGTGACGCGGTGGGAAGAAATCAACTCGACTATGCGATTCAAAACACCTCCACGACCGAAACGACGGTGATCGCTGAGGCGTATGTCCCGGCAGGCGAATCGGATGCAGGAACCGACCTCGGCGCCGATATGGATTCGCCGATTCTCATCGCTAAGAGCGAGCACCAGATTGCCCCTGAAGGCAGCGTAGGCAACCGCTGGACGCCCCAACTCCTTGGAACACGCGAGGAGATTGAGTTCTCCATCGCTTGCACTGAATGCGAGGTCAACGCCGACTACGTGCTGACGTCCGTCGCTTTGGAATGCTCCGCAGATGACGACTGCAGCTCTGGCTGGCTTTGCGACACGCGAATCCCAGGACGTTGCGTTGAGTGTATGTCCGACGATGACTGCCAGACCGAACAAACCTGCAACATCGATCGAGGACGATGCACCCCGGCCAATGCCGCATCGTGTTCGAGTGGTGGTGCCGGCACGACCGGCATTTTACTCTTCCTGATCCTGTTCTTTCTTCCTCGCCGAAAACGAGTGGCAGCCGCGATTCTTGGGCTGACGTTTTTGAGTGCCGAAGCATTCGCCGCCCCGCCCATTGCCAGCCTCGGAGTTGGTGTGGGAACGCAAATCTTCACCGGAGAGATCGGCGCCGTCACCCAACCCGGGTTGAGCCTGTCGATCGCTCAGGAATTACGCTGGCAATACCTCGGGCTCTCGCTTGGGCTATGCACCTCGTACTTTCTGACCGATCAACCCGCGCCGCCGTTTTCCAGAGACTTGCGAACGGTTTCGGTACTCCTTGGACCTCGAGGGTACCTGCCGCTGGGCCCCATCGAATTGGTCGCCGCCGTTGATTATATGAGGCTTGGTCTCGACTCCAACAGCCTTGTTCGAATCACTGGACCCGAGCTGAATTTTAACGGTATGTCGCTAAGCACAGGTATTCGCTATCGATGGTCGGGCCTCGAAGCTCGAATCGACGCGGCGTGGCAACCCGTCTTCAATCTGCCCGGTGACGTGATTTGGCTTCAAATCGGCGTCGCAGTTGCTTCAGGATCTTAGTTCGACCTTGAACCTTCCACGCGACGGCTCCACAATCCGCACATTCCAAACCGTAGCTCTCGGAGCCTCGTATGAAAGATCTGGCAAGTCAGCGAACTAGTCTCGACCCGACCCATATTGAACAGTCGGTGCTCGATCACCTCTTTTATACCTGCTGCAAGGACCTCTCCACGGCGACGCCGTTGGATATTTTCCGCGCAATTTCGTTGGCCACACGCGATCGCATGGTGCAGCGCTGGCTCGCAACACGAAGCACGTACATCGAAAAAGACGTTAAGCGGGTCTACTATTTGTCGGCTGAGTTCCTGATCGGCAGACTCCTCGCGCATAATCTCATCAATTTGAACCTCTATGATTTGGCGAAAGAAAAGCTGGCAGCTTACGACATCGACCTTAGCCATGTGTTGGAGGAAGAACTCGATCCTGGCTTGGGCAATGGCGGGCTCGGGAGGCTGGCAGCCTGTTTCATGGATTCATTGGCAACCCTTGAACTGCCTTCAGTGGGCTATGGAATTCGATACGAATTTGGCATCTTCGACCAGT
Organism: uncultured Bradymonadales bacterium; assembly: GCA_964394615.1. Taxonomy (GTDB): domain Bacteria; phylum Myxococcota_A; class Bradymonadia; order Bradymonadales; family Bradymonadaceae; genus JBFFMO01. Next base: position 135,047 of record CAYMYJ010000006.1, on the reverse strand, counting down.
TGATCGCTGAAGGCTGGCAGGTCGAACGAGGCGACGATTGGCTTCGACGTGGCAACCCGTGGGAGATCGCTCGCCATGAATACACGGTGCCCGTGCGATTCTTCGGCCGAGTCGACATGCGTCCAGGACCTGATGGCCACAGCGTCGCTCATTGGGTGGACGCCAAGACAGTCCTCGGGGTTCCGTTTGATATGCCCGTGATTGGCTACAAGAATAACACCGTCAACACGTTACGCCTCTGGTCCGCACGTGCTTCTCGAGAATTCAATTTCCAGGTGTTCAACGACGGTGACTACCGACGCGCCGTCGAGGAAAAGGCGCTGACCGAGAGTATCTCGAAGGTTCTCTACCCCAACGACCAGTCGGCCGAAGGCCGTGAGCTTCGGTTGAAGCAACAGTACTTCTTTGTGGCCTGTTCGATTGCCGATATCCTGCGTCGCTTCAAACGAGGCGATGACAACTTCGATAACCTGCCGAACCTCGCGGCGATCCAGCTCAATGACACCCATCCAGCTGTTGCGGTGGCCGAACTCATGCGCGTCCTCGTGGACCAAGAGCACCTCAACTGGGATCGGGCCTGGACGATCACACAAAAATGCATCGCCTACACCAACCACACGCTTTTGCCCGAAGCTTTGGAGACCTGGGACCTCGCATTATTTGAGCGGCTTCTGCCTCGGCATATGCAGATCATCTACGAAATTAATCGACGTTTCCTGCTCGAAGTTCACGTCAAATGGCCCACAGACTCCGAGATCAAGCGCACACTGTCGATCATCGAAGAATCCACACCCAAACGAGTTCGGATGTCTCATCTGGCCGTTGTGGGATCTCATAGCGTCAACGGCGTCGCCGAGCTGCATTCGAAGCTGATTCGCGAGCAATTGATGCCGGAGTTCTATGCGCTTTGGCCTCAGCGATTCAATAATAAGACCAATGGCGTGACGCCACGCCGCTGGCTGCTTCAGTGCAACCCAAGCCTTTCGCAGGCTTTTGACAAACGCGTGGGAGAGACCTGGGTAAGCCATCTGGACGAACTTCGTCCTCTGGCCAAACTTGCCGATGACGTCGAATTCCAGACAGAAATCCGAGCCATCAAGCGACAAAACAAAGCTCGGCTGGGTGAGCTGATCCGTGAACGACACGGGTTTACTCCCAATCTGGATTCGATCTTCGATGTCCAGGTGAAGCGATTGCACGAATACAAACGCCAACTGCTCAACTGTTTGCATATCATCTCGTCCTATCTGGAGCTCAAAGAGGCGCCAGATACCGATTTCGTGCCGCGCACTTATATCTTTGGCGGCAAGGCAGCGCCTGGGTATGCCATGGCCAAATTGCATATCAAGCTCATCAACGACGTGGCCTCCGTGGTCAATAACGACCCCGATATTCGCAATCGAATCAAAGTGGTGTTTTTGGCCAACTATAATGTGTCCCTTGCCGAAATCATCATCCCGGCCGCCGACGTTTCCGAACAAGTCTCGGTCGCGGGCAAAGAAGCCTCGGGCACGGGCAATATGAAATTTGCGATGAACGGCGCGTTAACCGTGGGAACCTTGGACGGCGCAAACGTCGAGATCCGCGAAGAAGTGGGCGCCGACAACTTCTTCCTCTTCGGCATGAATGCCGATGAGGTCAAAACCTTGCGAAACGCGGGCTACGATCCTCAGAAGTTCATCGACTTAAGCCCTGCACTCAAGCGAGCCATCGACGCCGTGGAACGTGGTGACTTCTCGCCTGACGATCCAGGTCGATTCCAACCCGTGGCGTGGGACTTGAAGCGAAATGACCAATACATGATTTGTGCGGATTTCGAGGACTACGTTCGGTGCCAACGCGAAGTCGAGCAAACCTATCGCGACCAGGCTCTATGGACCTCTAAGGTCATTCAGAATCTGGCTCATGTCGGCAAATTCTCGTCGGACCGAACCATTCTTGAGTACGCTCAAGAAATTTGGAACGTCGAGCCAACGCCGATCAAGCTCTAACCAGCGAAATCTTTGCTTTCTGGACCTCCCTATGGAATCGTTCATTTCACTATCCCTGTTTCATGGTTTCGTCTGATGGACCGACGACTCGTCGATCATCTCGTTAATACGTCGCTTGTTACCCGCGCGACGATGCAACGCCACATTCTTCGCGCGAATCGCAACAAGACCACGGTCGGCGAGGAGCTGGTTGCCGCCGAAGATCTATCGGCATCGCAGTTGGCCGAGGCCATGGCCGCTTGTTATGGCCACGACGAGCTTGATGTCACGACGTTCACCGCGGAACCACGGGCACTCAAACTCCTCTCCGCAACGACCGCCGAAAAACACGGAATCATACCTGTTGCGCTAAGTGGAAGCGGTGATCACGTCACGGTCGCACTCTACGATGTAGAATCAACCTTGGATGTGCTCGAGACGCTGCGGATGGCCACGGGGAATTCACCCACCATCCAGATCGGTACGAAAGCATTCATCCAAGAGGCGATTCGTCACTTCTACTTTGGTGAAGCTTGGCCCAATCGCCCCGTGATCGCTGCAGAAGAACCCGAAATCGACTCCGTCGAATCCGAGGAGTTTCTGCTGGCCGACCCAGAGATTGAGCTGCCTCCGGAGCCCCGACGAGACCGAAAACCATCGATGCCACCGACCCCGTCTCCGCCCCCCAAGCCACCTGTCGCAAAAAATCCAAAAAAGGATTTTTCCAGACCAAAAACCGATGTGGCACAAGCGCTGGAAGACTTCGACGCCTTCCTTGAGCAAGCCGATATCAGACCGCCACAGGCCGCAGTGAAAATCGACGACCCCCAGGACGGCTGGGGGGAAATGGGCAGCGGTTTTGGCAGTGGCTTCGAAGTGGATCCTTCGGCAGGCGCACCCAGCCAGGGTCTTCAATCCGGATTTGGGGGAGGCTCGGTCTTTGGAGACTTTGAAGCCAATGATCCGTCAGAACCACGCGATGGATTCGACCTCTTCGAACCCTCGGAAACGCAACTCACGCTTCAAGAAATGGTTGAACAGCAAGAGAAGCAAATTCAGCGATTGCAGCAAGAAGTCCAAAACCAACGCGACGTGTTGGCGGTGTTGGTGGATATGCTTGTCGAGGCTCGAATTCTGAATCGTAAGGAAGTCACGCGGCTCGTCAAAGCTCGTCGTCAGTAGTTCTCGTCAGTCGATTCCGCATCTTCTTCCAGCGCGCGTCGTTCGCTTTCCGAATACGCGCGCCCCTGTCCAATACCGGGACAATGCGCAGCCTCATTGAGCCAAGTCTTCCAGTTGCGAGAGACTTCAGGCCAGAAGGGATAAGTTCGACATTGTTTGGGCTTCACAGGCTGAATCGTACAGGCATCGTCGAGCAAAAACGGACAGACCTGCCCTTCCGGCACCTCAATCGCCCAACCTTCTTCAAGCTCGACCAGAAAGGCCTCACGAAACGCGGCCAAATCTTGGTTCAAAAATGCCGCGGCCCGCGCCTGTTCAGCGTCATCAAAAAGCACAAAACCAGGCTGCTTGCAGCACTGCCCGCATTTGGTGCAGCCGAACTTGTACTGACTCATAGCGCGGGCTCAAGCGAGAGCCTTGTCGTGCTCTGAACCCCAGGTGCTTTCCCCAGAGAAGAAACCTGCTCAAAAACGACTCCCGACCGGACAACCTGTCCCGCTTCCATGTCGAAGAAGAACACCGCGTGCCCCACTCCGGTATTTGAAAACGACTCCGTCGCGTCGCCATTTTTGAACTTCCCTTTCCCGTTGCCCGAAAGATTCTGTTCGACCACCGCAAGCCTTCGCCCGTCCACGACTTGGACGCCGCGAAAAGTGCTCGACACCTGGTAGTCACCTTGAACGGTCACCGAACCGTCTTCTGAGCGAAGCTCGTACGGGGCGCGGTAAGACCATGGTTCATCGACGTTCACCGCTTCGCGGGGAAATTGTGGGGACAGCATCTGCATTGCGTCCTTCATCATCGCAAGAAGCGGTCCAAGCTGACCCGACTGGCTCGACGTCAATTCATAAGCCTTTATCTGCCCGTTTGGATCCAGTTCCACATGGTGGCGCACAGTCATGAGCAAGTCAGCTACGTGGGCCGGGATGTCCCCATCGAGACTGCCTTCGCCGCCCCGAATCTGAATCTCAACATCGGGGTAACTTCGCTCGAAAGAGAGACCGCCCGCGGGGGTGTCTTGCATGACCACACGAAGCTCAGTTTCCACTGTTTTATTGTCTTTGCTGGACTGAGACTGCTGAAGCAAGACTTTCGATTTCCGCGACATCGGTTTGACAGCAAGCATCACCGACGCGCTTCGATCGAGATCCTTTGGCACGCTATCTGTGCCTGTCCCGACCACGGCGATTTTCGCCGATGCCGTCGGCTTTGGAGGCGCACTCTCAAAAAAGGCGAAATAAAATCCGAACGCCATGAGCGCCAACCCGACCGCATAAAGTGGCCACAGTCGATTTGCCTGACGTGTTACTGGTTCGTTGTCGTTCATGGCCGCGGTATTTACCTTCATTCGTCCACTGCGTCGAGACTCGCGGCATTTTTTGCATGAAAGTGAAGTTCATACGTCCAAGGGTGTGTAGGCATGTGGCGGACCTGACCACATTGAACTACATTGACCGCGCCGTTCAGAGGTTGGAAATGAAATATACGTTTATTTACTTGATGCTGTTCTCGATGCTCCTGCCTGGCTCAGCCATGGCTCAGAGCGCCCTTACGCCCACGCAGATTGCGGAGAATATCCAAACATTCTACCGGTCGACGACAGACTTTCAGTCGAAGTTCACGCAGACCTACACAGACGTCGCTGCCGGCGACAAGAAAGTGAGCTACGGCCGCGTGTATTTCAAGAAACCCGGAAAGATGCGCTGGGACTACACGAAGACCAAGGGCAGCAAGAAACGCGACAAAATCTACGTCAGCGATGGAAATGCGTTTTGGATCTATGAAACCGAGTTTCAGCAGGTTTTCAAACAATGCCTGAGCGAAAGCCAGCTGCCGACTTCACTGCGCTTCCTGATGGGTGAGGGTGACTTGCTCAAGGAATTCACTGTGGCGTTCACGCCCAAATCCACGACAACTTTACCGCGCCTAAGATTGACGCCCAAAGAAGCCACGTCGAAATACAAAGCGATCGAATTTGAGGTCAATCCAACGACCTACCAGGTCCTTCGCACGACGATTTTTGACCCTTACGGAAACACGAACGAAATCGTGTTCGAGGAAGCCCTGGTCAACCGGAAGCTCCCCGACTCCGGTTTTGAATTCAAAGTCCCCAAGGGTGCCCGCGAAATCAATCCTCAGAAAACCTGTAAATAGACATTCGCTGAACCATGGATGTCACTTTTACCGTCACGCTCATTATTTTGGCCGCCGCCGGCCTATGGCTAGCCCTTGAACTTCGCGGCCCAAAAGAGTGAGCGTTTACACTTTCAGAACGCGAAGATACATTTTCTGTGTCCGTTCCAACTTGACGACAGCTTTGAGGGGGCTACCTTGCCGCGGTTGTCAGGTAACTTTGTGTGAACATATCCCAGGTTGACTCTTGGACCCCGACCCTTGGTCTTTTTTGCACGTTGAAATCGCCATTGTCTGCATCGCAGCAGTGGCCTCAGCGATTCTTTCTGCAGCCGAAACCTCACTTACGACGCTCAGCGCTGCGAAAACGCAGCAACTCATCGAGGAGCAAAACGCAACTTGGATGAAGTTGTGGTTGAACACTCCCTCGATGGTCATCACCTCAATTCTGGTGGGGAAAAGCCTCTCAAACGTCGTCGCGGCCGCGCTCACGATCGACTTCGTGCGCCGAACCATGCCCGAAGATCAGTATCAAAACGGTGGAATGCTGGCGGCCATCGCGCTGACGACATTCGTCCTTTTGACCTTTGCCGAGATCATTCCCAAGGCGCTCGCCAAACGCAAATACCTCACGGTCTCCAGCGTTTTGATGCGCGTGCTTTGGCTGCCCTATTTCGTCTTCTATCCCATCACGTGGCTCTATGGCCAACTCACGCACACGATCGTGCGAAGAATCGGTGGTGGCCATACCATTCCTGGGCCTCTGACGTTCGATGAGATCGAGTATATGCTCGAAATGAACGGAGATCATGAAGAAGACGACCACACTCGTCTACTACGCTCCGTCGTGGAATTCCCCGACACGCTGGTGCGTGAAGTGATGGTTCCAAGGACCGATATCGTCGCGATCAGCGTTGAGATGCCGGTCACCGAGATCATCGCCGCGCTGGTCGAATGCGGCCATAGCCGACTGCCACTCTACGACACCTCGATCGACAATATTCTTGGCGTGGTCTACGCAAAAGATCTGATGCAATACCATGCCGAGAACAACACCTTTGACGGCTTCGCCCCCCACGACGCCGCCCGTGAACCGTACTTCGTTCCGGAATCCAAGCGCATCGCAGAACTGCTCGCCGAATTTCAAAAACAACGCATTCATATCGCGATCGTCGTGGATGAATTTGGCGGCACCTCAGGGATCATTACGCTCGAAGATATCGTCGAAGAGATCTTCGGGGACATTCAAGACGAGTACGACAGCGAGACGTCTCAATTGACCGAACTTGGAGACGATCGGGTGCTGGCCGACGCACGGATCCCGATCTACGAAATCGAAGATTATTACGACATCGAACTGCCCGAAAGCCCTGACTATGAGTCGTTGGGCGGGTTCCTGTTAGCGCAGGCCGGCAATGTTCCTCAGATCGGAACCGTCTTCGAAGTGGAAGGCTTGCGATTTGAAGTTGTCGAAGCAGACGCGAAAAAAATCATCATGATTTCCGTCGAGCCCATGATCCCCGTATCCAACATCGAAAACGCCCTTTAGTGGTTCCCGGGCTGGCGTAAATGCCACCCTTGGTGCCACCACCGCACTCCTAAGCGCGCCGTGCCCTTACTGCTTAACCAGCGGTCCACCACCTCAGCAATACACACCGCTTCGATTTACGCCCCTCAGCACTCGAGCTGTACCGCTCCCTTTAACTAACGTGGCGGGAACTCGTTGTTCTTTGCTCGGTGCCCCAGATTCAGTGGTGTTTGTTGAAATTCGAAATCCACCACTTTCCCGCTGCGCCGCAATCTTTGCGGCTCATTCGGGCTATTAAATGGTTGACATCGCTTTTCATGCTGTGGGATAGAGGGGCCGCTTTTCGCCACCCCGGCGATCCCAGTTTTTGTCGGAGCTGTAGCCGTAATGAATACACGCTACCTCACAAGTGCGGGTCTACTGATCTTGGCTATCCTTGTCTCGTTTTCCGCGTGCGTGAATCCGCGACAAGGCTATGCCCCAGTTCAACCCATCGCCTTTAGTCATCAACTTCACGCTGGTACCAACCAGATTCCGTGCAGGTATTGCCACGTCAGCCCCGGCGAAGGTCCCGTTTCATCGGTACCCGGAGCGAACACGTGCATGAACTGTCACAGTCTGGTGTTGACCCAACGCCCCGAGATCCAAAAGATCAAGAAGGCATGGGATACCGGCGAGCCAATCAAGTGGGTCAAGGTGCACGACCTTCCAGACCACGCTCGGTTCTCTCACCAGCCACACATCAATGCTAATTTTGACTGCTCGGCCTGTCACGGACAGGTCAACACCATGGACGTGGTGTCGACGCAGAACAAATTTAACATGGGATGGTGTGTCAATTGTCACCGTGATCCGGCGAATAACGCGTCGGCTGACTGTGTGACCTGCCATTATTGATCGAATGATTCGAGTATCCAGCGGGCGCCTATGCGCCCTCGAAGACGAGTGTCCGGTATGACGAAGAACCGTACTGAGATCGGATTTGCCCATAATCCAGATGCCATCCCAGGCGTCGAAACCCGCATCCGACGCAACGAAGACGGAAACGTCACAGTTTCGTTTGGCGATGGATCGGAAACGCTGAATATCTCTCGCCGAGATTTCATGCGTATCGGCGGTGTAGCAGCAGCAACAGCAGCTATGGCTGGTTCGGGATGCGACGCATTCCGTAACGATGTTGAATACATTGTGCCCTACGTTGACCGCCCGGAAGAAATCCGAATCGGCACCCCCAATTACTACGCGTCGGTCTGTTCAGGCTGCTCGGCGGGTTGTGGTGTGCTGGTGACTTCACGTGGCGGACGCCCTGTGAAGTTGGAGGGCAATCCACAGCATCCTGTTAACCTCGGCGGCCTCTGCTCACGCGGTCAGGCTTCGTACATGAATTTGTACGATCCCGATCGCTCACGCACACCCGTCAAGGTTGCCGAAAGCGGTGCCCATACACCAATCTCGTGGGACGAAATCGATCGCCTCGTCACGGGTCTCATCGACGAATCCAGATCGGGTGGTGGAGTCGCTCTTCTGACCAAGACCTTCACGGGAAGTGCCCGCAAAGGCCTCTTGGCAGACTTGAAGACCGCTCTGCCGGGCCTCAAGCACTACACCTACGAAGCTTTGAACTCTGAGGCCGTGCTTGTCGCAAGCGAAGTCTGCTTCGGTTCACGGCATATTCCTCAATACAAGTTCGACAAAGCACAGCAGATTGTCTCGCTTGGAAGCGACTTCTTGGGCACCTGGCTTTCGCCAGTTGAGTTCACGAAGCAGTTCTCCAGCCGCCGCAATCCTGATGGCGAAATGTCACGAATGGTGGCCTTTGAATCCACGTTGAGCTTGACCGGCATGAACGCCGACGAGCGTTTCATGGTACGGCCAAACGACCTCGTTTATGTCGGACTCGCGCTGGCTCATACGGTTGTCGTCAGCAAAAAGATCGGCCCATTCGCCAATTCGCCTCTCGCTGCCTCGCTGGCCCCATTCACACCAGCTGCAGTCGCCTCGGCAATCGGCCTCGACGCCGCCACGCTTACCAAGGCTGGCGAAGACTTGGCCAACCATCCGGGCGCCAGCCTCGTCGTTGCCGGCGGACTCGCAAGTGCCACTGAAACAGGCCTTGCCCTTGAGATCGTCGTCAACATCCTGAACGCCTCCCTCGGAAACGAGGGCGTCAGCGTCGACCGCTCACGCGTGTCGAATCAGGAAGCCGGTGGTCTGGCCGAGCTGACCGCTTTGATCAACGACATCAAAGCCGGCAAGGTCGACGTGCTCATTATTGACCGCGCCAACCCAGTTTACTCAGCTCCGCCGAGCCTTGGTTTCGAAGAAGCGCTCAAGTCTGTCAAATTTGTGCTCAGCACGACGGACCGCGTCGACGAAACTTCGATCTATGCAGACTACTTGGCTCCAGCAGGCCATGCGCTCGAACAATGGGGAGATTCAAACCCCGTCGACGGCGTTTTTGCGATTCAGCAGCCCGGCATCACCCCGCTCCACAGCACTCGAGGCTTTGAAGAGAGCCTGATGAAGTGGTTCGGGAATTCAGCCAGTGCGCAGGTCGAGCGTTACCTTGCGCCGCAAGCGCCTACGCCAGGCAACCACGGAACCGGTGTCCCCTTGGATCCTGGCCCTTGGTATCGCTACCTGCGCGCGCACTGGGAAAAAACGGTTCATCCGAAAGCGGACGGCCTTACAAGCTTCGATGAGTTTTGGACCGACACGTTGCGAAAAGGTGTTTTTGTTCAAAGCAAAGCAAGGCTTGCACAGCCCCGATTCAATGGTGCTAGCGCCATCGCGTCGATTCCAAAAACGCTTGCTGCCGCTCCAAAGAGCGCCGGCGGCTTGGAAGCCAAAGAGCTGCAATTCTTCGCAAGTGCGACACTCTTTGACGGCGAAAACGCCAATAACGGTCACCTTCAAGAGACTCCCGACGTCGTCACAAAACACGTCTGGGGATCTTACGCGATGGTGGGCCCCAAGTCGTTCAAAGCGCTCAACCTGACTCAAGGTCAATACCTTCAGGTCAAGGTTGGCAGCGTCGAACGGACGTTCCCGATCATCATGCAGCCTGGCCATCATGAAGACGTGATTTCCATTCCACTTGGATATGGACGAACACACGTCGGCATCGTTGGCGACGAAGTGGGCAGCAACGGATTTTTGTTCTCGGGTGTCTCAGCCGATGGTCGTCACATCCTTGGCGGCGTCAAAGCTGAACTCAAAGCACTCCGTGAGAGCGAGAAAATCGCCATCGTCCAGGGTTCACAGGTCCTCGACCTGGCCCGACGACCTATTCTCTCGACCACGACACTCAGCGAGTACAAGGCCGACCAGGGCTCCGGTATTCATGAACACCCCGACATGAACGACATGTGGGATGGGCACAAATACACGGTCAAATGGGGCATGGCGATCGACTTGTCCAAGTGCACAGGCTGTTCGGCTTGTGTGACGGCCTGTCAGGAAGAAAACAACATTCCTGTCGTGGGTCGGCACGGTATCCTTGAAGGCCGCGAGATGCACTGGATGCGAATCGACCGCTACTACCTCCTTCCCGAGGAAGCAGCGCAGTCGCAGCACGACCCCATCCACGATCCGATGCTCAACGCCGAACCCGTCGTTGCGTTCTCGGAATTCATGGAAAACCCACGCGTCGTCTTCCAGCCGATGTTGTGCCAGCACTGTGAAAACGCACCTTGTGAAACGGTTTGTCCCGTTTCGGCAACGATGCACAGCGCCGATGGTCTCAACCAGATGGTCTACAACCGCTGTGTGGGTACTCGGTACTGCTCGAATAACTGCCCATTTAAAGTTCGACGATACAACTGGTTTAACTACAGTACCGATCGAAGCGATGCGCTCGTTGCTCGTCTTTATCCTGAACTCAAAGAGCACTCGCGCCTCAACGTCTCCGAGCCTCTGCCCATGGGATATAATCCCGAGGTCACGGTTCGTTCACGCGGCGTCATGGAGAAATGCACTTTCTGTGTTCAGCGAATTCGACGAGCCAATTGGCAGATTCGCGAAGAAGGACGCAGCACTTTCCGAGACGGCGACGTCGTCCCGGCATGTCAGCAATCCTGTCCTGCAGATGCCATCGAGTTTGGAAACTTGATGGACGAAAACAGCCGAGTGGCCAAGCTGCACGCGAAATCGCGCGCACTGACTCCACTTGGAGAAATCAACGTCCAATCGTCAATCGCGTACTTGACTGGTGTCTGGAACACGACGATTACGAACTGGAATACGGGTCACCACGGTGATCACGAAGCAGTTGGTCACGGCGAATCGAACGAAACACACGGCGAAGGCGCTCACTGAGCGGCTTTTAGACTGATGTCACGTAGTTAGAGACGATCATGAGTGCATCGATACAAAATAGTGAATTGGTTGGGCTTCCCGAAATGCATAAGGGAGCTGGCCCCCTTGGTGGTACGGAGGCTCGTCGCGAGCCCCTCGTCACCGGGAACAAATCGTATGCCGACGTCTCTTATGACGTCTCACGGCATACCGAGATTTTCCCGACCAAGCTTTGGGTGATGGCTTTCTTGCTTTCGGCCGTCATTGCGAGCGTTTTCGTCACCAGCATGGGAGTGATGGCCGCAACCGGAATCGGTACGACGGGAATCTCCCATCCTGTGGGTTGGGGTGTTTTCATCATCAACTTCGTGTTCTGGATTGGTATTGGCCACGCCGGAACCCTGATTTCGGCGATTCTCTTTCTGTTCAGACAGAACTGGCGTACCGCGATCAACCGTTCTGCCGAGGCGATGACGATCTTTGCGGTGCTTACCGCGTTGATCTTCCCGCTGATGCACACTGGACGGCCCTACTTCGCCATCTACTGGCTTCTTCCGCTGCCTAATGGCCGCGGACCGCTCTGGGTGAACTTTAACTCACCGTTGCTCTGGGACGTTTTCGCGGTTTCGACCTACGGAACGATTTCGGCCATCTTCTGGTACGTCGGTTTGGTGCCTGACCTCGCAACCCTCCGGGACCGAGCTCTTCATCCGATTCGTCGCAAGATCTATGGCATCCTGAGCCTGGGTTGGACCGGTGGAAATCGCAGCTGGCGTCACTACGAGTCCGCCTACCTGATGCTCGCCGGCCTGGCGACCCCACTCGTCCTTTCCGTGCACACCATCGTGTCCTTCGACTTCGCCGTTTCGGTGATTCCAGGATGGCACACAACGATCTTCCCGCCCTACTTCGTGGCTGGTGCCATCTTCTCCGGTTTCGGAATGGTGCTCACGCTGACGATCATCATGCGTAAGGTGTTTAATCTCAAAGATTATATCACCCTCAACCACCTTGAATCGATGGCTAAAGTCGTTCTGACGACCTCCATGGTTGTCGGTGTGGCTTACGTGACCGAATTCATTCTGGCCTATTACTCGGGCGTTGAAGGCGAGCGTTTTCACTTCGCAAACCGTCTCTTTGGTCCCTTGGGTTGGTCGGGATGGATTCTTTACACCTGCAATATGTTCATCCCGCAAATCCTATGGTTTAAGCGAGTCCGACGTAATGTCTGGGCCCTTTTCATCATCTCGCTCTTTGTGAATCTTGGTATGTGGTTCGAGCGATACGTCATCGTTGTGACGTCATTGCATCGCGACTTCCTGCCAAGCTCTTGGGGCACGTACGGCTTTAAAGTCATGGACTGGTGTCTGACGATTGGTTCGTTCGGATGGTTCATGACCATGTTCCTCCTCTTTGCCCGCGTGCTTCCAACAATTTGTATGTTCGAAGTCAAAGCGGTCATGGACCCAGACAGTGCAACTGGCATTGATACGAAAGGAGGTCATTGATGAGTAACGACGTCAAAGACCAGGACGCTACCGCTGAAGAACCAGCCGTTGTAGAGAGTGCCGAGACCACCGACGAATCGCAGGAGACCCCAGAGGTTTCGTCGAATGCGGAAGAGGTCTCGGAGTCAAAAGACGACCATGCAGAGCCGAGTGTTAACGCAGCCGCGGAAGACACTTCGAAGGCTGCTGAGGTGGCCGTTAAAACTTCGCACAAAGAGGCGACTCCAAGTGTTCAAGAACCCAAATCCAATGGCCCTGTGGCTGGCGTGGCGGCGTTCTTTGATCACCCAGAGCACTTGATTTACGCGGCCACTCAGGCCCGTGACGCCAAGTTCGAGCGCTTCGATGCGATGTCTCCCTTCCCTATTCACGGGATGGACGAGGCCATGGGCCTCGGACGCTCGTGGATTCCATGGGTGACGTTCGGCGCGGGTTCGGCTGGTCTTGCGACCGCTGCAAGCCTTCAGTTTGGCATCATGGCATTCGATTGGCCGATGGTATTTGGTGGTCGCCCCTTCATTGCGTGGCCATCCTTTGTACCCATCATGTTCGAACTCACGGTTCTTTTTGCCGGTGTCACCACGCCGTTGGTGATGTTGATTGCCGCAGGATGTTTCCGTAAGCCACTGATTATCGACCGGCAGATTACCAACAATCGCTTTGCGTTGTGGATAGCCGCGGACGACAAGAAATTTGATCGCGATCAGGTTGTGGAATTCATGAAATCCCTCAACCCGACTGAAATTCGTACCGTCAACAAGGACGGGAAATAACCATGATGAAGTTTAATCGCTCATTGCTGGTGTGTGTGCTGCTCCTGGCCATCCCGACTACGGGTTGCCTTGATTGGTGGCCTGAGTTCGGAATTCCCGCGGGTACAAAACCCTGGGGAGAACTCAACCCAATCCAGGACATGCACAAAACGCCAGCTATCAAGGACCAAGCACTTGGAATGCGTTATGCCCCACCCGGCACCATCCCACAGAGCTTCCGTCCGTATCCTCTCAAGGCCGATCAAGCGAGTCTTGCAAACACCGTAAAGAACCCGGTCGCTGTCAACGACAGCAGCCTTCGATACGGTAAGCTCATGTACGAAACGACGTGTATCGTTTGTCATGGCGCAGATGGAAAGGGAATGGGCTACATCGTACCCAAATACCCACAGCCACCTGATCTGACCTCGGCGCGCGTACGAAATTGGACGGATGGGCAGATCTTCCATGTCATCACACACGGGCAAGCCCGAATGTGGTCGTACAAGAGCCAGCTCAAGCCTGAAGAGCGCTGGGCAACAATTAACTATGTGCGCGCGCTACAACGTGCGGAATTCCCTGAACCGCAGGATCTCGAGCGTATCACCGAGTGATGCTTGGCTTTTGTGAAGAGTGACTGAAAATGGCACATAACCACCACATCAAAGCGCCTCAGAAGTTTGAGGTTCCGACTCCAGTCCGTAACATCGCCATCGCGATGTCTGTGATTGGGTTTGTGACCTTTGCGGGCGCATTGGTATCCGACTCCCCTGCGGCTTGGAACGCATACCTTATTGGGTATTGGTTCACCCTGACGCTGGCGCTGTCCGGACCTTTTATCAACGCCACTCAATTTCTCGCTTTGGCGGGATGGAGTGTTTCGGTGCGCCGCGTGGGTGAAGCCTTTGGGGCGTTCATTCCCGTCGCGACGCTTCTGTTCATACCCATTGCCGTTGGCGGAGCTTCGAAGCTCTACCACTGGTGGGATCAGGCGTACGTTATGGCCGACCCGGTGCTTTCCAAGAAAGCCGCCTGGTTGAACCCAACGTTCTTCACCGCATCATGCTTGATCTCCCTGGCCGCACTGACTTTGACGTCGCTGTGGATGCGCAAACTCTCCGTTGATATGGACGAGACGGGCGACACACGAACCTACCCGCAACAAAAAGCGGCCGCGTTCCTGTTCATCTTCTCGTTTGCAACGGGATACTCGATGCTTTCGTGGAACCTCCTGATGTCGCTTCAACCTCATTGGTTCTCGACGATGTGGGGCGTGTACACGTTCTCCGGGATGTTCCAGTCAGGTCTGGCCATCATGATTTTGGTCGTCCTTTGGTTGAAAGGCGCCGGCTATTACGGTGACTTCGTCGGCACCAAGCAGATTCACGACCTCGGAAAACTCTTCTTCGCCTTTACCGTTTTCTACGCATATATCGGCTTCAGCCAGTTCATGCTGATTTGGTACGCCAACATTCCTGAGGAAGCGATTTGGTTCGTGACTCGAGGAACCCCTACAGACATTGACACTGGCTGGGACCTTTTTGGGATCGCCCTGCCGTTCCTCAAGTTTGTGATTCCGTTTCTTCTTTTGCTCCCTCAAGACCACAAGAAGAACAAAAACAATATCCTTGGTTACGTCGCTGCTGGAATCCTTTTCATGCAAGCGTACGAAGTCTGGATTTGGGTGTCCCCAACTCCACACGCTCCCGGCGAGCTCGCTGCTCACGTGACGCTTCCGTGGATCGAAGCATTGACGACTATGGGTTTCTTCGGCTTCTTCGGTTTGGTGACTCTCTCGGCACTCGCGAAAGCGAATCTCGTTCCGACGAAAGACCCGTTCCTTGGCGAAACCATCGAGCATCATCATACTGGCGTTCGCCCTGCGAAGCCTGACCACATTACGATCTCCTGAGGACTCGACTAAGATGAAGTACTCAACGGCCAAACGAACATTGCAAGGCGCCCTACTTTTGGGTGGTGTCTGCGCCGCGCTTCCGTTGGTGCAGGCGCAAGCTCAGGGGATTGGACTCCGCAACCTCGACACGCTCCTTGTTCCGACTGAGTCTCGCGTTCTGCGCGGGAAAAAAATCTATTCGCAACAGTGCGCGTCGTGTCACGGTGCCGACGGCAAAGGCAACGCTGCCATCGCCGGCCAATTCGACCCGCCTGCTCGCGGCTTCACCACTGCCGAATATCGGTATGGTGGTGGCCCCATCGCCATTTACAACGCGATCTCAAGCGGACGCATGTTGGCCGAGGACGGCACAGAGGCTAAACACCCCGCCGTATTCTCCACACTTGCGTACCAGGATCGATGGGCTGTCGCTCATTACGTTCGCAGCATTGGCCCGACAAAGGGCATGAGTGACACGCCAGCCGCCGTCGCTCAGGCACGATTCGATGCTGAAAACGGCGTCTGCGACGAAACCATCAAAGGCACCATCGCCGCCAAGGTTCAACCTACCGGCGATGAACAACTGAAGACGGCCGCCACGATTTTCGCGGCGCAATGTGTTTCGTGCCACGGTGCCGACGGCAAGGGCGACGGCGCTGCCGCGTCCGCCCTGAAGCCTCCACCCCGTAATTTCCACTCGACCGACGAGAAGTGGACCAACGGCTCAAGCCCTTTGGCAATCTTCAACACATTGACCAACGGTATCGCAGGAACTTCGATGGCGTCTTACGCCTCGTTGACCGAAGACGAACGATGGGCGCTGGTCCATTTTGTTCGCTCGAAAGTTCCGGCATCGGCCCGTCAAGAATCAACCGACGAACAGGTGGTCGACGTTTGCCGCACCTTGAGCGCGCCACCTAAATTGCCATCGATTCCCGTCGATGTCGCCATGGCTGCTTTGATCGATGACGCACCTGATAGGCGCGTCGCCGAATTCATGAGCTATGGCCCGGTGAAACTTTCGCCGGCATCCAATAAACAAGCTGGGGAAAGTGTCTACCAGACACAATGTTCGAGCTGCCACGGTGTCGCCGGATCTGGTTCGCCAGACCACGGCCCATTCGGCTCGTTCCCTCCCTACCTGTATTTCCGAGTCAATCGTCTCGTGCCGGCTATGGCCGGTGGGACGACTGAGCAGTTCGCGTTGCGAGCGACCGCTGGCGTGCACACCACGCTTCCGGATATGACCGCTGCGTCACAGCTGACCTCTCAGCAGTGGCGAGACCTGCACGCTTTTGTTTCCTCATTTGAGGGCGAGGGTGTAGTGACGATTGATATGCCTGCTCCAAGTGCGGAAACGGCTGGTGAAACGACAGAAGAGACTCCGATTGCTCCCGAAGCCGGGCAGGAATCGGCTAACTGAGCATTGGACGTTGCAAGTGTAACGGACGTACAAGTGATGCCAATGAATGCACGAACGTCAAATAATTCTCGGACCCTTCAGTATCTCCTTACTGCAGCGTTCATTTTGATACCCACCTTAGCTTTTGCTGTGCCGGGTTCTGGAGACTTCATCTCAAATCATGCTCCTTCGGGCAGATTGATGACGGATCTCTATAACACCGTTGCATGGGCTTGCTTCGGCATCTTGATCATCGTTGAGTCGGTGCTCTTGGTCGCGGTGTTCAAATTTCGTAGACGCAGTGATTCGGAGCGCCCAGCCCCCAACCACGGCAACCTGAGACTCGAAATCGGATGGACGCTCGCCGCAGCTGTGGTGCAGATTGGCATCGGAGTCGAAACCCTCGGGGTCATGGACGAAGTCGAGGTCATTCCTCCAACAGTCATGACGGTAGAAGCCATCGGTCACCAATGGGGATGGCAGTTTCGCTATCCTGATCTTGGTGGAATGGTTTCTGACGACTTGGTGGTGCCCGCACATGCGAACATTAAGTTGGAAATCACCTCAATCGACGTGATCCACTCCCTCTTCATCCCGGAACTCGGCGTGAAAATGGACGCGGTTCCCGGTCGATTCAACTTGTGGTGGTTGAACGCTGACGGTCCTGTCAATCAGGTCACCGAGCACCAGGCGAATGCGCTTCCGGTTGAACGTAGCTACAAAGCAACGACACGACCTGCAATCGTCGACAAGTTTAGACCGAAATCCAACAAACTTAGCGATGTGAGCGGGCTCGAAAAACGAGTTACCTATCTGTCGGCAAGCCGCACCGTTGGCGAAGTTTCGCCCTACGAAAAATACAGCGCGGTTGAGTATCGCGGCATGTGCACCGAGATTTGTGGAAAGGGCCATTACAACATGTACTTCCGGACTGTTGCGATGACCCCCACCTCCTTCGACCAATGGGTCAAGGACATGGCAGCTCAGTCCACAGAAGCCGACGGCGGCGAGGTTTACGCATCGAAATGCTCATCATGCCACGGTGCCGAAGGTGCAGGGTCGCCTCCAAGCTTCCCACCTTTGATCGGGACCAAGTGGACAAATGACGAAGCGATGAAGGACTCGCATCTTGAAGTCGTGCTGAAAGGCAGCGGAGCCTCAAGTCTCCAGGGACCTACAGACGTCCTTGGCGTCACCTACGCTGGCGTGATGCCCGCATGGAACGAGGCTCTTAACGACGTCGAAGTCGCAGCGGTCGTGAATCATGAACGAACCAGCTGGGGCAACAAGGGCGGGCTCGTCACATCTGACGACGTCGCTCGCGTTCGTGCGACCCTTGGTTTGCCGCCCTACCCTGCAGGCGCAGGCGAGGTCATCCCCGAACAAGATTTGATGAGAGAAGGTAAGAACCTGTACTCAGCATGTTCAGGCTGCCATGGAAACGAAGGCAAAGGCCTCGCCGGGGTGCCTGTCCTTGTTGGTAACCCAACAGTTCTTGCCGATGCCAAAGCTTCGCTAGGAGCATTGGTCAATGGTCAAGATAAGGCCGAATGGCCCGGAGCACACAGCCCAATGGGTCGGTCGATGACAAATCGCCAGCTCTCGGCATTGCTCACATATGTTCGAAAGTCGTGGGGCAACACGGGAAGTGTGGTCACACCTGACGAAGTCGCCCGACTGCGGAAAGAAATTCAGAAGTAATTGGGCGAGTGTAACGAAGTAGTTAGACCAGCCAAACTGGTATCGATAAGAGGCAGTCATGCGGATAAGCGCACCAGGATTTCTAGCACCACTCAACAAGAAGGCTGAAAAAAACCTTCTGACCTATTTGTTGCAGTGGGGCTACACCACGGACGCCAAGAGAATTGGTGTCATGTATATCGTTTTCGCCTGTTTTATGGGCATCGTCGGTACGATCTTGTCCCTCATGATCCGAGCGGAGCTTGCTGCTCCAGGGCTGGATCTCATGACGGACGACTTCTACCTGACGTTGCCGGGTATGCACGCGACGGCGATGATCTTCTTTTTCATCATCCCGATTTACACGGGTATGGGAAACTTCGTCCTGCCGATTCAGATCGGCGCGGCCGACATGGCGTTCCCAAGACTGAATCTAGCTGCGTTTTGGCTCTTGCCGCCAGCGGCCATGATCGCGTTCAGCGGGTACTTCTTTTCGACAGCCCCGCAATTCGGCTGGACCGCATACCCACCGCTTTCGAACCACATTTATTCGCCACAACTAGGTGCCGACCTCTGGCTCATCGGGGTCATCCTCGTAGGAACGAGTTCGACACTGGGCGCAGTCAACTTCCTGTCCACCGCGTTCAACATGCGCTGCAAGGGAATGACACTCTTCCAGATGCCTTTGTTCACGTGGTCGGTCATCGTGATGAGCTTCCTCATCCTTGCGTCAACACCAGTTCTCACAAGCGCGATGATCATGTTGAATCTGGAGCGCCTCTTCCCTGAGGTCTTCTACTTCTACGATCCCGCCGGTGGTGGTGACCCGATTCTTTACCAGCATCTTTTCTGGTTCTACTCACACCCTGCCGTCTACATCATGATCTTGCCTGGATTTGGCATCGTCTCTGAAGTTCTGCAGACCTTCTCACGCAAGCATATCTTTGGTTATGTCGTCATGGTTTGGTCGATGATCGCCATCGGCGGCCTTGGCTTTCTGGTGTGGGCTCACCATATGTTCACTTCGGGCATCGGCCTTGAAGTTCGGAAAGTGTTCATGTTCATGACGATGCTGATTGCTGTGCCCACGGGAATCAAACTCTTCTCGTGGCTGGGAACGATTTGGGGCGGAAGTCTCAGATTTACGACTTCGATGCTTTTTGCATTGGGCTTCCTCGCCATGTTTACGATCGGCGGACTCTCGGGTGTGGTTCTGGCCGCTGTGCCAGTCGACATTCAGCTTCACGACACCTACTACGTCGTCGCTCATATTCATTACGTGTTGGTCGCCGGCAGTGTGATGACGATTTTTTCAGGCATCTACTACTGGTTCCCCAAGATCACGGGCCGATTCTTAAATGAACGGCTCGGACAGATTCACTTTTGGGGCACGGCGATTTTCATCAATGTAACGTTCTTCATCCAGCACTACCTGGGGATGAAGGGCATGCCTCGCCGTTACGCGGATTACGATCCGATCTTCGCGACCGAGAACATGATTTCCAGCGTTGGAGCGTTTGTACTCTTCGCATTCCAGCTGGTTGTCCTCTTCAACATCTTTTACAGCCTTCGACGCGGTGCAGTATCGCCGAAGAACTCATGGGGCGACGGACATACGTTGGAATGGACAGTGGACTCACCTCCAGACCATCATCAGTTCCACCACGCACCCGTTTGGACTCCGATCGATCGTAGTCACGGACCTCATGATTCAGAACACCATCCTGCGCCTGCTGAATAGCGCAGAATTTGTAAGCTCCTCAGGATATGACCATGGCTAATGTTGCTGTCGGCCCGGGCGAAGAGTCGCTCGGAGTCTCAAATGGAAAGCTGGGCATGTGGACCTTCCTCGTCATGGATGCCATGACGTTTGCAGGATTCCTTGCCGCATACGCACGACTTCGCTGGAAAGACGCCCTCATCGACGGCACGGCTTGGCCAAATCCTTATCATACGTTTGGTGTGGTAGGGATTCAGCTGACGGCGTTGAACACGTTCATCCTTGTATGTTCGTCGGTCACGATGGTTCACGCATTGGCGGAAGTCATGCGCGGCAACATGAAGCGTGCCGAGAATTGGCTGCTGGCCACCGTGATCGGTGGGCTCATCTTCTTGGGCATTCAGGGCTTTGAGTGGACACATCTCATCTCGGATGTTTGGCCCTACCTCGGGGATCCCACGCAGACCGTTCCTTACTCAAAGAACTTCGCGTCGACCTTCTTCGCGCTTACCGGATTTCACGGTGGGCACGTTTCAGTGGGCGTGATTTACAATTTCACTTTGTTTCTGGGGATTCGCAGCGGAAAGCTCACGAAAGACCATGGCGACTTCGTCGAAATCGCCGGGCTGTACTGGCATTTCGTCGACCTCATCTGGATTCTCGTGTTCACCTTCGTTTACCTCATCTGACCTGCAGGATTTGTCATGGCGCATAAAGAAGCAAAATGGGTCTTTCATGACCTCTTGCATTTACAATATTGGGTGATCTGGGCCGTCCTGCTTGTGTTCACCTTCATCGAAGTGGTGATTCCGGAGCCAAGCCTCGTTGGCCTGGACACCTTCCCACGCACGTTCGTGATCATCGCGTTGATCATGATCGCGTTGGTGAAGACCGTCCTCGTGGCGGGGTACTACATGCATCTTATCGGCGATAAGCCAGCGATGATCATGGTGGCTGCGACCCCATTCATCTTTTCTATCTTCCTAACGATAGGAATCTTTCCCTACTAGAGGAAGACTCCGATTCGATCTGAAGCGGCCCATTGAGGCCGTTTTTTTTTGGACTAAACTCGACAAACGTTCCGGTGCCTTTGACATCGCTCGTGGCGTTGCATAGGGTCGCGCCGCCGAATCCGGGCGATTTTTGAAATATCTTCGCCCTTTCGACCGTTTCGACGCCGACACCTTTCCCCCCCTGGGATCGCCATGAATGCCATCCTTTCTTCAAAGCCACATTCCTTCCTTGAGGCGGCGCGTAATTACAACGCACTGACCAAGCCGGGAATCATCCGCCTGCTCGTCCTGACGACCGTATGCACCATGTTGGTCGCTGAAAAAGGCATTCCAAGCTTCGGCCTCATGTTCTGGACCGTGCTTGGCACGGCACTGGTCTCCGGCAGCGCGAATACGTTCAACATGGTGTGGGACCAAGACATCGATAAGGTCATGAACCGCACGGCTCACCGTCCGCTCGTGACCGGCGCGATTGTTCAACGTAACGCGCTGATTTTCGGAATCGTGACCGGGGCCCTCGGCGTTGGTCTTCTGCTGACTTTTGCCAACCCGCTCGCGGCCCTGATGGGTGTCTGTGGGCATGCCTTTTACGTCCTCATCTATACGATGTGGTTGAAGCGTCGCACTCCTCAAAATATCGTAATCGGTGGCGCCGCGGGTGCGTTTCCCCCGCTGATTGGGTGGGCTGCAGTCACGAACGACTTGAACCTGACCGCGTGGTTGATCTTTGCGATCATCTTCTTGTGGACCCCTCCGCACTTTTGGGCGCTCGCCCTCTACAAGGACATTGAATACGGCAAGGCTCATATTCCCATGATGCCCAATGTGCAGGGCAAGCGGTCCACCAAGCTGCAGATGTTGCTCTACTTGATGCTTTTGATCGGAGCGACAACGCTGCTTACGGTCACGGGCACCATGGGCATCATCTACTTTGTATCGTCGGTTATTTTGGGCGGCGGATTTGTTTATTTTTGCGTAAAGACAGCTTTCGACGATTCCCCGGAACAAACTTGGGCCAAAAAGACTTTCGGGTATTCAATTGTCTACCTGGCGCTTTTGTTTGGAGCGATGTCGTTGGACTCCGTGACGACGTTGCATTTCACCCAACAAAATTATCTGACAAGCATTGAACACGAGGCCGCCAAGATACGGTCACGACAGACGCTCGAAGAAAAACAACGCCTTCACAACGAAACCGACCCCACCGGTGGGTCCGAGGCCACAAGTGCAGAACGAAAACCCCGATAATGTCCCCGTTGAAGAGACTCCGCCCGTGGAAGAGGCTCAGGGTGAGCCCGCTGGACTGAGCAACCGCTGGCTCTACGGCATCATCGTCTCAAGTTTCATCTTTGCCCTCGGTTCGATTCCTATGTATCGAATCGTCTGCAAAAAAATCGATCCGGGCGGTTCTTCTGCCCAAAACGGTGCGGCAGCGATTTACGACGATAAGTCCGACGCCTCGCGGGACGTGCGCATTCGCTTCACCACCAGCGTAGAACGACAGCTCCCCTTTGAGTTCAACATCTCTGAAGATTATCTTACGGTTCACCCCGGCCAACGTGGTGAGGCGCTCTTCACGGTTAAGAACCTTGACAGCGAGCGGGACCATCGGGCGAAAGCGGTTTACGACATCAATCCGCCCGAAGCGGGTCAGTACCTCAAGAAAATCCAGTGTTTCTGTTTCGATGAACAGACCATCGCTGCAGGCGAGACTGTAGAGCTGCCTCTTCTGTTTTGGTTCGACTCCAAAATGCCTCCAGAAATCAAAGAAATCACCATCGCCTACACCTATTTCAACATGGAAAGCTCTCTTGAGCGGTCCAAACGAGATAGCAACGAACACGCTGTAAAATGACGGATCAGACGCCTTGGAAAGGTGAACCTAATCAACGGAAAACCGCCGTTCGCTTTGGCATCGCGGTCGTAGTCTTGGTCTTCATCGTGATGACGATCACGGCGTTATCGCGATATTTTGGCTGGTAGAAATGCGTCCTCGATTCAAAGCTTCACTGATGCCAACCCTTGCCACGATCATTGGCATCGGACTTCTGCTTGGGTTAGGAACTTGGCAGGCAGGCCGCTACGCGGAAAAGAACAAAGCCGAAGAGGTGCTGGCCCAGCGTGCTACCCTCCCCCCTTTGGTCGTGTCTTCGATCGACCAACTTACCGACCCTGAGAACGAATATCGAACCGTCGATGTTCATGGCAGCGTCCAGACCGATCGGACGGTGCTTTTCAAGTTTCGCATCGTGGACGGAAAGTCCGGTTCTTGGATCGCTTCCCCCTTGATGCTCGCCGACGGGAACGTCGTGCTCCTGCTCAGAGGCTGGGTCGATGTCAAAGAGGCCGACCATATCGCTCGAACTCAGAAATTGCCGGACTCAGGGGTCTATCGCGCGCTGGTTCATTCGCTCGAGTCCAATATCGAAGACGATATTACCAGGGCAAAGCTCCCCTCTGACCCGGTCGATTCATTCGTGGCTTGGAACACGTTTGATGTCGCTGGCGTATACGAATTCTGGAAGTTGCCCCATGCGAGCTCGGCGCTGGTCTTGATTCAGACCGAGGGCGACGACGGTCCGCCGCTTGAAAGCGCAGACTACATCACCAAGCCCTACATGACTGCCGACCGCCATTTTGGCTACGCAATGACCTGGTACATTCTTGCAGGGTGCCTCTTGGCGTTATGGTTAGCGGCCAGCTTTGGAATGATTTCTTCTAAGCGACGCCCTACTTCGGCCGGCTGAGGTCGCCGAACACCTTTCGCACTGCGTCCGCCACGTGCGTTACCGCGATCGCGTCATCGATCATTTTGGCATTTGATGCCGGCATCACGACCTCGGAGAAACCGAGTTTCCGAGCCTCCTGTGCTCTCCGGTCGGCCATGGACACAGCTCGGACCTCGCCGGTCAGCCCGAGCTCACCAAAGACCGCCTGGTTGGCTGGCAGGGGGCGGTCGAGGTGAGACGAGAGGATCGCCAACGCAATGCCCAGGTCGGCTGCGGGCTCACTGACCTTCATGCCACCGGCCACATTGATGAACACATCCATCCCGGCCACTTTGATGCTCGTTCGTTTGTCCAAGATGTTGAGAAGCAAAATCACGCGATTGGTGTCCACACCAACCGAAGTCACTCTGGGCGGACCGTAGCTCGGAGTCGTGACCAACGCCTGAACTTCGATCATGAGCGGACGAGTCCCCTCCAGAATAGGCACCACGGCGCTCCCAGATGCTCCATTTGGCCTTCCTTCAAGAAATGCGGCTGACGGGTTTGCTATTTCCTGCAAGCCGTCTCCGCGCATCTCAAACACTCCAACTTCGTTCGTCGAACCGAACCGATTCTTCACGGCTCGAAGCAATCGGTAGTTGGAACCAGCCTGCCCCTCAAAATACAGGACGGTATCGACCATATGCTCGAGCACCTTCGGACCGGCGATTCCGCCGTCTTTGGTGACATGACCCACCAACACCATCGGAATCCCATGGCCCTTGCCAATTTGGGTCAGACGGCCCGTCACCTCGCGCAACTGCGCTACACTGCCTGGCACAGAAGACAACGCATCCGTCGCGGTCGTTTGGATGGAATCGATGATCGCTAAACCTGGCTTTCGTTCGACCAGAAGTCGTTCAATCCGCTCGAGGTTGGTTTCAGAAACGACCCAGATGTCTTGGGCATTCACGCCCAGACGTTCCGCACGCATGCGGATCTGCCCCAGCGATTCCTCGCCGGTGATGTAGAGAACTTCGATCCCCCGACCGGCAAAAACGGCCGCAACCTGCAGGGATAACGTCGATTTCCCGATGCCAGGATCTCCACCGAGCATCACAATGCCACCCGGCACAAAACCGCCACCCAGCACGCGATCGAGCTCGCCAATACCGCTCAAGACCCGTGACTGTTCCTGAGATTCAACGTCTCGCAACTGGGTGGGCTTATTACCGCTGGCCGCTCCATATCCGCCGCGGCTTGGCGCGCCAGCTTTGGGTTCGGGCTCACGGACTTCTTCGACAAACGTGTTCCACGCCTCGCAACCTGGGCATTTGCCCAACCAACGTGGTGATTCGTATCCACACGACTGACAGACGTGAACTGATTTTACCCGCGCCATGAACTGCTCCAGAAACAAAAAAACCCCGGCATGCCGGGGTTTCAAATCGACCGATGAAAGATCAGCGGTCCGTGACTTTGAACTCGACTCGACGGTTGTTGCTACGATTACGCGACGACGTATTCGGAAGCAAGGGCTGGGTTTCCCCGAATCCCTTCGCGATGAGGCGAGAAGGACTGATGCCCTGGTCGATCAGGAACTGACGAACGGACTCTGCGCGTTTTTGCGAAAGTTCAAGGTTGAAGTCATCCGAACCTACGTCGTCGGTATGACCGCCAATCAGCACCTGCTTGATGCCTGGATTGGCTGCAATCACCGATGTGACCTGCTCAAGCAACGAGAATGACTTCGACAAAATCGTCGCCTTTCCTGTCTCGAACTGCACGGTCTGCATGATTTCAATCTTGTCGCCCTTAAGTTCGGCGAGGCTTTCTTTGGGCTCAGGCTTCAACACGAACGCAAGGTCCGAAGTTTTCTGGGCAACAACGACCACGTCGCGTGCCTTGGTCAGATAGCCTGGGGCCGAGACAGACGCGCTGTACTCACCGGCTTTCACGCTGGCACTGAAGTTACCTGTCGCGTCGGCTTCCACGGTTTTCGACTCAGGGCCCGTCATCGTGAGCGTTGCACCCGTGATCGATGCACCTTGTTCGTCTTTGATGGAGCCTGCGACTTTGCCAGCAACCATCGAGGCTTTCATCTGAACACGGAGTTCGTGCTCTCCCACTTCCTGAGGCAACGTGCGGTCTACGTCGATCGCTTCGTAATCAGGATGCGAGATCGAGAATCGAACCGTTGATCCTGGAGCGTATCCGTATGATTTGAAGGCGCCCTTTTCGTCGGTGACCTGTGCCGTCTCGTTGCCCATTGGGTAACGAATAATGGCCCCTGCGATTGGCAGTGCACTTTCACGATCGGTCACAATACCCATCACGTAAGACTCAGGTGCGAGCGTAGGCTCGGCCTTTTCGACTTCTTTTTCGACGTATTCAATTTTGGGTCGTGGGTCGATGGTCCACTGCAGTCCAAAAACAGCCTGCCATGGAAGTGTCGCGGGAAGAGCCGCTGCGTCATCTCCCGTAAGACCGATGTCCATCCCAAGATGAAGCCCCAGGTTCTCGATCGGCTGAACCTTCACGCCCAATGCCAACACGTTCGGAAACGATGCGAAGCCCGCGTCAGCCGCACATGGCAAGTTTGCCTGATCACAGACGCCGTCTGCGCCATTAACCGGAATGTTGAGATTCCAAGCGGCAAATGGAGTCACGTAAGGCAACTCGTATTCGAAACCGAGGCCCAACTCCAACGCATCGTAGGCTGAGATGTTGTACGCAAATCGTTCAATTCGAGTGGGCACGACGCCATCAGGAACCGTGTTTTCGCTGCGATCAACTTTGTAGCCGATGTTGAAATGCATGTTCATGTCGAACCCTTCTTGCATCTCTCCAAAAGCAAACGAAGCCAGCAAGCGAGGACGCACGCTCAATCCGTCAAACGACAGCCCCGTGGACCCAAAATTCGTCGGCATAAAAAACGACAAATCGCCGCCCAATGTCACACCGTTGGCGACAGGGTAGTAGCCCTTCAGGCCCAGCGACAAATCGCCCTGCGAGAGCATCGCCTCAGGCCGACCAAACGTGTTGATGTTGCTGCGAGTCTGAAGTCGAGCATTCACGCTGAAATAATCGATGGGGCTTGCTTCAAAAAGCAGATTCCCAGCGAAGAGCGTGTTCTCGTCGTTGAAACGAATCACATCGCTTCCCGTGGAGTACTGACCAAGCAGCGCAATTCTGTAGGTTCCTGCTTCTCCACCCCAGGCCGCGGCCAGGTGCTGAAGACCGACCGTTCCGTCCAGATTCAGCATGGCAGCCACAAGACGTGCGTCTCGTTCGCTGGTTTCCGAATCGTCTTGGACGTCCTGAGCTTCTTCGGCGTCGGCTTCAACAGCTTCAACGGCGACTTCGGGAGTGGTCGATTCGGCCACCTCAACCGGTTTGGTTGTAGCGGGAGGAGCCTCAAGAGCGTCGGCTGCTGGCAGACCAGACTGCGCGAACGCAGTGACCGGAAGCATCGTTAGAATTGCCAGAGCAGAATTAAGAACGGGCCGGCGAATTTTCATCGCTGCTCCACGTAAATGGAAGGTCGAAAACACAGACAAAATGCCGTCATGTGCGTATTCCAAAGTCACACGGGTGTCAAGATCCCGAGCCATTCCAGACAAAAACGCAGCAGGCCAAAAAAGACCACAAAGAGCAGGGTTCCCAACCAGATAGCCGATTGATACCGCGCGAACCACCCGAAGGGCGGGCCATCGAACCTTCGGTTAAAGACCGATTGGGCTAGGCCATGCAAGGCCATCGCCAGGAACCCCAACACAAAAGGAATGGCCATGGGGTGGAAGAGCACCGAGGTCGAAAAGTCGCCCAGGAGCGCGTATCGCGTGGCCCGAGTCATGCCACATCCAAAACAACTCATGCCTGTCAAAACCCGGAATGGACATCGGTAAAACGATGCCAGACCGGTGCCTTGGCTCAACAAAAGCAGAGCGACCATGGCCACAAACGCGCCAGCCAAGATCCACCCTTTTCGTCGCTCTGATGGGGTCAACATGACAGGAACACTAGTCAGTAGGGAGCGTTCACGCCACCCGGAGTGCCATTTTCCCAGGCATTATTGAGACTTTGCTGCATGAAAAATGGCCCAATCCCAAGCAATGCCATCACAAACATGATCGGCGCATCCATCTGAGGCTTCACGCCCCATGCATTTTGAATCTCAACGATCGCCTCGCAAGCGCGCCACAGGAAGTAATACGCCCAAAAGCCGCAGGTCACGATCGAAAGCAGGAGTTCTTTTCCGGCGTTAAACTCCTGACGCCCCAGACCTTTATTGAGGTCATCACAAAGACCAAAAAACCAGATAATTCCGTAAATCCCACACGTGAGTATGGGTAGAACCATCACCATAATTGGATTTCTAATTTCGCCGCGTTGCATGACATCCCTTGGGTTCATCAAAGTGAAAAACCGAAGATCGCACGCAGGTTAGGGCTGGTCAAGATGGGCTCAGGCGAGCAAGCGCTGGCTCTCGATCAAGCGGCTGTACACGCCCTGACGTCCCATCAATTCTCCATGGGTGCCTTGCTCGACGAGCTCTCCCTGATCCAACACCAGCACCTGGTCGGCCGTGGCCACCGTGGACAAACGATGGGCGATAATCAGAGTCGTTCGGCCTTCCATCAAGCGATCGAGCGCACGTTGCACCAACGCCTCGCTCTCGACGTCCAGAGCCGAGGTGGCCTCGTCCAAAATCAAGATTGCGGGGTCTTTCAGCAAAGCCCGGGCAATGGCAATTCGTTGCTTCTGGCCTCCGCTCAACCTCACGCCGCGTTCACCGATCACCGTGTCCAGAACGTCTGGAAATTTGCCTACAAAATCCCACGCATTGGCGGCTTCAAGGGCCGCGATGACTTCTTCATCGGTCGCGTTTGGACAGGCAAAGATCACGTTATCTCGTACCGTTCCCGAGAACAAAATGGGCTCTTGAGCCACGACTCCCATCTGTTCGCGAAGCCAATTCACATCGAATTCTTTGATGTCACGTCCATCGACTCGAATCGTACCTGCTTGAGGATCGTAGAATCGTAGCAGCAGCTGGCCAAGCGTTGACTTTCCGGCTCCAGACGGACCGATGATCGCGACCCGACGTCCGGGCTCAATCTTGAACGACACGTTGGAAATCGCCTGAACACCCAGTCGAGTTGGATACTCAAAACGCACATCTTCGAAACTCACACGGCCTTCGATCGCGTCGCGATTCGTGCCCGTCGTGTCTTGTTCGGGCACGCGGTCAATGAGTTCGAACACACGCTCCGCGGAACCCGTGGCCTTCATGAAATCGGTCCATAAGCCGCTCAACACGCCCAACGCGAATGCGACCATCAGGGTGTAGAGCAGGAATGCGGTCAGCTCACCAACGGTCATTTCGCCGGCCATGACCTGGCGACTTCCGAAGAACAAGATCAGCGCCACGACGCCGTAGCCAAAAAGTGAAATCACACCGCCGAACACCGCACCGACAAAACCTCGCCGACGTGCGGCATCGAACGAAATATCCACGGCGTTGTCGTAGCGCGCCATGCTCTGAGACTCCGCCGCGAACGAACGAACTGTGCGCACGCCCGAAATGGATTCCTCGGCGATCGCGGTCGAGTCTGCCAAGCGATCCTGAACGAGGGACGACAATTTTCTGACTTTGCGACCGTAATACCGGGCAAATAAGACCATCGCGGGAACCGACACGATCATGATCAGCGCCAGTTGCCACGACGTCACAAAGAGCACAATCACCCCGCCAAGCGCCTGCGTGACGTAACGCAACGCCATCGAAAGATTCGACGTCACGGCATTCTGGAGAACCTGTGTGTCGCTTGTGAGTCGGCTGGTCAGTTCGCCAGTTTTAGTCGAATCGAAAAACCCGACTTCCTGCGCCAGAATTCTGGCAAATAAACGGATGCGCAGGTCAGCGACCACGCGTTCACCAACGATGGTGAAAAGGTAGTAACGAAGGCTGACAAACACGGCTTGGATCAGGAACAAGACCATCAATCCGCCGCCGAGCAGCCGCCAATCGTATTTCGAGGCGCCCATCAGCACATCGTCGACGCCCAGACGAGCTGCCTGTGGATACACCAGAGACAACCCTGACCCGATAAAGAGCGCAACGGTCGCAAACGCAAGTGGCTTGATGTGCGGACGTGCTAATGTCAGCAAACGACGGATGCTCACCGCGTTGATTTTCTTCTTTTCCATAAATAGTCGCCTCCAGACCACGTCAGATGCAGCGAATTCCATCTGGTCGCATGCAGGGGCAACTTGAGGTGTTTTGCCGATTCGCGCTAGAGATATCGTATGGAATTCGTTGAGGGCAAAAACTGCGGGCATGTTGACCAGTCCACTGACTTCGCGGTTTTTGTCGATGGCGCGGCCTATTTTGAAGACCTCGCTCTGGCATTTTCTCAAGCTGAGCACACGATTTACATCGCAGGGTGGGCGATTGACCCACGAACGTGGCTTCGCGCGGACGCTGCAGGCGGTGATCGCCTGCCTCTGCAGACTTATTTGCGAAGGCTGGTCGCGGCACGACCACAACTGCAGGTCTATATTCTTATCTGGGATATGGCCCGGACGTACCGTTTTTCGACGAATCCCTGGTCAATTTTCCAAAAAGGGTGGATTCCACACCCTCGTGTTCGCCTGATTTACGATGACCATTATCCGTCGGGCGGTTGCCAACATCAGAAATTTGTCGTGATCGACGACTGCGTCGCGTATTGCGGCGGCATCGACCTCACGGTCGGTCGCTGGGACACGCCTGAACATGTGCACGAAGACCCGCGCCGCATCGATGCTTACGGTCTTGCACATCCGCCGTTCCACGATGTGCAGGCGCGGGTGATCAACCAGAGCGCCGCATACCTCGGCCGTATTTTTCGCATCCGTTGGCGCCGAGTCTCGTTTAGGCACCCGCGCTCGCCGCAATTAGGCTCGTTCAATCTCCAACTCTCGCCGGGGATGCTTGCTGATGAAGTTGCTGTCTCGCGCACGGATCCTGTCGCGGAACCCAGCATCACCGAAGTGTTTGAAATGGCGATCGATCTGATTGGATCGGCGCAAGAGACCCTGTACATCGAAAACCAGTACCTGACGTCGCGAGAACTCGGTTCAGCGTTGGCCAAGCGACTCATGGACCCCAATGGCCCCGAGGTCATCATCGTCGGACCACGGCAGCCCGCGGGCTGGGTCGAAGAGGCCACCGTTGGGATCTTGCGCTGGCGAGTGGTCGATATGCTGCGCGGTGCCGACCAATATGGGCGCCTGAGAATTTATTATCCGATGTCGTCCGTCGCGCAGGATATCGACACCTACGTGCATGCCAAAGTGCTGATTGTGGACGACCGCTTAGTCCGAATCGGCTCCTCGAATATCAGCAGGCGCTCATTGTCGCTGGACATCGAAGTCGACATCACGGCCAAACTCGATCCCGCGGATGTGAGGGCGCTTCGTGCCCGGCTTCTGGCCGAGCATCTTGGCGTCACGGCTCACGAGGTCGAAACCATGCACCAGCAGGCGGGAACGCTGTGCGCCATGCTCGATGAACTCCAGGGCCAATCCGACCGAACCTTGATTCCATTGGGCGTTGGGCCCGCTGCGGGGGACCGCGACTTCGCCCAAGACGGTGACGTTCTTTTCGACCCTGCGGAGCCCTGGGAATTCGCGTCTCTGGCCGAGATCTTTGCGGGGCGACAGACTCATCGGGCGATGGTCGAGACAGCCCCCGCGGGTTTCATCACAATTTCCACCGTCACAGCGTTTCTGACCATGTGGCGACTCTTCTTCTTCGACCTGACAACCTTCGCCACCGGCATTTATACCTATGCGGTCGGAAACCCTCTGCCCGCTGCCATAATGGGAGTCGGCATAACTGGACTCGCGCTCAGTATGGGGATGTCGACCTTCGTCATGATGCTGCCTCTGATCGTTATTTTTGGCCCGATTCCTGGACTTATACTCACCTGGATCGCGTCGATGGTTGCGGCCGGATTCTCGTATTTTTGGGGCAAGAAATTTGGGCGAAATGCGGGTTCAAAGCTTTTTGGAGTACGCGTCGAAGAGGTCCGAAAACGTCTATTTTCGCGTGGTTTTTTCTCGGTGGTCGCGTTGCGCGCCCTGCCGATTTCATCGTTTGCGACGGTAGGATTCGCGGCCGGGGCGGCGGGCATTCCCACTCGCCCCTACGGGGCCGGCACTGCCTTTGGCATCATACCCAACTTGATGTTTCTGGGGGTCGTCGCACAGGCATTGGCGACGTTCCTAAGAACGCCAACGCTTTGGACTCTGCTGTGGACCGCGCTGTCGGTGGTCTTTGTCGGCGCGATCATCCGCTCTTTGATCCGAGCCGTTGAGCGGCGGGAAAACCGCAAGAAGCGCGGGGTTCCCAACCGCTACGCCAAGCTCAAGTGATCTTTTCTTTGAGGCGGTCAAAAAACGACGCTTCTTTGGTGGGGATGCCAGAAATCTTGGCGTATTCCTCAAGCAATTCCCGCTGTTTCGCGTCGAGCTTCTTGGGCGTGACGATCGCAAAATGAACGATCAGATCGCCCTTGCCTCCGCGATTCACCTTGGGAATGCCCTGCCCACGCAGGATAGCCGTGTCGCCAAATTGGGTGCCGGCTTTGACTTCGACGGTGGTTCGTCCGTCGAGGGTCGGAATCTCAAGAGTGCAGCCAAGCGCGGCCTGCACAAAAGCCAACTCCACCTTCAAATGAAGGTCCGAACCGTCGCGTTGGAACGTGTCGCTTGGACGCACATGCAGGAACACGTAGAGGTCGCCACGAGGGCCTCCGCGTCGACCGGACTCGCCCTCGGAGCGCATGCGGAGCCGAGTCCCATCATCGACACCGGCCGGTACTTTCACCGAAACGGTCTTCACTTCTTCGATCACGCCATTGCCCTTACAGGCTTCGCAAGGATCAGCAATGACCTTGCCCGCTCCGCGACAGGTCGGGCATGACGAGGTCAGCGTGAAAAAGCCCTGAGCATGGTGCACCTGGCCGCGGCCAGCACATGCGACGCAGGTGATCGGCTCAGTGCCCGGTTTGGCGCCACTGCCTTCGCACGTCTCACATTCAGCATGGCGAGGAACTTCGACTTCCTTGGTGACACCAAATACCGCTTCTTCGAAACTAAGCTCGATATCGAGGCGCATATCCGCGCCACGGCGGGCTGCGTCAGGCGATGCCTGCTGCCGGAACCCAAAAAAGTCCCCGAAGATATCGCCAAACTGCGAAAAAATGTCTTCGACATTTCCAAATCCAGCTCCGCCACCACCGGCTCGGCCGCTCAGTCCCTCATGCCCAAAACGGTCGTATATTTGACGTTTTTCGGCGTCACTCAGGACTTCGTAGGCCTCGGCCGCTTCTTTAAATTTGGCTTCGGCTTCGGGGTTATCGGGGTTTCGGTCTGGATGGTATTTCATCGCAAGAAGACGGTAGGACTTCTTCAGTTCAGACGTTTCGACGTCTTTAGCCACACCCAGAATTTCGTAGTAGTCAGTCTTACTCATATCGCCTCAGGTTCACCAACAGCACAGCCCGGAAAGGCTAGACACCGTCCGCAACATTTCAACTTGGTTTCTTTTATAGACTTAGTCGTTTGAACACGTTTTCTGGAATGGCCTTAATCACGCCCATGATTCCACGCCAGAATCTGGGATAATAAAGCTCATTTTCACCGCGCTGTGCGGCGCTCAAAATCGCTGCGGCAGCTGCTTCGGGGCTCGCGATCGGAATGGCAGTGTCCATACCAAAAGTCAGCCTTGTGTCGACAAAGCCAAGCTTCACAGTCATCACATGAACGCCGACCTTGAAACAGCGATTTCGCAGGCCTTGAAGGTAGAGGGTAAACGCCCCTTTGGCGCTGCCATAAATGTAATTACTCGCGCGTCCACGGTCTCCTGCGACCGACGAAATCCCGATCACAACACCGCTTCCACGAGCGATCATGCGGTCCGCAGACGCCTCGCACACAGAAACCGCACCGGTGTAGTTCACATCGATCACACGGTGGGTCGAAGCAAAATCGGCCTCGTCAGGCGGCAAACCCATGTCGCCAAATGCCACGACAAGCGTGTCGATCGGGCCTACAACGGATTCCACATGATCCAAAAACAAATCATGCTCGTCGAATTTCACAGCATCAAAAACGCCGCTGCCTACACGCACTTGGTGGCGAACTTCGAGGTCCGAAGCGATGCGTTTTGCTTCTTCAGCATCCCGAGCCGCGATAAACACAGCTTG
The DNA here is from genome assembly GCA_964394615.1 of uncultured Bradymonadales bacterium. Lineage (GTDB taxonomy): Bacteria > Myxococcota_A > Bradymonadia > Bradymonadales > Bradymonadaceae > JBFFMO01. Next base: position 101,002 of record CAYMYJ010000006.1, on the reverse strand, counting down.
CCCCTGATGGGCGTATGCTTCCCCAAGGGCGCGCGCAATCGGTGACGTCGCACCGAGAATTAAAACGGACATTTTACTCTCCACTCAATCCAAGTCGGCGACCGAGATCTGATTGAAATACGTGTTCCGGGTCCCACTTGTCTCTGACTTCTTTCCACTTCTCCCATTCCCCGTACATCTGACGGAAAGAAGCTCGGGAAAGACGTGCGTCCTTACCAAGGTAGACGCGGCCGCCGACAGAAACAGTGATGGCATCCAAGCGTTCAAGCATCTCAAGTAGCGGAATCCCAAAATTCGGGAAGTCGAGAGCCAGGGTGATTCCCTTGGTCGGAAAAGACAGGCCGCCATGGTCTAAATCACCAAATTCTTTGATAACCGCCAAGAAGCTCGCCATCCCGCTTTCCGAAATAATCTTAAGTATTTCTCGAACCGCTTCCCGAGACGGCACAACCATCTGGTACTGCAAAAATCCGCGCGATCCGTAGACGTAATTCCAGTGATCGACCGCATCGAGCGGAAAGAAAAATGGGATATAATCTGTGATCGCTGACGAAAGCCCGGCAGGAGTTTTGCGAAAATACGCTTCATTAAAAAGCGTGATCGTGGCGCGATTAAGCAGATGATTCGAGTGAAGCGGGCGACCATCGGCCAGCCCCTGCACCAGCGAAGACATCCGGTCCAAAGTGCCCACAGGCGCCTTCACATCGGCCGTCGCGTGGCGCCCTCGCATGAAGATTCCGCGGCCCATATTCTTTCCGGTTTTCACACAATCGATCCACGAGACCGTGTGTGTAAAACTTGTGCTTTCGGCGCTGACTTCAAAAAACTCATCCAGATTATTTACCCGAATGGATTCCATCTCGATGTATCGATTTTCGATATTTATGAGCTGAACTTCCATGCTCAGAATCAAGCCGGTGAGGCCAATTCCGCCCGCCGTTGCCCAAAATAGTTCGGGTTTATTATTCTTGTCGCAAATCACGACTTCGCCGCTTGCAAGCAGGAGTTCCACACGCCGCACGTGATCGCCCCAACAGCCATCGACGTGGTGATTCTTGCCATGAATATTATTGGCGAGCGCGCCGCCCACGGTCACAAATTGCGTGCCTGGGACGACGGGCGGGAAAAACCCTCGCGGAACAAATGTGTCGATAATTTCTTTGATCGAAACGCCGGCCTCGCATCTCAACCAGCCGGTCGTCTCGTCGAACGCAAGCATACGGTTGAGCCGCGACGTCAGGATGACTCGGCCGCCCTTCAACGTGGCGACGTCGCCATAAGAACGCCCAAGGCCGTGCGCCAAAACGGCATCGTCTTCTCGGTCATCGAGTGCTGCGTGGATCTCGGACAAGCGCTCGGGCCTCGCCACAAGCGCTTCCACCACCGGGTAGCGACCCCAGCCTTCTATGTCTCGTGGCACCCAATTTGTCTTCACACGACCTCCGTCCGCAAGCCTGCCTCATTACAGCGGGACGGACGGTAAATCAACCATCCGCCCGGCTTGAGATGCGCGCACGTAGCCCCGGTTGCATCGACGTCATCTCAAGTTCCCAGCCGTGACGGTCCAAAACTTGTTGAGCGATATTCAGCCCGAATCCCTGACCGTTTGAGTTACGCGTCCGGGCGGCATCACCACGAACGCCTCGAGTCGTCACGTCTTCGAGCAACGCCGCGGGAATCCCCGGTCCATCGTCCAGGACCGTCAATTCAAATCCGTGGGCATTCGATTCGAGGATCACCGAAACATGGCCGCCGTCTGGCGTGTACTGCACAGCATTCTGAACCAGATTGCTCAGCGCTTGCTCCACCATGACCGAGTCACAATCGACCATCACGGTATCCTCGGGCACACCTAGGTTGAAATCGATCGACTTGCCTTCGGCGATGGGCAAATGCCGTGCATAAATGCGCTCTGCGACCTCCCGAAGGTCGACCTTATGCAACGTCAATCCTAACTCACCACGCTCAAGCTTGGTGGCGAGGCTCATGTTGCTTATCAGAGCCGCGATATACGAGGACTCTTGAAGCGCGACCTCCACGTGTTTCCATGCCTCTGAATCCTTAGGCATTTCGTCACGAGCCCGTGTCAATCGATGCTGCAATACGGTCAAAGGAATCGCCAAATCGTGCGTGGTATTTGCCACATAATTCGAGAGGCTCTCGTCGCGGGTTTTAAGAGCGATAATGGTCTCCCGGACGCTCCGACTTGAAGTATCGAGCGCACGCGCCAAATCACCCAACTCGTCGTTTTTACTAAGTTCTTCGGCAACATCGGGTCCGTCATCGGTCGAATCTTCGACCGCTTTTTGAAGTTTTCGGATTCGGCCAACGATCGGATAGGTCACCAAGAGCCCGGTCAAGGCCAGGAGCAGCGCAAAAATCAGCGCCTGAATCAAGGTTGGAATCACAAAACCACGTAGATTCGGCGCCTGTCCCCAATCCACTAAGACGATGGCGCATGGGCCGTCATCCATGATTCGTCCCACCGTCACGCCGTCGGTTTTTCCGCGCCAAAACGCCTGATGAACCGGTTCGTCAGCGATGGCAACCTTTTGCAAGTCCTGCGGAAATGGTGGCGCTTCTGGGTTCGCCGACACGAAATTCGAATCGTACGCAAATACCCGCATGCCACGACGCTCGACCTTGAAACGCTCGGGCCGACGAATGCAACGCTCGGGCGGACGTTCCGAAAATCTGTTTACAAATTGAGACGCAATTCGACTCTGGGCGTCGCGCTTTTCGGATCCAAAACGCCAATACGTAAACAGCATGACGCTCGGAATGAGCACCAAAAACAGTGTGAGCGTGACTCTGAGTCGCAGTTTCACTTCTTTGCCTTGGGCTCAGAGGCGAGCCGATATCCAATGCCCCAGACTGTTTCTAAGTGGCGACCGGCCTCGCCGAGCTTCTTGCGAATTCGCGAGACGTGCACATCAAGCGTGCGCTCACCGCCGTCTTTTTCTTCGTCAAGGACCCGCTCGACCAACTGCATGCGGGACACGGCCTTGTCTTTGCGCAACGCCAACATCGCCAGAATATCGAATTCCACCTTGGTCAATTCGATCGAAACCCCGTCAAGTTTGACTTCGCGTTGTTCGATATCGATCGCCAGTGGTCCGATCTCTAACGAATCTCCGCTCATGTTCGGACGACGCAGCCGCGCTTGCACACGGGCTACGAGCTCAGCGGGCCAAAACGGTTTGGTAAGGTAATCGTCTCCACCCAATTCGAAGCCGCGAACCTTGTCATGGGTCTCGGAGCGCGCGGTCAAGATAATCACTGGCAGGTCGGATTCGCGGCGCCATTCTTTGAGCAAATCAAACCCATGAGCCCCAGGCAACATCAGGTCCAAAACGACCAGAGAATAGTCATGAATCTCGACCGACCGAGCGCTGGAACCATCACGACACCAGGTCACAGGAAAGCCAGCGCTTTCAAGCGTCTCCACGATTTCAGCGCCCAGTCTTGGGTCGTCTTCGACCACCAATACTTGTGTCATGACTTGGTCCTTTTTCCGCTGCTCGAAACCCAAAAAAAAGGCGGGGAAAGCCCCGCCCGTTCTGATCCTCAAGAGTGATTAACCCTTCTCGCCGCGCTCGCCACGGTCACCACGCTTGCCGCGCTTGCCCTTATGCTCCTTCTTCATCGCATCAAACTTCGTTTGTTGCTCGGGAGTCAGGATGGCGCGCATCTTGGTTCGAGTCTTCTCGCGATGCGCCTTCAGTTCAGGGCGCGCCTCCTTGCGGTCACCTTCATGAGCCTCAAGGATGGCCTCCCGCTCCTGCTTCGAATCTTCCCGAATGGCCTTCATCTGAGTCTTCTGAGCATCGCTCAGGCCGAGCTCTTCGAGGCCTTTCTTGAAGTCTCCGTGTTTGCCGCCACGATGACCTTTTCGGTCTCCCTTCATTTCAGCAAACTTCGTCTTCTGGTCCGCGGTCAGGACCTGAGCAATCTCGGTCTTACCACCAGCGCGCAGTGCCTGAAGCTGTTCTCTGCGCTCTTCCTTGCTCAGAGATTCGTTGTCCTTGATGACCTGTGCCTTGGCATGTCGGTCAGCCATAATCTTGCCGACTTTGGCTTTCTGCGCTGGCGTCAGCTCGAGTTTCTCGGCAAGGCGTTCAATCCGGTGTTCTGGATTCCCCTTAGCCATGATGGCGCCGGCGCTTCCGATCGTGACACCAACAACTGCGAATACTACGAGAAGTTTTTTTGCGATGCGATTCATGTTCGTTCTCCTGTTCGAGTTTGAGAGGCGTTCCGTTTCGTCCTCACAAACAGTTATACGAACCGTTTCTTAAGGAAGTCTGAAGCATAGAAATATTTTTAATAATGCCAGGGAAATTTCGAGAAATCTTGGTCTCTTTTTTCCAAAAAAGCATCACGTCCTTCTTGGGCTTCGTCTATACCGTACGCCAGTCTGGTGGCCTCGCCGGCAAAGAGTTGCTGCCCAACAAGACCGTCGTCGATCATGTTGAAAGAATATTTCAACATTCGCATCGCGGTCGGGCTCTTCATGCATTCTGCGGCCCATTCTAGAGCCACATCTTCCAATTCTTCGTGTGGGATGACCGCGTTGACCATGCCCATGTCGAAGGCCTCCTGAGCCGAATAAGTGCGGCCCAAAAAGAAGATCTCGCGTGCGCGCTTCTGACCTACCTGGCGCGCCAGATAAGCCGACCCAAATCCGCCATCAAACGAAGCCACATCGGCGTCTGTCTGTTTGAACTGCGCGTGTTCCTTGCTCGCCAGGGTCAGGTCACAAACGACGTGCAGACTGTGTCCACCGCCCACCGCCCAACCCGGAACGACACAAATCACAACTTTGGGCATGAAACGAATCAGCCGTTGAACCTCCAGGATATGCAAACGCCCCAGCCGAGCTGGATCAACGCCGCCTTTGCCTTCGTATTTATACCCATCTTTGCCACGAATCCGCTGGTCGCCGCCGCTGCAGAAGGCCCAGCCGCCGTCCTTGGGCGATGGGCCATTTCCGGTAAGCAGCACCACACCTACATCCGAACTCATCCGAGCGTGATCGAGGGCAAGGTACAATTCGTCGACAGTCTTTGGCCTAAATGCGTTGCGTACTTCGGGCCGATTGAACGCGATGCGCACAGCCCCTTGGTCGTTGGCGCGATGGTAGGTGATATCTTCGAACTCAAAGTCTTCAACTTCGGTCCATTTTGTCGGGTCAAAAATTGGGGAAATCATGCGTATTCTCCTGGCGAATTCCTGCCCTCTAATACCACGAATTCGAAGGTGTTCATCCCCACTTTCTTGGGTAGGGTCTACGCAATAGGACAACTCACAGGGCCACACATGAAACAAGTCACCGAAAACATCTGGGTCATCCCATCCGAGGTCAAAGTTGCCCCGGGCGTGTACCTTCCGCTCCAGAGCACGTTGGTACGTCTTAGCGACGGCGCACTCTGGCTGCATTCCCCGGTCCGCCTGTCGGCCTCCGACATCACAGAGATCAAGGCCCTCGGGGACGTCACCCATTTGGTCGCGCCCAATTTAATGCATCATTTGTATTTTGGAGACGCCGTACAGGCTTTCCCAAAAGCACGCACCTACGGCGCACCGGGACTAACCAAGAAGCGCCCCGATCTTCGTTTTGACGAAAAGCTGTCGTCAGAGACCCAATTCCCAGGAATCCGTTCGTTTTTCGTCGACGGTGCCCCCGCGCTCCGCGAAACCATGTTTGTGCACGAAGACGAAACACTGATTTCTGCGGATATTTTTCAGAATAATCACACGCCCAAGAACTGGTTATCGAAGATGACTTGCGTGATGGCCGGGACCTCCGAACAGGTCGGGGTTTCTCGACTTTTACAGATGGTGGTCAAAGACAAACCCAAATTTAAAGAAGGCGTTGACCAAGTCATGGCCGCGTCTTTTGGGCGCCTGATTCCTTGCCACGGCGAGATCGTCGAGTTCGAAGCCAAAGCTCGCTGCCGATCGGCGTGCAATCGCGTGAACTGGCTGCTCTGAAACGCCTTTCAGCGGCGGCGACGCCACCCAAACAAAACAAGCAGCGACAAAAACCCAGGCATCGCGGCAACCGAGTCGCAGCCGCGTTCGGTCGAAACGGAATCGAAGCTCGACGGGCGTTCGGGGTTCGAACCTTCGGGCAAAACGCCTGGTCGATTCTCGTCAGACAAGTCTACGGAGCCCTCAACGACCTCGTAATCGACGCAGACGTCTTCGAAAGGACCGCCCTGTCCGACTGCGCCGAAACCGAACCCATGCTGGGAGAGCGAGAAACACACCCGCTGCTGCCCAACCTGGTTAGGAGCCGTGATTTCCACGCCCACATAGGTGGACTCTCCGGGCCCGACTTCTGCTTCCAGCGGAGAGTCACATCCTGCGCAAACCGCCGTGGTGCTGATTGAAAAAGCATCCGGCACCCATGAAACGCTTCCGCGATTTCGCAACAGGAGGCCGAAAAGCGACATCTGGCCGCGGCCCAACTTCGGCGGCGAAACGACCTCCACCTCATCGGCCCACAGTGCCGGCGGAGGCTCGATCAAAAACACCACGCCGTCGCTGCCACGGGCCAGGAATGGTCGCTCGGTGACGGCAGCGCCTGGATAATACTCGTCAAGGCTCGGTGCCGCAGCGATCGCATCCCAGGCGAATTTCCACGTGGCCATGACGGCGGGGCTCGGTACATGACGCCGCACGCCAGGTTCGACCAAATAGACATCAGCCTCTCCCTCGACCTGCGCCAACGAGGGCGCAATCGGCAACACATTACCCTCGAAAAGCGTCGCAAGATCGGCGTCGTCCATCACGACAATATCGTTGAAGTCGAATCCCCAAGCGGCCATCGACTCGGGATTCTGCACAGGGCGCCGAATTCGGTACTCCGGCGCGAAGGGAAGCTCAGGCCGATCGCATTGAAGACTCTTGGGCGAATTCGCCAGTAAGACGTTCGCCCCACCCGACACGTCGATGCCGTAGACGTAAACCTCATGAGGTTGGCCATCGAGAAATCCTCTCGGCGTCGGGAACGCATATCCGTGGTTGCAGGAGCCGATCGCGGCGCAGAGGTCTTCGCGACGGTTTTTCGCTTCGATATTATATCCCACCGCGCCCGCGGCACCGGCCGGACCACCAATATAAATATGAGCTGGAATCGCGCGGTCGGGAGCGTCGGGATCTTGAGCCCAGCCAGAAATCACGTCACATCCCGCCGAATCAAGGAACCCAACCGGCGAGGCATCTCGATTGATGGGTGGATAGGTCCTTCCAACTGTATTGGATGCGCTCGGTGACAATTCGATATGAAGATGATCGGTATGAGGAACCGGTCCAGTGTATGCCCGTGCTTTTGGGGCTGATCGAAACGCCCCCCAATCGGTTCGATCCCAAATCACAAACTCGACGCCGATCGCTTGCGCGTTCATGATCAAATATTCGGCGATCGGGTCCCCAAGATCGTTGTCAGCGTCGCCGCCGGAGCGCGGAACGGCGAGGTCGATGGCTCGTCCCGAAGCATGAACTGAAAGTTGGTTAGGACTCGCGCTGTTGGCGCGACACGCATAGCCGCCGTAGCTGACCGCCCCGGCGAACTCCCGCTTCAGAAATTCTGCAAAATCGCGAGTTCCTGCGAGGAAGGTCCCCGAACACGATGCGGGGGCACCGGTATAAGGAAGGTATTGCTGGTTCGCGATTGCCGTCACGTCGGCCGGAGGCAGCCAGCGCCCCGCGTGCGCCACAAAAAGAATCACGGCGTCGTCCGGAATTTCTGCAACCGGGTCGTGAAATGTCTGTTCGCTGCCCTGGCCGAACTCGAATCGGGCAAAATCGATGGGCACGGAACTCTTGAATTCAACGACAAGACCAGGGCGGGACAACGCAACAAATCCTTCGTTCGCCACGGGATCGATGACTTCGTCCATGAACTCATCTGCGGAAGTCCAATCCAAGACCGGCTCCCCAACACTGTCGAGCACACGAAACTTCGCTGTCCCAAGCGTGATATGGAATGCGATATTTTCGAACGGCTGTGCTTGAACCGAATACACGCGCCCCGGAAACACCGACCGAAAATATGCAACATCGTCTGCAACTTCCGCAAAACCGCCGGTTTCGAGCAACTCCACTGCAGCCGTCGTTTCGGAAGTCTCTGGCGTGACGGCTGGAGTTTCCGCCACGAAGACCTCATCTGCACAACCACCCAGCGCTACGATTATCAATATTAGGGAAAGTCTTCGCATCACCACCTCGAAGGGTTCCACCGTACCAACATTGATATTGCACAATGCGGACCGGCTCGAATTCCGCGTATTTAGGCCAGTTTCCCCTTCGTTGAGAGGTCGGCTGACCCGGGCCCAGTGTCACCATTTCACCCACAAATGGGTATGCCTGACCCCGAAGTGTCAGCCATTGTAAGGGCACCATATTCTTGGTGGGACGGCCTGTGTCTTGCGTCATCGCCCAATTAAACTAATGTACCCTTCCCGCGCATTAGCGCGCTTTATCCGTGGGCAAGAGGAACCGGCATGTCGCAGGAAATGGAAAAAAAATCGAATTTCATCCGCCAGATCATCGAAGAAGATCTGGCCAGCGGAAAACACACTTCGATCGCAACTCGGTTTCCGCCAGAGCCCAATGGATACCTTCATATTGGGCATGCAAAATCGATCTGCCTGAATTTCGGGCTCGCCTTGGATTATAAGGGCGCCTGCCATCTGCGCTTCGACGATACGAATCCCACGACCGAAGACGTCGAATACGTCGAATCGATCAAAGCCGACGTGCGTTGGCTTGGGTTCGACTGGGGCAAAAACCTGTTTTTTGCGTCGGACTACTTTGAGCGCATGTACGAAATCGCCGAACATCTGGTGAATAAGGGCCTCGCATACGTCGATTTTCAGCCTCAGGAAGATATTCGCGAACAGCGCGGAACCCTGACGGAAGTAGGCACCGAAAGCCCTCACCGAAACACTTCGCCGGCAGAAAACCTGAAACACCTGCGCGCGATGCGGGCCGGCGAATACAAGGACGGCGAAGCCGTTCTGCGCGCCAAAATCAACATGGAATCACCCAATATGTTGATGCGCGATCCCCTGATGTACCGCATCAAGCACGCCCATCATCATAATACCGGCGACAAATGGTGCATCTACCCGATGTACGACTACGCACACGCTCTTGAGGACGCTTTTGAGGGCATCACGCACTCGATTTGTACGCTCGAATTCGAGAATAATCGGGAGCTCTACGATTGGATGGTCAAGCACACGGATGTGCCAGCAAAACCCAAACAGATCGAATTCGCCCGGCTGAGCCTGACCTATATGGTCATGTCGAAGCGTAAACTGCTCTTGCTGGTCAAGGATAACCACGTCAACGGTTGGGACGACCCGCGCATGCCGACGATCGCTGGCATGCGACGCCGCGGCATCACGCCTGAATCGATTCGCAATTTTGCCGAGGTGATCGGCGTCGCCAAAGCCAACAGCACGGTCGATGTCAGCCTGCTCGAATTCTGCGTTCGCGATGACCTGAATCACCGTTCGCCTCGAGTTATGTGTGTTTTGGACCCGCTCAAAGTCGTGCTCACCAACTATCCCGAAGACGTCGTGGAAGACCTTGATGCCGACTACTGGCCGCATGACGTGCCCAAAGAAGGCTCAAGACCGCTACCGTTTTCGCGTGAGCTCTACATCGAGCGCTCCGACTTCGAGGAAAACCCACCCAAAGGCTATTACAGGCTGTCTCCTGGCGCCGAAGTTCGACTCCGACACGGCTACTATATCACTTGTGGTGAGGCGATTCGCGACGCAGACGGCAATATCACGGAGCTGCATTGTACCTACGACCCTGAAACGCGCGGTGGCACCTCCGCCGATGGGCGAAAGATCAAAGGCACCATTCACTGGGTCTCCGCCGCGGCCGGACTTCCTTGCGAGGTTCGACTCTACGACCGTCTTTTCATCGACGAAAAACCCGATGCTGACGGTGATTTCTTGGAACGTCTGAATCCAGAATCACTTGTCGTGGCGCGGGGCTTCATCGAACCTAGCGTCCGCGACGACGTCGAGGACCGCTACCAGTTCGAGAGGCAGGGATATTTCTGCAAGGACATCGAATCGATTCCGGATGAATTGGTCTTCAACCGAACCGTCACGCTCAAAGATAGCTGGGCGCGAGCGACGGCAAAGACCGAAGAAAAGCCCGCGCCGAAACCCGTGAAAGCCGCCAAAATTGACGATGACAAAGAGCGGCCTCAGAAACGTTCGCGCCTGTACGAACGTGAAAAGGCTCGTGAAGAAACCCCGCTGCTCGCAGCTCGGCTCATTCATTACACAAAACTCGGGCTTTCCGACGACGACGCCGACCTGCTCAGCGGCGAGCAGGCCAAAGGCGACTATTTTGAGTCGGTCTTGGTGTACGGAAAAGACCCGAAACTCGTCGCGGTCTGGGTGGTGAACGAGCTCTTGCCGTTGATCTCGGACGACGAAGAGCTTGGGCGTCTGAAATTTGGGCCCAAGTCATTTGCGGACCTGATCGAACTCGTCGCGAGCGACGAGATCTCGACCTCAGCCGCCCGTGAGGTGTTGGCGGAAATGCTCGAAAACGGCGGCGACCCCATCACGATTGTTGACGATAAAGGCCTGCGAACAATCTCGGACGTGGGCGCACTCAACGCCATCATCAAGCAGGTATTGGTCGACAACCCGACCGAACTTGCGGCCTATCGTGCAGGCAAGACTTCGCTGCTCGGGTTTTTTATCGGTCAGACGATGAAGGCCTCGGGCGGTTCTGCCGACGCGAAGCTCGTCCGGGAATTACTCCAGAAGAACCTCTGATTGCACCGGAACGCCCGAAAGGGCATCCGCTTAGCCGAGGTCATCTATGGGTGAAATAGCTTCGCTGGGGTCGGCCTTCGTGTGGGCGATCGCCAGCCTCATCTTTGCGAGCCTCGGCAAGTCGATACGCCCGTCCGCGCTTAATCTGCTCAAGTCAGCACCCGCTCTGGCCTTGATGGGCCTTACGCTGCTTGTGGTAGGCCGGTCTGGAGCCAGCATCGGCTCGTTGGAGTTGAGCTACTTGGCCCTCAGCGGTGTGATTGGGTTCGCCATTGGCGACACCGCGTATTTTGCCGCGCTCACACGCCTAGGCGCGCGCAAATCGTTATTGCTGACAGCGTTGATCCCTTTTGTCACCGCATTTATGGGCGCGTTCGTTCTAGACGAACCGGTGACCATAATGACATTCGCGGCGATGGTATTGACCGTTGGAGGTGTCGCCTGGGTGATCCTCGATAAAACCACCGCCGCCGAAGACCAAGGTTCGTTTAAGGCTGGAATCGCCTTCATCTTGGTCACGATTATATGCCAAGCCAGTGGGTCGGTTCTGACTAAGCTTGGCGCCGGCGACTTGAGCTCCCTTGAGGTCAGCATTCTTCGGCTCGCCAGTGGCAGCTTGGGCTTGATCGTCATGGTCACCATACGGGCGCAATGGAAAGACGTCTTGTTGCCGTTCAAGGTCCCTCAGCTACTCATCCGCATGACCACGGCCATGTTTCTTGGGACCTATCTAGGTGTGTGGCTGATGAATACTGGGCTCAAGTACACTTACGCCGGGATCGCTGCGACCCTGATCGCGACCTCGCCGATTTGGGTGCTCCCGATGGCCCATTTTTACTCGGGAGACCGCATGACAACTCGTTCGGTGGTGGGCGCGCTAGTTGCCGTCGCGGGAATCGCCCTCCTCTTCATTCGCTAAGCGATTTGCTGAGCCTTGTTACGGTCCGAGCCTGTGGACCGTAGTTCTAGCGACGACGGCGAAACCAGCCGACAAGTCCGAGCAACCCAAACAACGTCAGGCTGGCATCACCCTCGATCGTCGAACACCCGCCGTCAGACTCGGGCGGAATCAAATTACATTCCCAGTCGGGGAATTCCGAATTCTCTAGGTCGTCACGGGTGCCGGATTCCTCACTGACCAAATCCCCAGGCGAAGCGCCGTTCGATTCACGGAAATCAGGAGGCTCGCAATACGATAGCGCTTCAGGGTCTGCGCTCGTGTCATCTCCGTCGGCCTGTCCTGCGGGCTCCGTCGATTCGTCGCGCCCTGAAATGCAGTTCATTTCTGGAATGCAATCGTTGTCCGTCGTGCACGTCACCGGGATGAGACGACATGACTTTTCGACGCCGGGCTTGCACAGACAAACCGGTTCAGCCGACTCATTATTCGTTCCACCGGCCCCCGAAGAACAGGAACATTGTTCAAGCGCCTCACAGGTGAAGCCCGCCCCGCAATCGGCTGCAAGCTCACACGGTGCCTCATAGTCTGGAACGCAAGAGTCCCCTTCACACTCATCTTGGATTTCATCAGGTCGGTCCTCAAGCGGCGGCAAAGCTGCAAACGCGGAGGCACTCCAACCAACAACAACAAAACAAAAAAACATTTTGGAATTCATCATAACCTCAAAAGTTTAGTGACGTTTTGGAGCATTGCAGATCGTGGGCCAACCTTTCCCGAAACGACCAGCCCCTTTGTCCATGCGCCTTTGGCGCATGACCCCTAAAAATGGTCTTCAACACCCCCAGGCTGCACTGGCTAAAATGTCGTACTCAAAATCGTCTTTGGGGTACTTTTCCTCCAACATCTAAAAACCAAAAAAAAGGCCCGCGATTGCGGGCCTTCTTCATTTATCATCGCTGTTTTTTAGCCACGGCGACGGAAAAACCCTACAAGACCAAACAATCCAAGTAACGATAGCGCTGCATCGCCCTCGATGGTTGAGCAGCCATCGGCGTTCGCCTTGCTCCCACTTCCGTTCGAACTTGTTCCCCAAGAGATGCGATCGGTGCCAGACAGAGTTCCATTGGCCCCGGACTCCTGCGCAACTTCATCACCACCGTTTGTACCGCCCCAGTAGCTGAAGCCTGGAGGCAAGCAGTACGACACGCGCTCTGACGGCTCTGGCGAGGCGCCACCTGACGAATCCGTGCCATCGAAATCCACGGTCGTTTCATTGCCCCCAGAAACGCACTCCAAATCCTGTGCACAGTCAGCGTCTGAGCCGCACTCAACGATTATGACGCGGCAGTATTTTCCATCGGTCGGCTCACAACTGCAACTCGGCTCAACATTTGGAGTCTGATCGGTATCAGTACCTTCTCCCGTGGAGCCGCTTGATGCACACGAACAACTCTCGTTCGATTCACACGTAAAACCCGCGCCACAGTCGGCATCGGCTTGGCATGGCGCCACATAGCTCGGCACACAATAGGCTTCAGTTTGAACGGCGCACTCCAGGTCGCACGGACCGTCGCCGGGATCAGACGAACAGGCGATGTCCACCGGGCCTGAACAGGCTTCGTACGTGTAGGAAACACACACGTCCGCACCGGCACAGTCTGCGTCTGCCGAACAAGGTGTCGGCGGCGGAGGCCTGCAGTAGGAGTAGCCTGTCGTTATGCACTCACTTTCGCACTCGCCCTCGGCACAGTCGTTACACGTCCCGGTTTCTTCGGTCTGACAGATGAAGTTCGCCGGGCAATCGCTGTCCACGGCACACTCGCCCGTAGGTTCAGGGGGCGCGGTTGGATCCACCGGATCCGACTGAGCAGACCCTGAAACACTCCAGAAACAAGCGGCGACAATCAAACAACGGGTCAATTTGGATATCATGGGAACCTCAAAAACTTAATGATGCGTGGAGCTTCGCCAGATCCTAGCGACGACGACGGAACCAACCGACCAGACCGAACAACCCAAGCAACGACAGGGCGGCATCACCTTCGATCGTCGAACAAGTGGCCGATGAGTCCTTGCTTCCGCTTCCGCCGTCCGCTGGATTTGTTCCCCAAGAGATGCGATCTGAGGTCGAAAGGTCGCCGTTAACGCCAGACTCCTGAGCCACGACATCACCACCATTGGTTTCGCCCCAGTACCCGTAGCCGGTAGGCAGGCAGTACGACACTGATGCAGGATCGGACGATGGGCTTACATCGCCATTGCCATCGGGATCCACCGAGACAGGGGTGTCGTAGCTGGGTCCTGAGATGCACTCCAAGTCCTGGGCACAATCGGCGTCGGTATGGCATTCGACCATAATCACCTGACAGTAGTTTTCGCCGCTTGGCTCACATACACAATCGTCGACGGGCATTGGCTCCGGATCGCTGCTGTTATTTGGTTCAACCGCACCACCCGATGAGCACGCGCATTGTTCGATCGCCTCGCAGGTGAAGCCAGGGCCACAATCGGCGGCGGCCTGACATGGTGCGACGTATCGCGGAACACAGTAGGCCTCGGTTTGCGTTTCGCATGACGGTTCCTCCTCCATGACTGGTGGAATCTCGCAAGGTTCACCCTCGACACATGCGACGGATGTTCCCGAACCTGAACAGGCCTCGTAGGTATACGACACACAAACGTCCGCTCCACTGCAGTCCGAGTCCGCGCTGCACGGTGTGGGCGGCGGAGGCATGCAATAAGAGTAACTTCCGCCCGAGCAGGTCGAGGTGCAATCGCTGCCGTCATCTGGACACGGAGCACAGCTTTCAAAGTCGTCGGTCACACATGTGAAGGTCGAGGGGCAATCGGCGTCGACTGCGCACTCACCGGAATCCGAAGGCCGAGCCGTGGGCTCCGACGGATCCGACTGAGCAGACGCCGAAACACTCCAACAACAAGCAACAACTACCAAACAACGGGTCAATGTGGATTTCATGGGAACCTCAAAAAATTAAGTTACGTTATGGAAGAATTGCAGGACCCGCGCCAAGCCGACCAAAATGCATAAGCCCTTTATTTTATGCGCACTTAAAAAATGCACATCGATCTTCGTCTCAGATTTCCACGGACACAGCCTCAGAAAAAGACCGTCAATCGTCAAAAAACTGCGGGCGAGTGTCGGCCAAAAAAAAAGGCCCGCAATTGCGGACCTTGGTTTCAAATCTGAGTATTTCTTAGCGACGGCGTCGGAAGAAACCCACAAGGCCGAACAAACCAAGCAACGAGAGGGCAGCATCACCTTCGATCGTCGAGCAACTCGCCGATGAACCCTTGCTTCCGCTTCCACCGTCGCTTGGGTTAGATCCCCACGACACTCGGTCTGTGGTTGAAAGGTCACCGTTAACGCCCGATTCCTGAGCGACGACGTCACCGCCATTCGAGCCACCCCAGTAGCCGTATCCTGGAGGCAAACAGTACGACGCTGCATCACGGGCTGGCTCAGGGCTTACACCACCGCTTCCACCATCCACAACAACCGGCACGTCCTGGCTCGGCCCAGAAATGCACTCTAAATCTTGAGCACAATCAGCGTCGGTATTGCACTCGACCATGATCAAACGACAGTAGAGCTCACCACTGGGCTCGCACGAACAATTGTCGTCGGGCACCGGATCTGTGCCGGTTGAGCCATCCGTACTACCGCCCGAAGAACAGGCACACGACTCGATGGCCTCACAGGTAAATCCTGGGCCACAATCAGCGGCTGCCTGGCATGGCGCGATGTAACGCGGCACACAGTAGGCCTCGGTTTGTGACTCGCACGAAGGCTCAGGAGACGGCGTCGGTTCTGGGCAAGGTTCGCCTTCGGCGCAGGCGACATCAACTGAAGATCCTGAGCAACTCTCGTAAGTGTACGAAACACAAACGTCTGCGCCATCGCAGTTAACGTCCGAAACGCAAGGCGTGGGAGGAGGAGGCATGCAATACGAGTAGGTCCCGCCCGAACAAGTCGATGTGCATTCAGTGCCGTCGTTTGCACACGGTGCACAAGTTTCAAAGTCGTCGGTCTCGCACGTGAAATTTGTGGGGCAATCCGCATCGACGGCACACTCGCCCTGAATATCAGGCGGAGTGGCGGGATCGGTCGGATCAGATTGGGCAGCAGCTGAAACACTCCAACAACAAGCAACAACTACCAAACAACGGGTCAAAGTGGATTTCATGGGAACCTCAAGAAATTAAGTTACGCATTGGAGTCAGTGCAGAACTCGCGCCAAGTGCGCTGATTCGAATAATCGCCCAATTCTATGCCAACTTGGAAGATGACCGCAAATCTTGGCCTCAGATTTCCGAGACCGGTTGCGCGCAGTACTCCGCCATTCGTCAAATTTCTGAGGCTTCTGGTTATTTGCATTCAAAGCCCAAACAAAAAAGGCCCGCAAATGCGGACCATTTCTCAATCAGTTAGCGCAGATTCTAGCGACGACGACCAAGTGCCCCGAAGTGTTGAGGATGCATTCGAGGTCCTGGGCGAACCACTGTCTGATTCGCCCTCTACCAAGATGACCTGGAAACCGTTGTGAACGATGCGATGTGCGGTGATTGCGGTGATCAGCCAAGCCCGACGACTCCAAAATCGTCTTTCATACGGTCCTAAATCTTCGAGTCAGATTCCCGCGAATCTTCAAGTCTCCATGGATCGCAATTCATCTGCCAAAATCGGAAGGATCGCCTCGGCGTGCCCGCGCAGCACATGTTTGCACGTGTCGCTAAGTGTCGTCTCCACCGTGTTGATTTCGATCAGAGTCACGCCCCTCGATTCAGCGAGTTCTGGCAGCTCAGATGCGGGATACACGAGCCCTGACGTGCCGACGATCAGGCAAACCTGAATCTCGGTGAAAGAGTCCATAGCCCCCTGCCAGACGTCCCTTGCCAACATCTCACCGAACCACACAACATCGGGGCGTAGCGAGCCTCCACAGGCGCGACACAGTGGTTCCTCACTCAGGTCGACGTCCCGGTTCTCAAGGCGACGACAAACGTGACAACGGTTCCTGACAAGCCTTCCATGCAAGGGGAAAACCTCTGCATCTGCGTCGGCTTCGACAAGCGCTCGGTCCAATAAACCGTCAACGTTTTGAGTCACAAACGCTGTCGGAATCATTTTGGCAATCTGGGCAAGCGCGTGGTGCCCAGCATTGGGGTGTACTTCTTTCAATTTGCGACGTTTTTCCTCGTACCAAAACAGCATCGCCTGGCGGTCGGTTTCAAACGTCGACGTCTGCGAAAATCGAGCGACTTCGGGGTCGACATAACTTCCGGTTGCATCTCGGTAGGTCGGTATTCCCGAGGCGAGTGAGAGGCCACTGCCAATAAAAACGCCGAGATTTCTGGCCCCCGCGATGGATTTTGCTGCGGCGCGAACCGCATCTTCGGAAAAGTGCACTTCTTTCAAGATTTTGTTCCCTCTTCGTCGACAGCGATCGCTCTGAATGCAAAAGCGATATCACCCGCCATCAGTTCCCAGAAGAGTTGTCCGCCATAGCCCGACCACCAGTACCACGGCGTATTTCGGTCGACCTCAAGCGCAATCACACCGAGGACTTCCCCGGCAAACGAAACAGGATGCGCCAGCGTGCCGTAGGCTTGGTCTCGGGCAGGCTTATAATAAGCGCTCAAACGGCGCCAATGGGCGCCATCCTCCAGCGCCTGTGAACCCTCGGGGGTGCGAGAATCAGCGATCCTCTTGGCCGATTCATCAACCCAAAGGTAGTTTTTGAAGCCCTTCTCGGCTGAGCGGCCGGCCAGCACCATCGTTTGGTTCAGGCGCACGGCCAAAGTAGACACGCCCGAGTCATCCGTTGCTGCTGCGTCAACATCGATTGGCATTTCGATTTCGCTGAACGCCGACCACCCATAAGACGTCTCGAATTTCAGGGATCGTTTTTGGGCGGCTCCACGTCGAATCACGTGGCCCAACCCAAAACTCGGAACCCCGGTATTGCTTTGAACAAGATCGACGACTTCATGCACCAAGCCTGATCGACGTTGGGCCGGAGATCCAGCGCCTGAAATCGCACGCTCACATGCGTTTCGCACGGACCTTAGGATCCACATCTTCCGAGCACTCAACGTGTAGAGCGGAGAATGCCGAAGCCCTGACGCCAATCGATCGGCCAACACCGCAAAACACTCAAGCGTGGACGAGGCCAAACGAACGGGCTTCTTCCAACACAGCGACAACCACCCGAGGTGTTCACGTTCGTCGCCTTCCTGAGAGACCAGTGGGACAAGGACCATCATGGCCTCATCACGACCGGCTGCATGAAACGACTCATGCTCGGCTTCGCCACTTTCCCACTTACCGGCACCGTTCATCACGTAACGGTGAAAAATCCTCTTCGTGCCTGCTCTCTGCCCTTCCAATGCTTCACCCAAGAGCGTGCCCGGCTCTGCGGTCAACCCCATCCCGACAAGGCGATCATCACTCTCGGTGTAGAGGCGTTCAGCCATGACCACAAAATTGGACTCACGGGTCAGCAAACGCATCGCGTCCAGCGAATCGGACAGAATCACCGCTGCGGAGCCGTCGCAACCTGACCACTCCGGCAAATGCTCCATCATGAGGTAGAGGAAGCGTTTGATGTCGTGGTTAGGCGTCTCGTCAAAAAAGATCCGAATGGCGTTTCGATGGCTCGCCTGAATGGCGCTTCTGGCGTGGGTCCTCAACTCATCGAGCTGCGAGGAATCCAGCGCCGAAGCGACCAGAGCGAATCCGATCGTGACCTCTCCGCCTTGTCCAACCTCGGTCAGCGGAACGATGGCGAGCGACTTCTCGAGCGCGTCATTATTCAGCCAACGACAATCACTGGCGACGGCAGCTTCGACGTCTTTAAATCCCCACGCCAAATCGACAAATTTGGCAGCGCCCGCCGTCACTTCGATCAGCGCGTCCGGCATCGTGGAGCCAGGAAAACCAAGCGCAATGTACACCTGCTCAACATGTGCCTGAGCCATCCAGGCTGCCAAGAACCTGTGCAAATGAAACGACAGGATCTCGCGGCCACTCGGCGTGTATGCCGGTGGGCGAGTCGTGGTCAGAGGCGAATGGGACATCTTGGTGCTCCTCAAGGACGCCGACACTCTAGGCCCCCGCCGCATCCCTGCGCAAGCGACGTCTGACTACGAACGCAAGCAGAAGCAATAACCCGCTAAGATCGGGCTCGGCGACGCTGGAGCAGCCACACCCATCGTCTGATGGTGGGCTTGGCAACGGACCCATATCCCCAGCATCAGCTCCCATGTCTGGGGCATCCCGGAAATCCAATTCCTCTTGGTCGACGGTTTCGCCCAGACTCACAGCATCGATCACCTCGAAGTCGACGCGCGGCGAAAACTCAAGCAACTCGCCGTCGAGCGAAGTCACCGTTGCCCGCAGACACCAAGCACCTGGTGTCAATTCAGCACTCACAACTCGAGTCGCGAGAACGTCATAGGTCGCTGCAGGATAAACGATCACACCATCCGCAGAGCCCACAGGCTCTGGGAAACTCTGCACTTGTTCGCAGGTTCCCGCTCCAACCTCGACTTCGAAGCGCAAGGTGGGCACCGGGAACTGGCCTAGATTCGAAACGACGACTCGGACCGAAAGAATATCTCCGCGCGAAGGAGTCAGGTTACTCAACGAAACCGCCAAAGCCTCAAGGTCCTCGACTTTTCCATCCGCGAGTTGGTCCAGGCCTGCAACAAATCCATCGGTGCCGGTTCCACCGTGGCCCAACCAGGTGTCGATGGCCGCTGGCGCGGCGTTCAGCGAGCCCGACGATATGACTTCGTTGGTGTCCACATCCCACCAATGCACACGATGTCCCTCGCTTGGGCGTGTCCAAGCTCCGCGTTCAAAGGTCGCGAACACCACACGACCATCTGGCGTCCAGCGCACGGATGCGACCTCGCCAACGATGCCAAACATGGTCAGTGGAAGCTCCGACGTGATATTCGCGTCGGCATCCAACACCAACACTCGGCTCGCCGTTCCAACCAAAAGCGTGCCGTCCTGTCGCGCGAACACGTCGCGCAAGTCCGCAATCTCCGGCACGACCTTCACGAAGTCCGGGCTGCCAGCATAATCGATCGAGGTGATTTCTTGAGGGTCGGCGCCCAGCGCAGTGTCGTAAATATCGATCACAGACAGGCCGATATCATCCCACCTGAGACCCAATAAGACATGGTTATCGGGCAGCGCGGCAACGGCTGAAACGATGCCAAACGAGGTCCCATTAAGAGCGCTTCGGTACCAAACGGTTTGTTGTGTCTGGAGATCCCGAATGGTCACCACGGACGAGAACGAATCGCCAATCAACACGCGCGAGGGCACGCCAAAAGCCGAATAGCTTGCGACCGCAACACGAGTGATGTCCCGATAGCGCGCTTGAGGGTCCAATACCGAGACCAAGCTCTGGTTCGAATCGTAAACGGCAAATCCTAAACCGGACGCCTGCCCCAGCAGCACCGCGTCCCCAGGCAACCACTTCATGTCGAGTGAGGCCACAGCTTCCGAGGCAAAAGATGACTCGCCGAGCTCCACCACTGTGGACCCCGCCAGGTCCAATCCATAGAGGCCCGACTGCCCTCCGTGAAAAAGCACCCGCACAGCCGCTGGGGATTGAGCGTGGGCTAACCCCGACCAAAACACGACAAAACCCCAAGATATGACTAAAAAAAGATGGCGCATGCGGCGCATCGTAACCATCTATTGGGCCTGCGCAAAACGTGATTGAACTGCGGCGCCAAATTCGGCTTCGTCGCTGCGCGCCTTAGTCAGCGTGCCGGCATCTGCCGCTTCGACCCAATCTGGCGGTTCTGTTGTCCGATCGAGGCGTTGATATTCCGATTTCACGTTCAATGCCACCCCGTTGGGAAAGGTCAACACCTGAGAAACCATGCGATGTCGCATCTGGGAATCGAGCTGTTGAAACTCTCCGGCAACCAACAACATTTTCTCGGAAGACGTGGCCACAGGCCACTTGCGTGCGCTCATTTCGTCGATAATCGAACTGAAGAGAATTTCTGCGGGACCAGCTTCGTCCAAAGATTTCAATTGCCGCTCTCGCACCTCTGCACCCGAAGCACCGCATCCAACGGAAAGAATGGCAGAGGTTGCGAACACCAGTACGCAGAAGTAATGTCCCACCTGTCTGACCAAACTTAAGGGGTCTGTCTTGAATCGTCTCTTGCTCATTGTCTCGTTTGTCTCGCTAGCTGCTTGTTCGTCGTCGCCCGACAAACCCGATAAAGTGATTCGCACCAACGGTGTCGCCGCTCAGGAGTTTTTTGTCCAAGGGGTTCAAAAACTCGATGGGCAAGACTACGCGGGAGCGGTGGCGGACTTCAAGCTCGCTGAAAAAAGACACCCGCAACGTTGGGACATCCATATGAACACGGCCATCGCGTACTCACGTGATGCCAAATTCAGTGAAGCGCTGGCTTCGATCGAAAAGGCGTTTCGTAATGGCGGCGACAAAGAAGCGATCGTCTACTTCAACCTCGGCAACATCTACCAAGAACGCGGAATGTACTCCGAGGCCATCCGCGCCTATCGCGCTGGTTTGGCCATTGGGGACCCCAAAGACATCGACACACTGATCAACCTCGGTGCTGCTTACATGTTCTCATTTGAATACGATAACGCCATTTCGACCTTCGAGTTTGTCCAGTCATTCGCCCCCGATGACCCTCGACCACTCCATGGGATTGGACTCGCACTTCAGGCACAGAATCGCTACGCCGATGCCCTAGAAATGTACGAGCGCGCGAACTCGGTGGCCCCCAATTTCGCGCAGGCATACTTCAATAAAAGCTGGGTACTCGCCGCTTTAGGAAGGTGGCAAGACGCCATCGATTCCATGGAAACCTATATCGCCAAAGATCCAAACGGCCCGTATCTCAAGAGAGCTGCCGGGCATATTCGGATCTACAAAAGTAAGCTCGACAACCCATCTTGAGGCCGTTCCACCCTCGCTGGAACTTTAACCCTAGAAAATAAAAGCAAAATTCGCTTGACCCAACGCTTCGCGTTTTTTCTATAATGGGGGGAGAACAAACAAGTTGATTGATCGCGCAGGGGTGCGCGATCCACCACGTGAGGTGGGGCATGTTGATCACGGAAAATGTCGGGAGGAGCAGTATGGCCAGCGGATTCGTGAAATGGTTCAACAACGCAAAAGGTTTTGGATTCATCACACAACACGAAGTTGAGGACGATATTTTCGTTCATTACAGCCAAATTCAAGGCGATGGATTTAAAACCCTAAGACAGGGTGAAACCGTTCAGTTTGAGCTTAAAGCCGGAGACAAAGGGTTTCACGCAGAGAACGTGGTGCGAGACTTAGAGAGCGAGGCTTAGGCGGGTCAGCCACTGACCAAAAAAAAAAGCCGGCGCAATGCACCGGCTCGTTGAACTTCCCTGAAGCATCTACGCGTTAATTTCGACGCGCATCAGTTCACTGCCGAACGACACGTAGTCGCCGTGGCGAAGTCTTTCTTCGCCTTGGATGCGAATAAACGTTCCATTGCGTGAATCGTGGTCCTGAACCACAACTTTTCCGTCGGTCCACGTGAATCGAGCGTGTTTGCGCGAGATATGGCGGTCGTCCGCAAAGTTCATGTCGCAACCCTCACGGCCTACGAGCACATCGTTGTTCACCGAACAAAACGACAGTCCTGGGCGGCCACCGCGAACAACCTGAACCAGTCGGAAGCGGTAGTCTTTGGGCGGGCTGATGTACATGAGGGTCTCCTCACGCATCGGGTACTCAGGACGCAAGTTCAAGTAGTCGACCCGCAGCAACTGCTCACCGACGAGAACTTCGTCTCCATGAGCGAGCTCACGTGCTCCACTCACGCGCAAGAACGTGCCGTTATGGCTTTTCTCATCACGTAGAAACAACATGTTCTCGCGATACAAGAAAGTCGCATGCCTTGGGCTGAGGTACGTGTCTTCCGGAAAAAGGATCGCTCCCTGCTTCCGGCCGGCTACGTGCTCAGTGGCATTCAGGTGGTAGCTGAGACCTTCCAGGCCTTCGCCTTTAATCAGGATCAGCTTGGCTCGTCCTGGAGCCTGCATGGCCCCAAAGAACATGGTCTCGTTGCCGCCACTGCCGTCGCCGGCAAAGCGCGTTCCACAACGACCACAATAGTGATGACCGTCAGGTACGACGGCCCCACACTCTCCGCACACATGTGCATTTGACATCTATGACTCCCCGATGGGCAGAAACTGGCCGCAGGTTACGCGTGAATATCCGCGGGATCAAGCCGCGATCCCTCCGTTCTATTTTAGCTTTGCAGCGTCACGAACTCGTGGGTCCGGATGTTTTCGGTACCGGGCCACAATTTCTTGAGCCTCAGGCCCTCCAATCGCGGTGATCGCCTCGATACACGCGGTCATCGTGGGGATGGTGGCGCTGAGCAAACGTTTTTGCAGAGGTGGAATCGAACCCGGCGAGCCGATTCGTCCAAGAGCCTTGGCAGCAGCCACCTGAATTGACCCAAAATCCTCGGCCAATAACGCCTCAATGCTGGCGGCGATCTTCGAGTCCTTGCTACCCGAATAAAGCAGGCCCAACGACGATGCGGCATTGGCGCGCACGCCGTACCATGGGTCCTTGAGTGCCTTGGTCAGCACATCGCGGGCAGATGTGTCTCCCACATAACCTGCCGCCAACGCCGCGGCTTCCCGCACGCTCTGGTCAGGGTCCGAGAGCAAACCCACCACTGCTTCCGCGTCCGCTTTTTCTCCGGCGGCCGCCAGAAACGTCAGGGCGTGTGTGCGAGCCACGCCCTTCTTCGACGCGATTGCACGTGCCTCAGGCAACAAGTTCTTGGCCACGATGCGTAGGCTTTCGGACTCGGCAGCGCTGGGATCGGCCCCAGTGAGGTGCCCCATGCGCAAACGCGCGTCCGCGCTGACCAGGTCTCGCAAGACCCGTTCGGGCCTCACGACGATGGCCTTCTTCGCAGATGCAGCGAGAATATCAGTGTTTGCACCAATGAAAATGTTAGCGTCCCGAGGCACAGGAACCACCGACGCCGCCTGAGCAAGCCCCTTGATCACGCCTTCGACATCAAAGACGCGGTCCCGTTCGTTCACCAAACGCAGCTCGCGGCGAATCTCGTCGATGCGACGACGATCTCTTGGCATGATGTCCTTGGGCGTGGCCGCCTGAACCAAGCCACGTGCCGCTCTCTGCCGAACTCTGGAGTCTGCACCCCAGTAAGCGTCCAAAAGCGCTCCGATCGCCTGAGGAGATTTGGATTGTCCAAGCCCCCACGCGGCCACTGCGGCAACATCATCCGAGGTGTGGTTCAGCGCATTCGCCAAGGGAACCGATGCCTGAGCGTTGCCGCTGCGACCAAGAGCCCAGATCACAGCCACTTCCAAATAGTCAGAATGTTGAGTTTCCTGCAGTCGACGGTGAAACTCCAACAAACGCTGGACAGCTTTGTCGCTCCCGATGCGGCCAAGGCTGATCGACGCCAGGGCCTGTTCCCGCCAACTCTGGCCCGAAACCAGGGTCTCCCCGAGTGACTTCACAGCCACGTCCCCGCCGACTCCGCCAAGGGCCCAGATCGCGAGCTCACGAATCATCGGATCCGAGTCCGAAAGCACGCGAGACAGTGGCAGCGCTGCGCGATCGTCTCCGACCTGAGCCACACCGAGCGCGGCAACCACACGAAGTGGGTCAGCCGGGTCTTCGACCATTCTGCCAAGTGCAACTGCGCCATTTCCCTGACGAACATCGCCCAAGAGACGAACTGCGGTGGCACGCTGCCCCACATCGGTCCCCTGAAGCGCATCCACCAAAACTGGCAAGGCTCTTTGCCCAATCGCAGCGAGCTCTCGCGCGGCTTCCTCGCGCTCCAAATCAACGCCGTAGCGGTCCTGAGTGACCCATCTTGAGGTCATTCGCTCGTAGAGTTCGAGGACCAACTTACGGTAGGCCGATTTCACCGGAGTCCTGTAAACCAGCGGGAAAAACTCGCCTTCCAGCTCCTCAAGACGGTCATCAAGTTCGGCCATATTCATGGCTTTGCGACCCGCATCGAGAATCAGACCTTCGTCCTCTGTCTTTGAAACGATCGTCCGATACGTGCGCTCGGCTTCATCGAATTGTCCAAGCTCCGTCAAGATCCCGGCGAGCTTCATCCAAATGTCGAAAGCACGCGGATCGACGTCCACTGCCGTTCGATACTGAGCCGCGGCGCTCTCCAAATTCCCCATCTTGAAGTAGATCTCACCCAAACGAGCCTGGGCGATGGCGTCGTCAGGGTTCGCCTGAACCGCCAACGTTGCGTATTGCACCGCCTGATCGTCTTGGTAAGTCTTGAGCGAAAGCTCAGCAATTCGATGATAATATTCACGGGCTCGCGCAGGCAACAGCTCGGCGAGCCGTTGCAGCGTCTTGATGCCCGACTCGTAGTCACTTGTTTGCGTGTAAAGCTTCTCAAGCGAGAGCAACGCGTCGACCTCCGAGTCTTTGTTCGCTTCACCTTTTGCGAGGGCCGACAGGCTCGTATAGATCCGTTCAGCCTCGTCGTATTCACCAAGTTTCACAAAGGCTTCCGCAAGGAAGAAGCCCGACTGAATATTGGGCGGACGGGCCTCAAACGCCTGTTGAAAATCGCGCATTTTTGAGCGTAGTCGGTTCTGTTTTCGGTAGATGTTGATGACACGCGACCGCGCTTCGTTGGCCGTGAAAGGCTGATCGGCGTTGTCCAACACATAGGTCCACGTATCGATCGCTTTCTGCCATTGCCGCGCGTTTTCGTACGCCAGCGCCAAGCCACGCCGAACGTTCAGGTCCGCCGGAGCAAGCTCCGCTGCGGTCTCATAATGCTTGAGTCCGCGCTCGACCAAACCATGTTCGGCGAGCACCTGACCTAGTTTCGCGTACGCCTCGGCCGGCTCAAGATCGCTTTCCAAAAGCTTCACCCAGGTCTCGGTCGCCTTATCGAGTTCACCGGTCTGAAAATAGAATTCGCCAAGGCCCAAAATATACGCGTCGCTCTTGGGCTCCATACGCACGAGTTTCTGGTAGGCCTTCAGCGCGTCCGCACGCATTTCGAAACGCATATAAGTGTCGGCCAACGAGACCCACACATCGACATCACGGCCAAACCGGCTCGCAATTTGACGAAGCATGGATTCTGCCTCTTTCCGGTTTCCAAGGCGGAAATGCAGGCGCACCAAATCAAATTGATAACGATGTTCCCGCGGCGCGATTCGAATCACGTCTTTGTACGCCGCGATCACTTCCTTATCCTTGCCGCCTCGCTCCAGAATCCGAATCACCTTCATCCGTGGATCGACGTTGCGCGAGGACTTCTTGGCGGCCAACCGATAATATTTCAGCGCTTTTTCTTCTTGCCCCAATTCGTCCGAGAGATCACCAAGCTCCATCGCTTGGTCATAGTTGGGGTTGCGCCACTTCTTCTCGTAGTCGGCGACCAATTCTCCCAGGCGATCTGTGCGGCGATACACACCAACGATGCGCTGCCGCAACTCTTTTTCGAGCCAGTTTCCGGCCTTCACCAGCTGCATTGCGTCGCGGTAGGTCTTGAGGGCGTCGTCGTCCTTGCCCATCTGCTCGTAGAGGTCGCCAAGGTCACGAAGCGTGTTCGCCTTGGATTTTGCGTCGCGCCCAGCAAGCTTGATCAAAGCATCGTACTGCTCGACCGCCTTGTCGTAGCGTTTGTAGCGAACCAGCACCTGAGCGTACTCAAGGCGTAGATACTCGTTGCGCGGATCGAGCGAGACCAATTGATCGTAATATTTTTGAGCAGCTTCCCAGTCACGCTGATTAAAAGCGAGGTCAGCCAATTTACGTAAGATCTCTTGTTTCTGAGACTTGTCTTTCTCGAGGTCCAGCGCTTTTTCGAAGTCGCTCGTCGCTTCTTTTTCATGCTGTAAAAGCAGATGAACCGCACCGCGACTCAACCAGACCAGCGGACGGGTGGGCTCCAGACGCACGGCTTCTTCGTAGTTGATCAACGCGTCGGCGTATTCGGCCTTTGCTTTGAGCAAATGGCCGACGATCAGACGCAAATTGGCGTCGTCAGGCTTCTTTTCGACCCGAGCAACGTATTCTGCAATCAACGCATCGAGGCCTTTGCCTTTGCCGACGTAATCCAGAAGCTTCGACAGGGCGAGTCCCTCGGTGGGATTGCGCTCAAGCAGCTGCTTGTATCGCCTGACGATCTCTTGTTGCCTGTCCGAAGACACACCCCAATCGTCTTCGGCGTGTACAACCAATGGAGTCGAAACACACAAACACGCCGCAATTACCAAAGCCCGCAATCTCATGCCTTCCTCACTCTAACTCCAAGGTCCAACCCATCGCGACATCACATCCATTCCACGGACTTCCCAAGGTGTTTGCGTAGCTTCTCGTACACTTCGTCTCGAAGACTCGCTTCCCGAAGTTCGCATAAAGTCTCACGATCACCCGAGGCAAAGACCATCACGATCCGCCCTTCCGTCGTAACGTTCTCGATGCGAACCAGATCTGAAAGTGGCACCTGCACACTGCGCAATTGCCCCCAAGGCATGCGCGATTCCCAAGCCAGAACCTGCTCTCCGACGTCAAACGCCCAAAGGTCATCTCGTAAGAAACGCGAAAGGCCAAACATGAAAGCCACCGCGACACCAAGAAAAACTCCAAGGAAAAGGTAGACCCAAGAGGGTTGAGCGGTGCCTACCAACGTGTTACCGCCCCACTCGATCGCGAAAAAAAACGCTGCAATTCCGGCACTCCATGGCAGTATAGACCAGACGCGCGCCATCGCGAGTCCTAGCCGTCCGCTTCGGGTCGCCCGAACAATCAACACTTTTCCATCAATATTTGTCTGAAATTTCATCGTGGCGAAGTATTCTCGTTCGCCGCATGAATGTCACGTCACTTGGCGGGAATCATATCCTTCGGCTATGTGTGTCCGCCCGAGGCGCCGATGAAACTCAGGAGAAAAAAAAACCCGCACCTTCCTTTACGCATGACCCTATGGTTTTGCGTGGTGCTCGCGTTCGTCTTGGCACTACTCAACCAGACTCCGCTTCCGGTCAACGTTGAATTCCCGCAAGAGGAGCCCGTCGAGCTGACAAGAGACACCCCTGCCGATGTCGTGGTTGTGATCGATTGGAACGCCGTACGGGCCTCTCCTGCAACGTTTTCCGGGCGCGACTTCTCAGCATCTTGGATCAACACCTTCGAACAAGAGCTTGGTCCCGTCACGATCGCGACCCCCGTGACACTCAACGCCCGCTTGCTCGACGGCGCACGTGTGATCATTTTGACGTCGAGCGTGGCCAAAGAAGTCCCACCTGCCATCACGAAGCTCCTGCGTGAATACGTGTTGGCCGGGAAATTACTCTTGGTGGTGGAACGCCCAGAAGGCGAAATGCGTGAGCGTTTCGGCGCCAACGGCCGAGTCGGCTCGCAACGCGGACGAAAGATTTCGTGGGTACGAGACCTTGAGGATCCGTCGCGACAACACCTTTTGGATGCTCAGGTCGACATCGAATTCGTGGGTTCCACAATGCCCAAAGAGGGCGCGACGACCTGGATGAGCGTCGACGGAGCGCCCGTGGTGTATTCGGTTCCCGTGGGCCTTGGCCATGTCGTGATCGTGGATTTTGATTTTGGAGAATTCTTAGTCGCCTCGCAACAAGGCAAACCCAAAGACGACTTCACGCTGCCCGGATCGAATCCGACCACTTTGGATCTCGCGTCTTTCCAAGTCGGACAGACCTTTCCGGTTGCCGATGCCGTTGAGCGTTACCTGGTGCACGGAATTATCGGGCGCCTGACCGAAGTCCCCGCATTTTGGCCATTTCCGGCCGGAAGCGACGGCGTCGTGGTCGCTCTGCATGAAGATCACGTTTTGGGCAATGGCGGCGCTTGGATGCTCAGATACGAAGCGACCCGTAAAGGGGCCTCCACGCTGGTCACGTCGGTGAACAGTGGGTTTGACCTCGAAGGCAAGGAACGGGTCGAAAAGCTCGGTGGTGAAGTCGGTTTGCTCTGGCAAATGCAAGACACACCCAATGCCATGATGGAGAGTTTTGGAATCGGCCCTGTTCGCCCATTTGCGCGACCTCAAACCCTCGAAGCGCAAGTCCGTGATTTTGAGAAGAACACGGGTTCTCGTCCAGTTACCGCGCAAATACTGGGCCATTCATGGACCAAAGATTGGGTCGCTCCGCTCCAGGCCATGTCCTCGCAAGGGATTCGCATCGATTTTTCTTACTCCCCCAAAGACACGCCTGGATACCGATTTGGAACCGGCCTTCCCTTCCTCGCCCTGGACGAAACCGGACTCCCTCTTTCGATCCGCGAACTGCCTGTCATCGTCCCGGAGGCCACCGATGCGGGCCCTGCGATCCTGGATTTCCTCACCCGAAGTCAGGCCTCGACGCATCAGGCGATTACGATCGCCTCATTGCCCGCGGCGTTCGCCGACTTTCCTGACATCAAAAAATTCGAGAAATGGATTGAACTTTTCGATCATGTCGAAACGACCAACCACAAGCTGATGAGCGCAAACTCCCTGGACGCATTCATGCGTGCACGCAGGGCGAGCACGATACGCACTGTCGTTTTGGCGCCAGCAGCCGATGCACCTGAAAATCTGAAAGTCGTCCGAGTTACGGTCGAATCAAAAAGAGGAGACTTAGAGCTCATGCTCCCTGAGCGACTCGGAAATCAGGTTTTGGCCCGCGTCCGCCAGAAAGTAAATCGCGTGGGCGACGAGCTCGTGTCTGGCGAACTTGAAACGACGCAGGCGGATTATATGGGAATCCCCGTTCGCCGCGTGAAACTTGAGTCAGGGTTCAACACCATTGACGTCTACTACGAGGGCAAATGAGTCGCCTTAGAAGCTCCGTACTCGTTGCGCTGCGGTGGGACCTGCTCGCAGTTTCCGTCATCGTTTTGATCGCTGGCCTTTACGTATGGCTCGACGAGCCGACCGTGCGCCCTGTGGAGTCCGACACCGTCGGAGGTTCACGTCCGCCTGACCGCGCCGAGGGCGATGTTCTTCTGCTCCTTCCTGACTCGCCGGCGGCCAAAGCCACGAACCTTGATGAGCTCGACTGCAGCTACGGCTGGTTCAATTCGCTCTGGCAGGAATTCGGTTCCTTTGCGACCGCCCTGACGCGCGACCTCAGCCCTGAAATTTTGGCCGGAAGAACAGTGGTCATCGTGCCATCGCGAGTTGCTCGAAATATGCCGACAGCAGGCGTTCGAGCGATCGGCGATTTCGTCAAACGCGGAGGACAAGTCATCCTCGAGCAACCCAACGAATCGTGGATGGCACTCGCGGCCTCGACGAGCACGGGAAAGTCGCGTCGTGCGCAGCACATCACCTCGATCGAAGGCTTGGGTGTCCACGGCGATCTGCGCGAATGGATGCTTCAGATTCCGCTCACTGGATCGTTGCTTCCCGCGCCCGTGATGGCACCGTTTCCAGCCGGACAGTCCATCCTTGATATCGACGATCAGCCTGGATGGGCAGTCACGCCGATGGGGGATGGCTGGGTTCACACGCTTTATTTTAACTTCGGTTGCACAGTCACGGCCATTCAACAGGGCACTCCGGTCAAGGACATGGTTTTTGGCACTTCCGGTCTGACCGAAACTCATGCAGCAGAACGACGTTCGGCGCCTTCCCTGACGGAGTTCCCCATACCTCTGGCTGATCTGCTGGAACGCGCGATCCTGCAGCGGCTCTCCGTGGTACGTCCAATTCCAAGACTTTGGCTCTATCCTGGAGACTACGCCGGCGCAGTGTTGATGACTCATTCCAGCGCCGATTCAAGTCGGGCCGGCTTAGAGCTCGCAGCGTCCGCACACAAAGCAGGGGCAACAGCCACCGTTTTTGTCGCCGCCGACCGGTTCTCGACGGCCGATGCCGCCGTCGCCGAAACCGTTGAGGCTGATATCGGCATCCTTTGGGTCCGAGGAAAACACAGACCGCTCGTGGTCGAGACCATCGGTATTGGTGCGCTTCGCCCCATCGCGGCGGAGCTCGACCTGAACACTCAGTTCACCCGTGTGAACGTGGTGTTACCCGAAGCAAAACCCCTACGAGCAGTACGCGTCGAAGAGTCCGACTGGACCAACGATTGGGCCACAACATTCAAACGCCTTGCAGCTGCAAGGCTCAGGATCGATTCCAGTTTTGGCCCCGACGGAGACAAGCAATGGGGATACCTCTTTGGAACCGGCTTCCCCTTTTATCCCCTCGATGAACGCGGTCTGCCTTTGCCAGTCGTCGAGCAACCCTTCGTCCTGGAGGGGGCTGGATTGAACCCTCAGCGGCTCGAGAGGATGCTCAAAGGCAGCTCCCAAGGATTCCATCAGGCGCTGGTCGTTGGCGTCCCCTCCGACATCATGCGCTATGACCCGGCCCCCGGCGTTCTACTCGCGCTGCGGGACGTTTTTGTGTTGGCCAAGAAATACAATCATTGGGCGACAAACCTCGGCGAGTTTCTCGACTTTCTGGCGGCGCGACGAAAATCGGTCCTGACAAGTCAGTGGAATGGCCCCGAGAAACGCCTGACGATCACCGTCAACCTGCTCAGCGCCCACACCGAATCGCTGGTGTCCGAGAACAACGAAGAGAAAATCCGGGTTCGCGAATCTGTGGCGGGGGTCGCTTTCCCGCGAACTTTCGAGGGCGAAGAGGTGGAATCGGTCACCCTCGACCAGAACGACGTGTCGCTCAAATCGATCGCGACTGCCGGATCGAGCACCGACCGTATCCTCAAAGTGCCCACCGGACGGCACACCATCGTGGTAAAATACCACGTACCGGCTGACCCCACGCTCACCGAACCTTGACACGTGGTCAGAGCCCGAGTGGAATGCAACGACCTGCTTTATTTTGGAATGTCTTGATGAATCGATGGATGACCGCTGCCTTTTTGTTGCTCCTGCCTTCGATCGCGTTTGCTCAAACGTCGGTCGAGCTGTCGGACTATCAAGTCAAAGCCAACGACAACGGAGTTAGAGCGCTGATTGCAGGGGATTTCCCAAGTGCAGTTGCGAACTTCCAGTCGTCGTTGCGCGTTGGCGAGGCCAATATCACCTGGCTCAATCTCGGTCGCACCTACCAGAAAATGGGCCAATGTCAGGATGCAAAAGACGCCTATGCACACGCCAAAAGCGCGCCAGTCGTCGCGAGCCCTACAGCCCAAGAGATCGCCTCCATCTTGAAGAATTACAGCGACGAACTCCCCGCGGAGTGTCCTTCCAGCATCAAAATCGAATGCGAACAGGGCGTCGAGAATCCCGTATTGAACGGCGTTTCGGTCTTATGCGGTGCGACCACAGAGTCCACACCTGGCCCGATTCGCATCAGTGCCGAACATGCACAAGAACTCACGCCTGAAGACCTGACTCCCGGAGAGTTGCGGGTTTTGAAGCTGACGTATCTGGAGCCCGCGGTCGCGACCGACGTCGTCAAACAACCTGCTCCCGCGCCCGACACTGGCCTGTCTGGACTGCAGAAGACCGCACTTATTCTGGGTGGGGTCGGTTTCGCAGCCCTGAACACAGCCCTCATTCTGGACGCAACATGGGTGAAGACGGCCGTCGACGATTCAAACTCGGCTCGAACACAAGACGCGTTCGACGAGGCAGAAAGCCGTCAATTCACAAACAAAGTCCTGATTTTTTCTGGGGCAGCATTGGTCATTGGCGGAGGCGTACTCTACTTGCTTGCGCCCGATGAAACACAAATATCGCTCTGGATTACGCCCACGACCGACGGGGCCGCAGTGGGCGGAACCTTCTGACGAAACCGCTGGAAAACAAGGGGGAAAAGGGATATACGAATTCAATAGTCTGTATATCGACCTATCACTCTTTCAAGGGCAACCAATATGCTCGGAAACGGAATCGTGCGCGCGCTGCCTTGGGCCGCGGCTGCTGCAATCCTCACCACATCTGGTGTCGTCAATGCATCGGGATTCTCGGCGGCGCGCTTCGGCGGCGAACGGGGCAACCCCACCGAAAGTAATCCATCGACGCTCTACTACAACCCTGCCGGCATCGGTTTTTCGACCGGCACCAACGTGTTGATCGACGTGACGACGGCGTTTCGTTCGGCGACTGCTGACCGTCCGACTTCAGCGATCGACAACCAAAATCCTTTCCCTGACGACGCTGCAAAAAACGCAGCAGCTCTGGACGCCAATTCGGGCAAAGGCACGTTGAGCAACACCATCGTGTCTCCGATGATCGGTGTGACCACCGACTTCGGGCTCGATATTCCGCTCAAGGCGGGAGCCGCTTTTTACGTTCCCTTCGGAGGCCAAGCAGTCTGGGACAAGAATGATGCCGCGGACCCTCAATTTCCAGGCGCTGAGGACGGCTCCCAACGTTGGTACACCATCGATGGAACCATCCGTACGCTCGCCTTCACTGCCGGCGCTGCATACTACATCGAACCCGCACGACTCTCGATCGGGCTCAGCGGTAACGTGTACCTCAACACGATTGAGACGCTTCGAGCACGAAACTCGGACGGCTCCGACGATCTCGAAGTCGGTGGTTCTCTCAAAGAAGGCCGCTCCCTTATCTCGGTGAACAGCACCGATTTCGGCATGGGTGCGGGCGTTCTATGGGAAGCCTGGCGACGCAAAGCCTGGGTCGGACTCAGCTACCAGACTCGCCCCAACTTCACCGGAAAGATGGAGCTCGACGGGACGCTAGAAAACTACCTCGGCGCCGCACAACCCAACAAAGCTGACGTGATTCTGACCAGTTCGCTTCCAGATGTTCTACGTCTCGGAATCCGCGTACGACCTAAGTTCCGCTACGAATTCAGGCTCTTTGGCGACTACACCCGCTGGAGCGCAATGGACCAGCAATGCCTCGTCGACGCGTCGATTTCCGACCTCGACTCAGCATGTGAGGTCAATGCCGACGGATCTTTCACGAATCCTGACGCCGACACCGGCAAGGTCATTCAGAATCTTTCGCGCAAATGGAACGATGCCTTTGGCGTTCGAGTCGGCGGCAGCTACTGGATCTCGAAGGATCTGGAAGTGCAACTCGGTGGTGGCTACGATTCAAATGCCATTCCTGACGAGGCGTTGGATGCCGCGTTGATGGATATGGATAAATTCACCGCGACGCTCGGCGTCGTTTATCAGGCTACCGAAATGATAGGCCTGGGAGTCGTAGCAACAAACGTGTTCTATCTTGAACGCGACACCACTGACTCGGCCGGTAATAACGACCTGGTTCTGCCGAGTCGACAGCCTGGAAATCAGGCCATCTACTCGCAGAATATTTTTGTGCTTAACACCAACGTTTCGCTGACGTTTTAAATATGAGAAATCGCATGAACATCTCGCGCGCACTTTTTGCCCTCTCAGCGGTTTCGTTGGCGGTTGCATTCGTCGCTTGTGACACGCCCGACCCGGAAGGCCGCTACAAAGAATTTGGTGACAACACCAAAGACTATCGAAGCACGACCTCGACCAACAACGACCCCAATAACGCGGTACAAGTCGACTTTTCGGGCAGGTATTTCCTGTCGATCGCGACTTCCGTTTTGCCCTCCACCCCACTCTTTTTTGATACGACCGTCACGGTCGATGAAAACTTTGTGGCGAACTTTTCGTTCCAACCGCTCAAGACGGACCTCACGCCTGCGACGGATCCACGGGCTGACGCTCGCGTTGCTGTGGGACCTCCCATCATCGTCAATGACGTCCAGCTCCTAGAGGATGGAACCTTCGAACTCGAATTGACCGATGCCGCCGTCGACGGTGAGGCCAACCCGATTTCGGGTGGAGACATCGTCGCAACGATTAAGCTGAGCGGATTTGTGACCAGCTCATCCGCCTTCTGCGGAACGGTTGATGGTCAGGTCTCCCAGCCAACCAACATCGGGCTTGAAGGCTCAACGTTTGGCGCCATCCCGATCGAAAACGACGATCTCACGCTGATTGTACCCGAGGGCAAATGCGGCGCAGGCGTGCTTCCGGTCGACGATGCCGGCATGGACAGTGGCGACGCTGACATGGGCGACGATGCTGGCCCAGCGCCCAAGATTCGTTGCCCTGCCGGTCTTGAAGGCGACTATGTCCTGACCTTCAAAGCCGATGTGCAGACAGAAAGGACCCAAGTCCGGATGACTGTCGCGGCCTCTACCGACACGAACCTCTGTTACACCGGGGAAGTTGCTTCCCTTACAAGCGGCGACAAGATCGGTGACATTGAGTACCTGCGCGAAGCCGACGGCATCATGCAGATTCTGGTGCCAAACTTCACTATCCCGCCTGGTGCTACAGCACTGCTGCCGGATGGCGGCAATTCGCGACTGGAACTCACGGCCACCAATTGGACCAGCAAAGGGTCTTGCGGCGATTTGTTCTTCCAGCTCGTTGAACTCCCCGCCATCACCTCGGGTGGAAATTTTGCCGCGATTCGTGAGAACTCCACGGACTTCACGATCGTCGACAGCATGACCTCGGCCAAGTGCTCGGCCATCGAGCCTGTCACGCCCTGCGGCCTTGACGCCTATGCCGGCACCTACAACTTCAAGTTCATCACGGAATCGACAGCGGGCGCTGGCGGAAGTCCAACACTGATCACGCTGGAGCTCGCAACGAACCCCCTGACCTGCCTCTCAGGTTCGTGGATCTCGAAGACCACCGAAACCACGCTTGCCGATGTGCAATACGCCGAACTGGACGGCACAGATCAGGTGAAATTGACCGTGCGAAATTTTGTAATTCCGCCGGACCCAACCAACGTGATCTCGTTCCTTCGCGACGGCGGACTCGCCGACGCGGTCATCAAATCGACCCAATCCGTTCCAGGCACTTCGATGTGTGGAACGATGTCGGTCTCCTTGCTTGAACCGCTGCAAATCACATCGCCTGCAACATTTGGTGCGGACGTGGCGCTTGAGCCCGATGTGGCCTGCCCCTAAGCCCATCCCTGAACACTAAAAAGGCGGTCATTGACCGCCTTTTTTTTTTAATTTTTAGGAAGCGGTGGAGGGGAAATAATCTCCACGCTGAAGGTCTGAGCGGCCACATCGGCCACGGAACAATCTAGGGCCAGCGCGAGGGCTTTCAGGAAGTCCGCCTCGGCCAAGTCGTGAACGTCGTCGGCCTCGATGATTCGAGTCACGAGCCCCAAGACCGCCAACTTATCCGGCTTCGCCAAAGCAAGCATCGGAGCCACGGCGTCGCCAAGCACAAACTCGGCGGCCACGAACCGTGAAAGACGAGTTGAGAGTACGGCGGGCAAATCGTCCGAGATGAGTTCGGAAAGCACATCCGATATTTCTCCGGCTTCAAGACCGTCAAACTCACCATCGGCGTGCGCCGCTGCCATCAGCAAATCGCAGAGGGCCTCAAGCTGCCTTTCATCCAATTGAATCAATTGTTTCATAAGTACTCCTCGGAAATGAGGCGATTCTGTGTCCAATTTTGGCCGCGACGCAACCTCAGGACAAAAAAAGCTCCATTGAATGCACAAAAACCGGGCCACCGCCCGACCAAGAGTGTGTACCCAATGGAGAAACCTGATGAAAAAATGGATTGGATTGCTCTTGTTTGTCTCGTTTTACTGCACCAATGCCGCGGCTGAAGAAGGCGTGGTATCCGATTCGGTCGAAACCCACGACTACTGGCGAATTGGGATGGGCGGCCGAGTTGGCGGTTACGGTTTTCGTCAGGTCAACGACGAAGGAAATCTAGATTTTGAGAATTGCCGAATGGACGGCATGGGCATCTTTTTGACCTCGGAGTTCGGAGAACATGGCTACTCTGAACTCGCCGTCGATTTTTACCACACGATCGCCGAGCCTCAGCGCAATGGGGTCGATCGACTCTCGATGCACACGACGCTGGCAGTCGGCCTGAAATTCCTTCCGCATCGTTTTATCTCGCCGTTGGTCGAGGTCGGCGGAGGTGTCGAATTGACGTCCGCCGAGGTTTACGGCGTGCGGCAGGACGCCATCGCGCCCGTCGGTTTTTTGGGAATTGGTGGGGAGCTCAATTTTGGCGACTTGAAGGCGGGGATGGCCATTCGCACCAACGCAATGCAGGTGCCCGAATACGGATGGAACGAGTCACAATCCCTTCAGTGGCGAACCGAGGTGGCCGGTCAGGGGATCTTCTGGTTGCGATACGTGCTTTAGAATGGCCGAGAGCCGCCAATAGCAAGCTGCAGATGTTCGCGAAGACCAAAATAGGTTTCATCGATCGAGAACAAAAGAAGTTCTCGAATTCGAGCCTCATGGCCCAGATTGCCAAACGCCAGACTCCCGTATCGAACGCAAGAGGCCGCCGTCGCAAACTCACCGCATAAGAGGAGCCCTGCTCGATTCGACGAGTGTTCCATCGCGTTGAGCCAGCCAGGTATATCCACCGAAGCTCCACGCTGCTTGAACTTCGCGACCAGACTTCGAAGGGGGGCCTTGAGGGGCTCGGGAATCTTGCGAAGCTCCTTCACCGCTCTTTCAAAATTCGCGTCCCGATACTGCTTCGTGTACCCAAACGACGGGTCCGCAGCGTCCAGCACCGCCATGAGCATCGTCTGCAACGTCTCGGCCGGAAAAATCGACCCCAAATAGTTTTCTGGTCGCATCGCATACGCCAGCTTGGCGGCGTAGAACGCGCTCTCGCGGTCATTTTGAGATTCAAGACGATCGGGCCCAACACCCACCGAAGGCGTTTCGCCATTCAAGTTCACCACGCCCGGGGTTTTGGTCTCGAAAAGGTCCGGCGCCGAAGGCATCGCCAGACACTGAGCAACGTAGGTCCAAATCTGCCTGAAAACGACATTCGCCTCTGCATGAATATGCGCGCGCTTGGGATCGATGCCGTGCGCGCGAATCGGAACCCCATAAATCGCCCTCAGGCCTTCCGCGGCGTAGGACAGCAGCGCGCTGACAATCGAATCTTGCGAAGAATGATTCAGTCGCGAGTACATTTCGTGCGTCAACACGCCCTGCCCCAATCTCAGGTTTCGACCTAGATATTTTTGGTAGTAACTCTCTTCGTGAGCCGTGGACGAACGCAGAAACGACAAGGCGCCGGCGACACACCACGCGGCGTCAAATCGTTCCGTGTGTAGGTAAGCGTCATGCAACACATGGAATGACTCGACCCGCTTTGGATCTTCGGCAATCAGGCGTCTGTGCTCCTTCAACGCCCCGCCGGCATCCCCCATTTTTTCGTAAAGTTCGGCGAGTATTCGGCGGTACTTCTCATCCCCTTGACTCAACGTCTCCAATACTTTGTAGGCATCGATCGCCAATTCGTAATTCCGCAGACGGGAACGATAAATCTCGGCCAACCCGTCCCACAGAAGTCGTTCGGTTCGCTGGGCACTGGCCGTGTCCGCCGGGGTGACGCGATTAAGCATGCGTCGGTAGGAACGCTCAAGCTCCTTCCAGTCGCGGCGGTTTGTGAAGATGCGGTCGATGGCTTCGAACGACTTGAGCATGTCCTTATCGTCGTCCAGCGCGGCTTCAAAATGCTCGATTGCCGTGGCCTCATTACCAACACAGTCGCGGCTGAGCACCCCTGCCGTGTAATGCAACGTCGCTCGTCGCGCCGGCTGGGACTCTCCCACAATCAGACGTTCCAACACCTTTACGGCAAGCGGGTACTTCTCGGTTCGGGTGTAGAGATCGAGCAACTTGCGCAATACAACGATGCTTTTGGGATCAATGTCCAACGCTGCACGGTACGCCACCATCGCCAAATCGGGCCTATTCAGCAGGGTCGCCCATACCTCACCCACCTTTGTGAGTTGCCGAAAACGAACCAGAGGTTCGGGCTCGACCACAACCAAGAGATCCGCATAGCGAATGAAATTCGCCCAGTCCTTGCGACGATCGAAGGTCTCCACCAGAGCCCGTAACGACTCTCGATGTCGTGGATTCAACTCGGCAACGCGCTGATGGGCAGCGATCGCGCGTCCCTCGTCTCCAATGCCTTCAAATGCTCGAGCCGCCATGAAGTGCGTGCCAGTCACCTCGGCCGGCTGCATTCGCTCGCCGTGCTCTTTTAGGAGCACTCCAAAAATTCGAATCGCGTGTTCCCACTCCTTCGATTCGAACAACAACTTGCCAAAACCCATCACCGTCGCTGTGTCTCGAGGGTTGAGCTCATATGCGTCGCGAAATGCCTGCAAAGCCGGCGCTGGCTTTCCGAGCCGATCACAGCACTGTCCCAGCTGCACAAATCGACGATGCAGCCACGCAGGGTCTCGGGTAAGCCGACCCTGCCGGATCAGATTTTCGAGCAGAGGCACAGCCTTATCCCAAGACTTTTCGGCCAAAAAGATGTCCACCATCGGTTCAGCGGCATCCACAAGTTGCGAGTCCAACGAGAGCGCTTCGGAATAATAATGATTCGATGCCAGCGAATCGCTCAATTCAGTCGCGTACATGCGAGCAACTTCTGCCAGCAAACGCGCCCGTACCGGGCCTTGAGCGCGCTCTGCCTCCCGTTTAAGCGTCGCCACAAATTCCTTTGCCCCCGCCGAGGAGGCTCTGAACTCTTGGATCGCGTCGTCCACATCCCCAAGACGGGCCAACACCTCTGCGAGTCGTTGATTCAACTGCCGGTCTTGGCCCTGAGGCGCCCGTGCAAGCTCAGACCGCAACAAAACGGCCACATCAGGCCACCGCTGAGCATCACGGTAGGCGCCCTCAAGCCTCAAAAAGCCGGCCGAATCAGGCGCAAGTTCGAACGCATTTTCAAGCGCCTCTGTCGCCAACGCCGAATCATCGAGCGGACCTTCTGCAAGTGCCGCGATATCAAGCCAGGCTGCCGCACGGTCAGGGGGATCCCCTCCTGCATCGGCCCGAAATCTGAGAATCTCGGCCAGCGCCCCAAAGTCTGAACGCTTCCGACAATGCTCTTCCAAGAGCCCAATCGCCGCCAGATCATTGGGCTGTCGCTCAAGAGCACGCTCCAGAAGCTTGACGCCTTGGTCTTCGTCGCCCGCAAAGTGCAAGCACCACCGCCCAAGACGCACCAGAAGTGGTTGCGAGCGTTCATCGTCACGGAGTTGGCTCAATACCGGTGCGATGGCCTCGAAAATACTGTCCCAATCCGAGGTGGCACGGCCTAGTCGCTCAAGGTCATCCAGCACGTCCGACGAGCTCAAAACGTCTGAGCCAAGCGCCGAGGTCAGCACCAATAGTGCGGCGTCCGGACGATTCAATTCCGACTCAAAAATCGCCGCACATTTTCGACGTAACTTCAGGTAGTTTTCGAGGTCATCGGTCTGACGTTCCGATTGATCCAGATAGAGTCCAGCCAGCGATTCAAGCGCCTGATCGCCTCCGATTTCTCGATAGAGGCTCTCCAGCCTACCTTCGGCAAACGAAACCGCATCATGATTGCCCACGCCAATCATGTATTCGAGCAACTCTTTGAGCTCCGTTCGTAATTCCGTACGCACCGGTTCGGGCACCTGCCTACGGTGCTGTTCCAGCAATACCGCCAGATCGAGCCATCTATCCTGCGCGCGATACTGAAGTCGAAGCTCATCAAATGACATGGGTTCCTCACGAATTGCCCACAGCATATCCGGCGAGGCAATCTCGACCAAGAGCAACCGTTCCCGTAGTTGAATCGGCGCCGTGATTTGTGCACACTCCCCACCAGACCTAATGGAGAAAATAAATGAATTGGTTGGATTTTAGAAAATGGCTGCTTTGTGTGGTTTTGGTAACAAGTGCCTGCGGCACTGACGACCCAGACAAAAAGAGCGAAAACAACACAACGTCTGATGCGGGCATGGACGTTTCCGATGATCTCAGCCCCCAGACATGCGCCAATACGGTGCTTGACGGTGACGAGACCGACATCGATTGCGGAGGTTCTTGTGACCCGTGTGGCGCGGGTAACGAGTGCCTTCTGCCGACTGATTGCGAGATTGGCGCATGCACCGATGGCGTCTGTGTTTTGCCCATCGGCAGCGCTTGCACCGACTCCACCGAGTGTTCGGGTGAACGTTGCGAGGCCGTTGGCGATCAGATGATCTGCACAACAGCATGCACAGACACCTGCCCAGGTCAGAATTTAGCTTGTTTTGAAGATCGTTGTGTTCCCGACACCTACTGCGTCGATCCCGACCAGGATGGATTGGGCGAAGGGCCAGGTTGTACGGGCACTCCATGCGACCTATGCGCTGAAGACGCCACGTGCTCACAACAAGTCGATCTCTTCGTGTGCACCTGCAACGACGGGTTCGAAGGCGATGGAAACACCTGCGCCGACATCGACGAATGCGATGCTGGTACCGACAACTGCGCAGACAACGCGACATGCACAAATACTCCGGGCGCCTTCACATGTGAATGCAGCTCCGGCTTTGGCGGTGACGGCACGACTTGTGACGACATCAACGAGTGTGAAACAGGCGCCGCCCTATGCGCCACCAACGCCACGTGCACCAACGTCGTTGGGACCTATTTGTGTGATTGCAATCTCGGCTTTTCGGGTGATGGCGCGACCTGCGTCGACGTGGATGAATGCGCAACCGGCGCTGACAATTGCGGAGCGAATTCAATTTGCTCCAATATCGACGCGTCGTTTGAATGCGCATGCGCCGTTGGATATGCGGGCGACGGCATCACGTGTGCCGATATCAACGAATGTGTCGATGGCACAGATAACTGCGCGGCCAACGCAACGTGCACAAATACGCCCGGCTCCTTCACATGTGCATGCCCAGCCGGCTACGCGGGCGACGGCGTGACGTGCACGGACACCAACGAATGCACCACCAACACCGACAACTGCAGCGCCAACGCCAGTTGCACCAACACCCTGGGAAGCTTCACCTGCGCATGCTCGCCGGGCTATCAGGGCAATGGCGTGACATGCACGGACATCGACGAATGCGCAACCAATGCCGACAACTGCGGCGCCAACGCAGCGTGCACAAACTCCGCGGGAGGATTCGCATGCGCATGCAATTCTGGATTCACCGGCAACGGCATCACCTGCACGGACATCAACGAATGCACTAACACCAACCAATGCGGATCCAACGGCACGTGCACAAATACAGTGGGCAGCTACAGCTGCACCTGCAACGCGGGCTACGAAGGCAATGGAGTGACCTGCGTGGATATCAATGAATGCGCGTCGGCAAATTCTTGCAGCACCAACGCGATTTGCCTCAACTTCCCCGGCGGATTTAGCTGTGCATGCGGCACGGGATACACCGGCGACGGCACCACTTGCACCGACGTCAACGAATGCGTCTTGGGCACTCACACATGCGATGCGAACGCCAACTGTCAAAACGTTCCAGGCTTCTATGCCTGTTCATGCAAAGACGGATTTACAGGCACCGGATTTTCCTGCACCGACAACAACGAATGTACACTTGGCACCGACAACTGCAGTGATAATGCCCTCTGCTCCAACACTTCAGGCTCGTTTTCCTGCACGTGTAATGCCGGCTATCAGGGCAACGGCGTAACTTGCACCAAAATCGGTGACACATGCCCACTTCCGTACGCGGTGGGAGCGCTACCGTTTACAGGTTCGGGCAATACTTCCACTTCAACCGCGAATTATGGGTATGTGAATTCGCAGTGCCCCGGCACTACTTTTTCGCATGGTTCGGCCTCGAACGACGACGCATGGAGGTTCACACCGACCACGACAGGAAATTATCGAATCCGCGTAAACTCGGCATTTGATTCTGTGGTCTACGTCGTCACCGACTGTGGATCGATTGGCACAACCTGCCTTGGGTCCGAGGACTCCGGTGCATCGTCGACGGCAGACACCGAAGAACTCGACATACTTCTGACCGCCGGCGTGACGTATTTTATCATCGTCGACGGCTGGTCCACGTCCTCGAACCTCAATGGCGCCTACACGCTCGATGTTCAGGTGAACGCGTGTGCCAACGGAACTGCGAATTGCACCGGAGGCGCGACCTGTCAGGTGGAGTACCCCGGATTTTCGTGCCAATGCCCAAGCGGCTACACAATGCAGGGCAACAGCTGCGTGGACATCAACGAGTGCGCCACTGACGTTGACGATTGCGATGTGGCAGCCACGTGCACCAATACGGCCGGAAGCTTCACGTGTGCGTGTAACCTGCCCTTCGTGGGTACTGGGCAGCAATGTTGGGACGGCAGCGTGCTTGGCGAGTCATGCTCGAACCCAGAGGTCATCCCGAGTGTGCCATTTAGCTCGACAGGAACGACGGCAACGGCATTCAACGATTTGTCTCACGGTACAAACCAGTGCCCTGGCAACGCCACGGCAGAAGGTGAAGATGGCCCAGACCGCGTCTACTCCTTCACGCCAACCGTGACTGGAAACTATGAATTCATTGTGACGCCGACCGCGTGGGATAACGCGATCTACCTCGTGACAGATTGTGCGAGCATAGCAACCAGTTGCGTTGGCTCTGAAGAATCCGGAGGCACAGGTACAGCGGAGACCTTAGACGCTCAACTCACTGCTGGAACCACGTATTTCTTTGTCGTGGATTCCTACGGAACCTTCTCGTCTGGCAATGGTGCCTACGCCATCGACTTGACCTGTACCGATTGCCCCTGAGGCACCCTCTTGGCCGGCGCACCTACGGCCTGCATGCGATTGGTGCGCAGGCCCCCATAAGGCTGTCTCTTTGACTTGGCGCCAGAAATTCTGGCAACCGTTTCTGGCCTATTTTACCACTTCTGCGATTCTGCGCTTGGTACGCAGGCCTTATGGCCTGCATGCGATTCCTGCTATTATTCAGACACATGCGAGCCATAAGGCTCGCGTACCAATCGCAAGCGAGCCATAGGGCTCGCGGACCAATCACAACATCAGCCTCGTCATCGCCCCCTTTTGCAACAGCCTCCCTATGGCCTGCATGCGATTCATGCGATTATTCAGACACATGCGAGCCATAAGGCTCGCGTACCAATCGCAAGCGAGCCATAGGGCTCGCGGACCAATCACAACATCAGCCTCGTCATCGCCCCCTTTTGCAACAGCCTCATCCGGCCTGCACCTCCACTCCACGCACCTGCCTGGTCGATACGCCGGCATCCGGCCTGAAATGCGACCTCACGCACCTGCCTGGTCGATACGCCGGCATCCGGCCTGAAATGCGACCTCACACACCTGCCTGGTCGTTACGCCGGCATCCGGCCTGGACTGCGACACCACGCACGCCGATTTTCATCGATGCCAAACTGAAAACCAAAAAAAACGCCGGCGTTTTCACGTCGGCGGCGTCAGGTCCTAAAGCACTGGAGTTCGAGCACAGCCAGAACGGCGGCGCTTTGGTCTACTTCTTAACTTTCTTTCGAAGGTGTTTCATCAAGTCCGGGAGCGTGTCGCGCTGAGCCTTCCTGATCAACGAATCAGGAACCATCATGTCGGGCACCGCGTGCACGGTGTAAACCACCAGCG
Source organism: uncultured Bradymonadales bacterium (assembly GCA_964394615.1). Taxonomy (GTDB): domain Bacteria; phylum Myxococcota_A; class Bradymonadia; order Bradymonadales; family Bradymonadaceae; genus JBFFMO01. Next base: position 56,814 of record CAYMYJ010000006.1, on the reverse strand, counting down.
ATTTTGTGCCCTCCAGGTCGAACGCCTGAATCCGCCAGCCTCCGGTATTTGATACAAAGTCACCCTCAATCAAATTCCATTCACGTGACCAAACCGGCGGGCCTACTGTGTGTTTGGCCAAGGTCTTCGCCCGCAAATTCGAGAACGGAAACGGCATGCCAGTCGTGACTTCACACGTGACGTCGTTGCCTTTTCGCGAGATTTCACGCGCTTCGACCACACGAATCATGTTCGTCTTGTATTTGCTGCAATCGCTGATCAGGGCCCAAACGTCGGCCGGTGGCGCATCGATGACGGCGGTCACGATCGCCTGGGGAATATCACTTCCCTTCACATTCTTCGTCTCAACGATGATTTCGCCAGCCGTCAGACGTTCATGAAACGTCGACTTTGCGCTGGCATTAGCGGTGCCAAGCACCAGCAAAAACAGAAAAACTTGAGCGACACGTGTTTTGTTCATTATTACTCCATCTCTCCCAAGGGTAGCAGGATTCAAGAACCCTGCAACGGACGTCCCAGGAGGCCGTGAAATTCAAACAAAGAAGGGACCACCCATGAGCGGTCCCTTCTTGAACTGATCGCCCGATGGCGGCTTCAGCCGAAAATCTTGATGCAGCATCCCTGCGCGCAATACTCGTCGGCCGCCGTGCACCGATTCGTCGATGAACAGACTTGTTCCCCTCCGTCACATGTGTACCCAGGGCCGCCAGAACCGCCCATATCGCTTCCGCCCATGTCGGTCCCACTTCCCATATCCGTTCCAGAACTGGAGCAGGATGCGGGCAAATCAGCAACGGTCTTGCCTCCACATAATTCGCACTCGCCGCATTCATTGCCGCATTGCGTCGACGGGATGCATTGAGGACATGCGACAGGGTCATCAAATTTATCGTCCGAACAGCTGTTGCCGATCTGAACGAAAATCGGATTGGACTCGCCTGTCGGATAGACCTCGCAACAGCCAAAACAGTCGCAACCGTTGGGTGCATATTTCGCGCAAAAGTTAATGCACTGAGTCGACAACTGACAGTCTGGGTCGCTCTGCGGCAATTCGCCCGTCATGCAACCGGTCTTGTAGCGACAACCGTCGTCTCCGGCACCCGAGTTCCCGTCAAAGAAACAATCCTGCCAGACCGGGTCCCGGTTATCGCCAGGAATGCCTGTCGCAAAACTACTTTCGTCGTCGTCGAACGGGCCTGTGCACTCGATATCGAAACCATCGATCTGCCCGTCAGAATCGTTATCGATCCCGTCCGAACACTGACATGGCTCGGTGCCGCACAAAACCTGCCCAGCATCGTTCACTTCAAAAGGTAGGTCTGGTTGCCAGCCGGCGTCCGAGACGTTGTTCGCAACGGCGTCGTTCGCGGCATCAATGGCGGTGTTTCCGCCATCAGCTGCAGAATTATTAATGGTCTGATTATTCGCCGAATTACCGGCTATATCATCAGAACAGGCGCTGGCCACGATCACCGCGAGCGCCAAACCAAATTGTTTCAAACGCATATTCATCCTGGATTTCCGCAGTCGATGGCATCACCCAATTCTGAGTCCTGCACCAACAGGTCGTCGTTATCGTCACTGAAACTGTAACAACCCTCGCAGGTCGCGCCAGAATCGACATCCCACTCGCCTTGAACTCCGATATTCACGAGCACGGCGTTGTTTCCGCTGACACGAACGTCGCCAAAGACTTCGCAAGACGCCAAGGTCGCGCCGTTCGACTCGACATTCAAATTGCCCTCGATTCGGCATAACAAAAGCGAAGAGTTGTTGGAGTTCGAGTGGAAATGAACATCGCCTTTCACCGTCAGACCGCGCACGCGAGCGTTATTCGATAGCAAGTCGAGATTTCCATCGACGATCGTCTGATCTACGCCATTTCCATAGAGCACCACGCGTTCACCATCGAGCGCGATATTCCCAGCGACCGCTGCGCCATTGGTGTCCTCAGGAAAAGTGATGACGACGCCGTTCTGATTCGAGGGCAGTGAAACATTTCCTTCGGCGTCGGTCTGGAGCTCTTCAACTGAGGTTCCATCCGCCACGGGCGGATAACACACCAACGTTACAACCTTGCCGTCCTGATCGAGCAGCACGTCTGCTTGGGCATTTGGGTCGTCGCAGTAGCGTCCGCTTTCGCCGGCGAGGTCAACACATTGGTCCCCCACTTGAGCGCATCCTGAGCCCTGCCCTTCGACGACGTAGATCGTGCCATCGGCACTCACCACCACCTTGGCATCAGCCCCATAATTAACCTCGTCACCGGCACCTTCTGTGATTCTCCACCCGCCAGGCTCATCATCCGAGCACCCCGCGACGAGAGTGCAGACGACAACAAAACGTATTCCAAACCGTAAAACAGAACTTGTAGACATGGTTCACCACTGTGGGTTTCTTCGTTTCATTTTCTGATATATACTCGCATAATAGTGACCACAGGTCGCCTACACCGCCCTCAGAATTCGTATTCAATCCGTATACAAGCTGGCGAATAACAGGAATCAATGAGTTGGAAGCCGGACATCTTTGAGTACGTGGATTATCGCCACTACATGCGCGACTACTACAACGCCGCCAAAGGCCATACCAAGGCGGTGTCGTACCGATATCTTGCGCGCCGAGCCGGGTTTTCGTCCCCCAATTTCATTAAACTCGTGATGGACGGGCAGAGAAATCTTGGAGACGACAGCATCGAGAGCGTGGCGCGGGCCTTTGACTTGGACGATGACGAAGCTCGCTTTTTTGCGATGTTGGTTCTCTTTGTTCAGGCGTCCGGAGCCGACCAAAAAAACGAAGCATTTGAATCACTTTCATCGATTCGTCGCTTTCGGAACGCTCGCCGGATCGAAACCGACATGTTTGAGTACCTCTCCCACTGGTACTACCCCGCAACGCGCGAACTCGCCGGGCGCGCAGATTTCAAGCTGGATCCAACATGGATCTCAAAACAACTTTGGCCACGTGTTCCTGTCGCCAAGGTTCGTCGGGCGCTAGAGCTACTATTGGATATTGGACTGTTGGTCGTCGATGAGCATGGACAGGTGAGCCGAGGCGAGCCAAGCCTCACCACAGGTCATGAGGTCAAATCACTGGCGATCGGCAACTTCCACCGGCAGATGATGGCGCGTGCAGCCGAATCGATCGACTCGGTCGATCGAGAACGACGCGATATCAGTGGGCTAACGGTCTGTGTGCCCGTCGAGCTTGTTCCAGAACTTAAGGCACGAATTCACCAGTTCCGAGAATCCATGATGGAAGTGTGTGACCGCAGTGGAGAAGGACAAGTTGTGTACCAAATGAATGTCCAACTCTTTCCGCTTTCCGACGAGGACTCCGAATGACGCTCCGCATGATCCTATCCTCGTCGTTCGCGCTCATCCTTGCCTCCGGGTGCGTCGGAACCGACGTTGGCAATCCCGAGACGTCTCCAACGGAGCTTGAGTTTGTTGTGCCCGAAATGCAGACAAATATGCAGGCGTTGATGGCTGCGGGCTGGACGATCAAGACCCTCGATGTCCACGTCGAGGGACTGGGTGCTCTCGCAAAAAATGAGACGACCCCTGAACTCACTTTGGTCTCAGGCTCAAAAATCGATCTCGTCGGCATTTCACCGCGACTCGAATTCGAATCCAACGTCGAATCAGTTGAGCAGTTGGAGATTCGTTTCGAACGCGAATCGGCGCCTTGGCTTGAAGCCGAGTTCGTGTCCGCTGACGGACGGGTGATCTTCATCGAAGCATCAAACCCAGATCGAATCCGATATTCGGGTGAGATTCCGATGAATGAAGGTCTGCTTTTTTCAACCCACCCTGTCTTGTCGTGGCTGACCGAAGAGACCAGCACACTCGAGGCGCTGCCTAATGAGTCGCTGATCTCGGAGACTCACGAACCCCAACTATTCCGTTCCTTCCTGAAAGCCTTTGCGCCCAACGCAAAGCTCTTCCTGGATAAGGATAAGAACTCGAAGTTTGACCTTCAAGATCAGAATGTTGGGATTCCTGAACCCTAAGCTCGAGGCTATTCGCCCAACTCTTTGGCCGTTGCCAAGAGAAACTCGATGAGTTTGGGGCGAAGTTCTGGTCGGTTCAGAGCGAAAGCGACGTTCGCAGTGATCAGGCCGATTCTGTCTCCGATATCGTGTCGACGGCCTTGAAATTCATACCCGATTAGCGCGCGTTCGCGAGCCAAGCGGCCCAGCGCGTCGGTCAATTGAATCTCACCCGTTTCATCAACCTGACCTTCTTCAAGGTAGTCAAAAATGATGGGGGGCAAGACGTAGCGACCAATCACGGCCTGATTCGACGGAGCTGTGCCCTTCCCTGGCTTTTCGACGACGGTGCGAACGCGCCAAAGACCTGGTGACCATTGCTCACCCGAAACGATGCCGTAGCGATCTGTCTCGTCGTTCGGAACTTCCATGACGGCTACGACGCCCTCACCGTACTGCTCGTACACGTCCAACATCTGCCGAGCGCAGGGTGGCTCTGCCGAAATGATGTCGTCGGGAAGCAGCACCAAGAATGGCTCGTCGCCGACGACGTCCTTGGCACACAGAATAGCGTGCCCAAGTCCGAGAGGTTTCTTCTGACGCACGGCGACCGTGCGAATCATTCCTCCGATATTTCGGACCGTCTCCAACTCGTGGGTCTTGCCGCGTTCCGCAAGATGACATTCAAGCTCATAGCTGTAGTCAAAATGGTCTTCGACCTGCCCTTTGCCACGACTTGTGATGAAAATCACTTCCTCGATTCCCGACGCAATGCACTCCTCGACGATCACCTGAATGGCAGGCACATCAACGATGGGCAAGAGCTCTTTTGGCACTGACTTGGTGACTGGCAACAGTCGTGTACCAAGACCTGCCACAGGAATTACAGCCTTACGAACCTTCTTCGACATCGTATTCAACCTTCTAAGGTAAGCGGCCCAATGGAGCCGCGTGGCATGAACTTGGAAAAACTACTTCGAATCGGTTGGGGCCGAATCGGGTTTGTACTCACGCCAGACTGCCGGCGGGGCATCTTTGATTTTGACCCAAAAATAGATGCCGACTCCAAGGAGAACGACCGACAAGTACTGTGCTGGCGTCAAATCAAAATATCTCGCGTCCCCGCCAGCCTCTGGCGGCACCCGCAAAAAGTCCAAGAAGAACCGTGCAGGTGCGTACATCGTCGCGATGAGGGCGGGAAAGAATCCCACGGGCTTGGGTTTTCGATCCGCAATCAGCACCGCTACGACAATGAAAATCCACCAAATCGCTTCGTAGAGACCCAGGTCGTGGCGAATCGTGCCGTCGGTCCACTGGACACCCAAAAAGAAATCCGTGACCGAACCTGGATGGTCGTGAACCGAAGCGCAGCCGAAACGACCGAACATCCATGCGAACGTCAAGGCGTAGGCCGCAAGGTCGACCATCTCGGCGAAATTCCGTTCAGGATGACGCCATTTGTAGATGAAGGCCGCCATGATTCCACCGATAAACCCGCCATAGCTCGAAATCGAACCCCAAACCTTGAACAGGATCAGCGGGTCTTCGAGGACTTTCTCGGGCTCATAAAACAAGACGTTGAACACGTGCGAAAAGATCCAGCCAATCACCACCAGGTACATTCCAAAATTCTGGAATTCCTCGCCCGAAAGAGCGAATTCGCGCTCGCCTCGTCGTGACGCCATGGTGAACGCCAGTAGAAGTCCTGTCGCAACCAGCAAACCAAAGGATTGGATCTTGAGAGGACCCACGATTTCCCAGGGGCCGAACATGAAGAGGTCATATGGAATAGCGGCCAGCAAGCTCATGGCGATCTCACGCAAAAAAAGACTGGCGGAAGCTACACCCATGACCCGCTTGGCGCAACGGTTGGAAGGAATGGAACATTATTGGACCCGCGATGTCGTACTCAACACCCCCACTGTTGAGGCTTTCATGCGATTTCTCCTTTGTCTGGCCGTCGGTCTGTTTTCGCTCGGAACGCAAGGATGCGGGTTCCTTGATGACGAATTGACCACCGACGACGGTCTATTTGGGTCCGGCGGCATCGGGTTGCATGGAATAGGCTGTTCGGGAGGCGGCGCTTGGGGAACGCGTCGTGTCACTAGAAAGGCCGGAAGGACGGCCATCACAGCCGCTGGCGTGGACTCCGAAGAATTCGACATGGAGGCCATGAACTTCCAATCCACCAAGGCGACCGACAAATCATTGAGGGCCAATCAAGCGGCCCACCCGACGAACGACGACAAGGTCGTCTTGCTCTTCGTCGAACATGAAAACGTGGTGGACACCGCCGTGACGAAATTCGAACGTGAAGGAGTTCACTGATTCCTGCTGGAAACATCGATGAAGTATCACCCGTTCTTCTGTGAAGAGAATATCTGGCACCTATGCGACGCCCGTCGGAATGGGTGGGCTGTATTTGTGAGCAATGAAAAAGGGGCCGTCTACTTCGAGAACCAACGCCTTCAGCCCAGCGGGCTGATTTGGGATTACCATGTGGTTTACTTAGGAGTTGATGGGCAAATCATCGACTTTGACCACGACGGTGACCTGGCGACGCCCCTTCATTCTTGGTTATCCCACTCGTTTTCGAATTCTCCGGAAGCACTTGAAGCAAAATTCAATGTAGTGGCTGCCGACGACTATCTACTGCACTTTTCGAGCGACCGTAGTCACATGATTAAAAATGGAGTGTGGCTGGCTCCGCCACCCGAGTGGCCCACCATCGGCGCCGGGAACGCCCTGCCGACCTTTCTCCGCCTTCATTCTAGCTGGATGACCGGGGATGAACTCCTGCATTGGCAAGCCACACTGGGCTAGCTTGAGTTTCGCCCGGACACAGGTATAGTAAGGGCTAATTATCTATTAGAAGATCCCTCATCCATAAATCGCCCAAGGATTGCCCGTTGGTAATGGTCGATGTAGCGGAAAAACAAGTGGTGACTCCGTCACACTTTCCAGTCGCTGGAGACGTGTTTGTTGGACGATTCACCATCGAATCAGTCCTTAACCGCGGCGGGTTTGGTTGCGTCTACAAGGCCATGCAAAACGATCTCGGGCGTCCGGTGGCGATCAAGGTCCTTCGGCCCGCAACGCGCGTCGGATTCAACGATGATCTAAGCGCAGAGGAACGTCGACTCGAGATCGTCTCGAAGCGATTTGAACGCGAGGCGCAACTTGTCTCGCAACTTCGCGATCCACACACCGTGTTGATGTACGAATATGGCCAGACTCCCGATGGCCTGCTCTACATGGTTCTGGAGTTCATCAGTGGAGATGCACTCTCGGAGGTCGTGTCAGAAGAAGGTGCGGTGACCCCAGAACGGGCCGTTAATATTGTGTTACAGGTGCTTTCAAGCCTCGAAGAAGCACACGCACGCGGCGTCCTGCATCGCGACGTTAAGCCGCCAAATATCATGCTCTACAGCCATATGGGGCGACGCGATCAGGTGAAGGTTCTCGATTTCGGACTCGCTAAATCGATCGACGATCCTGTGTTCAATGCCGACAACCCAGACCTGACCGACGATGAAGTGCTGATCGGCACGCCTCGTTACATGTCACCCGAGCAAATCCGTGGCCATCGCCTTGCCCCATCGACCGATATCTACAGCTTGGGGTTGGTATTTTACGAGTTGCTCGTAGGCGAAAAAGCCGTCATGGCCAAGTCGACGATGAACACGCTCGCTAGGCATATCAACGAAGTCCCAATTCGGCTTCCTGACGAACTTGAAGTCGATTCTGCCCTGCGCAATATCGTCAATCGTATGATCGAAAAAGACGTCTCAGATCGCTACGCCAGCGCCAGCGCCATCATGGCCGATCTTGAGGAATGGAAGTCTGCCCCCTATCTGGCTTTCGAGCTTGAAGAGATGGACGATGATTTCGAGCTCATCGTTGCGCCAAACAACAACAAACGCATCGCGGTCGGCATCGTGATCGTGTTGCTGCTCTTTTCGATAAGTTATCTCCTTGTCGGTCGCATGTTCGAAACCAACGAGCCGGTCGCAGAAGCCACCCCTGAGCCGGCCGTGTCAAAAATCGAACCCGCGATCGCGGCTCTGCCTGAACCCGAACCACCTGTGGCCTTCGTGGAAGCGCCTGAGGTCGCTCCTGAAGAACCGGTGGAAGAAATTAAGGTCGAACCAAAGACGCTGGTCGAGAAAAAGCCAGTGCGGACTCGCCCCAAATCAACGTCGACGAAACTCCGCAAACCTAATCTGACGACGCTACCATGAATCGCTTGGTTTCTTTGATGTTCCTTGCGGGCGTTCTTAGCTCGACCCCGGTTTGGGCTCAGGATGCAAGCGCCGACGTAGAGCAGATTCAAGAGTATTTTGAAAAAGGCGCTGCGCTTTATTTCGAACAGAAATACGACGAGGCCATTGAGGAGTTTCAGAAGGGATACGCGCTCTATCCAGACCCGATCTTCTTGTACAACATCTCGACAGCCCACGGTAAAATGGGCCGAATGGATCAGTCGCTGGCGGTCGCAGAGTTGGCCGATTCCACGGGGCTTGGGGAGCCAGATTCCACTCAAAACCGCGCGCGAATGGCCGCGCTTCGCCAATACCGAGGCGCTGCCGAAATCACCAATGGTCTCGCGCTGGCTAAGAGGCAAGAGGTCGCTGTCGGACCTGCTGCGCCAAGCAATTGGCTGGACAGAAGAGATTGGCGGTTCTGGACCGGAGTCGGCAGCATCGGCGCGGGCGTCACAAGTCTTGTGGTCGGAACGGTCATCGACGCATCATTGACTGAAACGATCGACTCGTACGAATCCGCAGCACGAGCCGGCGATACAGCAACCTACAACCGACTCAAAAGCTCAATCGAAGGGGATCAAAGCGCGGCCATCGCGTTTTACGCGATCGGTGGTCTTTTGGTGGTTGGAGGAAGTGGACTCGTGACCTGGTCATTGCTGGACGACGATCAGTTCGCCATCCTTCCCACCCCCAACGGCGCGGTTGCCACGTACTCTTGGTAACAGCCTAGCCCCAACCTAGAGCGATGGCGCTCCAGCGAGTCGCGAAAGCCATCACGTAAGCAATGGCGAGCATGTACGAGAACGCCAGCGCTGGCCAACGCCATGAGCCCGTCTCACGCCGCATGACGGCCAACGTCGACACGCACTGAAGCGCATAGACAAAAAACACCAACAACGCCAAGACCGTCGGAAGAGTGTAGACGAGATTCCCCTCTCCATCCTTCGCCTTTCTTAGCTGCGCGGCGAGTCCATCCATGTCGCCCTCGTCCCCTCCGAACCCGTAGATTTGCGCCATCGTCGAAACGATAACCTCGCGTGCCGCAAGGCTTGCCACCAGCCCCACACCGATTCGCCAATCAAATCCCAACGGGGACAATACAGGCTCCATCGCGTGCCCCACTGCAGCCGCATACGAGTGCTCAAGCTGATAGGTCTGAGCCGCAACTTCACCGCCCGAAAAGTCACTAGGAAGCTCAACGCGTGGCAGGTTCAACGTCACCCACAAGATCACACTGGCCGCCAGAATCACGGTGCCCGCTTTGCGCAGAAACGCCCAAACGCCGCGCGATAAGCGATGCCAAATCACTTGCACGGTCGGCATCCGATAAGGTGGCAATTCCATGTAGAACGGGTACGTAGCCCCGCGCAAAATCCCACGTTTCAGGATGGCGGCGGCCAACAATGCGCTGACAGAACCCAGAAGATAGAGCCCAAAAAGAACCACACCCTGCAAATTGAAGATGCCAAAGAACGTCTCTTTGGGAATGAACGCACCGATCAACAGACCATATACAGGAAGGCGAGCGGAACAGGTCATGAAGGGTGCGACCAAAATCGTCGCTAAGCGGCTTCGGGGATCCGGAACTCCACGTGTCGCCATAATTCCTGGAATCGCGCATGCGTATGAGGACAGGAGCGCGATAAAACAGCGCCCTTCCAATCCCGCCCAGCCCATCACCCGGTCGATAACGAATGCTGCCCTGGCCATGTAGCCGCTGCCTTCCAAGACCGCGATCATCAACAATAGCAACGCAATTTGAGGGACAAAGACGACCACGCCGCCGACGCCACCGATAATTCCATCGACAATCAGGGCGCGAAAAAGGCCCTCAGGCAAGAGTTCGCCTACCATTGCCCCCAAGAGACCAACGCCTGATTCGAATAGCTCCTGAAGCGGAGCCGCAACTGCAAAAACGACCTGAAAGAAAAGGAACATCAGGAACGCGAATATCGCGATGCCCAAAACCGGATGCAGCAACACCGCATCGATGCGATCTGTAAGGGTCGCGTCGCGACGAGGAGCCGTGACACATCGGGCGAATATCTCGTCCGCCCACGCAAATCGCTCTTCTGGAGACTCAGGGATTTCGACCTTCGAGGGCTTCCAATCGTCTGACTTTGCGAGCAACGCCCGCACGTCGTCGATGCCCACGCCACGATTGCCAACCACACCGAGCACGGGAATTCCCAACGAACGCTTGAGCGCGCCAAGCTTCAGGCCGCCATGACGGGCCTTGAGTTCATCGATCATCGTCAAGATGAGCACGGTTGGACGTCCAAGTCGCAGGATGTCGCCGACGAGTTGGAGAGAGCGCTCAAGCGTTGTGGCGTCAGCAACGACAACAATGCCGTCTGGCGCGGCGCACGACGCCATCGTGCCTTCTAGGACTTTAGAGACCACCTCTTCGTCAGGACTCAGCGCTTCAAGCGAATACGTGCCAGGCAAGTCAATCAGCGTGATGACTCGTCCGTCGACCTCAACCTCACCTTGGACTTGCTCCACGGTGACGCCAGCGTAGTTGGCAACTTTTTGACTTAGACCCGTGAGGGCATTGAAGAGCGTGGTTTTGCCCGAATTCGGACTCCCCACCAGGGCGATTCGCCCAGTTGCAGCGACGTGATGCATGTCGCGCCTTTAGGAAATGAAAATAAGACGTGCCTCTGAGGCGCGCAGGCTGATTCGCCCGCCGCGCAACTCAAACTCGATAGGGTCGCCAAGGGGAGCGCGCCTCACCACAGAAACGTAAGTCCCGGGGACAAACCCCAGCACCATTAAGCGCCGAACGATCTGTTGGGGGGCAGTCGAGTCCAGCGACACAACATGTGCGCCTTCGCCGGGATCGAGTGCTCGAAGATCAGATTTTGTGAGAGCCGCCATAATTCACCTCGCGACTCCCACTCTCTAACCTAATTGATAATGAATTTCAACTTCGTTTGACTAAAAGTCTGCGTGGCGTGGAGCTCGGGGGAACGGAATCACGTCGCGAATGTTTTCGACGCCCGTCACGTACTGGACCGCACGCTCAAAGCCGAGGCCGAATCCAGCGTGTGGAGTCGTTCCATATTTACGCAAATCTCGGTACCACCAGTAATCCTCGGGATTGAGGCCCATTTCGGTGATGCGCGAATCCAGCACCTCCAGCCGCTCCTCACGCTGCGAGCCTCCGATGATTTCACCAATGCCCGGCGCCAGAATATCCATGGCCGCGACGGTCTTCCCGTCATCGTTGAGGCGCATGTAAAATGCTTTGATGTCTTTCGGGTAGTTGATGACGGCCAAAGGACCGCCGACCACTTTGTCTGTGAGGTACTTCTCGTGTTCCGACTGCAGGTCGATGCCCCACTCCGGCGCGTACTCGAACTTCTGATTGGATTTCTGCAATTCGGTGATGGCGTCGGTGTAGTCGAGTCGCGCAAAATCGCTGTCCACCAACTTCTGAACCTTCGCGATCGTGCCTTTCTCGATGAACTTATCAAAAAACGCCATGTCATCTGCACGCTCTTCAAGCGCGGCTTTGCAGATGTACTTCAGGAACGCTTCCGCAAGATCGGCATCCGCAGCCAGGTCAGCGAAGGCCAACTCAGGCTCAATCATCCAGAATTCGGCGAGGTGGCGACGCGTGTTCGAGTTCTCGGCGCGAAAAGTCGGACCGAACGTGTACACACGGCTAAGCGCCATGCAGTAAGTCTCGACATTCAACTGTCCAGACACCGTCAAATGGGCTTCGCGACCAAAAAAGTCCTGCGAAAAGTCGACCTTCCCATCGTCGGTTCGTGGAGGATTCGCGCTGTCGAGGGTCGACACACGGAACATCTCCCCTGCTCCCTCAGCATCATTGGCCGTAATGATCGGAGTATGAACCCAAACAAAACCGTTCTCGGAAAAAAAGCGATGCGTCGCCTGGGCCAGACAGTTGCGCACACGCGCGACGGCACCAATCAGGTTCGTGCGGGGACGCAAATGCGCGTTTTCACGCAAATGCTCCATGCTGTGACGTTTAGGTTGCATCGGGTACGACTCAGGTTCCGCGACCCAACCCACCACTTCGATGCTTGTGGGCTGGACCTCAAGCGCCTGACCTTGTGCAGGAGACTCGACGATCACGCCCACGACGCTTACCGCGCACCCAGTCGACAGCTTCAACACTTCCGAGGCGTAATTCTCAAGCTTGTCGTCCGCCACAACCTGGACGCCGTCGAAACTGGACCCGTCCGAAACGTTTACAAACGAAACGCCCGCTTTTGAGTCCCGGCGAGTCCGAACCCAGCCTTGAACAAGAACCTCACTACCGGGAGCAAGTTTTCCTTGGAGAATGTCGACCACACGTGTGTTTTTCATGGTTCACCTTTTCAGCTCAGATGGGCGGAGTGTCCACGAGGAGCGCCATTCTCGCAAGTGATTTGCCTTTGAAATGCTCTGGGATTGGCGCAGAGTGCAATCGCGAACGATTTCAAGCCGCTGGAGGCCTCATGAGAAGCATGCACGGTGATTGGTGTCCTTGGGACGACGAAATGGTTCAGGTCCTCGGAGACGGAGGCGCCTTGGTATTTGATGGCGTGCTCGGTAAATCCGTGGCCTCGGACACATTCCAACAAATCGTTGAACTCGCTCGTGAGGGCGCGCTTCGAAATGCAGGTGTCGGCCGGATGGGCTCCCACCGGCAGGACGAGAGCGTTCGCCAAGACCTTATCGCCTGGGTAGATGCCGACACCGAAGATCGCTTTACGCGCATCTCGGTTCTGTTCGAGCAAGTCCGACAGGCCGCCAATGAGTATTGTTGGATGGGCGTTAAGCGCTTCGACACTCAAATCGCGATGTACCCCGGCGATGGCGCGCAATATGACCGACACCGTGACGCATTTCATGGACAGATGTCGCGCGTCTTGACCGCCATTTATTATCCAAATGTCGATTGGCAACCTGCACATGGCGGGCAACTCCGGGTGTTCTTCTCGAACGGAACCGTCGAAGAAATCGAACCCATGGGCGATCGACTGGTCGTATTTCTGAGCGAAATTCTAGACCATCAAGTTCTGCCCGTGTTCTCGGCCCGCGCCGCCCTCACTGCATGGTATTATCCATAAATGGAACTGCCCTCGATCGAAAACCTGCGTTGTTTTGTCTCTGCCGCACGGCATTTGAATTTTCGACGAGCAGCCGAAGAAGTGCGCCTGACCCCGGCCGCCTTCGGGCAACGAATTCAACAACTCGAAGGGCAGCTGGGAGTGGCACTTTTTCAAAGGACCACCAGGCGCGTGGAACTGTCGGCCGAGGGGCATCGTCTGCTTCCAGAGGCGCAACTGACCCTTCAACACGCAGCCAATTGTGTGGTTTCGGTGGCTCCAGAGGCCCGGCCCGATATTCGCCTGACTTTGGGAACTCGGTTTGAACTGGGGAATTCTTGGGTGGTTCCGGCTGTTGTGGCTTGGGAAATCAAACGCCCAGACCTGACTTTCGACGTCTATTTTGGCGCCGGCCCCGACATCCTCCATCGACTCGAAAAAGGCCTGCTGCATGCGGTAATCACAAGCGCAGCGGTCGCTCGGCAGGATTGGCGAGTGGAGTTCCTTCACCAAGAAGAATACGCCTTTGTCGCGGCGCCCTCACTTATCGCAGCGACCCCGTTTGATCACGCGACAGACAGCGTACACCACGTTCTACTGGACGTGGACGAAACGCTTCCCCTGACCCGCTACCTATCGAGTGCGGCGGGAGCATCCTGGAATTTCAAAGACGTGAGGCTTTGCGGCATGGGAGACGCAATGCGACAGATGTGCCTCGCGGGCCGCGGCTGCGGCGTGCTGCCGCGCTACATCGTAGCCAACGACTTGAATGATGGAACACTCGTGGAGGTCTTCCCCGACATGAGCATGCTGAGCGATTCATTCAGATTGCTCTTCCCCCAAACTTCCCCTTTTGCCCCGCAACTCACGGAATGGGCGAAATACCTTAGGGCCCGCCCTCTCACCTAAGAGCCATACATGGACGCAGAATTGGTACGCGAGTACTGCCTTCTCAAACACGAAAGCACCGAAGACCAACCCTTTGGGCCGGACGTGCTGACCTTTCGAATTGGCGGCAAGATTTACCTGCTCCTCTCACTCGATTCATTTCCGTCCCAATTTAATGTGAAATGCGATCCAGAACGCGCGATCGATCTGCGAGCAGAATATCCGGCGATCATTCCTGGGTACCATATGAACAAAAAGCACTGGAACACAGTGATTCTAGACGGGACCCTCAGTACCGACCTTGTTCATTCGATGATCGACGAAAGCTACAAGATCATTTTCGGCTCGCTCCCCAAAAAGAAGCGAACTGAGATCGAAGCCCGCAAGATTGACGCTTAGGCGGGCCCTCGCTTCAAGTCATGAAGTGCGGCGATGATGTCGTCAGGCTCGGCACGCGCGCGATAGTCAACGTTGACGAACCGCCATTTCACAATGCCATCAGGCGAAATGACAAAAGTCGCAGGGATCGGCAACACCGAGTCGTTGCCATCGTTGATCTTGGCCAGATCAAGACCGCGAATTCGCATGTGTTCCAAAATAACTTCCGGGACCTTCCAGGCGACTCCGTACTTTTCGGCGACCCAAGCGTTCTTGTCCGAAAGGACTAAGAACTTGAGCTCCGCCTTTTCGACCAACGACAGGGATTCGTCGGGCGTCTCTGGGCTCACCGCAACAAACTGTGCGCCAAGCTTCCTAATCTCGGGCAATCTGTCCTGCATCGCACGCAGCTGAAGGTTGCAGTAGGGGCACCACGAGCCGCGATAGAACGAAATCACCACGGGTCCGTTGGCGAGTAACGCGGCCAACTCCACCGATTCGCCCTCGGCGTTGGGCAAGACAAAGCTTGGCGCCGACTGCCCGACTCCAATCGCATCTTTGCCGTCTCCAAAATCGCGAGCCTTAGCCAAAACGGATTCCACCAAAGTCGCATAGGTGGGGTTCGATTGCTCTAGCTTGGCGAACTGCGCCTGAGTCTGGTCGCGTAACGTTGTCATGATTTCACGCTCATTTGAGGTGGGGCATCCAAGAGCGGAGGCTTTTGTTCTGAGGAGCTTGAAAAAATTTCGGCGCGCTTCCGAAAAAGAAGCGAGCCGAATCAAATCGAGCGAGGCTGATTCGAGCGAACTTACTTTTTGAGCGCGTCGCGGATCTCACGAAGCAAGACCACATCTTCAGGCACAACTGCAGGTGCCGGTGCGGGTGCCGGCTCGGCCTTTTTGAGGCGGTTGATCTGCTTGACCATCATGAAAATCATGAATGCTAGAATCGCAAAATTGATCGTGACGGTGATGAAATTACCGTACGCAAAAAGTGGGATGCCGGCGGCGGTCAGGTCGGCGTAGGTCATCGCCCCTGGGTAATCGGCAGGGATCTCCTTGAGCACGACGAACATGTTCGAGAAGTTGATATCCCCAATCGCCATGCCCACGAGTGGCATTAAGAGGTCTTTGGTGAACGACGTAACGATCGTGCCGAAGGCTCCACCGATGATGACACCGACGGCCAAATCGACAACGCTACCCTTGACCGCAAATTCTTTAAATTCTGAAGCAAAACCCATGACATACCTTCCTTGTTAGTGGTGAACACGCTGCCACAATCTATGCAGATGTGGGGGCGGTCAACACGCAAAGGTACATTGCACGACATTGCCATACACGACGCATAAATCCGCGCACTTTCACCACTTTGTTGACTGCCTTTCGCGAAAGAAGGCACCTTTCGGTGAGTTTTCGTCATCTTTCTTGGCAAGCCAGACGATGGAGTCGGCGCCCTCAAAAGGCTCTTTTGGCGCGGAAGTGCCGCCCATTTCTGTGCGCACCCAGCCGGGATCGACGGCGTTGATACGGAGGTCTCGAGGATCTTCTTTCAGTTCTCGGTCGAGTACCCGAACCAGGGCATTCAGACCGACCTTCGAGACGCGATATGCCGAGCTGGGCCAACCTTTTTGGAGATGGTGTTCAAACGCCACGTCTTCGACGAACTTGTTCATAAGGGCGTTCAATTCTTGCCTGGTGAGCGAATCACTGGCGAAGCGCTCGGAAAGCTCGAGTCCCAGACATGCCAGCTCCCCCATCGCGCTGGACACCATCACGACTCGCCCTCGATCGTTCATGAGCGGAAGAAAGGCGTCGGTGACTGCCTGCGCGCCGAAATAATTAACGGCCAAGGTGTCTTTGACCACTTTGTAGTCAAAGCCCTTAAGCGAGACGCCAGCGTTGTTCACCAACACATCCAATTTGCCGTGACGCTCACGAACCTTTTCAACAAGACTGGCAATCGACTCGGGATCACTCACATCGAGGGGGCGATATTCGACTCGCAGGCGGGCGGCGGCAGCCTGCCCTGCTTCCGCGTTCCGTGCGGTGAGGATCACGTGATAACCAAGGTCGGAGAGTTGGCGACAAACCTCTAGCCCGATGCCTCGATTTGCGCCCGTAACCAATGCGACTTTCATGCTTCACCCAAGTAGCGTATCCGATTCATGAATCAAAATTGATGTGACAGGCTAACGATGGCCGCCGTGGGGTTCAATCTTAAATCACAAGAACAAAAAAAAGCCCGCAAAAGCGGGCTCCATGTAACGTACCGGGGGTACGACTACCAGCGATCGCGACCGCCGCCACCGCCGCCAGCGCCACCACGACCACCGCCGCCGCCGCCTGGAGGACGACCGCCACCAGCGCCGCCACGACCACCGCCGCCGCCCGGAGGACGACCGCCGCCGCCGCCGCCTTCACGACGACGATCCTGTGCTTCATTGACGGCGATATTCCGTCCATCAAGCTCAGCACCATTCATCGCTTCGATCGCTGCATCAGCATCTTCTGGCTGTTCAAACGTCACGAAACCGAATCCGCGTGAGCGACCCGTTTCACGATCCGTGATCACTTTAGCATCCGATACGGCGCCAAATGATTCAAACGCTTCGCGAAGCGAATCGTCGGTTGTTCCCCAAGCCAAGCTGCCAACAAACAATTTCTTCATGATAACTCTCCACGCGGGTCTGCCCGCTCAGTGCCACCGGATAAGCCGGTAGCTTCCTGCCTGGTTCCGTCTCCGGAACTACTATCCATGCGGCCAAATCCGCATACGCACGTGGCAACACGCCACGATTACGCTATAAACTGAGGATGCTCGCCTTTCTAACCACAAAGTCCGTCCGGTTTACCTAAAAACCATCCGCATCGGACCACGAGTATTCGCTCATCCTCGAGATTAACACTCTTCAATTTCAGCGGTTAAGGACTAAATCTGAAGAGACGAGAGATGTTTAACACTTGGCTACCCCGTGGTCAACCTCCCTCAATCTTTAAGGCCGAAGCGTATTTTTCGGCGGCAGACGGGCACTTTAGGGCCTCATGGCGCCCCGCCCTACTGCCCAAGCCGTCTTAGTGCGGCAACACGATCGGGGCGTCGCTCACGGTCCCGGTCCTAATCTCGGATTGGTTGACAAATCCGAGAGGAAATTCGCCCGACCAGGACACCACGTTACAGCTTGTTTTTAAAGGGGTTTCCCAGACAACCATCTTGGTTTACCATCCTCGTAAAAGAATGCGTTCGAATGTCGTTGACGGCCCGCCGAAAACCGCTAGGAATATTGTCGATTCCTAGCCAAAGTGATCCCACGGGGGAGTGTGGCGGAAGGTCATTTCACATGTATCTCCACCGAGCCGACTTACATCCATGCAAAAAGAACCTCCCGGTAACGAATCTGTTTGTGTTGTTTATAACTGTGACTTCCTTCAGGGCGGCAGTGCCGCCGATACGCATGGCGCGGAAGCGGGTCAAGAAAGCGCGGAGGTCGCGGCAATTATTGCCGAATCTCTTGAACGACAAGGCCGCCAGGTCGAACTTGTCGGACTCGACGATGCGATTTCAGAGTTTCGCCCCAGCGGCATCGTATTCAATCTGGTCGAGTCTTTGGGCGGCGATCCAGCGCGAGAGGCCGAGTTTCCCGCTTGGTTGGAAGCCCGAAAAATCCCGTTCACGGGAAATTCTTCGCGCGCGCTGAATCTCGCCCACGCCAAACACCATACGCGTGACGTCTTGTCGCTGGCTCATGTCCGAGTTCCCAAAGCTGCCGTTTTCGGCGACTGGGAGTTCGACTCCGAGAAGCTCTCAAGACTGGAGTTTCCGCTTTTCGTGAAACCCGCGCTCTACGACGGGTCGGTGGGAATCGATCAGGGAAGTATCGTGCACTCCACACAGGAATTGCGCGCCAGACTGCTCTGGCTGATGGATCACGTTCCTGGCCCCTACCTTGTCGAAACCTATTTGGAAGGACGTGAGTTCAACGTCGCGGTCGGCCCTCAGTCGCTGGGCCGCTATGCCGCGGTGACCGAAATCGACTTCTCGTCGTTTTCTTCGGAACTTGCGCCGATCGTGACCTACGCATGCAAGTGGCTGCCCGAATCGCCCGAAGCCTCGGCATTTTCCAGACCGGTTGCACGCAAAGAAAACACCGCCCTCTTCGACGAAGTCACTTCACAAGCAAGAGCTGCACTCCGAGCGATCGGGGCCAATTCTTACGGCCGAGTGGACATGCGCTTGGGTCGCGACGGAAAACCCTACGTGATCGACGTGAATCCAAATCCGGACATCCATCCCGAGGCCGGATTTGTGGTGGCCACCAAGTCGATGGGCTTGAGTCTCGACGAGCTCTACCTGGGCATCGTTGAGGACGCGACGTGGGCGACCGTGGCGCAGGATCTCGAGGTGCACACATGATCACGGTGAGCTTGGCCCGTCCTGAAGACCTCGAAAACCTGCAGGACATCCTGGATCGTACGAAGAACTTCCTGCCGGATGAGGTCGCGGTAGCGCGAGAACTCCTCGATGAGTCCGTAAGTGACGTAGAGACTACGTATCAGACGCTTGTCGCCCGCGACAAAAAGGCGGTCGGCTACGTGTGTTTCGGCCGCACGCCGATGACTGACCACACCTTCGACCTGTACTGGATCGTTGTGGACGCACAGATGCAGGGGCACGGGATTGGACGACTCTTGTATGCGGAAATGGAGCGAGCCGTTCGTGAACAGCAAGGCAAGATCGTGAGAATCGAGACGTCTTCGTCGGAAGGCTACGACGACACACAAGCGTTCTATCACCGGCTGGGATTCGAGGAACTAAACCACATCAAAGACTTCTACCGCGATGGCGACGCG
The DNA here is from genome assembly GCA_964394615.1 of uncultured Bradymonadales bacterium. Lineage (GTDB taxonomy): Bacteria > Myxococcota_A > Bradymonadia > Bradymonadales > Bradymonadaceae > JBFFMO01. The sequence continues at coordinate 37,376 of CAYMYJ010000006.1, read as the reverse complement.
TTGATCACCTTTGTTCGGTACCTGAGCTAACGCCCAACACATATCGAGGCCTCGCCGGGCTCGCCCTTGAGCCCCTTGCTCTTGCAGTCATAGTCCCGACGACAATCATCATCGTAGCGGCATAAGAGCATACAGACTCCGCCATCTTTGTTGGAGCAGACGGTGTCATTGGGGCAGTCGCGACTGTCCCGGCACGCCACCGAACACATCCCGCCCGGATAGTCTTTTCCGGACAGGCAGTCTTCCTCGCAATCTCGGTTATCTCGACACGAGCCGCCGACCAGATCGCCGTTGACGCCCACGTCACCGCAACCTGCGAACAGAAGCATCAGAAACGCGACTTTTTTCATTCTTGTTCCAAGACGATACTGAGCGAATTCACACAATAACGAAGCCCGGTCGGCTCAGGCCCATCTTCAAAAACGTGGCCCAGATGGCCGCCACAATGTGCGCACACGACCTCCTTACGCGTCATTCCCATGCTCGTGTCATCTTGGGTCGACACGCGGCCCTCGACGGCGTCGTAGAAACTCGGCCAACCGGTTCGAGAATCAAATTTCGTCGAGGACTCAAAAAGAGGCGCGTTGCAGGCACGGCAATGAAATACACCGTGCGCTTTAGAAGCGTTGTATTCGCCCGAGAAAGCCCGCTCCGTGCCCTTATCTCTTAGAATATGGAACTCCTGCGGGGTCAGCACGCTGCGGTAGTCCTCATCCTGGAGCTGACTTTTTGAGCCAAGAGGCGGGACAGGACGCGCGACCAACGACGCAAGTCGGTCTTCGACAGCACTCTCGCCGGTTTCGGAGTCCTCCAGCGCTTGCGTACTCGTTTTGGAACTCCCCGGAGGGACTTGTCCATTGCAGCCAAACGCGACCAGAACCAATAAAATCAGCGCATACCGCATCAATCCTCCTTTTTCGGTGGCACAGATGCCACCAGGGTGTGAATTCTCTATGATGCCGTAAGTAGTGGTAACCGATTCTTCTTCGAGATGCATTCCTGACTCATGATTGAAAACAACGACCAGCATAGCGACGAACACGATCACGACGATCGTGACGAGCACAATCACGACGATCATGACGGACACGACGATCATGACGATTCTGACGGACACGAGCACCACGGGCACAGCCACGATACGTCGGGCATGAGCGACAACCGGCTGCTCTTCAGCGTGGTGTTAAACCTACTCTTGACCGTCGTTGAGGCCGTGGTTGGCGTGTTCTCGGGCTCTCTCGCATTGATTGCCGACGCCGTCCATAATCTGGGAGATGTTGGGGCTTTGATCGTGGCCTGGGTCGCGCGCCGAATCTCGAAACGCCAAGCTGATGACCGCTTTACGTTCGGCTATCGCAGAGCAGAATTGGTCGGCGCAGTCATCAATCTGACGGTCTTGCTCGTGATGGCCGTGTTCATGACCGTCGAAGGCATCGAACGCCTGCTGGATCCGCAACCGATCCAGACGACCTGGGTCATCATCGCTGCGTCGGTCGCCACCGTCATCGACGTCGGCACGGTGTTGCTGCTCTGGGGGATGTCTAAGGGCAACCTCAATATCCGTGCGGCATTCATCCACAACCTTACCGATGCCGCGGCGTCGATCGCCGTCATCCTGGGTGCATTCGTCGTGAAAATGACGGGCTGGCTATGGATCGACCCCGCGCTTTGTCTGATGATCGCCGCTTACATCTTGGTGATGTCGGTTCCGATGCTCAAACATGCCGCATCTATTTTGATGAATCATGTTCCGCGACGCATGGACCTCGACGGAATCCTCGCGACCTTCGCAGAATTTGAGGAGGTCGAGGAAATCCACCATCTACATGTCTGGGAGATTGACGAAAAAAACGTGGCCATTGAAGCACATGTCGTTCTCAAAAGAGACTTTTCGCTTCAAGAGGCGCAGGCGCTGACGGGGCAGCTTCGAACCAAGCTGCAGTCCGAGTGGCAGGTGAGCCATACCACGTTCGAATACGAGCCGCCTGGCTCGGACTGCCATCGACGCATCTGTTAGCGTGAGCAACTCGGCATGTTTCGATGCGTGAACGCCTCGATGTTGCTGAAACAAATCTTATCAACGAGCTTCTCGACGCCGATATTCTCGATGAAACGAGTATGGCGGTATCGAGTCAGGAAGGCCCGTAGATCGTCGGCAAATCGCGGGAGGGACATCGCGGTAGGATAGCGTGTCAAAGGGTCGATCAGACCGTCGTAGTCCGTCCCCAGAGCGACGCAGTCCCAGACTTTGCGTTTTTCTTCGTCAGAATAACGTTGATCCAACATCACGACGTCCACCATCGCGAAGATGTGGCGCATCACCAGGTCCGGCCAAAACTCGCCAGGAATGGTTTGTTTCGGCGCGACTCCGCACACTCTGGAGTCGAAAACCAATCCAATCACACCACCGGTTTCGTGGACGATGCGAACATCGTCGTCGGAAACGTTGATATTCCAGGCGTAGAACGGTGGGGAGTGGAAGTTATCGTCCTCTTTGCCCACATTCGCGATCAGCTCGTCGAGGGTCGCCACGCCTGAATAGGCCGCATGAGACAAGAATACGGGGATGGCTGGATTTTGATCCTGATACGCCTGATTCTTGCGCAGACGAGCGGCGTTATAAGGCCGCACGATTTCGGAGTAATACTCGCTTCGAGTCTGCGCACTCATGTGTTTGCAGTCGATCAGAATGCGTCGTTCACCGGTGTCTTCCAGGTTTTCATCGATCGCCAACATGGCGCGAGTCACACGAAGACCGAGATCGCCTTCCTTCTCGAACCCGGTGTGCAATCGCGCATCCTGATCCATCACAAGACGTGCGGAATCGGGAATGCTGTGGGCATGCCCGCAGATACCGTTATCGAAATGGTGGGCGAGCGTGACGAACACGATCGGGTGTTCCAAATTCCTCAAAATATCGATGCGTTCAAAAATCTCTTTTTCACTGACTCGGCGCCCGTCCGGCCCGATCGTGAAGACATAAGAACCCTCGATCGTCATGACAAAAACGACGTCATCGGTGTTCTCGAGCTTGTCACGCAGCTCCTCAAGGTCTCGTGCAACCCAGTAGCAACCTTCAAAATCTTCGGATCGAATCACCCCGTCGTCCTCGGCCCATACCAAATTCGATTGAACTTTGACGCCGTGTTTTGACCGGTAAAATTCGTACTCTTTTAAGAACTCAGTCCAATAATCGTATTCATGCGAAGACAGGTAGAGAATCCGCTTCATGTCGTAGCGCATGAAGAATTTCTGCAGGAAAACTCGCAACGGACCGCGATTGGACAGAATCTTGGTCATCGAGTGCAATGCGGCAAAGCCATCACCCTTCAGCAGATTGATCCCGCCCTCAAGGAACGCAGCGCCCGACACCATTCGTGCGAGTTCAACGCCAAACGTGTGACGATCGTCGCCAGCTTCGTCACGATGACCCCAGAAGAAGCCTTTCTCGATCGGACAAATCGACGCAAAAACCAGACGAGTGCCAGAGCGATGCAACTTCGCGACATCGGCCTGCGCGTATGCGCGTGCGCGCACGCCCTTCCCCATATCGTTCAGGTCTTCCTCGACCGATGTCCACGGGTGGAACTTGGACGGATCGCCCTCGGAGGGGTGATTCCTCAACCGATTGAATTGGTAGAATGTGGGGTGCGAATGAAGGTCAGCAAAGATGCGAGCCATGTTTTTTCCAGCCGATGATGGAGTCGGAACATTGACACGTGGGCCAGTGTCGGCAAGAACAACCACGTTTCAATGCAGAGAGGTTGACATGAAGAAGCTCCCCCGAAAAGGCCGTTCATCGTCCGATGTGCTCTCAACGATGAGAGATCTTAAGTCTGACGACGTTCAATGGGAAGACGGTCGCGTTTGGAGTCTCGTTTTCCATGGTGGAGACGAGATCTCAAGCTTCCTCAAGGAAGCCTATACGACGTTTTTCTCGGAGAACGCGCTGAATCCGTCGGCATTCCCAAGCCTGAAGCGCATGGAGACCGAAGTGGTTTCCATGGCCACAAATCTGCTCGGCGGCGACGAATACACCTGTGGAAATCTAACAACGGGCGGCACCGAAAGCATTTTGATGGCCATGAATACGGCCCGCGAATGGGGACGCGCACGCGGAATTCGTAAACCACGAATCGTGATCCCGATTTCAGCCCATCCAGCATTCGAAAAAGGTGGCCACTACTTCGACATCGAAGTCGTTCATGCGCCGGTCGACAAAGACTTTCGAGTCGATCTCAAGGCGATGAAACGACTGATCAACAAGCGAACCGTGATGTTGGTTGGCTCGGCGCCGCAATACCCTCAGGGTGTGGTCGATCCCATCGAAGACATCGCTCATCTGGCGCAGAAACGCGGCATTTTGTGTCACGTTGACGCGTGCGTTGGTGGGCTGATGCTTCCGTTTGTGCGGGCCATTGGCTATTCGATTCCGGCATTCGATTTTTCGGTGCCTGGCGTGACCTCGATGTCGGCCGATTTGCACAAGTACGGCTACGCCGCGAAAGGCGCCTCATTGGTGCTCTACCGAACGCCAGAACTGCGAAAATTCCAATATTTTGCCTACACCGATTGGCCGGGCGGAATCTACGTGTCTCCTACGATGACGGGCACTCGACCAGGCGGCGCGATTGCGGCGGCGTGGGCAATCATGCATCGCCTCGGCTTCGAAGGTTATGTCGAAATCACGACGCGCGTCATGGATACGACCGTCAAATTGCGCGACGGCGTCAACGCGATCGATGGGCTTCAAATCTTGGGACGCCCACACATGAGTGTGATGTGCGTTGCCTCTACGCGCGACGACATCGATATTTACGAGGTTGGCGACAATATGTCTGAGCGCGGCTGGCATTTGGACCGCCAACAATCGCCGGCAACGCTGCACCTGACCATCAATCAGGGCCATATCTCAGCTGCCGATGAATTCCTCAAGGACTTGGCAGAGTGTACGGTTCAGGCGCGTATGGACTACGACGCCGACGCCGCGCGGAAGGAAAAGATCAAAAACACCGTGATGCGCGGCTTTCTGAAGGTCCTGCCTGGGCCGGTCGCCTCAAAGGCGACCGAGTTTGGTGTCTCGATGATGGGCATGGGAGAAGGCCTCCCAACCCGCACGGCCGCGATGTATGGAATGATGGCGAGTCTTCCAAATCGTGGAGACCTGAATACGATTATCGTGGATCTCTTGGATAAAATGACCCGATGGGAACCAGGCACAGAAACCATTCTGCCTGACGAGGAATAACATGGCCAAGATCGCTCCCTACCTAGCCCTCCTTGTTGGTCTCGCGTTGGCGGTGCTGGCGGTGCCGGCGGCAATCGCCGAACTGTCGCTTCGTGGTGATGTGGATGCCTTCACGTCAACGCGGGCCGAGATCGTGGAATTCCACGAACAAAAGCACCAGAAAGGGCCTTCATCCCAGGTGGTGAAGTTCAAGTACACCGTGAACGAGGCAAAGTTCACCGGTGATAATGCGTTGACCCGCTTGTCGAATACCCACGCAGAGATCGCCGGGTTGATACGTGACGACAAGGACGGCAAACGCTCTATTCTGGTGTATTACGATCCGACCGACCCTCGAAGGGTCGTCATCTCGAAAGAGATTGGAATCTGGATGCCGATTGCGATGATCGCCGTGACAGTTTCACTGCTCATCACCAGCGTCTACAGCTTTATCGAAGAAAAAAGGCGCCGACGAATCATCGAGCGCCCTGCGCGGTCTGCCAAGACGGACGACAAGCGTCAGGCCTAAGCGTTGGTCTTGCCCTTTCGGCGCACGAACCAGCGATAAACCCACAAACACGCAATCACCAGTGGCCAGCCATGCCAGAGCACATCGAAGATATCGATGGCTCGTGAGAGCTGGCCGGCCATCAGCATGTGGTATTTCTCGACCAGATGGGGCTCAGGCCCCATCGGCCAAGGCGCCAGAAGAATCCATACAAGCAGAATCAGGAAGAAGGGCGACAAGTTGTCTACGAAGTTCCAGATTCTCTGCATGATTTACTCCGCGATCGTCGCAGTCTTGACGTAGTCGAGCTTTGGAAAACTTTCTTTCAGATAGGCGTTTCCGCGCTCCTGAAGGCTTCCTTGGTCAGGGCCCATACCGCGAGGAGCACCTTCGCCGTAGTCTTTGTACAAAGCATCGACGACTTCCATTCCCTCAGTGACCGTTCCAAACGGCGAGAATCCCATGGCATCAAGATTGGTGTTGTTGCCAAAGTTGATGAAGAGCTGAGTCGTGCGTGTGTTGGGGCCGCCTGTCGCAAAAACGACCGACGCGCGCTTATTGGACTGAGTGACCGGGTCATCGGATATTTTTGCGTCGCGCCATGCCTTCATCACGCTCGGATCACCATGAATGCCGAACTGAGCCACGAACCCGTCGAGGACGCGAAAGAATGCGACGTCGTCATAGAATCCCAGTTTCACGAGGTTGTAGAAGCGGTCGGCACCGTTGGGTGACCAAGCGCGAGTGACTTCGACAACAAATTTACCTTTCGTCGTGTCAAAATTCACTTTGAACGACTCGGGGGCTTTCTCGGTCGCTGCTGCCGGATTCAGCAGGGCAGGATTGACTTCCTTCTTCTCGACCGCTGCGCCAGCGGTCTGTGCGGCTGTCACGGCAGGTGCCGAATTGGTCTGATTCTTGGGCATTTCCTGGGCTGCAGATTGCGCGGCAGTCACCGGAGATTCGGATTTTGGCGCATCAGTTTTCGGCTGACAGGCGGCCAGGAGGACAAGGGCAATTACAACGAACCAACGATTTAGCATCACTCGCTCCATAAATAGGTTTGGTCGGCTGCCGTATACCAGTCGCGACGAATTCCACGCAACCCGCGAACCACTCATGCATTGACGACAACGTCTGCGCGGGCTTAGGTATCAAGCATCTAAACGAGGTATCCGTCCATGGTTCGAAAGCTGTTTTTCTTCGGTGGTATTCTCACGTTCATAGCGGTCGGGCTTGCCCAGGCATACTGGCCGCCAATCCTGTGGTCGCTGGTGGTTTTTGTTCCGATCTTCTTGCTTGGCATCTACGACGTGACTCAGCACGAACACACCATCCTGCGCAATTATCCGGTGATCGGACACGCACGCTATCTGCTCGAGTCTGTGCGCCCTGAAATCCAACAGTATTTCATTGAATCCCATACCGTCGGCGCGCCCTTTTCTCGCGAGGAGCGCTCGGTGGTCTATCAACGCGCAAAGAGCGAGCTCGATACCGTGCCCTTCGGAACGCAACACGATGTGTACGAAGTAGGCTTTGAATGGGTGAACCACTCGATGAGAGCCACCCACGCCAGCAAAGACCAGCCACGAGTCATGATTGGCGGTCCTGACTGCAAGCAGCCTTACTCGGCCTCGACGTTGAACGTGTCTGCGATGAGTTTCGGCTCACTATCGCCCACGGCGGTCCTCGCCCTGAATTCCGGAGCGCAGCTTGGCGGATTTTCCCATAATACCGGTGAAGGTGGGCTCTCTCCCTATCATCTCAAAAATGGTGGCGACTTGGTCTGGCAGATTGGCACCGGGTATTTCGGCTGCCGAACTCTGGAGGGAGAATTCAATCCAGAGATGTTCAAGGAAAACGCGGCCCAACCTTCGGTCAAGATGATCGAAATTAAGCTCAGCCAGGGCGCCAAACCTGGTCATGGGGGAATTCTTCCGGGCGCCAAAGTCAACGCGGAGATCGCAAAGATTCGCGGCGTAGAGATCGGGAAGGATGTGATTTCGCCGCCTTCTCATCACGCGTTCTCGACCCCAATGGAATTTTGCGCGTTCATCGGTCGGCTGCGTGAATTGTCTGGCGGAAAACCCGTTGGATTTAAGCTGTGCGTGGGACGGCCTTCGGAGTTTCTGGCGATCTGCAAAGCAATGATCGAGACCGGCATCAAGCCGGACTTCATCACCGTCGACGGCAAGGAAGGCGGGACGGGAGCAGCACCTCTAGAGTTCTCAAATTCGGTGGGCATGCCCATGCGGGAGGGGCTTCGCTTTGTCCACAACGCGCTGGTCGGATCTGGCCTTCGCAAAGACATCAAGATCATCGCCTCGGGTAAGGTCGTCAACGGATTCGACATGGTACGTGCGTTTGCGCTCGGAGCCGACGCGTGCAACTCGGCCCGTGGGATGATGCTGGCTTTGGGCTGCATTCAGGCTTTGCGATGCAATTCGAACGTGTGCCCGACGGGCGTCGCGACCCAGGATGCTTCGCTCTACGGCGGCATCGTGGTCCCAGACAAGGCGGAGCGTGTGAAGCGATTTCACCGCGCGACCGTTCAGAGTTTCTTGGAACTCGCGGCGGCGGCTGGGGTCAAAGACCCACAGAATATCGATCCGTCATACGTGATGCGCCGCATCGATCTGACGACGATTCGCACCTACGAGGATCTCTATCCTACGATCGAATCGGGGGCGCTGGTCTCAGGAAGTGCTCCGGACTGGATCAAGCGGGATTGGGATCGGGCCACCCACTTGAACTTCTGAAAAGACTCAGTCGGTTTCGGGAGTCCAGTCGCCTGAAATCGAAGTGTCCTTATACCCTTGGTCTTTCTTGGTTTTCTTGATCAACACCTGGCAAGGCTTTTTCTGTTCGCCGTAGGCGAGGTCTTTGCGCTCTTGATCGGTGTGATCTTTGAAGTGAGAAAGTTTTGAAGTTGGATTGAGGTTTGCCATGAATTCTCCGTGGTAGGGCCGCAGTCTGCGGCCATTTCGTGTTGTCACGCAACTCTAAGCGTCAATTCCGTACTTTCCCGTGAGGCGTGCCTTCGTGGAACCCGCCCGCTGTCTGAATGCCAATCACGGCCTTGCTGTGGAATTCTTGGCAGTTTTTTGCGCCCGCATAAGTGAACGACGACTGCACGCCTGTGATGACGTCCATCAGGATCGAACCAACGCTCTCGCGTCCCTCTCGCAAGTAGATTCGCGAGGTTGAGATGCCTTCTCGGAAAAACGCCCGTTTGGCTTTTTCAAATGCGTCGACGTTGGACGTACGGTCGTGAACAGCACGCGCGCTGGCCATTCCATAATTTTCTTTGTAGAGCGCGCCAGATGCGTCTTCTTTGATGTCGCCAGGGCTTTCGTAGGTGCCGGCGAACATCGTCCCGACCATCACCCTTGAGGCTCCGGCTGCCAGATAAAGTGCAACATCCCGTGGATAACGAACGCCGCCGTCGGCCCAAACGTGTTTGCCCAATCTGCGCGCCTCATCGGCACATGCCCTCATGCTCGAAAACGTCGGACGCCCTGCTCCAGTCTGCATGCGGGTCGTGCACATCGCGCCTGGCCCCACGTTGACCTTCACGACATCGGCGCCCGCCTCAAGCAGCGCACGTGTGCCCTCGGCGGTGCAGACGTTTCCCGCCACCAAAGGAACCGAAGCCCCAACGGCAGCGCGTACTTCCACGATCGCATCCAACATCCGTTTTTGATGACCATGAGCCGTATCAAGAACCAGAACGTCCACACCCAGCTTCACCAATTCCAGTGCTCGCTCTGCCGCGTTGGCCGAAATCCCCACGGCAGCCGCAACCATCAGGCGTCCGGAGGCGTCCAAAGACGGTTCGACAAGTTCGAGGCGTACGGCGTCGTCCCGAGTTAATATCCCAACCAGGATGCCATTGGCATCGACCACCGGCGCGGCCTTGACGCGGGCTTCCTCCATCCGGATGAACGCATCATGATTCGAAATTCCGGATGATATCGTGACCAAACGTTTGGCCATCACCTCGCCTACCGACGTGTATTGGTCGCGTTCGCGAAGGTCGGCCGACGCAATGACACCAAGCGGACGATGGCCCTTATCGACCACGACCACCATGCCGTGTGAACGCTTACGAATGATGCCCTGAACGTCGCGGAGTGTGGCCTCGGGTGTCACGACCAGCGGCGTGTCGAAACGCGGCTGGGCGGCTTTGATATGCGAGATAATCCTTGCGACGGTCTCGATCGCCATGTCCTGGGGCAGCACGCCCAAACCACCGTAGCGCGCCACGGTTTCGGCCATGCGTTTGCCTGTCACGGCGTTCATGTTGGCGGTGACCACCGGATGAGATCCACCGGCAAAATCCTGCGGCGACAAATCCACATCGCGACGCGATGAGCCTTCAAAATAGCCGGGGACAAGAAAAACATCGTCGAGAGACAGCTCAAGCTGTTCATCGCGCTCAGGATGAAGAAATCGCATGGTGGTACTCCGTTGAGCGCGCATCCTAGCCTGTTGTTTCGGTGCTGTCAGGCCTCGCGTATTTGCGCATTAGATCTAGGGCTTCGATATCCCCAACGACAATCAACAAGTCCTCGACGCGGAGGACATCGTCCGGCAACACGTGGGAGCGCAACTCCGCCCCCCGTTGAAGACCCACAACGGTCGCCCCGGTTTCTTCGCGAAGGCGCAATTCACCAAGGGTAGCGCCGTCAAGAAGCGAACCGGGGGAAACCAAGAGTGTCTCGACGCGTAAGCTCGAGCCCAGCATGATTGGGTGCCCACCGAAGTCATCGACTCCACGGGTGGTCTTCATGGTGTCACGGCGCGATGTGTCGACTTCCTGCCGAATGGTTTGCTGGTCGTACCCCAAAAGACCGAGGACACTCGCGAGCGTCTCGACGGCGCCTTCAATTTCTTCGGCAATCACGACGCTTGCCCCCGCCGTCATGCCGGTTGCGACCTCCGCGAAGTACCGTGTACGCAGGAAAACAGGCACGGTTGGGTTGGCACGGCGAATCGTTTGCACCACCCGGATCGAAGCGCTGGGGTCGTTGATCAACACCAGCACAGCCCGAGCGTCCGCGACATGCACATGCTCCAGCGTTTCATCGCTGGTCGCATCGGCGTAATGGATATTATAGCCCTGCTCTTGTGCCTCCCGGACGGCTTCTGCGTTGAGCTCAATCCCAACGTAGTCAAGTCCGACCCGAGTCAGAGTCTCGACGACCAACTTGCCGGCAACTCCATAACCCACGACGACGACGTGCCCATGTTGGGGTGTGTCTCCCTCGGTTTCTTCGAAACCGCGCTCCCCAAGCAGCCGCGAAAGAGGCGTGAGCATTTTTTCGCCCGCCGTGACATGTGGGGCCATTCGGACAAGTAAGGGCGTCAGGAACATCGAAATGATGCCCGCGTTGAGCAAGACGTCGATTTCAGACCCCTGCATCACGCCCTCGGCCTGCCCCAGCCGCAACAAGACGAATCCGAACTCCCCAAATTGCGCCAGGCCCACTCCGGCAAGCCAGGCTGCGCGGGGCGGAAACTTCATCATCATGGCCGCTAGCGTCGCAATGGCGCCTTTGGCAACCACAAATCCGGCCGTCAACATCAAGATGATGTGCCAGTTCTGGGCAAAGAGTCGCGCGTCAAAGAACATCCCGAGCGACACAAAAAAGACGCTCACAAAGACGTCACGCAAGGGCAACATGTCCCCCATCGCACGATGTCGAAACTCGGTATCGGCGACGACCATCCCGCCAAGAAAAGCCCCCAGCGCCAGAGATAGGCCCGTTTGAGCCGTTGCCCACGCCGTACCGATGCAGATTGCCAGAACCGCCAGAACAAAGACCTCCCGATTCCGCGTGGCATCAACCATCTTCAGGAGTCGAGGCACCGCCGCCCGGGCCACGATCAGGAACAGAACGACGACAATCACGGCTTTCCCAAGTGCCCAAGCAACTCCCATCAGCGCTTCACTTACGCCGCCATCTGAGGCGAGCACGGGCACAAGCAGCACCATCGGAACGACCAGAACATCTTGAAAAATGAGCGTTCCGACAATGAATCTACCGTGAGGCGCATCGAGTTCACGCCGCTCCGAGAGTCCGCGCAACACGACGGCTGTGCTGGAGAGGGCGAAAACAAATCCGAAAAAAATTGATGCCCGAACCGGAAAACCAAGCGCTGTCGCAACGGCTACAACCACCGCAATGGTGCCGACGACTTGAATCGCCCCGCCCAAAGCCACTGTCCGAAAAATCGCGCCTAGACGGGCGAGCGAGAACTCCAACCCGATGGTGAAGAGCAGGAGCACCACACCGACTTCGGAAAAGACTTCGATGTCTTCTTGGTTGGTAACAAAGCCGAGCGCATTGGGCCCGACCAAGGCCCCGGTCGCAAGTAACCCGGTTACCGTAGGAACACGGAACCGGGAAAGCACGACTGAAACCAACACCGCGATTCCCGCGATGACTGCGACTTCTTCTAGGAGGGGGACATGAACCATTTCACCTTCTTAACATCGAAATTCTGATATCCGATGCCGAAAGGTTAGATATGTTTCAATCGTTTCCACAACCATCTTCCCAGGCCTGCTCGTCGCTTCCGATGTAGTACGACGATTCAAGGCTGCTGCGAATGGTGTCCGAACCGGGGGTCAAGTCAGCGTGGATATGGTTGTCGTGATCGCTGTTGTAATTGGGTGTCAGGATGATGTTGAACACCTTGTTTGCGTGCCATTTCTGAGCGATTTCGTACAGGATTTTCGCCTTCTCGTTCGTAGGGCTGGTCGTGTTGTGCTGCCAGTCGCGTTCGAAGTTAAGCGACGTGCCCGAACGAGTTTCGAAGCCGTAGAAGTCGATCGCTGTGCCGTGGGCATGTTTGGAAAGCGACGTCGATCCGCTGATCGTACGGCAGTTGAATGTGCCGATATGAAGCACATTATTGATGTCGTACTCCTTCAACGTCTCGCCGGCGCGGTAGAGAGCAAGTGCCAAATCGCAAGACATCGACATCGTTCCTGGCGAAGCCTGGCTGTAGTAGCGGTAGTTCACGCCGTTGATGGCGCCCGAAACGATGATTGGATCATCGACGCTGCATGACTGCCCACCGGCCTTCTCGGTCGAGTAGCTCCAAGGCCTCCATTGCACGCCCAATTGATCGAGAGTTTGCAGGCATTGAGTGGTTGAATTTGGGTTAGGCGCGACGCCTTCGATCGTGAATGCGAAGCGTTCTGATTTGGCACCAGCGCTGGCAGCGATACTGCCTGTGAAGGTTTCTTTCTCACCTTCGTATTCGACTTCGATTCGGATCGGCAGCGCTTTGTCGCCGTCGTAGTTCACGGCCCAAAACTCATAGGTGCCCGGGGTTGCAAAATCGGGCCAGCGAACGGTTTCAATGAAGGGGCCTGTCTGTGATTCACAACGGTCGGCGATGCAGCCGTCTTTCGTAAATTCGCCGCCATCAGCGGTGTTGCGATGTCGGTAGTAGACCTCTTCGCCCATTGGGGTGGCGACATGAAGGTCCAAGTCTGTGCGTTGATCCCAAACAAGCGTCACGCGGAAAGCTCCGTTTGGCACGCACTCGCTCGTCCCCGAGACACAGGCCTCGCCGGCGGGGCACGTGGTGCCGTTGTCGCATGAAGCTGATGCCGTCGTGGAATTATCAGGACGCGCGGCGGTCATGTTCGGCGGTGCCACCGAAGTGTCCAAATTCGTGGGCAATCGATCCGCAGAAACGTCGAAGTTATTGGACTGCATTTGTGGATCGTCGCCACAACCGGCAGCCAGCAGACCGAGAGTTCCAAAGAGAGAGATTGCCAGGGTTTTGAACTTCATATGTGCTCCGATGTGTGCTCAACACTTACTTACCCTTACAAGGCCCGTGCCAAACATCAAAACCCTCGCGCGTTAGAAAAAACACCAATACTATCAACACATTGCAAAACCCAACCTTCCGTGACAGCGATGTCATGCATTGTGCCACATTGTCACACACGGGAACACATGACCGGGTTCTCTTGGTTCCTTGTCCAAGATCGACGAACTCCCCAACCACCGATACAGACCTCCAGATAGACTCACGATGAGCGTTGGCACCGGTCTGGCGAACTCGTAGAGTTCATCCATGAAATTATTCGATACCCATTGCCATCTTGACGCTGATTTTGACGGGCTTTCCGTCCATGAAATCGTGAAACGGGCGCTGGATGCTGGCGTGGAAAGAATCGTGTTGCCCGCCGTTTCACCGCAGGGATGGGAAAGATGCCTTGAGATCGCCCACCAGAATCCGGGTGTGTTTGTGGGTTTAGGGATTCATCCGCAATGCGTGCGCGACCTTACGCCCACAGAGATCGAAGAGGGCCTGAAGCGACTCGACGAGATGCTCCACGAATCCAAAGTGGTCGCTGTTGGCGAAATCGGACTCGACCACCGCTGGGACAGCGACGCGGACGCACGTTGCCGGCAAGAAGATGTTTTTGTCGCGCAACTCGACCTTGCTTGCGCTCATCATTTGCCCCCGATCATTCATGTTCTAGATGCTCATGGCCGCTTCGGAGAGCTCTGGCGCGACCATCCCTGTCGACGCGCAACCCCGGGAATCATGCACTCGTATTCGGGCAGCGCCGAATTGGTCCGAGTCTATACGCAGCAAAATCTCTTCATCTCGTTTTCTGGCGGGGTCACCTGGAAGGGCGCCAAGCGCGTTCCTAAAGCCTGCCAAGCCACGCCGGATGAATGGCTCTTGATCGAGACCGACGCCCCTTATCAACCACCCCACCCTCTCGAAGAAGATGCAAACCGCCCAGACAAAGTCCTGCAGGTGGCTGAGTTTGTTGCGCGGCTTCGGGGAATCACGCTGGAAGAGGTCGCTCGCTTAACGTTCGACAACGCGAATCGAGTTTTTGGGCTGGATCAAGCGCCCTCATCCTGAGAGCGAGGCGCCATCTGTTCGATTGAGAGGGTCGCGGGTACTTCGTCCAACGGCGTGACCCCCGACAAAACAAGTTCGATCAGATGGTTTCGAATCGGCTTGAGACCGGACTCCCAGGCCAGCTGACGCAGATCATCGACCGTCAGCCTGTGAGCGATGCCCTTTCGAAGAGTCGCGTTCACACGGAGCAGCTCGAACGTCGCGATACGGCCTCGCGTTCCGGTGCCGCCGCACTGGTCACAACCTTGTCCCGCCCAGCATCTGAAATGGTCAGGGGCACCGGACGGGAAGAGCTCCTTTAAAATCTCGGGATCTGGCACGGCCGGCACCTTGCAAACCTCGCAGTTCTTGCGGACCAGTCGTTGTGCGATGACCGCGATCAATTCACTGGAAATAGAGTTGGGGTGCATGCCCAGGTCGAGAAGACGTTGAACCGCGTCGACCGAGTCGTTGCAATGCAAGGTCGAAAGCACCAGGTGGCCTGTTTGCGATGCGCGAATCGCCTCGAGTGCGGTCTCCTCGTCCCGAATCTCTCCCACCAGAATCACGTCCGGATCTTCACGCACAAACGCGCGCATGGCGTGGGCGAAGGAAAACCCAATCTCCGGATGAACCTGGGTCTGCTGAATTCCCCGCAACGAGTACTCGATCGGGTCTTCGACCGTGATGACCTTACGGGTGCTGTCGGCGGCCAGAATCTGCAATCCTGCATAGAGAGTCGTGGATTTCCCCGATCCTGTTGGGCCCACCACCAGAACCAGGCCCTGTGGTGAATCCAGAAGACGCCGATACTTATCTGCCTCCGCGGATGGAAATCCCAGGTCCTCCACCGTGAGAACACTGCTACGCTGTGGCAGAATACGGATGATCAGGTGCTCGCCGTGCAAACACGGCTGAGTCTGGATGCGCAGGTCAAAGACATCCTTCCCAAGATGCCGGCGGATACGACCTCCCTGCGGCAGGCGTTTTTCCGTGATATCGATATCTGACGCAATCTTGACGACGTTCACGACTCCGTTGAGATCGCTGCGATTCATCAAGAACCGCGTCACGTCATGCAGATTCCCGTCGATGCGATATCGCAACCGAATGCTGTCTTCGTAGCGCTCAAAATGAATGTCGCTGGCGCGACCGCCGATCGCATCCACAAGAATCCCCTCAAATAGCGCAACCATGCGCGTCCGAAAGGTGGAGTCTCCAAGATCGTCCTGTTCTGTCGTCGCAGCCATCACCGACGACTTCGCTCCCAAATCCAGCACCGTCCAGACACGGCGCATGTCCGAAGGCGTTATGACTTCGGCTTCCCATTCCGTGGCGCCGAGCACCCGGGCAAGGTCATCGATGCCGGCATGCGGATTCGAGGTGGCAATCAACGCTTTCTTGTCCACGAGCGACACGGGAACCATGCCCGTATGTTCCAAATAGGGACGTGGAACACGCTTCATGAGGTCGCGGTCTAGACTTTCCAGAATCCGGTCGACCGAGCCAAAACGAAGGCCCGCTTGTTCAGCCAGCGCCACGTAGAGGTCGTGCTCCGAGATCGCTCCCATGATCAGCAATTCTTCGCCGAGTTTCTTTCCCTGCTTGCGCGCCGATTTGACGGCCTGGCTCAGCACGATTTCGGTGACCGTTTTTCGGCTCTGCAGAATCTCGCCCAGTCGTTTATCTGTCATCTAGTTCTCTTTGGGCGCAGCCCACTTATGATAGGGAAAAAGTTCTTCCCGAAGTTGTAGAAATTCCGCGGCAACACTGATGGCGATTTCTTCCGGTTTGTTGCTCTTGATTCGAAGCCCAATGGGCCCGCGAATCGAATTCAAAAAGTCATCGGAAACACCTTCATCCTTCAGGGCTTTGAGGATGTTCCGAATCTTGGCAGGGCTGCCCATCACGCCAACGTAAGGCATCAGGCCGATTTTTGAAATTCCCAGCAATGCCTTGAAATCCGACCCGACGTCGGCCGTCATCACCACCACATGTTGAAGGGCACGTTGGGTGATGGTTTTGCCGGCCTGTGAAAAATCGTCGACGATTCGAATTTCATCGGCGTAGAGGTTTTCGGCGACGGTGGGGCAATCGGCGCGCGTGTCGATAAGAGTCGTGTGGTACCCAAGCTGCGAAAGCACACGTGAAAGCGCCAATCCGCAGTGCCCGCCGCCAACAATCGTGGCTCGATTCCATTCGAAGATGGACTCGGTATAACGCCAATCTTGACCCGCCTGAAAACGAATGGGACCGACTCGGGGGTCCACCATGCCCTCGCCGATGCTGTAGCCTCCCTGCCAAATCTCAAGTCGTCCTGGTCGTCCATCGCGCTCAAAATCAGCCAGAAGCGAGATATCCCCGGCCATCTCTGGCGTGATGAACCAATGGATATTGGTCTGTTCGCCGGCACAAAACAGCCCGGACGTATGTTCGCCTTTTGCTCGATGGACCAAGTGCTCAGCTTTCATCGGCTGGACGTCTCGCGTCACAAACGATCGCAAGGCATCGTGTCGGATCTGCGCTTCCATGACCCCACCACCGATCGTGCCATATTGTGTGGACGACGAAGTCACAAACATCTTAGCGCCGGGTGTGCCGGGAGAATGTCGCGTGCTATGAGCGACTAGAACGACTACGGCCGATTCACCACGCTCGATGTAGGCTTCAAGTGCTGACCAAAATTGCATGGCGGCCTCCTCTGGCGGATAATCTGCCCCACCGATTGCTCGACGACAAGGCGGTCCATGGCTCGAACTATAAAACGTCCACAAACGCCACCCACTGATTTTCACGGACTCATCACGCGTTCGCCCGAAATGCACGAGCTTTTCAAGCTTGTCACCAAGGTCGCACGGACCGATGCCGCGGTGCTGATTCGGGGTGAGACTGGCACAGGAAAAGAGCATATCGCACGGGCTCTTCACGACCTGAGCCCCAGGCGCGACCACGCATTCCGTGCGATCAATTGCGCGACCCTCACAGCTGAACTTCTAGCCTCCGAGCTTTTCGGCCACGTGAAAGGCTCGTTCACTGGCGCTGTTCGCGACCGAAAAGGCCTTTTTCAACTCGCCGATGGCGGCACGATTTTCTTGGATGAAGTCGCCGAGATTCCTTTGGAAATCCAGGCCCAGCTGCTGCGAGTACTTCAAGAAAAATCCTTCATCCCCCTTGGTGGAAGTGATCCGATTCACGTTGACGTTCGAATCCTCTCGGCAACACACCAGTCCATTCGTGAGGCCGTGCAGAGTCGACGTTTTCGCGAAGACTTGATGTATCGAATCCGCGTCGTCCCGCTCTTCATCCCCCGTCTGGCGGATCGAAAAGGCGACATTGAGGCCCTGCTCTGGCATTTCATCGACGAGTTTAATGCTCAGGGATTTCGGGAGCTGCAAGGAATCACCGCCGACGCCCGAGACGCCCTGCTGGGCTACGATTGGCCGGGCAACGTACGTGAACTCAGAAACGTGCTGGAGTACGCGTTTGCGGTGGGCGAAGGCCCATGTTTGAAGATCGAAGAACTGACCCCCGAACTTCGAGGCGAAGCTCCGCCAGCCTCACAGGGAAATAATATTGATGTGGCCGAGCGCGACCGAATTCTGAATGCGCTCGCTCAGGCGGACGGTCGAAAAGCCGACGCCGCAGAAATCCTTGGAATCTCTCGCGCTACCCTTTGGCGCAAAATGCGCGAATACCGGTTATTAACATGAACTTGAATGAACGTTTGAAGATGGCGACGGAAGTCGCCGGCCTTGGAGCCATCGCCCACGAAAAACCTGGTGCCTGGCTGCCAGATGCGGTGATGCGGCTGTCACTTGGCCTGACACGAGAGCGCGCTCTTGCTGGCCGACCTTACCTCGACGATGCCGAACTCCGTGCCGCGTATGTCGCGATGTATTGGCCCGTCTCGTATCTGCAGACCGAGGAGGTCTTTTCGATCGTAGGCGGCAAGCTCGGGCGAGTTCTTGATATCGGTGGCGGAACCGGCGCATCGGCGGCGGCGGCATTGGATGCAGGCGCAACGTCAGTCACAATCCTTGACCACGCCGGCGACGCTTTAGGTTTCTGCCAGACCCTCTTCAAGGGTGAACCTGTCGAGACCATTAAGACCAATGCCGAGGATTTTGCTCCGGCGAAAAAGTTCGACACGATTCTGGGCGTGCATGTTCTGAACGAACTCTTCGGGGCCGACGAAGATCGCCAGACTCTGCTCTTGGCCACCGTGAACTCATGGATGGAACACCTGACACCCAATGGGCGATTGATCATCATCGAACCTGCATTAAAGGTCCTTGGACAGGACCTGCTCAAGATCCGCGACGCTTTGGTCGCCGCTGGCATGCATATCGACGCCCCCTGTATTTTTCAGGGCGCCTGCCCGGCGTTGATCGACAACGACTGGTGTCACACGAGCATGATTTGGACCCCGCCCCATTGGGTGACCCGCCTGGCCGACGCGTCAAACCTCGACCGAACCCGAATCACCATGTCCTATCTGGTCGTGAGCCAAAACGCAGCGGTCGTTGAGGTCCCCGAGGGAGCATCAGATCTTGCCCGCGTCGTGAGTGAACCGCTGCACACCAAAGGACGACTTCGATATCTGGTTTGCGGAACAAAGGGGCGGTACCCCATTGTGACCCCGGAATCTCGTGTCGGTGACGACACCCAGGCCATGAAACGCCTGCCCCCGGCAACCATGGTCGAAATCGGCCCGACGGTGACCAAGGGTGATGGCGAAGATGTTTCGAAGGGCTACATCAAGGTTCTGGAGCGCCCGTGAAACCTCGTGTGGTCGAGCTCTTTTGCGGCATGGGTGGTTTTGCAGAATCCGCCGGCGACGACGTGGAGGTCGTGTTGGCGGCCGATGCTTCGTCCCATGTGCTCGAAATTTATAAAAACAACTTCAAGCATAACGCCCGGCAGATGAACCTGCAGTCGGCCCATGCCGACCTGATGGCAAAGTTGGATGCCGATATTTGGTGGATGTCGCCTCCCTGCCAACCCCACACTGTGCGCGGAAACCAGCTGGATTTGAGCGATCCTCGTTCGGCAAGTTTTGAAAAGGTGCTTGAGTTCATCACCGAGGTTGGCCCCCGCGCCATCGGCATGGAGAACGTCGAGGGCTTCAAATCAAGCGACGCCCATCGTCGCCTGCTTGGTGTGTTGGAGCGTGCGGGCTACCACGTCACCGAAGAAATCCTATGCCCGACCCAATTTGGCGTGCCCAATAAACGTCCACGCTATTGCATGGCGGCGCGCAAAGACGCGGTTCCGGTTTTCAAGACCTCACAAGTCGGCCGCCCTTTCCAGACCTACCTCGAAACAGATTCCGACCCACGACTCGTGGTTCGCGACCAAGATTTTCAGAAATACGGCCAGGCATTTCTGATCGTCGATGCCGAAGACCCCGATGCCGTGACGTCGTGCTTCACATCGGCGTACGGTAAATCTTGGGTATTTTCGGGCTCCTACCTGCGTCAAAACGGCGTTCTCAGGCGGTTTTCTGCACGTGAGCTTCTAAACTTCATGCATTTCCGGCCAGATTTCACGATTCCGGAGTCTGTTTCGCTGAAGAAGTCGTGGAAATACATCGGCAACAGCCTCAGCATCCCGCCAACGCGCGCCACCTTCGAGGCGCTCGTGGCGATTTCAACGCCGCCTGAGTGATGGCTGGCAACGCCGCCGTTCATTCGCTGAAAAAACCAGCGTTTCAGCACAAGCCGCGGTTTTGTCGTCACTTTTCGTCAATCGCCTTCAAATGTTGCGAACGTCCCAAACGTCGCACGGAATGACCATGACGCTTGGTGCTCTTCTGGGCGCCTCGAACGTCTGGATTTGACACGCACCGCACAAACATCACAATGAAAGGATACCAATCCGAAAGGTTTATCCATGCTCAACACTTCTCGTGCTGCGTTGTTTCTGGTCGTGGCGCTCACCGCGTGTGGGTCTGATAACACGTCGTCCAACGTCGAAAGTCAGAACGATACTGGCGTTGTGACCACACAAGACGTGGGTACGCTGGATCAATCCGGCGACACCGCTTTTGTGCCGGACTACCAACTGTGTTTACTCGGTGCTTCTTCGGCGACACGCGGTCCATGCCCCAACGCCGACGAGGTCATCGACTTTGGCGACGTGGGCGCTGGCCAATCGGTGGCACGTCTGATTCGAATCGATAATACGGGAAAAGTGAACCTGAACGTCCAGCAGGTTCAGGTGACGACTCAACGAAATGAACTTTTTGAGTTGGAGTTCTTTCGACTGGCCAATGACGGCTCAGTCACCACGATTCAAGAACCGTTCAACATTTCGACAGACGGATACGTGTTCATCCGCGTTCGTTTCACAGGCGACCCACCCAACAGCCCCATTCCTGCTGAATCAGTCATCGCGCAGGTTGATGTTTCTTCGGGCGAGTCCTTCGACATCGAGGTCCCCTTGGTGGGCCAGGTCAGTGATTGTGCGGTCGGAACCTCCGACTGCGATCCCCTGACCGTTGGATGCGAAACCAATATTCTGGACGATGACAACAACTGCGGTGGCTGTGGCTCGGCCTTTGTCTGCGGAGCCAATAACGTTTGTATGAACGGTGGGTGCGCAATTGGAATGTGTCCTTCGCCGACTCTCATGGATTGCGACGGTGTTTTTGCCAACGGGTGCGAAACAGGCATCGCTGGCGACCCATCGAATTGCGGAGGCTGTGGCGGAACAACGATCAGCGGAACGCCAAACCCTGCCTTCATTTGCGCAGGCGTCGATGTCTTACACGCCAATCCAACCTGCGATAATCGCGTGTGTGGATTTGGACAATGCATCGAGGGATGGGGCGATTGCACCGGAGCCACAGGTTGTGAAACCGACCTGACCACGATCGATAATTGTGGCGGGTGTGGAAACTTGCCCAACAACGCGGGAACCGTGTTTCGTTGCGGCGACCTCTACCCCAACACGCAGGTGAGTTGTGAAACTCAGGGGTGCGTGGCCGGCGATTGTTTGCCAGGTTTTTACGACCTCGATGGACAGAATTTCCCGGGTGCGAATGGGTGTGAATACGCCTGCGGCGGCGACACCGCGGCCACCGACGTCCCCGACGCGGAGGTGCCCTTCATCGACAGCAACTGCGATGGAATCGACGGTGATATCTCAAAAGCCATCTTCGTTGCGACGTTTGGCAACGACGGAAACCCTGGCACACCAGCACTGCCCAAAAAGACGATTCAGGATGCCATCAACACAGCAACACTGAACGGTAAAGACGTGTACGTGGCCGAAGGAACTTACACAGGCCCGACCCTGGTGCTTAATAATGGCGTCTCAATTTTCGGCGGATTCAAAGCGGATTGGTCACGCAGCGTGCTTTCGATTGTCACCTACGTTCACGATGGCTCAACGTCATCCGATCGAATCATCGGGGCCAAGGGAAGCAACCTGAATGCCGTTACGATTGTCGACCGCATCACGATCCAGACTCCCAATGCTGCCGGCTCTTCGGTCACAAATTACGGATTTCATTGCACCGATTGCGCAGGACTCGTGCTTCGCAGCTCAAGTATCACCGCGGGAGCTGGTTCGGCTGGCTTGGCCGGCACCAACGGCGTGCTGGGACGCGCGGGCGGCAATGGCAACCCCGGTGGGGCAGTCAACGGCTGTACCAGCAACGGTTGCGGTCCAGACGGCGGAGACGGCGGAACCTCGCCCACCGGTCGCGTGGGTGGCAAGGGCGGCGCGGGTGGCGACTCAGGCGGAATATTTGGTGGTTGTAACGGTGCCGAGAACGGAAGAACGGGCCAAAACGGCAGTGTTTCTGGTGCGGGCGGTGGAAATGGCGGCGACGGCGGCGCGAAAGGCAACGGTGGAGAAAACGGAGACCGCGGTGGCGATGGCCTGCCCGGATCTTCGGGCAGTAATGGGGCTCGTGGCGACTTCGCGTGGGTGAGTGATTATTTCACGCCGACAAGCGGAGCTGCCGGCACCGGTGGCACCAACGGTCATGGTGGCGGAGGCGGCGGTGGTGGTGGCGCACACGCTTGCTTAACGTGTAATAACGGCCGAGGCAACGGCGGCGGAGGCGGCGGTGGCGCGGGCGAAGCGGGCTCGGGCGGAACCGGTGGCAAGAACGGCGGTTCATCGTTTGGCATCGTGCTGGTGAATTCGACCGGAGCCACGGTCGCAAACAACACCATTCGTGCCGGGGCTGGCGGTCGTGGAGGCAACGGCGGCACGGGCGGCTCGGGTGGAAACGGCGGAAACGGTGGCCTGGGCCCTGATCCTTGCGGAAGCAGAGGTGGCAAGGGTGGCGACGGCGGAAACGGCGGTGAAGGCGGAGACGCCGGTCACGGCGGTGGCGGACGCGGTGGCTATTCGTACGCGGTTGTTTTGCGATCGACGACTGTATCGCTCTTCACCAACACGTTGGCATTTGGTGCGGCCGGCGGTGGCGGTGTTTCTCCCGGAAATTCGGGGCAATCTGGACTCAGCGGCCAAACGCTGTGATTTAAAAGTCGGCGGTTGAGCTGACTGCTGTGTTCGCGCGACCAGACCAGGGCCTAGAGTCGGTCGACCAGATAGCTCGCAAGCAGCCGCAGCTGAGAGAGGTCGTGCACGTCGTCGCCAAAGAGCGGAACCGTGCACAACCGGTCCTTTCCAACCTGTTTTGCAAAGCGCTCAATGATTTCGCGATTATGTGCAGAAAGCCGTGCCAGCTCAGAATAATGGGCACGCATGGCGGTTTCGAGCTGGGCGTAGTCGTCCACGCCCGCAGCCTTGAACGCCTTCTTAACTTTCAAGGGGTCCAGACCGTCGAGGTCCGCTTCATCAAAATTCGGAATAACCCGGTTCAAAACGAACGCTGCGGCCTTTTGTTGCAGCTCCCCTAGCTTCTCATGGAAAAAGACCGCCTCTTTGATACGGCGAGACTCAGCGCTTGTGATGACCACAAAATGGGTCCCGTCATCACGCAAAATGAAGTCAATCATTTCGCCACGGGTGCGAAGCGCTTCCTGCAGGAAAGACAGCGTGTCGAAGAAGTCGACCAGATCAGTGACAAAAACATCACCAAAAATCTTTCCAAGAAGGCTGGTAACCATAGATCCGGGATCAAAAACCCTGGAAAATAGCCCACGAGAAGCCGACTTGCTGGGAATGAACCACTTCATTACACGGTCGTCGAAAAACTGTCGCGCCCTGCCCGGTGTGCTCAGGAAATCCAGAGCATTCTTGGTCGGCGGCGTGTCGAGGACCACCAGATCAAAATACCCGCCGGTGTACAGGTCATGGAGCTTATCGAGCGCCATGTACTCCTGCATTCCGGCAAGAGTCGACGACAAGAGGCGGTAGATATTATTCTTCTTGGATCGAGCCAGCGCCCCCTTATCCGGGGCGTATTTCGCCACCAAATCGTCGAGCGTTTGCTGCTGATCCAACATCATCGCCCAAAGCTCGCCTTTGGCGCCTGGAATGGCGTCCATCGAGATGCGCTGAGGTTCGTTGGTCAGGGTTTCGAGGCCCAGGCTATTCGCCAATCGGCGAGCCGGGTCGATCGTGAGCACAATGACTTTACGGCCACGAACAGCGGCCTCCAGCCCAAGCGCGGCCGAGCTGGTGGTTTTGCCCACACCACCGGGACCCGCACACACAATCAAACGGCCTGTATCGACCACCGATGTCAGAGGAAGAGTCATGCTCGCCCCTTATTCAGATGCCCGGCTACCGTCGAGACGATCGCACGTTCATTGAGTTCGTAAACCATCGGCAATTCGACCACACGCTCCAAACGGTCATGCAAAATACCAAGGTAATACAGGTCACGTTCATGCCATTGACGGGCGAGTTCGATGCCGGCGATCCAACGTCGGAAGGGCTCGATGTCGGGCTGCATCAGGATACTTGCGGGATTGTTTTGCACTTCTGCGGCTGCCGCTAGCCGTTTAAACGACTCAAGCGAATCTTCAGAAAATGGCTGCTCGTGCACCATATTCACCAGCGCCAAGTCCATACCTCTGTGCAGCGCACGTTCAAGCTTGCCGGCCAATTCGATCGTTTCGTTCACTGGCATTTCTTCGGCCAGGCACACCGCGACAATCGCACTACGCTTAGGGTTGGCGATCACGGCATGGATTTCACCTGCCCGTTTGGCGATCGGCCCCACGTCTCGCATCATGCCATTCAGTGTTTGAGGCACAGACAGGAAGGTCACGGCATGACCGGAAGCCGGAAGGTCGACCACAATATGGTCCCATGCGGGCGTTTCGGTCTCGGACATCAACAATATCTGGTCGAGCAGGACAAATTCACCCACCGACGGCGCCGAATCAAAAAACGATTTGGTGACGCGGTTGCCGACCACGGCTTTCACGATCTTCTGAGAGGGCAAAAAGCGGCTCAGCGTCGCGACAAGACTTTCGTGCGAGCGCAGGTTAATGCCCCAGAGATTCTTTTTGAGTTCGACGCGTTTATGGCTGCTGTCGCCTGCCCCAAGGATCTCGCTGATGGCCGAATAGGCGTCGGTCTCGACAATGAGCACACGTCGGCCACGGTCAGCCAAGGCCTCGGCCAGAGCTGCTGCGCATGTACTTTTGCCGACACCGCCCTTACCGGTGACGAAGATCAATCGCTTGTCGTCGAGATTCTCGAGCATGAAACCTGAGCGCTTTGAGTGCGACTTTAGATGCTGCACAAGCGGATGAAGTGCACGCGGAGGTTACTCGGCGTGCAAGTCCTTACGCAACCCTCATTTCGTCTCAGGCGCCTGTCGTAAGAACGCTAAAATTTCGTCTTGAGGCAGCGTCCACGGCGGGTCAAAACCCCTTCGTTCCTTGTAAGCTGCGTTAGTTGCAGGACAATCTACGTTGCCGGGATGGGCCACCCATGGGCGAACGGTGGTCAGAGCGGTCAAGACCTCACAGGCCTCTTGATGGCGACCCGTTGCCCAAAGGGCCGGCACAATCTCTTGATGCGGAAACGTCTCACCCCAAATCGACGAAAAACGAATCCCTGGAATGTCGATCGTTTTGCCCTCATGAATCCTGAGCAATTGATCGGTGATGTAGTCATTGCGCTGCACGATACCGTAAGTTTCAAAGAGTGCTCTTGCCTCTTGATAGTTTTCCAGCGCGATCAGCGCATGAACTGCTGTGTCTCTGTAGTTTCTGTTGTCAGCCGCTTCAAGCTCAATGGCTCGCCTTTTTACGCGATGAGTGATGACGTCACACCAAACAACAGTATTGCTATTCGGATCATAGCGCTTCAGCTTCTCCGCAGAGCATTGATTCAGTCGATTCTCAGGCGCCAACTCCAGATGGTGCTCACCCGTCACAAACACCTCGCGAATCGCGGATTGAGCACTCACACAGCTTGGCGCCAGTTTTAGCAGCGGGAATACCGCCCGAACACCGCCACGACGTGCCTCAAAAAACGCGGCCTCGAGCACCCAATTGCAATATGGCTCTTCAAACAAACCGAGGGTTGTCGCCTGCCACATATCCTTCAACCTGCCATCCCCATAATCATCTAAAACACTGTGGTTTTCAGAAGCCTCCTCGATTGCCTTTGCATAATGACCAAACCACAAGCGCCACCATGGAAATGACGTGAAGCCTCGCCATTCGGTGTCAAATTCATTGATTGTTTGCGCGTGCCGCAACCTATAGAGCCTATCCCAAGGCAAGCCGTTAACTTGAGGTGATTCATGGACAGGCACCTGGCCCTTCAAGAGTTGGGTCGAACGACTCTCAGCGATGCTCAATTCCGCACCGCCTGTCTGGCCATATAAAAACCCGTTCCAGTCGTCCGTACGGACATCCTGCGGACCGAGCTGGTTCATTCGCTGCGTGATCTCTTGAGCAGCTCCCCATCTCGAGATGCAACCCATCACCAGGTCGAGCGCCACCAAATCATTCCGCACTCTCGCAAGAAGAGTCTTGTAATAGGGTTTCACGACATCACATCGTTCTGATACATCCGCAAATGAAGTGACCGGCATGAAGTAGTTACGGACCCCAGTTTCGGTAGCTTTCTGCAAAATCCAACGCACTGACTCTTGATGTTCAAATGTTGCCCAATACACAAAGTTTTCGGTGAGTTCCATTTCCAACACCACGTGTTGGGACGAGACATCCGCAGTCTTTAACTCATCAAAAAGACGCTCGTTGACGTTTTGTGCGATGAGGGTCCTGGCGTCACCAGAGTTTGAGAGAATAAATGAGAGCGCCACCAGCTGATTCAGCCCTTTAACGCTGTTTGCCCGCTCTTTGATCAACAGTAGGTCTGGAGCGGCGTCACGTTGCACCAGCAAGAACTGACGAAGCACAAAACGTGCGCCTGGGTCGACATTCAGGGCATCCCATTCCCTGTCGAATCGCAAGATGTCGGCATCCCTCAAAAAATCGAGCGCGATCCAGTTCCATAGCTCTGGAGACTGCATCTCCAACAACTCAGAAAACGCCTTCACCGCCGCGACGAGCGGTGTACGGATGTCGCCGCCGGTGACTCTAGCGGAAGCTGCTCGCCCTAGTGCCAACTCGACGCGCATGGCCGCACGTTCCCAATCCTTCTTTGGGATGTCGGATCGGCTGGTGTCTTGAAAGTGTTTTTCGGCGATATCGAAGACAAGGCCTGCCTGCCCGGCCGAACCCAGATCGACCAGCCCCAACGCGTAATCATGACAGAATTCCTCGCAGACTTGCGGGGCCGTTCTTAGTGTGTGACGCGTCGGTGCACTGGCGCACCCTGCGAACATCAAAAAAAGCAGAGCAATCATACTTTTCATTTGGCCCCCTGTTTTTTGATCATTGTTATGAGCTTGCCGCCCAAAGCGGAGTTTTTGAAGTAGATGTCGTGGAGTTCTGTCGCGAACGCCATGTCGACTGTCCCACATGCGCGCACCGCGATGAACACATAGCCCGCAGCTTCGGCGGACTCGGGTCTACCGGACCGCACGTAGGGCGGTAGCGCATCAAAATGCGCTTTGGCTTTTGCGACGTCTTGGGTCTTGGCCAAAAAGACAGTCTCGGCCAGAAGGTCAAACCACTTGAGCGCCGCCTGATTGATCGTGGCTTTTTTTGCGGAGTCAAAAATCATTGCATCACCTAAGACGGCTCCGGCCCAAAGGCGGGCGACTTGGGCCTGCATGAATTCTGAGTCTTTCAACGCGGTCGCCAACACACGCATCATGACTTCATCATCATCGACGACCGCCGCCATAAGCTGGGAAGCGGCTTTCAAGTCCACTTGCTCAATCCAATGCGCCGTATAACTGACATTCTTGCCACAAAGCTTCGACCAAAGAGCCTTCCACGTGACTTCGCGAGGCAAATCAAGCTCGGATGCGAGCGTGGTGCGATCGAACGACAAGATATGCAGACAATTCAGATTCAAGAATCCCATGGCTTCGACGGCTCCATATACCTTGCTCTGCAACTGCCGAGCTTCCCATATCTGACCTGTTGCCAAGAGCCACGCAAACCGCTGGTCAGGCGTGGCCTTGTCGAATGCAGACGGCTTTTCTTTTGAGTGAACGAGGGCCATGCGAAGCCCAAGGCTCCCGAAAGTCCAAAGGTCATCGATAGGCTTAACATCGGGCTTCTTCTGAATCTCAAAGAAGTTACGAACGGTCGCTATTGGAACGCCCCAAGTGACACCGCCATGGCTTGTGGCGTCCTCCCCCACTTTAACCGTGGCTTCTACTTCAGCCTGCGGAAGTCCCGGAAAAGTACTCAGTTGATAGAACCAGCCGTTAGTGTTCATCGACGTCACGTGATCTTGACGCAGATACCCGACAAAAAACCTAGCCGTGTGGGTGAAGGCCTCAAGCGTCCGGCGGCGTGCCCACGCTCGGTCACGCAGATGAGCCGCCTGCCAAGTGGAATCACTTGCATCCAAGGAGTCAGCGGCCTCAAACTCCAGCTTATCGTAAAGCGCGTCGGCGATCCGTTGCCGCTCCCAATCCGATGGGGGGTTCAAATGCGCTGAAACCCAGAGAAGGCGTCGTGCACGACGAACGTCGTTTGGCGAACTCGCTAGATTGTCACGACAATGCGTGAGGTCGCCCAGAAATCGATCATCCAGTCCAACGCCACGTTCCATAAATGGCAACGCCTCAACGCAGTGCGCCACCAAGAGATTGCCTACTCGGGCGAGGAGCTGTCGGACCCTCGGATTTAGCGCCAACCCTGCTGCGGCAAACTTCAGCGATCGTCCGTATCGCCCCTTTCCCCAGGCGTTGGACGCCGCCCAGATGTACTTGCAAATTTGGTCGGTATCCCACCGACCCCTGCACTTGTAGTCGAACTCAGCCCCACGTTCCTTCAGGGTAATTCCTTGCAAGATCTCCAAGCCTTTCTGCCAGTCTGCGAGGTTTTCCTCGGCAGGAACTGCGTTCGTGGCTAATGGCTCCAGGTCCAGTGATATCGCGGTCTGCGCGTACACGGGCATAACAAGCCAAAAGCTCATGAACATGACGAGTGCCGTCAGTAGATTCCGTCCCATATTATTTTCCGAAAGGAGTGTTTGGTTGCGCGGAAATTAGCCGGCTGCGGCTGCATTGGGCAAGCCCGAGGTTTTGGCTGGCGAAGAGCAGAACCGGCGGACCAGGCGCAAGGCCGGGCTGGAGCCCGGCGCACCAGTCACAAGCGCACCAAGCATAAGCGCGACAAGAAACAAAAAAGGCGACCCGAAGGTCGCCTTTTTAATTCTTAAGAAGTCCGATTACTCGGCGTCTTCTTTAGTCTCTTCAGCTGCCGGAGCTTCTTCAGCTGCTGGAGCTGCTGCCGGAGTTGGGATTTCGATCACTGGAGCTGCGATGATGACCGCTGGCTCCACTGGCTCGGAATCGTAGTCTTCGTCGGCTTCGCTCTCAAGGTCGCCGAGGCGTCCCTTGAGCAAGTCGCCCAACTGTGACGAGGCGTCGCCCTTGTCGCTGTATTCACGGAGGTCTCCGCGCTCGCTGCGACGTACAAAGCTCTTGATCGACAATGCAATCTTGCGCTCTTTGGGGTCCACGCTGATGACTTCAGCTTTACGACGTTCTCCAACCTTCACAATCGTGTTCGGGTCTTCAACGCGCTCGTTGCTAAGTTCCGAGATGTGAATCAGGCCTTCAATGCCTTCTTCGATCTCAGCAAACGCACCGAAGTCAGTCGTCTTGGTGACAACGATCTCAACGATCTTCCCTGGGGGATAGCGCTGAGGAATCAGTTCCCACGGATCAGGCTCAAGCTGCTTGATACCGAGTGAGAAGCGCTCGTTATCCACGTCGATGTTGAGGACCACTGCTTCAACTTCGTCGCCCTTCTTGAACAATTCCGAAGGATGCTTGATTTTCTGCGTCCACGAGATGTCCGAGATGTGAACAAGACCGTCGATTCCGTCTTCGATACCGATGAACACACCGAAATCGGTGATGTTGCGGATCTTGCCGAGAATTCGAGTTCCCACAGGGTAGCGCTCTTCGAGCAGCGTCCATGGGTTTGGCTCGATCTGCTTCATGCCGAGGCTGACCTTCTTCTGGTCCGTATCGAGGCTGAGCACCACCACTTCGATGATGTCGTTCTCGTTAACAACCTTGGAAGGATGTTTGATTCGCTTGGTCCACGACATTTCGGAAATGTGGATGAGGCCTTCGATGCCTTCTTCCAATTCCACGAATGCGCCGTAGTCGATCAAGCTGACAACCCGGCCAAGAACCTGAACGCCTTCTGGGTAACGGTCCGAAGCGCCTTCCCACGGATCCGGAGACAGTTGCTTGTATCCAAGGCTGACACGCTCCGTTTCTGGGTTGAACTTCAGAACCTTGACGCCGATTTCATCGCCGACCTGGAAGAGTTCGGAAGGATGAGCAACGCGGCCCCAGCTCATGTCAGTAATGTGCAGAAGCCCGTCGATACCACCGAGGTCCACGAACGCACCGTAATCGGTGATGTTCTTGACGATACCTTCGATGATCGCGCCTTCGCGAAGTTTCTCGAGGGTCTTGCCCTTGAGTTGCTCGCGCTCCTTCTCGAGGAGTGCACGGCGGCTGAGAACGATGTTCCCACGCTGCTGATTGAATTTGATGATTTTGAACGCGAACTCTTGACCGATATAACGGTCGAGGTTTCGGGTTGGACGAAGTTCGACTTGGCTGCCTGGCAAGAATGCCTTGACGCCGATATCGACCTGAAGTCCGCCCTTGACGCGCTGTGTAATACGACCGCGTACGAGCTCGTCGTTTTCCACCTTCTTCGCGATTTCTTCCCATACACGGAGACGGTCGGCCTTTTCTTTCGAAAGGACGCACTGACCCATATCGTTTTCTTTCGACTCGACGAATACTTCGATCTTGTCGCCAGCGTTGATATGAACTTTGCCGTCGTCATCTTTGAATTCAGAGAGTGCGATGCGCCCTTCGGACTTGAAGCCGATATCGACGAGTACGAAATCCGTACCCACTTCAAGGATGGTGCCGCTTGCGATCTGATTCTCACGGATTTCGGGCTGTGCGCCTTGTTCGAATTCCGCGAGCAGCGCTTCAAAGTCAGCGCTTGTTGGGTAAGTTTGTTGGGTTGCCATGTATTACGAAGCCACGAAAAGGTTATGGGACGGAAATCGTCCTGTTAGTTTATTCCCCAGCCAAAACTGAGCTAAGCTCATGTATTTGGAGGCCTTTTTACAGGCACCCAGACTTGGGAGCGCGAAGACTAGCGGCGAGAGGCCTGCCTGTCAAGGCGGCGCGACTGGTTCAGCGGTCCATTGCGAAGGATAAAACCAGACCGACAAACACCTCCTCGTCGCTGGCAAGGTCGGCATTAAAAACCAGCCCTAAGTCGGTCCACCCCAGATTGACTCCGAGCCGCCCCCCAGCCACGGCCGTGACCGACACCGACTCGGTGCGTGAACATGTGAAATTCGACTGGGTATTTGAAGGATCGACCGGTTCCCATTGATCACAACGACCGCCTGGCGCCGTGTTAAGCCCCAACGAGGCTTCGGTCGTCAGGATGACGCCAAGATCAAAAGCGGCACCGGCCACAAGTGAGGTCAACACACGGTTCACTTTCTCGCCGTCCGTCGGGCGACCGAGCGGCCCAACTTCGTTTTCCAGCCGGCGGATATCATCGACGGCGTCATCAAAATTGGGGTTCCCGCCCTGTAGATACGTGAGCTCAGCACCCAGGCGATATCGTTGTTTGGCGGCGTTGCCCAGATGCACCCCACCTCGCACCGAGACGATCGGGGTGAATGCCTCTGACTTGAGTTCGACGCCCGCGCCGCCCCCCGCAGTCAACCAATAATCTTTCCAAATATGGCCGGCTGGTTCAATCGAGGCGGACGCCGTCACTTCAAGATTTGGAGCGGGAGTCGAGTCTTTAATGGGCGAGCTCGCCACCTCTGGACGAGCTTGCGAGACTCCGCTTGTCAGAACCACCGATGGCAGTCCAGAAAGCTGCGGCGTTTGTGTTCGACCCGAGATCGTACGCAATTCACGCTGAACATAATCGATGGCCTCATCGGCCCGAACGGTCGTGTCATTTCCCCGTGCCCAGCCCCGCATGGCACCACGCAACACGAACGAAAAAGCGGGCTCAGATCCGTCTGCCAGAGGCCCCGCCATCTCGTTGCCGGCCGCCGCGCTGAGCACAAGCGTATGGGCGTTTAACGCAAGCGTTTCGATGGGGACGACCGGCTGAAGGTTAGGAAGCAGCGGTTGGCCGCTGGGAGTCTTGCCGCTGAAACACGCGTCCACCACGAACACAACATCCGACGCGTTCGAGGCGTTAACCCGGTTCAAAACCTCTTGCTGGGACACGCCTCGCGACGAGATAGAGCGCGCCGTTTGTTGCGTATCGGCGCCGAGCAAAAGCCCGTGGCCATCTGCGGCCGCCCCGTGCCCGACATAAACAACCCAGACGCGCCCTTTCGCGGCTTCCCCAATCCTCGTGGCAGCCTCCAGAATTTCCTCCCGAACCGCCTGTGCGTCGACCATCACGCGAACGTCACTCAAACCCAGATCGTCACGAAAGAACGTCTCCCACTGCGTCGCTGAGGATCTCACCCCGGTGATATCAGGCAAAAACGCGTAGTCCTCGACAGCAATCACCAACGCCACATCGTTTGACCGCTGCACATTTTCGGCAAATTCACCGGTTGTAATCGTTTGGGCTTGCGCCGCAAGTGACCAGAGGACGGTCAATATTGGCAGTAAAAACTTCATACAGGTCCTCAATTCACGCTTGGGTGGAACGAGGCTTATACGTGTAGAAAATTCAAATAATTCAATTGCAGCCCAAAACGTCAACAGCTCGATCGCCGTGTACTTGGTGGGGCGCGGGCTTGCGCCAAAAACAAAAAAAGCCACACCCGAAGGGTCGGATGTGGCTCAAGAAAAGAAAAACCAATTCGCTTATTTAGCTTTCTTCTTGGTTTTTTTAGTTTCAGGGACAACCTCGGGCTCGGGAGTTGCCTCGGGCTCAGGTACAACCTCGGGCTGAGGCGCTGGAGCAGGTGCTGCCACCGGCAATTTAGGCTGAGTGACGCTGGAGTACTTCTCTGCCAAATGCGGATTCAGAAGCTTGTCAATATGAGGCTGCTTCTCACACACCACGGCATTATCAGGCTTAAGTGTGCAGAGTTCCGTGTGAATCTCAGTCTCGCTCGTGAAAAAGCTGGCTGTGTATTCAGCATAGGACATCAAGAATGCGTCGTCGGTGACCCAAGTCTGGTTTGTCACGTAGCGCGATGTGCTCGTGCAACCTGCTAGCGACACACCGAGCACCAAAAGTGCGAATAATTTAAAGTGTTTCATCGTGTGTCCTAGTAAATCGATTCAGGTTTGACGCGTTCAAGAATCAGCGAATCTTTACACTGAGTTTCGTTGGCTTCTGCATCTTGAGTGCAAACTTCTGCGTACAAGTTGTAGACGTCGTCTTTCTTGTCATCTGACCCGATCATGATGGTCGATTGAGCACCGGCTTTCTCGATTTCGAGGCGAACAATGCGGTCACCCGCATAGCTTTGATTGACTAAGAATCTTGACGGACCGCACGCGGAAGACGCGAATAGCACTGCGCCCAGAAGAATTATCTTCATAGAATTGTTCATTGGTTAATCCTTCTTCTTTGCCGAGATGATGGCACTTTTTGGACACAGTACGGCTGTGTTACCACCGCACGAACGCTTGCAATTCAGAACGTCGCCATTCTCTTCGCAGCTCCACATCACGTGTTCATTTTGATACGTGTAAAGGAGTGACGTTGTTTCGAAGGTTTCCACGAGCACCAAATCTCTTTCAGGATGGACGTCGAAGCGCGTCATCATCCGCGTATGACATCCCATCAATCCAGAACTCGATATGATGACGGCTAAGCAGCCAAGCTTTATGCTGTTTTTCATGTTTAGTCCTCGTAGTTGATGGTCATGCGGCGGCAATTGTAGGTATTGCCCTGCTGGTCCATGTCGCACTCAATCACTCCCTGCTCGGTTCCGTCTCCTGACGTCACACCAAGTTTCACGTTGTCAGCGCGAGTTTGAGCGCCGAACACGTAGTTCGGGGAGCCCGCGCATCCTGCAGCGATTAGCGCTACGGCTGCGAGAACAAAAAATCGTATTATCACCTGTACCTCCCGTAATTAGGCTAGTGCACGGCACACTTGTGCCGTGTTTTTTGCCCGCGTTTTTATCTATAATTTTGCGGCATACTAGGTGTATCCCCGCGCCGTGACAACCACGGACGAGTTGATCGCGGTAAACCGAAAACTCGGCCCCGTCGCACTTGCCTCATCCGCGAAATTTTGCCGCCGAATCCGCTCCTTTTCTGCTCGTGCATCACGTCATCGGATCGACTATGATTCGCGGCGCTTGAGGCACCATGAATCGTTTTTGGCCCCCGATAAAACCGCTGTTATTTTTCCTGCTCGCCGCCGCTCCCATGGGCTGTGGCGGAGCCGAGAAAAAAACAGATTACGTGCTGCCCGGGACGACCGATCTGCGCGTCGAAAAACTGATCATTCGAGGTGTCGATGCTGTCGATGAGGACCTCTTGCTCGCGGGACTTGCGACGCATGAAGACCCCGGCTGGCGCACAAGCATCGCCTGGATGCCCTTGATTGGGGCCGAACCTGTCTTTTTTAATTTTGTGGAGTGGGATCGCGATCTGCAGCGCATCGTGACCTACTATCAAAGTCAGGGTTTTTTTGACGCTCAGGTGGTGAGTCGAAACGTCCTGCAAGACAGCAAAGCGAAGACCGTGCGCCTGCAAGCCACGATCAATGAAGGCAAGGCCACCTCGATCACCAACATCGAATTCATCGGGATCGACGGCACGAAGATCAAACCCAAGGAGCTGCTGGCGGCAAGCCAACTGCAGCAAGGTGCGCGCTTCACTCAAAATGCCTACGTAAAGGCTCGCGACAACGTCAGACTCTACCTTCAGAGCAAATCTTACGCTCATGTGATTGTCCGTGGCCGCGTCGTGGTGGACCCCAAGCTGAGGACCACCCGCATTTCATTTATGATCGATCCGGGCCCTTCGTGCCATTTTGGAAAAGTCACTGTCGAGGGCCTAGAGACTGTCGATCGTGAATTTGTCGATCGCGCGCTCGCCTTTGAAGAGGGAGAGCCTTTCGATCCGCAGGTGCTTCAAGATTCGCAAGAGTCCATCTACTCGCTTCAGGTTTTCTCTCTGGTCAAAGTGATGACTCAGCAAGAACTCGACGAGTACGAATCCTTCGGCAAAACCGAGGCGGACAGCGCCGCTGCCGAGCCGAATGCCAAATCCGACCCGGATGCGGCGCCCGAACTCGGCATCGACGCCCTGCTCAATCAGGCTCAGGAATCTGCTCAGCAGCGCTCCACGCTTTCGGACGTGGTTCCGATCGTGATCCGATTGAAAGAGACCAAGATGTGGAACGTTCGGGTGGGTGTCTCGGCCGAGGCTGAAGTCAACCGACAGGCGTTGCTTGCTCGATTCGATTGGTCCAACCCAAACCTATTTGGGGGATTGCGGCGCGTCGAACACTTCAATGCCGCTGGTTACGCTTGGGCGCCAGGTATCCTGGGTCCGCTCAACGATGGGTATATTCTGGACTCGGAACTTCGTTTCACACGGCCTCAGTTCATTGAGCGTCTGACGAATTTCAAATCGAAACTTCGGCTCTCACGCGATGTCTATGAGGGATATAACAAGTTCACACCACAGGTGCAGGTGGGTCTAGAACGCGCGTTCTTTAAACATTTGAGCGTGGAAATTCTTTACAATTTTTCGTTCAACCGCATCACGTCGATCGACCCAAGCCTCGTGGTCAGTGATGAATTCATCGACGACTATGTCCTTGAGTACCTTCAACAAACTCTGCGGCTCGACTACCGAAACGACTTCCTGAATCCAACAAAGGGCTGGATGATCGAGGCGATGAGCCAGCAGGCGACCGATTACCTGACGCTGGGCCAAACGGATTACGTCAAAGGCTCATTGGCGGGCCAAGCTTATTTCCCATACCACCTGCTTGTTCCCCAGGTTCTCGCGTTCCGCGCTCATATCGCGAGCATCTATAATGTGGGCCGCGCCACGGGGATCCCCATTCCCGAAAAACTCTACGCCGGTGGTGTGGACTCGATGCGCAGTTTTGGGCGCCAGCAGATTTCGTATTACACGCAAGTAGGCGAACCCCTACCCATCGGCGCGCAGAGCCAGCTTGATGGAGCGATCGAGTCACGAACGCGCCTTAACCGAGACGCGCTGGGCGTCGGTGCTCTGTGGATGTCGCTCTTCGTGGACGCAGCTTCGGTGGCACGCGGGCAAATCATGTTTGACACAGCCGCAAACGACCTGGGAGTCGTCAGCGTCGCAGATTTGGCGAACACGTTGTTGTACGGCGCAGGGGTTGGATTCTACTGGCTCACCCCGATCGGTCCGGTTCGGGCAGACTTTGCCTACACACTTTCGAATTATGAAAACGATGAGCGCTTCAGGCGTTGCCCATCGTACGTCGCAGATTGCACTGAAGACAGCGCATTGGCCCCGGCCGCAAATGCCGTGCTTGACCGCATCTCGGGCTATTCGTTTTATATCGGAATAGGACATTCGTTTTAATGAGCACCACGGTCAAAAAGCGCGTCGCGCAGGTGCTCGTCGGTCTGGTCGCCCTTGTCGTGGTGGTTCTGGGCGTGGGGCTGGCTTACCTTTCTTCAGACTCGTTTTTGGAGCAGGTGCGCGTGATCGCTGTGAATTCGGCGAACGAAGCGCTCGACGGATCGTTGACGATCGATTCCATCGAAGGAAGCGTCTTCTCCAGCCTGCAAATTAAGGGGGTTCGTCTGGTCAATCCCGACGGCGAACCGATGGCAGCAGTCGACGAAATCTCAGCAAATTTCGACCTGTGGAGCGCACTGAGTCGCGACCTCGATATCAGTGATATCGTCGTAAAAAACCCCGTCATTTATGTGGTGCGGTCTCAAGGTGAAGTGGAGTGGCAACACATCGTTAAGCCAGACGATACGCCATCAAACCCCATCGACTTCGACATCAGTATCGCGAATGCGCAAATCCTTGAGGGTAAGATCGTTTATCTGGATCAGGACCTTCATCCCACGACAAAACGGGCGGACGCCGAGGCGCTGGCTTTACCCGAATCGCAGACGCTGGGGGGGGCGGCTCTTTTGAGGGCGTTGAACCTGAAAGGCTCCGCCCGGATCGAACTGGCTGGCGCGACGTCGGTGAGTGTCGCGACCATCACATCGGCCCTGCAGGTCGAAGGTGCGCCCGCCTCGGCGCTGGAT
>CAYMYJ010000005.1:124854-224288 GCA_964394615.1 uncultured Bradymonadales bacterium | reverse complement strand
AAACGCCGATTTAATCGACCGATTTGTTCGCCCCGCACTTGCCGGAAAAAAGATTGCGGCGTTGGCCATCACCGAACCCGGCACAGGAAGCGACGTGTCGGCCGTAACTACACGAGCCGTCAAAGATGGCGACCACTACATCGTGAATGGCGCCAAACTTTACATCACGAGCGGCGTCCGCGCAGATTTCCTGACGACGTTGGTACGGACCAGCGACGACCCCCACGGCGGCCTGAGCTTCATCGTGCTAGAGAAGTCGATGCCAGGGGTCGAAGTATCCCGCGCCTTACGAAAAACCGGCTGGTGGGCCAGTGACACCGCGGAACTCGCCTTTCAGGACGTGCGCGTGCCGGCCACCAATCTGGTGGGCGACGAAGGCTCTGGCTTTTTTACATTGATGCAGAATTTCCAAAACGAGCGCCTCGCATTGGCCGCCTATGGCGTGGCCACGGCCACGATGGCGTTTGAGGAATGCCGCACTTGGATCGACGAGCGTAAAGTCTTTGGACGGCCGCTCTCAAAATTTCAGGTCACTCGCCATAAAATGGCGGATATGGCCACACGTTTGGCGGCGACCAAGACCTTTATGTATCAGGTTGCGTCGCGCGTGGATCAAGGCGAGTACCTGGTGGGTGAAGTTTCGATGGCCAAAAACCTGGCAGCAGAACTTGCTGTGGACGTTACGTACGAGGCCGTGCAGCTCTTCGGCGGCATGGGCTATATGCGCGAAACCCTTGTTGAACGCCTTAGCCGGGACGCACGTTTGCTGCCGATCGGCGGCGGCACGCAAGAGATTATGAAAGAGATCATCGCCAAGAACCTTGGCCTCTAACGCCTGCCTGCTGCGCATTTTTGGCGCCAAGGCGCAATATTAGCGCAAAAGAGGCATAAACATATGACCTAAGTGGTTGTTATAGAATAACTAAAGCGGTGGCACAGATGCTGCTCTTCAGCGATACGTATTTCTCTGCTGGAGCGACTTGTGAATATCGACCGCGAACTCTTAAAACGATTCGACACCCCTACCCCACGCTACACCTCCTACCCCACGGCGATGTCGTTTAGGGGCATTGAACCGCAGGAACTTGAGGCGGGGATGGCCGGCGACGGTCCCCTATCGATCTACTTCCATCTGCCGTTCTGCAAGTCGTTGTGTTGGTATTGTGCCTGCACCAAAGTCATCACCAAAGACACGGCCCTTTCCGCCGTCTATCTGGAGCGACTCAAAATCGAGTTCGCTCAGCGCATGCCCCATATGGCAGGCCGCGAAGTGGTTCAGATCCACCTTGGAGGTGGAACTCCCACATATTTTTCGCCCGACGAACTGCGTGAATTGGCGCATATGGTCACTTCTCAGCTCAAGATTGCCGAAAACGCCGAAATTTCGGTGGAAATCGACCCCCGTGAAGTCAGTTTGGAACATGTACGAGCCCTGCGGGAATCAGGTTTCAACCGAGCGTCGCTTGGAGTTCAGGACCATAATCCCGAAGTGCAAAAACTAATTCATCGCGAGCAACCCTTCGAACAGACCGCTCAGGTCGTGAAGTGGTTGCGAGACGCAGGGTTTGGTGGAATTAATTTCGACCTCATTTACGGGCTCCCTGGTCAAACGCGCGAAAGCTTCAAGAAGACCATCGAAGACGTAATCAGCCTTCGACCTGACCGACTTGCAGTCTACAGCTACGCGCATGTGCCCTGGGCTGCTCCTCAGCAGAAACTGCTTGAATCGCGACTTCCCGCCCCCGATGAAAAGCTCGACCTTTTCAAGCAAGCCGCAGAACAATTTGTGGAAGCGGGCTGGAAACATATCGGAATGGACCATTTTGCGCTGCCTGACGACGCTCTTTCTACCGCGCTGGAGTCAGGGAATTTGCGACGAAATTTCCAAGGATACAGCACGTGGAAAGGCACGGATATTCACGGATTTGGCATGTCGTCGATCTCGCAAACCAAGACGATGTATTTCCAAAATGTTCGCGAACTTTCGGACTGGAACGATTCGCTGGACGAAAAAACGCCAACGATCGACCGCGGCATTACGTTGACACCGGACGACCAAATTCGACGTGAAGTCATCATGGCGACCATGTGTTCGAACGACATCGACTTTGCAGACTTCTCGAAGGAGCACGGCATCGATTTCGGCACCTATTTCGAAGCCGAACTCGCCGAACTCAAAGCGTTCGCCAACGAAGACCTCGTCGAAATTGACGAGGTTGGTTTTCGTGTGACCCCCAAGGGCAGGTTCTTTGTGCGAAATATTGCCGGCATCTTCGACACCTATCGCAAGAAGCAAACAGGGTTCTCGAAGGCCGTGTAGGTCGTGATGCCGGGCAGGAGCCCGGCGCACTAATACTCGGCGAAGAATCAGTTCAACATGCCCTTGATAAGCTCAAGGTTCGTACGTGATTGTTTGGTGCGCTTCAGCATCCACTCAAGTGACTCGACCTCGCCCATATCGGCAAGTTTGCGACGAAGTACAGGGTACTTCTCACGCTCGATATCGTTAAGCAGCATCTCTTCGCGCCGTGTTCCACTGGTCGAAATCTCGACCGCTGGGAACAACCGTCGTTCAGCAAGTTTGCGGCTCAAAACGATTTCGCAATTTCCTGTTCCCTTGAACTCCTGGAAAATCACCTCGTCCATGCGGCTTCCCGTGTCGACCAACGCGGTAGCGATGATCGTCAGGCTTCCACCCTCTTCGAGGTTTCGCGCCGTTCCGAAAAGCTGGCGTGGACGGTCGAGCGCACCAGCCGTGACACCGCCCGAAAGCGTGCGGCTTGAGCTGGCATAGGTCGTATTATACGCCCGTGCGAGTCGAGTGATGGAGTCCAGAAGAATCAGAACATCCTGACCGTCCAACAAGCGCTCAACCGCTTCTTTGAACACCGCTTCGGCCAGAGCAATATGCTCTTTAGGCGTACGGTCAGTGGTCGAGAAGCGCACATCAATCGGCAAATTTCGCGTAAAATCTGTGGCTTCTTCAGGCCGTTCGTCGACGAGCAACGCGATCTGATGAATATCCTCGTGATTGGCCTTCACAGCCTTGGCGATGCGCTGAAGCAGCATCGTCTTACCGGCTTTTGGAGGACTCGTAACGAGAACACGCTGACCACGCCCAATTGGGGTGATGAGGTCGAGTATCCGACCTATCGGTTCGTCACGAGTTGTCTCGAGCTGAATTCGGTCCAAAGGCTGGATGGGTGTGTAATCTGTAAGGCGCTCGTGCAACCTTGTGAACTCTTCGGGGTTGACTGCGGAAATTGATTCCCCGCTGCGGCCCCGGCTTCTGCGTCGTTTTCGACCCATGTAACCGCTACTGCTGGATGCGTACAAAAATGATGATGAACGCTATTTTTAGTTTGGAGGGCTGTCGCAACCGCTACCCGCGGGAGGGCTGCTCTGCTCATGTTTGGCAGATTTCGCAGTATTTGTGAAGCGAGAAAGCACCTTTAGCGAATCCAGCCGATTTCACGAGCGGTAGAATTGCCGACCCGAACCTCTCCTACGAGGCTCGGCAGACGACTTTTTCCCTCCGCGAGCGGAATGTCGTGGGCCATGATCTCCATGTATCGCTGCGGATAGCGAGTCCTCGAGTCATAATATCCCGCAGGATATTCTGCTTCGCCCGTGCTCAAGTCGTATTTGTCTCGTGCCCCCAGCGTGTGAAGCATTTCATGCACGGCGGTGATCACCGCGAGGTCAACGGTGTCCTCACCAAGCTCAATCTGCACGACACCAAAATCCCCGTCTCGGGCGGCGATTCCTTCAAAAATCCGCGGCTGATTCCCACGCGCAGGTCGGGCCACCATCAGAAGGCTCACGTCGATATCGTCGATGGGCTGTCCAAGCGATTTTGCGACAGAGCGACGGAAAAGCCACATCTGGAACGTGAATTCAACGCGCGCCAAAAAGTCGTCGCTTTCCAGCGTCGGCAACGCCTCTGGGAGCGGGATGGGACCCAATATTCGCAATTCAAACGGGGAGATCTTGCCGTCATAACGCCGATATTCGACCTCCAAAATATCCATCATCTCGTCGGCGCGCCCAGAAAGACCCGCAATTGCAGCGGAGTCGACGTCTCCATCCTGAATCACAAAAACGCCCACCTTCAGCGGAACTCGCCATTCTCGGCGGTCCTCACGACGTTGACGGTCCTCCCAGGCCCAAACCAACACACCAACAAGCACGGCAAAGAGTACCGCGGTGCGTCCGTACCTCCAGACACGCCGGGTCAAAAACGTCCGATAACAGTCAGGACAAAGCGACGCGCCCATCGCAGCAGCCCGGTCAACGACGCAAATCCATTGGCGGCAGTCCTTGCATTGCCCGTCATTCGAAAGATTAGAATGAGTCGCACACGTGATCGTTGGAGGGTTTGTGACGGGTTCGGGCTCCACGACCAATCCCACCGCACGAAGTCTTTCTGCGAGGGCAAGGGACTCGTCTTTGGAAAGATTTATCGGGATATGAAACGGCGCCAGCTTCAGCGTGTCCTGAGCTTCTTTGAGGGGCACGCCCAAGACGCTCGCCAGAACCAATCCGGCTCTCGGCCCAGGGCGAGTCGAAGGCTTCAGCAGTACACGCCAAACCGCAAATTCATCTCCAACATGTTGCATACTCGCCTCCATCTCTATCTTTGACGCGGTCGGCCACAGATGCCATTTTTTTGGGGTGAAGTTGAATACACGCGTTTTTCGGTCGTCCTAATGTACGAATGACGTGTCTGGTTTGACGCGAGAACACAGGTGAACCCAATGAACATTTTCAAAGCATTGCCGATTGTCGCTGCCCTCATCATCGGCAGCATCGCATTTTTAGATACCGCCGACGTACAAGCCCAACAAATCATCCGGGAATCCCGCACCGGTGGTAAGCGAGTTCATAAGCAAGCCGGCAAGCGCACCACGACGTCCTCAAAAAAGAAGAAAAAGGGTTCGAGCACCGTGACGACGAGACGAACGACCGATCGTCGTCCGGCCTTGACACAACGGTCATCCAACACTCGAACCACCACAGTGCGACAGACGTCACGCGACCGACACGACCGACAGGATCGCCACGACCGTCACGACAGGTCAAACCATCGCCGCCCAGCCGTCTCGCATCGGTCGGTCGTGACCTACCCGCGCCATCGCGTGCAATACGTGCATCCTCGATATCATCGCAGCTATCGCTACGTTTATTTTCCTCGATACCAGCGCTATCACGACCACCACACGAGCGTCGTGTACGTCGAAGTCGAACGCGAACCTGAGATGCCCGAACTTGATTGCCCAATCTACACTGATTCGGTCGTCAGCGACTACGAGACCTACTGCAGCACCGACCGCGGAACACGTCATGGTCCCTTCGTTCGCTACCACACGAATGGAGAAGTCGCGGAAGAAGGCATGTACGACTACGGCACAAAAGAAGGCACCTGGGTTCAGTACCACACCGACGGTGCCGTGAAGTCCGAGGGCGAGTACCACAACGGAGAACGAGAAGGCCTGTGGATCAATTTCGACAAGAACGGCGAAGAAATTTCTCGCACAATGTACCGATGAGCTCCCCTGCTTGACGAAATTCCCGTGATGATGACGATGACCAGCTCATTTCTGGTCATTTTTTTTGCCTGCCTCCCAGCGCGCTCCACCCTAAAAATTCGAGGCCCGCGCTCTTTCCATGGACGCCCACGGCAGCCCTGGGTAACTCAAATTCGCCTCCCACGAGTTGCACACTTGCCTCCGGGCTCTATCTTTGACGCTGTCCGCCTTCGGCGTCCTTTTTTTGGACAGAAATTGAATCGATGCCTCGGCAGGTCGTCTTATTTAGTACGACGTACGTGTCAGCTTTGACGCGAGAACAAAGGTGAGCCCAATGAACATTTTCAAAACACTGCCCATTGTCGCTGCACTCATCCTGAGCAGCATCACTCTTCTCGGCATTCCGGATGTGCAAGCTCAAGAGATCATAAAAGAATCCCGTTCCGGCGGCGAACGTGTGCATAAGCAGGCAGGGAAAAAGACGACAACGGATTCGAAAAAGAAGAAGAAAAAGGGTTCAAGCACGGTGACGACAACTCGCACCACTGTACGTCCAACAACCCAGCGCACCACGACCACGGTACGTCCAACAACCCAGCGCACCACGACCACTCGGACTACAACCACGGTCCGTGGGCCTTCACACAATAATCAACGGAACGAGTCGAATCGTCGCCCGTCCGTCACGCATCGATCGGTCGTGACTTACCCGCGCCATCGTGTGCAATACGTTCATCCGCGATACCATCGCAGCTATCGTTACGTTTATTATCCGCGCTACCAGCACTACGACCACACAAGCATTGTGTACGTCGAAGTCGAGCGCGAACCTGAAATGCCAGAACTTGATTGCCCGATTTACACCGACTCGGTCATCACAGACTACGAAACCTACTGCGCCACTGACCGCGGAACACGTCATGGCCCCTTTGTTCGCTATCACACGAATGGAGAGGTCGCTGAAGAAGGCATGTACGACTACGGCACCAAAGAAGGCATCTGGGTTCAGTATCACACCAACGGAGCTGTGAAGTCTGAGGGCGAATACCACAACGGCGAACGCGAAGGCCTCTGGGTCAATTTCGACAACGATGGAGAAGAGATTTCGCGCACAATTTACCGCTGAACTCCTCGCCATCTTGACGGATTCCGTCCCACTGCGTACCAAACCGGGTAATACTTTTTTCCCGGTGACGCGATGACCGCTCGTCTCCTGCTGGTCATTTTTTTTGCCAGCCTCCCATCTCTAGCCGCCGCAGAATCTAGGCCCACCCCCTTCGACGAAGGCAAAGTCAGTCTTTCGGGCGGGTTGGGTGTACAGGTCTCCGAAGGCGGCTCCTACGTCGTCGTGTCGATTGGCGCAGGTTATTTCGTCGCGAAAGGACTCGAACTTTCGTTCACCACCGCAGCCTGGTTAGCCCACGACCCCTTCGTGGCCACGTTCACTCCTGGCACGCGATACGTGTTTTGGCAGGTCCCAGAAGTCCACCCCTTCATCGGTGGTTTTTACCGTTACTGGTACGTTGGCCAAGACTTTGACGACCAGCAATCGGTGGGTGGGCGACTCGGAATCATCACTGTTCAACAAAATGTCGCGATCAGCGTTGGAGTCGTCTACGAGCGGGTCCTCACCAATTGTTTCGACTGCTCTTCGATCTACCCTGAAATGTCATTCTCGTTTTCATTCTGAGGCATGATGTCTGACGCTTCCTCATTTTGGAAAGTTCTGGGGCCCGGGCTGATCTTCGCCGCAGCGGCGGTCGGAGTTTCACATCTGGTTCAGGCCACTCGCGCGGGGGCTGGCTGGGGGCTTGCGCTTGGCGGATTGATTTTGATCGCAAACCTGGCCAAATACCCTGCGTTTCGTTTTGGCCCTCAGTTCGCGGCCGCCACGGGCACATCGTTGCTTGAGGGATATCGCAGACAAGGCCGTT
The DNA here is from genome assembly GCA_964394615.1 of uncultured Bradymonadales bacterium. GTDB lineage: Bacteria > Myxococcota_A > Bradymonadia > Bradymonadales > Bradymonadaceae > JBFFMO01. The sequence continues at coordinate 216,826 of CAYMYJ010000005.1, read as the reverse complement.
GGGTCTTGGTCATCTACGGGTTGTTGACCGTCGCCACGATGTTTGCCGTCCAGGCCGGGGTGACGGTCGTCACGGCCGGGCTCGCTAAAGCCGCCTTTGGCATGCCGGGAACACCGGTTCAGATTTCGGCCGGGCTGCTTGCGATTTGCGGGATCGTGCTCGGGGTCGGGCGCTATCATTGGTTAGACAAGATCGTGAAAGTTCTGGTGGCCGTTTTTACCGTCTCGACGGTCGCGGCAACCGCGCTGGTGCTGCCCCGGATTGATTTTGGAGCAGCAGAGTTCTGGCTTGCACCGTCACAGATGGACCACAAGACCATCATGTTTGTGGCGGCATTGGTCGGTTGGATGCCCTCAGCAATCGATGTCGCTGTCTGGAGTTCATTATGGACATTGGCGAAGGGCCAAGACACCGGCCATAAACCCACGGTTCGTGAAGCCATTCTCGACTTTCATATCGGGTATTTTGGAACGGCATTTTTGGCGATCTGCTTCCTGTTGCTCGGAGCTGGCGTGATGCACGGCCAAAACGTCCCAATTCAGGAGAGCGCCGGGGGTTTTGCGGCGCAGGTACTCTCGCTTTATCAAGAAACTTTGGGAGACTGGAGCCGACCTTTGATCGGTGTTTGCGCATTTGCAGTGATGTTTTCGACCACGCTGACGGTGCTCGATGGATTCCCGCGGGCCATCGTGACCCTTTTGGATCGCCTTCGAGGCCCAGAGACCGATCACAACGAAAATATGGAACGCCGCAAAACCTATTGGTTGGCGATCATCGTCCAAGCAGCGGGCGCCACAGCGATTCTAGCGCTCTTTTTGAGTGGATTGCCGCGCCTTATCGACATCGCGACTACGCTGTCGTTCATGACCGCGCCAGTGCTGGCATTTTTTAATCATCGAGCGATGCGCTTTGTGGACGAGGCTGACAGGCCAAAACCCTGGCTGAGCGCCATGAGCATCGCCGGAACCATCGCTCTAAGCGTGTTCGCGCTCTACTACCTGACTCTGCTGATCTAAATCAGTCTTTCCACTTTCGTTGAGCGTCCATCGTCTCACGCGCGATTTCACGAGCGGCCTCACGCTTTTTGACGGATTCCCGCTTGTCGAAAAGCTTCTTGCCGCGGCAAAGGCCAAGGCGGACTTTGACGTGGGCGCCACTGAAATAGAGTTCCAGCGGGATCAGCGTGTACCCCGCGGTCTCAAGCTTATTGCGCAGCCGATTGAGTTCTCGGCGATGCATCAAGAGCTTCCTAGACCGCTCAGGCAGGTGATTCACGTGGGTCGCAAACGGATACGGCGAAATATGAGCCGACACTAAATACAGCTCGTTTCCATCGAATCGAGCGTAGGCATCGGTCAGTTGTACCCTGCCGTCTCGCAAGCTTTTAACTTCCGAGCCGTAAAGCACGATTCCGCATTCGTATTCTTCGTCCACAAAATAGTGGTGTAACGCTTTGCGATTGCGCGTGATCGACTTCGTTTCATATTTTTTGTCTTTTGCCATCGGGGTGAGCATCGCGCCGGACGAGGTTTCGCGCAACACCTACACCAAGATTTTTGTGATTCTCTGGTGAAAACAGGGTATTTTGAGACTTGGGCCTTATGGGCGGCATCTTCTGGACATGAAGTGCCGTCTTGGCGCCTCTGAGGTTCACCGTGCAACAAATTACCGTTTTCTCCGACTTTATCTGCCCATTCTGTTACGTGGCCGAACGCGGGCCACTCGCGGAATTGATGACAACCATCGACCTTGAGATCGATTGGCGGGGATTCGAAGTGCACCCGGAAATCCCACGTGGTGGCATCAGCGCCGTCGCACTCATGGGCGCGGAGCGCCTTAGCGAAGGCAGAGACTATATCCTTCAGGTTGCCGAGCGATTCGGCATCGAGATGGAGTTCCCGGAACATGTTCCGAACTCGATGCGTGCCCTAGCCTTGACGGAGTGGGCACGCGCACACGGAAAACTCGTGCCTCTCAAAGATGCGCTCATGGACAAGTACTGGCGGGAGGGCGCCGATATTGAGGACGACCAAGTCCTGTGTGACGCAGCTCGCAGCGTGGGCCTTTGCCCCGAACGTGGCCTGACCGCGTGCGAATCGAGCCACTGGGAGCTTCAAGTGATCCAGAATCGGGCGTTGGGTTATGAACTGGGCGTTTCTGGCGTCCCCACCTTCATTTCATCAAGCGATCGTGTCGTGGGATGTCAGCCCACCGAAATCCTTCGTCGACTTACCCGCTAGGCGCCTTCCCCCCCGCGCCAGATCGGAATACACTCTGACGACTCCCCGTACCCGTTAGGTCGTCATGACCGCTCGAAACAAATTATTTTTGTCCGCTGCCATATTTGGTCTCATCTGTGGCGCCCTGGTCTTTTTCTTCTCGATCGCCCCACAGCACGAAGCAGGATTTGAGCGCGTGGCCAAGTCCAGCAGGACGATTCGCAAAGACGAGTTCCTGCGTCGAGACATGTATATGATGGAGCCCATGGACACCAAACGGCTGCCGGCAGACGCGATTATGGAGTCAGATATCGGTAAGTATGGCGGGTACATGTCAAAGCGCGACATCTCCGAGGGTGAAATCCTCCGAACCGTCGATTTCAAACGATGAACACCCCGCACCTCTCGGTCGTGATTCCTTGTTATAACGAACTCAAAAACCTCGAAAACGGGGCCTTGGAAGAGGTCCACTCCTACCTCATAGAATCGCATGAGCCGGGCACCTGGGAGGTCATCGTTGTAAACGACGAATCGACCGATGGGTCTGCAGACTTCGTTCGCGACTTCGTTCGGACGCGGCCCAACTTTACATCCGTGGACATCAAACACGGGGGCAAACCCGCAGCGGTATGGGCCGGAATTCAGATCGCGCGCGGCGAGATTGTCCTGTTCACCGACATGGACCAATCCACGCCGCTCAAGGAATGGCAGAAGCTTTCGCCCTTATTTGAGCAGGGATTCGACGTGGTCATTGGCTCTCGCGGCGGTGAGCGCGAGGGGTTTTCGTCGCTTAGACAGCTGGGAAGCCGCGCGTTTCGCGGGTTTCGCAAGACGCTCTTGCTCGCAGAAATCGAAGACACCCAATGTGGTTTCAAGGCTTGTCGACGCGAGCATGCCCTCGAGTTCTTCCCGCTGCTCTCTGTGTTTGAAACCGCAAAGGATGCCCGAGGGTGGAAGGTATCGGCATTTGACGTGGAGTTGCTCTACTTCTTCTCATCCGCAGGTCTGCGTATCGGCGAAGTACCGATCGAGTGGATGCACCGAGACTTGAGCGACACAAAAGGGGCTGTCAACGAGTCACAGCGCTACGTTTTTGAGTCCTACGAGATGCTCAAGGAAGTCCTACGCGTACGCCTCAATGTCACGCGCGGGGTCTACTCCCGCACGAACAAGACATAGTGTTCGTTTCGGAACTTCTGGCTCCACTCGGATGAACCTTCAAGAGCTCTCACGAGCTTCGACTGAGTCTTCATCGCCGCAACCACAGCATTCACGTCGTATTTTGCAAAGGTCTCTCTCCAGCCTTCTCCGTTGCTGACCGCATCAAAGGTCCGCCAGTCCTTTGCGCTGGGCAGCTCGACCCGATTATCGACGTAGACCATTTGTTTTGGGTACGCGTCCTGGAGCTCATACAGGATGTAGCCTGGATAGCGATGGTCATGAAAAACTCGCCAATCTTGTTTATGATCTTTGAGCCACTGGACGGCTTCGACAGGTGTGTCGTCCATGACGAGACCCAGCAATGGTGCCGTCGTCCGGGTGGGTGATATCTGAGTTTCGGCGGCGCGAACGTTCTCGCCCGACCAAGGCTGCATGCCAACCACGCCGATAATTAGCCCAGCGGCAATCAGTGCATTCACGGCCTGCATCGCTTTCGAAGTCGGCTCGCCTTGCCCAAAAATCACCCGAAACTGCGCTGCATAGGGTGCCGCGACAACCGGGAAACAAAGTCCAACCCAAAGCAAGGCCCGAGACTGCCCAATGGCCAGCAGCGAAAAGCCGGCGAACAAGAAAAGATCCGCAAGGTCCACTTTCCGCCATTCTTTGGCCATCAGCGCCAGAAGTCCCACCAGAAGGACCCAAAAGAGCGCACCGTAAAAAGGTGGATAAAACGGGGTCGCTGGGAACCATTCGGTAATATACGTGCGGTTTTCCTGATTGGTTGTGAGGTCCTGCAGATACAGAAAAATCTCGAAACCGCGGGGGTTGAGCAAGATCCCGAGCACCGAAAAAAGCGTCGTCGCCGCCCAAGAGACCACTTTGGTCTTCGAAAACTCGGTCGGTCGCACCAGACGGTCACCGATCGAGGCCCCAAGAAACGCCAAACACACCAGCGTGGGAATCATGAAGGTGCCGTGGATATTGCTCCAAAGCACAGACAGAGCTGGAATCGTCGCCAACCAATATCGACTCAATCGGCCGGTCCTCACCCCGTAGGCCACGGCCATCAAGGGCAGAAACCAAGGCCAAGCCAACAAATGAGTTCTGGCAGCGATACAAAGAAACCCAAATGGAGCGGCCAGAAGCGTCAGAATGGCCCCGATCGCCCAGGACCCGCTTCGACGAGCCGACCAGTAACCCAAGAGAGCAAAAGCCCCAATGGCCAGAAAATCGCGGAGAATCAGAACGCCCGCTAGGCCTATGATTTCGTGGATTCGAAAAAGCGCCCATTGGGAAAGCCAGGCCTGAACGTACGACGGCGCATCGGCCGGCATCGTGTACAGAAAGTCGGCGAAAAGCGGCATTTCGTGCGTGCGATCGATGACCCGACCGTAGGCCAGATGCCACCAATAATCCCAAGACTTGAGCGGCATCAGCGAAAAACCCATCCCGATCAAACCGAAGGGCAACACGGCCCAGACCGTGTCCAGATCGAAGGGACGTTTCCAGGGACTTTTCAAGGGCGTCGTCATAGAGCCTCCACGGGCACTGCGTCCCTTGATTCCGCGACCAGAAGGTAAGCGCACAGAAATGCCGCTGCGCAGACCCATATGAACATCACATAGTTTTCAAGCTGCTCGCCGGGAAGAAAACCTGAGTCTCGCATCAACCAAGGGAGCGGCCCAATCGTGACGATCGAGAAACTCACCCCCTTCGCGATTCCAAATCGACGCATCAAATACAGAGAAAACGGCAACGTGATGACGTACGAATACGTCGCAACTCGCGGCCAGATCGGTACAGAAACACACCCCAACAAAAACACCCATTCCGACGGGTGACGCCTCCACCAAATAAGGGCCATCACGGCGGCCAGTGGCAGTGCGACAAAATACGCTGGCGCAAATAGGCTCAGCAAATCCACCGAAAAATAAAAGTCGCGCATCGCGTTGGTGTGCGCGGCAAAGGTGTCAAAAAAACGCGGCAATAAGAACGACGCCGCAGGGGTGCTGCAGACACCGAGGATCAAGGCGGCAAGCGACCTCCAGCGACTCCGCGACACCAAAATCCATCCTGCCGGAATCAGCCAAAATGGCTTGAAGGAAATGACGACGCCGCACAAGAAAGCCAGGCCCAACCATCGCCAATTCTGAGCTCGTCTCGACAACTCCAGACATGCTGCCCAGGCTGCAAAAAGATACGTGACCAGGTTGCCCACAAGTTGGTCAATCATCAGCGGCTCGTGCAGCGCCATCACCAAAGCAACGTAATGAATCGGAATCTTGGGAACGATGTGTTTTTGCAAGGTCTTTGCGGTGAAGACCAGAAGGAATGCGCGCAAGACCCAATCAACACTGGTCGCCACGACCGTGCTAATATACGCCAGCGGCGCGATAACGAAGAGGGTTCCCGGGAAGTAATTATAGGGAAAGCCTTCGTATCGAGGTGTCGAAAAACGGGCGTTTGTATAAGGGTCAAGTCCAGCAGCGAATAGGTCGGCCGCGCTCAAATAGGCAGTAAAATCGCCCGGAACAAATCCGAAAAACATCCGCCTAATCAGCCCCACGCCCCATAGCGCTAGGAGGCCGGCCCATACGAGGTTGGGATTCTCCCAGAGTCGTGGTTCGTTGCCCGCGATGTTGGATTGCTGCGACTCAGCTTCATTCATTTTGTTATTTCCAACCATGAATCTAGAAATTCCTCAAACGGTGCCTAAGTATTAACATGGAATGCAGCTGCTGCCGTCGGCGGTCACTTGCTTACGTTACCGTGGTTCGAGGGCGTTGAAAGAGAAATGGTTAAACGCAACCGTCCCAAATATCTGGTTTGGATCGGGATCTTTGTGATCCTCGCCGTTTTGGCCTCGCTTGGCGTTGCCGAAATGAGGACTTCTTGGCTGCAATCTCACTTTTTCACACGTGCGACCCATGACGTGACCTGGAGTGTCGAGGAGGGCAAGGGCCCACACGTGATTGCCTCGCCTGAAGGCCCCTACGATAAACGTTTGGGCTACTCCCGCATCCCTGCGCTCGTGCAATTTCTGGAGTCTCAAGGCTACCGGGTTAGCCATCAGGCACAGGTGAGTCCACAATTCGAGAAACTGAGTTCGTTGGGCGTCTTCCCGCTTTTTGACGAGAAAAATCAGGCGGGGTTGAAGGTCTACGACTACAAGAAAAACCTGCTTTACGACTCGCAATACCCTACCCGGATCTGGGCCAAATTTGACGACGTCCCGCCGCTGGTGGTCTCGACGCTCCTCTATGTTGAAAACCGAGATCTCTTGAGCTCCGAACGGCCCGAACAAAACCCGGCCGTGGAGTGGCAGCGATTGGGTCAAGCCGTCGTGGGACTGGCAGAAGACAGGGTCTTCGGGGGCGAAAAACGCCCTTCTGGCGGTTCAACACTTGCGACCCAAATCGAGAAATTCAGACATTCCGAGGACGGCAGAACCGCGACTCCTGCGGACAAGCTCCAACAGATGATGAGCGCGTCGTTACGCACCTATTTGCACGGACCGGTGACACTTGAATGGCAGGAAGAGCTTGTCCTTACGTATTTAAATGGCGTTCCATTGGCATCGATCGCCGGCTTTGGCGAAGTCTTTGGCATTCCAGACGGGCTAAATGCCTGGTTTGGAACCGACTTCGAGTACGCGAGCACCCTTTTAAAGGAGGCCTCCGATCTCTTGCCGGTCTCGGCCGAAAGGCTTTTTGAGCAAGGGCGAATCTACCGTCAGATCGTCAACCTCATGCTCGCCCACCGCCGCCCCACCGAGTTGCTCACGACCGCGACCGATGCCTTGGAGGAAAAAACGGACGCGTACCTGCGGATCCTTGAGCGTGACGGCATGATCTCGCCGGCACTGGCGCACGCAGCGACGATTTCGCGCAGTCAAATTCAGGTCGCCTTCGCGCCCGAGAAACTCGATTTCAGCCGCCAGAAATTGATCTCGGCCCTGCGAACCCACACGCTGGAAGCCACGGATGTCGCCACGCTTTATGAATTGGACCGCCTGGACGCCACGGTCGACACAACGGTCGACATGGATGTGCAACTCGCCGTCGAAAATATGCTGGAGGGCCTGTCCAACAAGTCAACCGTTTCAGATCTTGGTGTTGATCGATTCGGCGAAGGCGACGCGGCCGACGTGATTTACAGCTTTACGCTTTACGAGAGAAAGGGCGCCGAGAACCTACTCAGAGTGCAGGCCGACACGTTGGACGAACCGCTGAACATCAATGAACACGTCAAATTGGACCTCGGTTCCACCGCAAAACTGCGGACACTCGCGGCCTACCTAGATCTGGTCGAGACGATGTACGGCCTCTATCGCCCCATGACCAACACCGAGCGCAAAGCCATCACGTTTGACCCGATTGATTCGCTTCGGCAATGGGGACTTGGTTGGTTGAGCAGCCACCCAGATGGCGACCTTAAGCAGATGCTGGAGGCCTCGATGGAGCGACGGTTTTCGGCAAACCCCAACGAGGCGTTTTTTACCGGCGGCGGTCTGCATCGCTTCGAAAACTTCAGTGACAAGGATGACCACCAAAATCCCACGATTCGCGAGGCGTTCAAAAAGTCGATTAATCTGCCATTTATCCGCGTGATTCGTGAGGTGATCCGATTCCACATGTTCGACATGCCTGGCTCAGATCGCACGATTCTGATGAACGAAGACCACCCGGCTCGACACGAGTATCTGGCGCGCTTTGCGGATTTTGAAGGCACGGTCTTTCTGGGCCAGTTCTGGTTCAAGTACGCAGGACTCGACCAAAAAACCGCGTTCCGAAAATTCCTGCGGGGCCAGAAATGGACCCCACGAAAACTGATTGCCGCCTATCGTGTGGTGTATCCCGACCACGACATCTACACCGTGAATGCCGTTGTGAACGAGGTGTACGGACCCGTCGCATTTTCGACCGAAGAGGCGATCTTTAACGACGTCGACCCCGCGAAATGGCCAAGCTGGAACGATCGAGCCTACCTTGCAGGTTGCCACCCGCTGGAACTCTGGCTCTTGAGGGAACTTGGCAAAACCCCCGACCTGACCTTGCAGTCTGCGGTCGATGCCACGCCGGAATTGAGGCAAGAAATCTACTCGTGGCTCTTCAAGAAAAACCGCAAGAGCGGCCAGGATATGCGGATTCGCATCATGCTTGAGCAAGATGCATTCGCTCAATTGCACGCGCAATGGAAGCGCCTCGGATATCCTTTTGACCGCCTTGTAGCCTCATATGCGACGGCGATTGGTTCCTCCGCGGACCGACCTGATGCACTCGCAGACCTGATAGGAATCGTTCTGAACGGGGGATTGAAATTACCCAAAACCCGTATCTCATCGATTCATTTTGCAGCGAACACACCCTACGACACGGTCATGAAGCGTGATCCTGCGCCTCCAGAACGCGTCCTGGCCGCCGAGACCGCCGCCACCCTGCGTGAGGCATTGCTCGGCGTCGTCGAGTCTGGCACGGCGCGACGAATCAATCGTAATCGAACTCGAGACTGGACGATCGGCGGCAAGACGGGAACAGGCGATCATCAACGTTACACGTTCGGACCAAGGGGCGAAAAACTCACATCGGTAGCAATCTCGCGCTCGGCGACCTTTGTGTTTTTCATCGAAGACCGCTTCTATGGGACCATGACGGCCTTCGTTGAGGGCGAGAAGGCCGATGATTTTACATTTACGAGCTCGCTGCCCGTGACCATCGTTGGACACATGTTGCCGCTGCTCGATCCTCTGGTCGACAAGCCCACAGAAATCCAAACACCTGATCAGCCGATTCCCCACTGATTCACGGCTTCAAGAGTTCAAAAAAGCGCCGCCCAGCTTTGCCAAGATACCGATCGGTTCGCTGAACCAGCATCGGTTGAAAACTATAACGAGAGCCGCGTTCATAGAGGACTTCGACCAGTCGTCCCGCCTGCAGGTCGGCTTCGACCAGATAAAGCGGCACCCAACCAAAACCAAGCCCCAGCAGCAACGCGTCGCGCTTGGTCGCAAAATCACTCAAATAGACAACACGCAGCCCACCAAATGTCGTCGGATCTGAACGGCGCGATTCGCTCGGGTCATGCACCGAAATCTCGACATGCGACTGCAGCTCGGACCTCGTCCACGGCTGGTCCGACTCGCGCTGGGCGAGCGGGTGATCGGGTGAAGCGGCAAGCACGACGGTCACATCAGGAAACGGCGTCGCTGCAAGGTTGTCGCGGACCTCGAAGTCGTTGACGAACATGATGTCGGCATCGTCGCGCTCGAACCGAAACTGAACCCCGCCCAAGAACTCTACTTTGACCTGAATCTGAGTAGGGATGTTCTCGTCCGACATTTGTTTTAGAACCGACATCACCGGCTTCATGGGCAAAATCCCGTCCACCACAACCTCGAGCCGCCCTTCCCATCCCTGCCCCATCTGTTTGGCGAGCGACTCAATACGACGTGCGCTGGCAAGAAGGTTTCTGCCCTCCTCAAGCACAAGTCGTCCTTCGTCGGTCAAAGCTGCGCGATGGCCGCTGCGGTCAAAGACCACAACATTTAGACTGGTTTCGAGCTGTTGGACGGCATAGGACACCGCTGATTGGGCCTTTTTTAGCGAACGCGCCGCCGCAGCAAAAGAGCCTGTGCGCACGATGGCATCCAAAGCCTCGAGCCCGTCGAGATGAAGATTCATGATTTCTCCAAGGATTCAACTCCATCAGGTTATCAGATAAAGATCCGTGAAACTTTATTCTTTTTTCCGATAGAACCGACGCTACACTGAGGGCGTGAGTAAATCTTGCGTTTCACGCGCCTACGTCCGGAGCTTTTTACATGACGACAAATAATCCAATTGGCCTCAAAGGCATTGCATTCCTTGAGTTTTCGGCAGACGCCGACTTCAACATGGGCGCTCTTTTCGAGAAATTCGGTTTTTCGAAGTTGTTCCAACACAAATCGGGCAAAGTCGATGCGTTCAAACAGAATGACATCGTGTTCCTAGTCAACGAGGGCGACGGATTTGCTGGCCACTTCCGTACGACCCACGGACCTAGCGCAAGCGGAATGGGCATGTTTGTCGAGGACGCCAAGTTTGCGTACGAGGAATCCATCAAACGCGGCGCACGAGCCTTTGACCCAACCGAGTCGACGAAAGCAGCCTACAACCTGCCCGCCATCTACGGCATCGGCGACAGCTTGATTTACTTTGTGGACAACCCCACCGAATTTTTCGAAGCAGAGTTCAAAGACCACGCAAACCCAACGGTTGTGCCGGATAAGGGCTTCCATACGATCGACCACCTTACAAATAACGTCATGAAGGGCACGCTCATCCAATGGGCAGACTTCTACAAAAACATCTTCGGGTTCACTGAAGTTCGTTATTTCGACATCCGTGGCGACGAAACAGGCCTGCTCAGCTACGCACTTCGTTCGCCCGACGGATCGTTCTGCATTCCGATCAACGAAGGCACCGAGGCCAAATCGCAGATCGAAGAATACCTTCGTGAGTACAAAGGGCCGGGCATTCAGCACATCGCTCTCGCGACGGAAAGCCTGCTCGATTCGCTCGACCAGATGGAAGGCACAGGCGTGAACTTCCTCGACATCGACGACGAGTACTACGACACCGTCTACAACCGCGTTCCAAACGTCACTGAAGACCACGCCCGAATCAAGAAGCACAACGTCCTCGTCGACGGTGACGAAGAAGGCTACTTGCTCCAGATCTTCACGCATAACGCTGTCGGCCCAATCTTCTTTGAGCTGATTCAGCGCAAGAATCACCTGGCCTTTGGTGAGGGCAATTTTGGAGCCCTTTTCCGCAGCATCGAACGCGACCAGCGACGACGTGGCGTGCTCTAAGCCCGAGCAGACATGATACCGAAAAACGGGGCCAACGGCCCCGTTTTGCTTTCTTGTGTTGCTTGCAGCGCACGGCACGAGACTGTACGAAACATCGATGCTGAAACACCCCGCCATAACGTTCATTTTGCAGCGCGCACGCCCTCATGCGTCGTTGCTGCTCTTGATTCTTGTGGGGGAGCTGTTGGCCTCGGCGACGACATTGGCATTGCCACTGGTCGCCGGCGCCTCGATCGAAGCGCTGATCGCCAACACCTTGTCTTCCTTGTCCTGGTCATTGGTCCTCGTCGCCGTCCTGATGTTCCTCCGAATGGTTTTTGCGGCGTGGACGTCGTTTGCCGCCCAAAACGTCAGCAATAAAATCGAGAAGTCCACGCGTGAAGACTTTCACGCTCACCTGCTCGCGCTCAGCCTGGCCGACCATCAACGTTTGGGAACAACTGCGATGACAGACAGTGAATTCCACGACCTCTGGGGCGTCCGAAACTTGGTGATGGCTCAGCCGCCTATGCTGATTGGCGCGTTCGTGACGAGCGTCGGCGCACTGGCCTTTGCCTTGTCGATTTCTTGGCAGCTTACACTCCTCACGAGCATCGCAGGACCATTGCTGTACTTGGCAGTTAGACTGGCCGGTCGAAAAATTGAAGCGATCTCGAAACGCTATTGGAGGGCCATCAGACGCGCCAATTCCATCGACCTCGAAAACCTCCGCGTGGTGGCGCTGCTCAAGACATTTGCGCGCGAGTCAGAACGACATCAAGAGTTTTCGAATCGACTGACAGAGGTCGTCAACGTGGGGCGTGAAAGGAGTCGACTCGACGCGACGTTTTCGCCGATCACTCGGTCCATCGAACTCTTCGCAGTCGCATTATTGGTCTATGCGACCAGCCAGGGCTACGTGGCGCAAGGCCTATCGACGGTCGAACTCGGACAGTTCGTGATGTACTCGTTCCTGCTCATCACCCCCTTTCGCACGATGACTTCCATCATCTTCGGCTTCAAAGAAGAACGTGGTTCTTTGGATCGGCTCGCCGAACTGCTCGCACTGTCGGCCGAAGAGCAGGGAGAGGGCGAGCTCAAGGATATTCGCGGCGATGTGGAGTTTCGCGGCGTTTCGTTTGCCTATCCCGACCGAGAGCCCGTCCTCGATGAGGTGAGCCTGAACTTTAGCGCCAAAGAAATCGTCGCATTAACCGGTCCCAACGGGGGCGGAAAATCAACGCTGGTCAGCCTGATGCTCGGCCTGTGGCGATGCGATAAAGGTGAGGTCCTCATCGACGGAAAGAGCCTGCAAAGCCTGACATTTTCGTCGGTGCGGCGCTCCATTTGTTTGGTGACTCAACACACTGAACTTTTGGACACGACCATCAAGGAAAATCTGCGTTTCGTAAGGCCGGAGGCCACCGACGACGAGATCGCCCATGCCTGTCACCTGGCGCTCGTCGACGAATTCCTTTCCGTGTTGCCCGAAGGCCTCGAAACCGCGGTCGGCGACTCGGGCCTCATGCTATCGGGCGGGCAAAGGCAACGCCTCGCGATTGCGCGTGCCATCCTCGCCGACCCACCCGTCCTTGTTCTGGACGAAGCAACCTCGATGTTTGACCCCGAGTCCGAACTCAGATTTCTGGATCTGGCCATGCCATGGTTAAGGCAACGCACCGTCATCTTCATCACACACCGCCCCGCCCCACTGGCCCATGTCGACCGCGTGTTGCGGGTCGAAAATCACACCGTGCATGAACTCACCGATATGCTAAGTTCTTCAGACTCATAAATCGGTCGGGTGCATGACAGAAGAACAGTCCCCAAAACTCGGGCTGCGCTTGCTCTACACGGTGTTTTTCGTGTCAGGCATGTGCGCGCTACTCTACCAACTGGCCTGGCAGCGACTCCTGTTTCTGACGTACGGAACCAACTCCGAGGCCACCACCGCCATCGTCGCCGTGTTCATGTTGGGTCTGGGACTTGGCAGCCTGGTCGGGGGCGAAGTCTCAAAACGCTTTCCAACGAAGCTCCTGGTGCTTTTTGCCATGGCCGAAGCAGGCATTGGCCTGTTCGGCCTGATTTCGGTGCCATTGCTCGTCGCGGTCGGAAATGCCACCGCCGGCATCGACGCCTTCAGCGCAGGTGCTGTGTGTTTTGCGATTCTTGTCCTACCAACCATGTTGATGGGCGCCACGTTGCCGCTGCTGGTCGCCGACGTTGTTGCGCGTCATCATGACGTGGGTGACGCCGTGGGCGACCTCTACCACGTGAACACCTTGGGCAGCGCCCTAGTTTGCATCCTGGCGTCCTTCTTCATCTTTCGATGGTTTGGCCTCTCGGGGGCAGTCTACATCGCAGCTGCTGGCAATCTGGGCGTTGCCTCCACGATCTTCATCTCTGGGAGACAAAAATGACCTTCGCACTCGTATTGCTGATGGCGTTTGTTTCCGGCTTCGTGTCGTTATCCTACGAAGTTCTATGGGCGCGAATGTTCTCGTGGTCCACGGCCGGCGCCGTTTCGTCGTTTCCGATGCTGCTCGGCCTCTTTTTGGCCGGACTCGCCGTGGGTGCCAAATGGTCCAAGCGCTTCTCTCACGGAGAGCCCACGCACTCCCCCGCCGCATTACGGGCGGTCGCTGGTTTTTTCGGAACGAGCGCGCTCGCCGGGTGGTTGGTCATCCCTGGCATGGCACTGATTCTTAGCATTCATGTCGCCATTCCAGGCTACACGGCCCTCTATTGCGTCTTCATCGCGGCATGCCTGTCGGGCGCACAACTGCCCCTGCTGATGCATTACGGCATCGCCGCCGACGGGCGAGTCGGCGCGAATCTGAGCTACGTGTACGTGGCCAATATTATCGGTGCTGTGGCCGGAAGTCTTTTGACTGGATTTCTGTGGCTTGACCATTCGACCACCGACGTCATCGTCACCGCTTTGACCGCATGTTCACTCGTCCTCGCCCTCGTCCTATGGCTCAGCACTCGCCCGGTAAAACGGGATATACTGATCGGCGTATCGTTTTTTGTGGTGGCCACGGCCGTCACGATCGGAGGACGTTCATGGGCCTACGACGACGTGTTGGAGCGCCTCTTTTATGGGGCCAACTACGAAGGACAACACTTTAAATACGTGGTCGAAAACAAGAGCGGCATCATCGCGGTTGATCAAGCCGATATCGCGTACGGTGGCGGCGTTTACGACGGCACGTTTTCGGTAGACTTTGTGGATGATGTCAACGGAGCGGCGCGGCCCTACTCGTTGAGCGCGTTTCACGAAAATCCAAAATCTATCCTTGTGATCGGCCTCGCCACAGGCTCTTGGGCTCGAATCTTGGCCGCGCATCCACAGGTCGAACGACTGGTGATCGTCGAGATCAATCCTGGGTATTACGACCTCCTGAATCTCTATCCTGAAGCCGCTAAAATGCTTCAAAGCACCAAGATCGAACACGTCGACGACGACGGACGGCGCTGGATGAACGGAACGTCCGAGAAATTTGATGCCATCGTTATCAATGCCTCATTTCACCAACGCGGCTTTGGAAGCACACTCTTATCCAAAGAATTCATGGAATTGACAAAAGCACACCTGAATCCGCACGGAATTCTTATGTTGAACACCACCGGTTCGGCGCGTGTATTGGCGACCGTGTGCGAGGTCATGCCCAATTGCATGGCGTATCTGCGAAGTGCCATCGCCAGCCCCGACCCCATCGAACCCAACGCGGATCGACTTCGCCAAGTCTTGCTGGACTATCGCATCGACGGACATCCTATCCTCGATCCGACACGAAAAAAGGACTTGGACAAACTCGACGGAATGTTGCGTGAGATTTCTACGCAGTCGGGCAACTTCAAGAGCCACGACGATGTGATGAAATTATCAAAGGGCCACGAAATCATCACCGACGATAATATGGGCCATGAATGGCAGTTTTCAATCTTGGGGCTTTGAACCCGAGAGCCACCGCACAAAGGCCACCGCTGCCACGGCGATGCCCACCCCACCCCAGATATCGATCACGTAATGCCCACCGGTCGTGATCGCGGACCACGCCATCAGCAAGGTCCAGATTACGCCCAATACGAGCACGACGCGCCGCTCGTAGCGCAGGTCCCAACATAAAAGCACGGCAATCGCGACGTGGAACGACGGAAACTGAATCAAGCCTTGAGCGTTCGCAGGTGTAAGCGTTCCAAAGCGGTGCTTCGAAAGCTGGTCAAGGTGTTCCACCAAAAGACCGGTGAAATGAATGTCCTCGATGCCATAAAAAAAGATCGCGTTTTTGGCTGGAAACACAGCAAAGAGGACCAGTCCAAATATGGCGCATACGCACATATTCGCCAGTGTTTCGTACATCCTCCACGGATCGCGACGTACGCCAGCGGCATATGGAATATAGAGCGCAAAATGAAAAAAGAACGCGTAGTAGATCTTGGCCAAAATCATGTCTAGATGCGGCACGGAACGTGTCCACTCGACGATTGCCGCCGAGGTCAGACCAAGTCGCTGATCAAAACCGGCGAAGTCGGCATCCCAAAAGTCAGGATTATGCTCGGGCAAAAGGTATTGCGTCACGGCGTACACCGTCGAAAACGCAATCAGCAGGCTTGCTCCGTCCAGAGCCGCCACCAAGGTCCATTCTTCCTGACGACGGTAACGCACCGCCAGCAATTGCATCACCCCCACGCCGACCGACACTTTCCAGAAGAAACCCAGTTCGACTTGGATATGACTCAAGGGAAAGAGCAGCAAGGTGCCCAGCACCAAGACTGCTACAGCTGCCACACTGATGCGCGCTGGATGGATTCGACCTGCTTCCAAGAAATACCCAGAATCGGGGAGCGCTGAGTGTCTTACATCGGACGCTCAAAACAAAAGAGGCCACCACATTTCATGGCAGCCTATCGACCGACTCGCCTAGTTGACGTCGGTTCGCTTGAAGAGCTCGTCAAGGCTGCGCGGATCATCGGCATCCATGTCGCGAACCCACTCGGCTTCCCATGGACCGCCACCCTGACGGTCTTCGCCGTAGCCCCACTCGCCCTTGACCTTGACCTTTTCGCCGTCTTTCACGAGCTGCAGATAGCCTTTGCCGATGATGGAGCGTGTGGCGTTTTCTTTGTCGCCTGGATCGATCCACTGGAAGGTCAGCATGTTGCCGTTGGCGATGCCTTCAAGCGTTCCGCCGTTCTTATAGGCGTAGATTCCGCGAACCTCGTCGCCTGTCTGGCGTAGGTACATATGCTCGAATTGTGGCGAAAACCAAACGCCGCCGAAATTCGTTCCGGCGGGTAGCGGAGCGGGTTCAGGCAGGCCCGGGTTCGCTGAGCATCCCATCCAGGTCAAGGCTAATAAAAAGAGCAGTGCTCGTGTCATGATCATTCGTCCGTGGCTAAAGCTTCGCGTGGTATCTTGTTTTGCGTCTCCTGACTCGCCCCGTCAAGCAAACGTTCAAGAACGGCGCGTACCTGTTCGTTCTCGAGCAGCAGCAGCCATTCGTCGGGGGTCAAGAAGCTCACTCGGCGACCGTTTCCGGACCGGTACATCAGGCGAACAACAACCTCACCCGCCGTCTGCTCGATGGCTTGTAGAGTCACCTGATCGCCATCTGCCGCCAGCAAATCACGCTCGACGCTGGCAAGGTGTTTGGCGATTCGTAGTGCCCGTTTGACCTTGGGATCCTCGTACGACTCGAAGTTGCGATTTCTGCTGAAATCGACTTCCCGGTCGCGAAGCAAACGCCGCACAATTTTATAAGTCAGGTCCATAGACAGGAAGTCTAGTCGATCTAGGCAGGCCGCGTGAAGGGTTCTTGTGCCCATGAATGCTCGCAATCCGCATTTCGCAACATTTGAATGCCATTGACCGATAACCCCCTCGACCAGGAGGTTTATTATGTTGGTGACCGTACACAGTGGTGCAGTTCTGGGAATCGATGCCTATCCCGTCGACGTCGAGGTCGATTTGGCGGCAGGCATGCAAGTCTTTCATATCGTAGGGTTACCGGACGGGGCTGTGCGCGAGAGCCGCCTTCGAGTCCCTTCGGCTGTCGAAAACGCGGGGTTTGAATTCCCACGGGAAAAACTCACAGTAAATCTTGCCCCCGCCGATGTTCGTAAGGACGGAACGGGGTTCGATTTGCCCATCGCAATGGGGGCGCTTGCGGCTCTTCGTTACGTTCCCGAAGCCAAGCTTGGAAGCAAACACGACCTCGAGCTCACCGACATCGTGTTTTCTGGAGAACTCTCATTAACCGGCGAACTGCGGCCGATCCGCGGCGTGCTTCCCATCACGACGATGGCGATGGAGCGCGGATTCCGCGCCATCATATTGCCTATGCCCAATGCTGCCGAAGCCTCGCTTGTGCCCGGCATCGAAGTCTACGGCATGAGCACTCTTGGCGAAGTGGTCCGTTTCCTCAACGGCCAGCTTGAGGTCCTCCCCACTGTGGCCGACGTCGCCTCAAATTCGGATGCAAACGCGGTGGATTTCGCGGATGTGGCCGGCCATGGCCACGCCAAGCGCGCGCTCGAAATCGCTGCCGCGGGGGGACATAATATCCTGCTGGTCGGGCCACCGGGTTCCGGCAAGTCGATGCTCGCAAGACGGCTGCCGACCATTCTGCCACCGATGGGATTCGAGGAAGCCATCCAGACCACCAAACTCTTCAGCGTGACCGGGATGTTGCGGGATGGTCTTGTGACCGAACGCCCATTTCGCGCGCCACATCACACGATTTCGGACGTCGGATTGATCGGTGGCGGAACTGGAGTTCCTCGTCCCGGAGAAATCAGTCTCGCGCATAACGGCGTGCTCTTCTTAGACGAGTTTCCCGAGTTTCGACGCTCAACACTCGAAGCTTTGCGCCAACCCCTTGAAGACGGGCACGTCACCGTCACGCGTTCGCTGGTCAGCGTTCAATACCCGGCAAACGTCATGCTTGTTGCGGCGATGAATCCCTGCCCATGCGGGTACTTTGGCAATACACGCGTCAGACGCTGCACCTGCAGCGCCGAAAAGGTCCGCAACTACAAAAGCCGAATCTCAGGTCCGATGCTCGACAGGATCGACATGCATATCGAAATCCCACTGCTTCCCTATGACACCCTGCGTGACCCAGATGGGCAGACCTCGGCACAGATCGCCGAACGCGTTCGATGCGCTAGAAACGTGCAAAAAGAGCGATTCGGGGAAGACCGACCCAATGCCGTCATGAACGCCAAAGATGTGCGCAAATGGTGCGAATTGGACGAAAAAGGGCACGCCTGGATGCGACGAGTCGTGGACAAGCTTGGACTCAGCGGGCGAGCCCATGAACGCATCTTAAAAGTCGCACGGACGATCGCTGATCTTGAAAACGCAACGGACATAAGTGTGGACCATATTGGAGAAGCCCTCTCCTTTCGGTCTCTCGAGAATTCGACCACTCAACCACGGACCTCGGCCCCGCAGGTCCATTGACACGGTCAAAAACTGGTATATGGTGCGGGCGGTTTACACCAAATTTATGGGTGACAGGTCATTTGCCTGTCTCTTAACTTCTAAGGAGATACACATGATTCGCAAGACCGCTATCGCGCTCACAATCGTTGGAACACTTTTCACTGTCGCTTGCGGCGGCAGCGACACTCCAGCAGACACGACTCCAGTCGACTCGACTCCACAGTCGCAAACTGTCCAGATGTTCGGATACAAGTTCAATCCAAACTCGGTCAGCGTCGCAGCTGGAACAACTGTTGTATTTGAAAACAAAGATCCAGAGCGCCACAACGTGACGATCTCGGCTCTTGGAATCGACCAGATGGTCGACCCAGGTCAGTCGTGGAGCTACACGTTCACCACCACTGGTGAGTTCGCTGTTCAGAACCGCCTTGCCACAAACGGCATGGCAGCAACGATCAACGTTCAATAAGACGTTCAAAGTGCTCATGAAAAAGGCCTTATGGATTCATCCACAAGGCCTTTTTCTTTTGGGTCCATGGGTCGGCCCCTAAGATGCCGGCGAAGAGGTCTGAGAGGCGCTGGACAAGCTAGCCTGCGCCGTCGCATGAAGCGCAGCTCTCACGGATTCGCCCTTCTCTCGAATCTCGGACAGCGTACGACGACCCGACGCTGCAATCTCATCGGCCATCTTCATTGCCTCGCGGTCGGCTTCAATTGCCGAGCGTTCGAGCTCCGCGATATTCTGCTCGGCGAGCGTCTCAATCTCAGTGAGTCTCAACTCAAACGCCAAGGCCGCGCCTTCCACGGCAGCTCCCACTTCATCAAGACGCTGAACCAGCCCGTCTCGATGCTGGCGCGCCCTGGAAACTCCGTCCTCGAACATTTCATGTGCTTCGTGACGAGCACGAGCCACGCCATCTTCAAATAACACTTGAGCGGACAGCGCACGCGCCCGGCCCGAAGCCGCCAGCTCGTCCATCGCAGTCGCAGTCTCAGCCTTGATCGTTGCAACAGCCTTACGAAACGCGACCAAAGGATGAGGTCGGTTTTCAACCACATGAAGGGGTGGGCGTTTCATGTCACTCACCACTCCAATTTTGGACAGACCCAGAAGCGCATAATAAGTGACGTCGATTTCCCACCAATAGAAGCCCTGGTTCACCGAGGCCTGAAAATGGTGGTGATTATTATGCCAGCCTTCGCCCAGCGTGATGAGAGCAAGCCAGAGGTTGTTCTTGGAGTCGTCGGTGGTTTCGTATCGGCGATTTCCAAACACATGTGAGAGTGAGTTAATGGTGAAGGTCCCATGCCAAAGCAAGACCGTACTCCACAGCCCCCACACGATCAGGCCGGTCCATCCGCCAAAGGCAAAACAAGCGCCGGCAAACACAAACGCGGGCAGAAGGTCGAAACGATCCAACCACATGAGCTCGGGAAATTTAGCCAAATCCTTCACGCGAGACAACTCGGTTTTGTCCCAACGGTCGTCGAAAATCCAACCCACGTGCGCCCACCAAAACCCGCCATGCCGCACGGAATGGACGTCCTCGGGGGTGTCCGAAAATTTATGGTGATGTCGATGATGCGACGCCCACCAAAGAACGCCTTTTTGAGCCGATGTTTGTGCCAGAAACGCCATCAAGAATTGCGGCACACGTCCCATCTTGTAGGTTCGATGTGAAAAATAGCGATGGTATCCAGCGGTTACACCAAACATTCGAACGGTGTAGAGCGCCAAACAAATCACCACATCCCAAACGTCGAACCCCGTCCATATCGCGGCAAGACACACCACGTGAGCGAACCAAAATCGCCCGGCGGAGAACCACCATTGCCAATTGCGCGGTTGTGAAGATGCGTGCTCTGTACTCATGAACGACCCTTTTCTGACTGCCGAATCAGGATAGCAGAACGGCCTTGAAAACGCGACAACTCCACGGCGATGGCGTATGGTAGGGCAACGGAGGTCGGCTTGGTTGAGTACACATTGTCTTACCTGCTCGGAATTTTGGAGCACGCTGGGGTCTTAACGGCAGAGCAGTCGCGTCAGGCACGCTTGGCGGAGGCCAATATTCGGCAACGAATCTTGCGTGACCACGTCGCGACTGGTGGTCGAAAGGCCGCCGCATATGAAGTCACACCGGCCGAAATCATGGCCACGTTTGAATTCGTATCGCCCGACTCTCGACCACTCGACGAAGACCGAATCATGCAGGTCATCGCAGCGGACTCGAAACGACTTTGGGTCAAACCGGACCCGCTCAAACTCAACACCGATTTGATCGTCTCGACCATGACACGGCCATTTGCTCGCCGGCACAGCTGTGTTCCCTTACGCAAGGAAGACGGACGAATCGTCATCGCCGTCGACAATCCTCATAATCTGGGGCTCATCCAACAGCTTGGAGCGCTGATCTCGGACCCGATCGAAATCGTGGTTTGTTCACGCTCCGATATTCATCGAATCATCACCGAGGTCTACGGGTTCCGCTCCTCGATCACCGCGGCCAGCGCTGGGTCTGACGGTCCGAGCATCGGGAACCTGGAACAATTGGTACG
The DNA here is from genome assembly GCA_964394615.1 of uncultured Bradymonadales bacterium. GTDB lineage: Bacteria > Myxococcota_A > Bradymonadia > Bradymonadales > Bradymonadaceae > JBFFMO01. The sequence continues at coordinate 195,603 of CAYMYJ010000005.1, read as the reverse complement.
GCTGACCGATGTCGGCGAGATCGAAGCCACCGATAAACCGGTCATCAACGCGGTTGAATACCTGCTGCACTACGCTTTTGATCAACGTGCGAGCGATATCCACATTGAACCCAAGCGTGAACACACGATCATTCGCTTTCGAATCGATGGCATTCTGCACAACGTCTACACGTTGCCACGCGCTGTTCATGCGCCGCTTGTAAGCCGGCTCAAGATGCTGAGCCGCATGGATATTGCCGAGAAGCGCCGTCCTCAGGACGGACGAATCAAGATCCAGAAAGAGGGACGCGACGTCGAGCTTCGCCTCTCGACGCTCCCGGTCGCCTTTGGCGAAAAGATCGTCGTCCGAATTTTTGACCCGCAGCACCTGATTCAGGCGCTGGATTCCATCGGTTTTTTTAAAGAAGACCTCACGGCCTGGCGAACCTTCATGAATCGGCCGACGGGCCTTGTATTGGTGACGGGCCCCACGGGCAGCGGTAAAACGACCACTCTGTACTCAACCCTGAAGGAGCTCTCGGGCCCCGACGTGAACATCACAACCGTCGAAGACCCGATCGAAATGGTCTACGAGGAATTCAATCAGGTTCTGGTTCAGCGAAAAATTGAGGTCACCTTTGCTCAGGCGCTGCGTACCATCCTTCGTCAGGACCCAGACATCATCATGGTCGGTGAGATACGAGACGCCGAAACCGCTGCCATGGCGGTGCAATCGGCACTTACCGGCCACCTCGTATTCAGCACGATGCACACCAATGATACGGCATCAACGATCACCCGACTTCTTGAGCTTGATGTCGAGCCCTTCCTGCTCGCCTCGACGCTTGTTGGAGTGATGGCACAACGTCTGGTGCGGCGCATATGCACGTCTTGCAAGGTCGAAACCCACCTCACCCGTGAACAGATCGATATTCTGGAAATCAAATTGCCACCTTCAAGCGGTCAACAACTCCCGGTCCATATCGGTGAAGGATGCGTGCGCTGCCGTGGTACAGGGTATTTCGGGCGCGTCGGGCTCTTTGAGCTGATGAGCGTCGACGAATCGGTTCGAAAACTCATTGGCAGCCGTGCGCCGTCCCCAGACATTCGACGGGCGGCCCGTGCCAATGGAATGATGTCGCTGCGTGAAGCTGCTATCAAACGCATGGCGCAGGGATTGACGACCTTTGAAGAGGTCATTTCGGTAACGGTAGATGGCTGACATGAAGCGAAAGATTTTTCATATCTCCCTGATCATCCTTGGCTTGATCATCACGGCGGTCTTGGCCGTCAGCATGATTTGGCCTGTGCTGAACGTGGTCGAGACTGGCAAAACTGCCGAGTATGCGGACGTGGTTCCAAACTACTATTCCACGGACCCTCAGCGGGTTTTTGACGAGGTGCGCGGAAGCGTAACGACGCTGAATAGATGGGAGCTCATCCAAGACGATCGTAGCGCGCTCACTGTTCGCGCCGAACGTTCAACGCGCTCCTTCGGATTTGTCGACGACATCGAAATCCGAGTCGAGCCCATCACCGAGTTCGCGACACGGGTGAACGTCAAGAGTTCCTCCCGAGTTGGAAAGGGAGATTTTGGCCAAAACGCCCGAAATATCGAGGAGTTCTTTGTGGAGCTCAACCGAAGACTCGGTGCGGTGAAATTCGACCCTCAGGCTGAAAAGCAGTAACCCCGAAGCCCAGTGCGGCCTTTCCTAGTGTCTTGATACATTACGCGGGCCATGAGAAACTTTGAACATGCTCAAATACCCCTTGTTTTTATTCGCTGTGTTCTTGTCTGCGTGCTCGTTTGACATCCCTCAGGATGTCCAATGCAGCGCTGATGAGGTTCGTCCTGCGCACTCGTGCGTTGACGGAATTTGGGTTCGGGAGACTGAAGGAGTCGACTCGAGCGCAGTTGATGGCGGGCAGGACCAGGGCACAAATCCCGACGCTACAAGTTGCCAGCCGGAAACGGATGCCGCGTTTTGTGCGCGATTAAGTGCCACATGCGATCCCCTCAGTGGCATGGACAACTGTGGCGAGGCGAGGAGTGCAGATTGTGGCACCTGCGCAGCACCACTTGAGTGTGGCGCTGGCGGGACCGCCAATGTCTGCGCGTGCCCAGGCGCTTCGGACTCGGACGTGTGCGCGTCTTTGAACAAAAATTGCGGGTCGCTCGAAGCCGAAGACCCAACCTGCGGCATCACCCGAACATTCAATTGCGGCACCTGCACCGCGCCCCTAACCTGCGGCGGATCCGATGTGGCGAATGTCTGCGGCTGCACTGAAACCGACGCAGATTTTTGCCTCCGAGCAGACTCATGTGGAGCCACCACCGCGATGGACGCTTGCGGTATCGAGCGTACGGTTAATTGCGGCGGATGTCCGGGAGCCGAAACATGCGGTGGAGGTGGCGACCAAAACACCTGTGGATGCACCGCCGCCGTTGCTTGCGACGCCCTCGGTTACGAATGTGGCACAAGCGACTTGAGTGGAACGTGTTCGAACCTTGGGAACGCAGATTGCGGGTCGTGTGGAGCCGGAACGTGCACCAACAACTTGTGCGTGTGCCCCACTGGGACAGCGTTTAACGGCATCTCATGCGCCGACATCGATGAGTGCCTCCTCAACACCGACAACTGCGATGCCAACGCCACCTGTACGAACACGACTGGGTCGTTTTCGTGCGCCTGCAATATGGGTTATTCGGGGAACGGTGTGACGTGTGCCGCCGTCGTCGTCGGTCCCACGGTGGCAGAAATCGTTTCGGCCGGAGACACCGGCACCTTCGCTGACGACATAAGCACGCCAACCCTCGCAGGCTCCAACAACGATGTGTATTTCGTGGTTGTCTCGATTCGCACGTCGAGTCGGTTCGTGACCTCGGTCACGGGTCTCGGACTGATATGGGGACGTATAGAAGTCGAATGTGACGGTAACGACTCGCAACGCCTTGAAGTCTGGGGGACCCGCGGCAACGCGACAGCCGGCGCCGTTCGAGTTCGACTGTCTGGAAACCCCTACGCCGCAGTGGTCACAGCGATGCGGATCTCAAACACCGTGGCATCGAATTCCACAGGAAATATCGTCACAGATAACTCTTCATCGACCAACACCTGCGCGGACAGCGTGGCGGCGGCGGGCTACACCTATGGCTACACACCAGCCAGTGGGACTTTGATTCTTACGGGCGTCGCAACGAGCGGCCGTTCGGTTACGCCCGGCGCAGGCTTCACAGAACTCATGGATCGCACGGAAAGCGGCGGCATGGGCAATAATGCTGGCCTTGCCATGATGTCACACCCAGGAACTGGAACTGCGCTTCAGGTCAACGGGACGTTCTCTCAGACGAGTCACTGGGCATCAATTTCCTTCGAAGTTGCAGGCCCATGAGCGAGATCCATCCGAAAGGCCCCCTCAAAGCGGCCTTCGAGCGCATTCTTCACCAACACAAGGTTGATCCGGTCTTTCCCGAGAAAGTTCTGGAAGAAACCCGCGCCCTGGCATCCAAACCACTGGATTTCTCGGGCTTAATGGACTTGCGCGAACTCCCCTTCGTCACCATCGACAACGACGACTCCAAAGACCTCGATCAAGCGCTTTTTGTCGAAGCAACCGACGACTCGTTTGTCGTTTGGTATGCGCTGGCCGACGCCGCGTATTTTGTCCATCCCAGCTCGGCCTTATTCGAGCGAGCGCTCGTTCAGGGAACCAGTTTTTATCTCCCAGGACTCTCCGTCCCTATGCTGCCTGCGGCCCTGTCTGAGGGTTTGGTGTCATTGAATCCCAAAGTCGATCGACGAGCGCTGGTCTTCAAGGTGAAGCTCGATTCCAAGGGCAAAGTTCAAGACGTGAAGTTGCTACGAGGTGTTGTTCAAAGCCGGGCGAAGTTGGCCTACGACGACGTTCAGGCCTGGCTCGATGCAAAGCACCGACGTTTCGACGATGAGCATTTTGCACCTTCACTCAGAAATATGGTCAAGGTCGGAGTCCTCCGAATCGCACAAGCCGCTGAACGCGACGTGATCACGTTCGAGCGTTTCGAACCCCATGTTGAGATCAGTGCAGATGGCGAAGGCCTCGAAGTTTCGCGGCGAATCCGCAACGACGTCGAACGGTATAACGAGCAAATCTCGCTCCTGTGCAACACCGTCGGGGCGAATATGATGAGCGATTTTGGGCATTCGCCACAGCTTCAGTCAGTGTTTCGCGTGCATTTGCCGCCGCTGTCGCAGCGACTCACTGAGCTCAAAGAGACTCTGGATGGAATCGTTGAGACCCACGGCCTCGACGAGCGTTGGCGGTGGACCGGGCAGAGCTTGGCCGATTATCTGGCAGGCCTGCCTCAGGGGAGTGAGGACGCTCGAATGCGCATGGCAGTAGAGCGTCAGGTTCGATACGCCAACCGGTCGTCGGACTTTTCTGCGACGGTTGGACCGCACTTTGCGCTCGGCGTTGACCACTACGCCAGGTTCACGGCACCCATGCGCGAAGTCGTGGGTATTTTCACCCACAAAGAAGCGCTGGAGGTCATCGGGTATGAAAAACCGGCCGATCCAAGCGCCGACGAAATCTTGCGCGATCGAGTGATCGAAGCTGCAAATCGTGGCAACGCAACGCAGCGCTCAATCGACCGCGATATCGGACTGCTGGTCATCAAACAAATCTTTGATGATGACCTCACAAAACCCCTCGAAGATCGGCCTATTCGCAAAGGCACGATCCTCGGATCTCGTTCGACACAGCTCTACGTCGTACTCGACGACATCCCGATCGATGTCAAAATCTGGACCGACGACTTGTCGACCCTTGCGGGTCATGAACTGCAACACCGAGCTGGTGTCTTGGGAACAATTCCCCCCTACGTGTTCAGAATTGGCGACGAAATCCGAATTCGAACATCCCATTTTGATCATGGGCGCCAACGTGTGGTGCTCGCCCCGGTTTTTGATTAGCCCAACCGCCTTAGTTTGAGAGAAAAACATGCCTACCAGGCAAGAAATGTGGGATGCGCTCGGCGCAGATGTTGACGTTCTGATTATTGGCGGAGGCATCAACGGATCCGGCATCGCTCGCGATGCGACGTTGCGCGGACTTCGCGTGGCTGTGGTCGAAATGAAAGACCTCGCCTACGGCACCAGTTCACGGTCGTCAAAGCTCGTTCATGGTGGCCTTCGCTATCTGGAGCAGATGGAATTCAGCCTCGTTTTTGAGTCGGTTTCAGAACGGCGAATTCTGCTCGATATCGCACCACACCTGGTCAACCCACTTGGGTTTTTGTTCCCGGTCTACAAGGGCGCGCGGCGCGGTATTCACACCATCAACGCGGGGATGTGGCTCTACGACGGCCTCGCCTTGTTCCGGACGCCTCGACGCCATCGCAAGCTCAAGCCAGCCGACGTCATCAAAGAAGAACCGACCCTTCGCGGCGAAGACATGAAGGGCGCCCCGCTCTACTTCGACTGCTCGACGGACGACGCTCGCCTGACCCTTGAAAATGCGCTTGATGCCGCAGCCCGAGGCGCAGTGATCTCGACGTACACCAAGTGCGTCTCGTTCCTGAAGGACGACGAAGGCCGAATCATAGGCGCCGTTGTTCGCGACGAGCTGTCTGGCGACCTCAAAGAAGTCCGTGCGTCAGTGGTCATCAACGCCACCGGGCCTTGGACCGACCGCACAATTGCCATGAGCACGCCGGCGGCGAGGTCCTTGCTTCGCCCCACCAAAGGCGTTCATATCGTCGTGGCGAGAGAGAAGCTTCCGGTCAATAACGCCGTGGTCTGCTTCCACCCAGATGATGAGCGGGTGCTCTTCGCGATTCCGTGGGGTGACTCCACCTACGTCGGCACGACCGACACCGATTTCGACGGCGATGCCGGGCAAGTTTATGCAACCCTGGAAGACGTCGAATATCTGGTGGAAGCTGCGGAGTATTATTTCCCGAACAACCCGATTCACCACGACGATATCATCTCGACATGGGCCGGACTGCGACCGCTGATCAGCAAAGAAGGCGTCGCGGAATCCGCGGTTTCTCGAGAGCACGAGATCATCGTGGGGCAGGACGGTTTGGTCACCATCGCGGGCGGAAAACTCACAACCTACCGCAGGATGTCGGCCGAAGTCGTCGATGTCGCGGCCAAATGGCTGCGCATGACCGGTAAACTCCCCGGCAAACTCAAATCGGCGGAAACCGACAGTGTGCCGCTGCCTGGCGCTGTGAACTGGCCGCCCGATGACAACCATGCGCGCGTCGCAAAAGAAGTTCTGGCCGCGGCCGATGGGCGGATCTCACAGGCGAGTGCCGAGCTTTTGGCCAACACCTACGGGATGCGCAGCATCAAGGTGGCCCGGCTGGCATACAAAGACAAATCACTCGCCGAACCCATCGTGGAAGGACGCCCGGAAATCATGGCGCAGGTTGAATACGGCGTGAAAGAAGAGCTGGCGTCTACCGTCACAGACATGCTGATTCAACGCACGCAGATCTTCTACCGCGACCCAGACCAGGGCCTGAAAGCCTCCGTCAAGGTCGCAGATCATATGGCGAAACTATTGGGATGGGACGACGCCACACGCAAAGATAATATCATGCGTTACGCCCACGACGTCTCGTTGTCCCGCAAGTGGCGTGAAGAGCGCTAACTTCACGCGTAGATTTCGCGCATATTACCGCGGCTCTTTCGAAAGCCGCGACACGCTCAATCCCAAGCGTCTGGTTCCTCTCGAATCGAATCTCGACTATGACGCCCCACGATCGTGACCTCTTGTTCCAAGCCTGAGACCCACGATTTTGTTTTTTTCTGGCGGCATATGAGCCTGCCATACGACTAGGTAGACGTGGACACCCAACACCAATTGAAGCGCCTGATGAGCACCATGCAAGTCTGGCGAAATCGTGTGCGCCTTGCATCGTTATGCTCGGTATTAAACAAGATTTTTGACCTCGCGCCACCGGTTCTAATCGGTGCCGCGGTCGATATTGTGGTCAAAAAAGAAGACTCGTTCATTGCACGGCTTGGCATCGTGGATGTGATGGACCAACTGGTCGCACTCGCGGTGGTTACGGTCGTGATTTGGGCGCTGGAATCCATCTTTGAGTACGCTGCTGCGCGCCTTTGGAGGAACCTCGCCCAGTCGGTCGAACACGATCTTCGCATGAGGTCCTACGGCCATATTCAGAACCTAGAGATGGCGTTTTTTCATGACAAGAGCACCGGCAACCTGATGTCGATCATGAACGACGACATCAACCAACTTGAACGTTTCTTGGATGATGGCGCCAACGACCTGCTGCAAGTCTCAACCACTGCGGTCGTGATTTGCGGAGCGTTTTTTGCGCTCGCCCCGGGCGTCGCCTGGATGGCGATGCTGCCGATTCCCGTGATTCTCTACGGGTCGTTTCGATTTCAGCATCTGTTGGCACCACGCTACGCAGCGGTTCGCGAACATGTGGGCCGCCTGAACGGGCTGCTGGGAAATAACCTGACCGGCATCGCGACGATCAAAAGCTACACCACAGAACACTGGGAGCTTGGTCGATTGGAGCGTGAAAGCCGTGGCTACGAGGACGCAAACCGTGACGCGATCGCGCTGAGCTCCGCATTCAGCCCCCTCATCCGCATGGTGGTGGTCGTCGGGTTCATCGCGACGCTTGTCTACGGGGGCTCACTCGTCCTCAACGACGCGCTAGCCGTGGGGACGTATTCGGTGCTGGTTTTCTTGACCCAACGCCTGCTCTGGCCGCTCACGCGCCTTGGGCGCACCTTCGACACCTACCAACGCGCGATGGCGTCAACGAAACGGATCTTGGATCTACTTGAGACACCCATCCAGATCCTGAGCGGCTCAAATCATGTCGAGCTGATGTCTGTGAAGGGAAAGATTGCGTTCGAAGACGTCGCGTTCGGCTACCAAAACCGCGAGCGTTTGCTCGACGGGTTTAATCTGGTCATTCCCGCCGGATCCACGGTTGGTGTCGTCGGCGCCACAGGGTCGGGAAAAACCTCATTGATCAACCTGATCTTGCGCTTCTACGAGGTTCAGGGAGGTCGAGTCGCCATCGATGACATCGACGTCACGGAATGGCATTTGGACTCGCTGCGCGACGCGATCGGACTGGTCAGCCAGCACGTTTACCTGTTCAGTGGCACCGTCCGTGACAATATCGCCTACGGCTCCTTTGACGCCACAGACGCCCAAATCGTTGAAGCAGCCCGAGCAGCCGAGGCTCTTGAGTTCATCGAGTCGTTGCCGGACGGCTTCGACACCAGAGTCGGCGAGCGTGGAGAGATGCTCTCGGGCGGTCAGCGGCAACGGCTTTCAATCGCACGTGCCGTCCTCAAAGATCCGCCAATTCTGATTCTGGACGAGGCCACGTCGGCCGTCGACAACGAGACTGAAGCCTCCATTCAGCGCGCTCTGGCTCATATTGCGGCGTCGCGTACGACCATCGTCATCGCGCATCGCCTGTCCACCGTCAGGCACGCTGACTTCATCGTGGTCATGGATCAAGGCGCCATCGTCGAACAAGGCACGCATAACGAATTGATCGACGTGGGCGGACTCTACGCCCGACTTTGGGCGGTTCAAACGGGCGAAATCGGGATTCCCGGCTGAAAAATCAGGCTTTGGTGTGCATTCACCAAACACGGGATCGACGTGGCAGGTTCGTGGACGCTGGACATCTATGGAGTGTTCGATAAGGTCCACTCATTGATCATCCGAAGGGAGCCTACATGCGCCGCAATAGAGAATTTTTGAAGGATTTCCCGTTCACCTCACATGAGTACGGAAGCATCGTTCAAACCAATTACCCTGGTGCCCACGACGCCGAATACCGCGCTCGGGTGGCATCACTCATCGCCCAGTCCGAAACCGCCTGGCCGAATATCCCAAAATACGAATACACCGAAGACGAACACGCCACTTGGGCGCTCGTTTCGAAGTTGCTTTTGACTCTGCAGGACCGCTACAGCGCGTCCTCCTTCCTTCAAGGACGAGACAAACTCGATCTGCCCATCGACCATATCCCGCAGCTCGACGACGTCTCTGCGAAGATGGAAGCTGAAACCGGCTTCATGTTGGCACCCGTAGGCGGCTTGCTCGAAAAATCCGAGTTCTTGGGCATGCTCGAGAACAAAGTCATGCGAAGCACCCCCTATGTTCGCCATCCGGACTTTCCGTTCTTCACCCCTGAACCCGATATTTTGCACGAACTCCGGGGCCACGCCTCGATGTTCATGTACGAGCCCTTCGTGGAGCTTTCGGTTGGAATCGGCCGCGCTGCTCGCGCTGCGACGGCCGCCAAAGACGAAAAACTATTGGACCTCATCGGGCTTTTCTATTGGTATACCGTAGAGTACGGCCTGATTCGCGAGAACGGAAAACTCAAGGTCTTCGGCGCGGGAAATAACGGCGGTATCCAGGACTTGTTGCGCTCGATGGACCCCATGATCGAGAAAAAACCTCTCACGATTGAGGCCATCCAAAATCTGACGATCGACTACGACGCCCCACAAGAAATCTTTTTTGTGGCCGAGAGCTTCGAGCAGATCACCGAAATGGCCCACGACCTGATGAAGATGGCCTGATCTGCCGACCGGCAGAAATCTGATTTCACCACCGATTCTCCCCTCAAATTTCTGAGTCCCCTTACGCGAACCTAGACTCGATTCCGCGCAGGGCCTCGCTCTGCGCAGGGTCAGGTTTTTTGGATCGCAAGTTGCACTACCTGCTAGGTGTATCAAACTTGGAGAATCGAATGAATCTAGCGCGCACACTTATTGGCTCACTGTTAACCGTAACGGCACTCGCAATGGTTCCTGCCTCGGCGAGCGCCTTTTGCGGGTTTTATGTCGGCGGAGCCGGCGGCGAGCTCTTTGCCGACGCCACTCAAGTGGTGCTCTTGCGTGACGGAACAACCACCGTGCTTTCGATGCAAAACCGTTACGACGGTCCCGCCGAAAACTTCGCGATGGTGATTCCGGTTCCCGCGGTTCTTCAGCAAACCGACGTCAAAACCCTCGACGATGCGCTTTTCGCCAAGGTCGACACGCTCACCTCGCCTCGACTGGTCGAGTACTGGGAGCAAGACCCCTGCAGCCCAGAGCAAGATTGGGAATTTGCGAGCCCGGCCAATGCGGGCAACGTCAATAACTCGGTGGATGACGGCGACCCCGGAACGGTGACCGTTGAAGCGCAGTTCTCGGTGGGCGAGTACGATATCGTCGTACTGAGCTCAGACCAAGGCACTGCGCTTGACGCTTGGCTTGGAGCCAACAACTACGCAGTCCCGGCCGGTGCGGCGCCTTATTACCAGCCCTATATCAATGCTGGCATGTACTTCTTCGTGGCCAAAGTTGACCCCACAAAAGTCACTTTTGGACCGAACGGAAAAGCACTTCTGTCGCCCATTCGATTCAATTACACGAGTCCTGAATTCTCGTTGCCGATCCGCCTCGGAATGATCAACAGCAACGGTCAGCAGGACCTCATCGTCAATATCTTGGCCCGCAACCAGCGCTACGAGACGGCGAACTACCCCAACGTATTTGTGCCAACAAATATCGAGGTCGTCGACGACGTCCGAAACGACTTCGGGTCGTTCTACAAAGCGCTCTTTGCACGCACGCTCAAAGAAAATCCAGGCTCGGCCATCACCGAATATTCGTGGGCCGCAGGCAGCTGCGACCCCTGCCCCGGTCCCGTAAATCTTGCCCCTGAAGACATCGAAACTCTGGGCGGCGACGTGATCAACGCTGGCAACGATGGCTACTGGGATTTCGTGATTACACGCCTGCACATGCGCTACGACAAAGACGAAGTCGGTGAAGACCTGGTCTTCAAGAAAGCTGACCCGGTCGTTGGCGGCCGGGAACGACGCGATGAAAACGGAATCTTGGAAGAAGGCGCATCACCCGATTCAATCAACAATTTCCAGGCACGCTACATCATCCGTCATCGCTGGGAAGGAGCCGTCGCATGCGCCGATCCTGTCTATGGGACTTGGGGCGGAGACCCCGATTCCTCCGACCCGTACGGGCCGTCCATCACGGCTGCGCCCGGTCCAAACACGACAGGAGATGACGCATTCAATTCGACGGGTTCGAATGCAGGGCGCCCTGTCGAGGAACTCGTCCGCGAAGACATCCCGCAGATTGGCGTCGTCGCAACACCGTTAGGAAAAGACGCGGGCGGCACATGCTCCGCGACTTCAGGCTCGGCTATTCCACTCGGCTTCCTCGGTCTTGGAGGACTCTTCTTCTTCGGCCGCATCCGTCGGCGCCGAGCTTGATTCCGAGTCTTTGACTTGTACTGAGCGACCCGAAGAGTCATCGTCGGGTCGCTCTTTGTTTGTAAGGGGATAGGATGAGGTTTTCTGGATTATTCTTGTTGGCGCTTGTGGCCTCAGTAGGGTGCGAAAACACCCCAACGACGCCCCAAAGTCCGCAAACCGCGGCACAAGCTAAAACCATAGCAGCAGCGCTTGAACCGCCGACGTTGCCTACCGAAAGCAGTGGATTCGGGCCGAGCCTGACTAAGCTATCGACGGCCGCCCCTTACGATTTGAACGTCCACAAAGAAGTCAACGCTTGCACTGAATGCCATGCGACGATTGCAGAGGAATGGAACGACAGCGTTCATGCGCTAGCCTCGATGTCCAACCCTTTCTACCGCCTGGCTTTTGACGACTTCACCGAAAAAAGCGGCGTCGAAAAACTGCCGTTTTGCGGCGGCTGCCATGACCCCGCATTGCTCTACGATGGCGCGCTGAAACAGCCCATCGACGGCGCCTCAGAACGCGCCCACGTCGGTATTTCGTGCAACACATGCCATGGCATCGAGGCCGTCACGGCTGATGGAAATGCCTCATACACTTTGAACACGACGCCGATCCCCGTTCCAAAAGACGGAGACCCACAAAGCCTCAAAGACCATCTGGCCCGCGTCGGCATGGCCCCCTTGCGAACCAATGACCTGTGCGTGTCTTGTCATCGTGGCTTCATGAGCCCAGAAACCGGGCACGAAGTGGTGATTTCTGGTCTCGATGAATGGGGTCCCTTCCGTGGTTCAGCCTATAATGGCAACCCAACCGTGCGCATTACAGACGTCGAAAAAACCAATTGTGTGGGCTGCCATATGCCGGTGATGCCCGACGGACACAATTCCCATCGATTCCCGGGCGGGCACTCAACACTCGCCGCGATGACCAGCCCTGCTCAACTTGAGGCTGTTCGGACTCTGGTCGAAAACGCAGCCACGATCGACATCCCGTCCTACGGGGTCGGTAAAATCGAAAAACAGGACTGGAAAGGCATGAAACCAGGACAGACGCTGTGGTTTGACGTCGTCGTGCACAACAAAAACGTCGGTCATACCTTCCCAGGCGGCGCTCAAGATCTGCGCGATACCTGGGTCGAAGTCGAAGTTCAGGACAAGAACGGAAAAGCCATCGCGGTCGCCGGAGCGGCTCAAGAAGAGTCGGACAAAGACCCAAGCGCCTATGTGCTGCAAGCATTCATGGTCAACGAAGACGGCGAGCGAATCGGCAACCACTCGGTTCATTCATTCCGCACGCCGGCCTACAAACACGGCATTTCTCCCAAAGACTCGGCGGTCGTTCGATACACATGGACCCTGCCCGAGGGAGGCGCCGCGCCGGTCTCGATCCGCGCCAAGCTACGACATCGGCGTTTAACCAAGAGCTTTCAAAACGCCACCTGCGAACACACCAAACGCGCTGCGGATGAAGCTTTCCGCAAGGGCGCTCTGGAATTCCGTGGCTTCAAGGGCGACCCATGCGCACCGCAACCCGTCCTAGAAATCGACGCGGTTCAGATTTCTTTGGGAGTTCCCACAAAATCCGAAACGCCCGAATGGGTTCGCCAATACCAACGTGGCCAAGGCCTGGCCCACCACGTCTCGGAAAGTCTCGACGAAGCCAGCGCTTCGTTTCTGGAAACCTTGGACCTCCTTGGCCCAGAGGGCGATGCAAGGTCTCGGGCCAAAACTCATTTCGAATTGGGACGAGTCTACGGCCGCCAAGGTCGAGTTCAGGACGCGATGGACCAATACGCCAAGGCCGAGAAACTTGTCGGGGAACACGCGGCCATCCAATTTGGACGAGGTGACGCCAACCATCGGGTCTTTCGATTCGACGAAGCCGTCAAATGGTACAAAAAGGCCAGCGCCTTGGTGGACGACGATCGAATCTGGCGCGAGCTGGCGATTGCCGCCGGGTCGATGGCAGACCCGGAAACCACTTATGAAGCTGCACGACGCGGCCTCATTATCGAGCCTCGCGACGCCCATCTCTTGCGAAATCAGATGCTCGCACTCAAAAAACTGAGCACCAAACAAGAGTGGCTGGAGGGTGCTCACAAGGCATTCCTTGAGTTCAAGCGAGACGAACAAGCCCCAAATATTCATGACGAATGCGCCTCAAAAAGTGACGAGTGCCGCGCCGGACGAATTCCGGTGCCGGTCATCAAACTTCAGGCGCCACGATGAAGCTCGGCTCGCGAGTTTTGGCGGCAATTGCTCCGGTGATTCTGAGCTTGGGCGCTTGCTCGGCCCCTCAAGAGCGCGCGCCGACATGCGAAGATCCACCCATCAAGGGATCGCCTTCATCGCTCACGCTCATCAACACCGACCTCAACTCAATTCACGTCGGCGAGCCTGTTTCGTGTGATGGGAACCCTGATGTGTACGTGTCGATGCAGGGAAAAGGTTCGCGCACGATCGTCATGGGACGCGGCGATATCAAAGGATATGCGGGCTGTTCGCCCCAAGACGCTCTAGCTGGCGCGCAAGACGGCTGTCCCACCATTCAATTCGACCTCTTCACTCGTCTATTGGCTGAACGTGTGGCCGCTCGAGGCGGCATTCCAGGTGGAGCAGGACTTGGAGTCTGCGGCGACATCAACGCCGGCTACGAGGGCTGGAACGCTTCACTGGCCGTCTTGGATTGGAGCCACGCAGACATCGCGATCGAAGAAGCCACTCTGCTGATGAACGAGCTTCAGATCGGCAATCAATTCGGCATCAGCGTGACCCACCCAGTCTGTGGCATCCTGCTGCAAGCCAATGACTGACTTCAGGTTTTTGAGGAAAAACGATGGCAAATTCAAAGAAGACTCATTCGCCGTATTTGCTTTGCGTCACACAACCCGCGAAAGTGCAGACATTAGATAACCTTGGAGAGATTCATGAAAAAATTCGCAGCACTGATGTTGCTCTCGTCCGCATTCATAGCTTCCGACGCCATGGCGTTCTGCGGCTTCTATGTTGGAGGAGCGGGCACTGACCTTTACGCCAACGCCACCCAGGTCGCGCTGATGCGCCAGGGCACCAAGACCGTCTTGTCGATGCAGAATCGCTATGACGGCCCCGCCGCCGACTTTGCAATGGTCGTCCCAGTACCGGTTGTGTTGCAGCAAACCGACGTCAAGACTCTGGACGACGCGGTGTTCGCGAAACTCGACGTGCTCACGGCACCACGCCTCGTCGAGTACTTCGAGGAAGATCCCTGCAACACGTACCTGCCTGAGGAGGACTTCGCCAACGGCGGAAGCAGAAACAACGCGACCAATAATTCCGTCACGGTCGAAGCCCAATTTAAGGTCGGCGAGTACGACATCGCCATCTTGAGCGCTCAGGATTCGACAGGCCTAGAGACCTACCTCAACGACAATAACTACAGTATCCCCGCAGGCGCGGCGCCCTATTTTGAACCTTACGTTCAAGCCGGGATGTACTTCTTTGTCGCAAAGGTCGATGCGACCCTGACCAAGCAAGTCAACGGCAAGACGGTGCTCTCACCTATTCGGTTTGCCTACGAAAGCGCTGACTTCTCGCTTCCCGTTCGCCTGGGCATGATCAATTCGCAAGGCACCCAAGACCTGATCGTCTACACACTTGGGCTAGGCCAGCGTTACGAACTCTCGAATTACCCCAACGTCACGATCCCGACCAATATCGAGGTCGTCGACGACGTCCGTGGCAATTTCGGTCTCTTTTACCAGACGCTTTTTGCCCGCACCCTCAAAGAAAACCCCGAGGCCGTCGTCACCGAATATTCATGGATGGCGTCGAGCTGTGACCCATGCCCCGGCCCCGTTCTTGATGGCTCGGACCTCCTGACCCTTGGCGCCGACCTCTTTCCTGGCACCGAAGAAGACTTCTCGTGGGTCGTGACTCGGCTGCACGCCCGATACGACAAAGACGAGGTGGGCGAAGATCTGGTGTTCAAGAAAGCCGATCCAATCGTGGGTGGCCGCGAATTTGTGGTCGATCAGGCCACCGGAAAACTTGAGGAAGGCTCCCACCCAAGCGAGATAAACAACTTCCAAGGACGCTACATCATCCGCAAAGCGTGGGATGGAGCTCTGGAATGTGAAGAGCCAATTCGTGGCAATTGGGGCTACGGCGTGAGCACCGACCCAAGCCCAAACACCACGGGCACCGACGTGGTTCTGGACGCCAACCGTGACCTCGTGCCCGACATCATCGGCAGCGTCCCTGAGCTCGGCATCACCGGTTCAGGCATCCGCACGGCAGGCTCGCCCACTCCCGGCGTCCCCTCCGTCGATGGACAGGTCACCGGCGCGAAGGGTGAGGCCGATTCAGGTTGCTCGGCCACCGAATTTGGCGCCGTCCCGTTCGCGCTTGGACTTCTGGCATTCGGTTTTCGTCGACGACGCAAGAACTAAAAAGGGGCGCTCAAGGCGCCCACTTTTTTGATTCCCTAAAAGGTCGAATGTCTATTCGACTTCCAGATGAATCATGCGGCGCTGCTTAAGCTGCAGCTGTTCTGCAGCGCTGCCGTTTCGGATTCCGACTTCGAGGAAGTCGGTGCTGTTGAAGTAGGCGACCGGGTCGTTTTTCGACACGTCGGCAAAGGTCTCGGCAAAAACGGCACGATGCTCGCCGATACGCACCCATTTGGGCACTTTCCCAGCGGCCTCAAGCACTTCACGCGACAGGTTGGTCACCACATTTCCGAAGTGGTCGATATGCACGATGCTGGATTCGATCCCGTGTTCTTTGATGATGGGACCGATCTCAGGAAGTCGCACCAGACTCTCCGTATCGATGGGCTCACCGAGCTTCGAGAAATCCACACCGGCCGCCAGATGCGCCGCCACCGGTGAAAAGATATCCCGACCATGGAAGGTCTTGGAAATGCGCGCCAGATGGTATTCCGGATTCGTGAGTTCGACAGCCTCAAGCGGCGCCTCCCACTCGTACGCCATGTGAAAGAGCCCGTTATCAGGTCCCACAAACATGCGATTTTCGGTGCGCACCGCGATGCATCGACGACGGGTACCGACACCTGGGTCAACGACACCAAGCACGACGGCACCGGTTGGCAAGTACGGCACGGCGCTGGCCACAAGATACGACCCCGACATCACATTATGCGCAGGCACTTCATGACAAAGATCGATCAGTTCGCAACCGGGGGTGATGCCGTGAATCACGGCCTTCATGATTCCCACGTACGCGTCGCGGTAACCAAAATCTGAAATAAGAGCGATGGTTGTCACGGGAGTCCTCGTCAAATCCACTGTTTACGTCGAAAATACACTATCAATCCCACCGCCGTGAACACCATCAACCCAAGGGCAAATGGATATCCGTACATCCAGCTCAGCTCGGGCATGTTGTAAGGCGACGCTGTATTGAAGTTCATACCATAGAGACCGGCGATGAACCCCAATGGCATGAAGATCGTGGCAAAGATCGTCAAGATCTTCATCACTTCATTCATACGATTGGACACGCCAGTCATGTACAAGTCCATAAGGCCACTGGCGAGTTCACGGTAGTTCTCGACCAAATCGACCAACTGGATCGAGTGATCGTAACAATCCCGGAGGAAAACGCGAGTATCAGGGCTGATCGCCTCAAGGTCTTCGCGCATCAGAGCATTTACAGCTTCGCGAATGGGCCAAATCGCCCGCCGAAGCGTCAAAAGCTCGCGCTTGGTCTGGTGGACCTGCTGCAGAAGCCTCTCGGTTGGATTCTCGAGAATCAGCTCTTCCAGGTCTTCGAGGTCGTCGCCTACTTTCTCAAGTACTGGAAAATAGCCGTCGATCAGCGCGTCAATGATGGCATACGCCAAATAGTCCGCGCTATGAGCTCGAATCTTTCCCTTACCTTTACGAAGTCTCTCACGAACCGGCTCCAAGCAGTCGCCTGGACGTTCCTGAAAACTCAGTACCAGATCGGGGAAGATGAAAAGGCTCACCTGCTCGATCACAAATTTGCCATCTTCCAACGTGACCATGCGACAAACGAAATAAACATAGTCGCCGTAATCTTCAGATTTGGCACGCTGATGGACATGCACAGTATCTTCGAGCGCCAGCGGATGAAGTCCAAAATGATCGCCGATTCCTCGCACGATCTCTTCACTTCCCAGACCATCGACATCGATCCAATTTCGGGGCCAAGGCTTGAGCACCTCGCCCAATGACGCGACGTCTTTGACTTCGTACTCGACGCATTCATCGTCGTTGTACCCCAACACTTTTATAACCGGGATAGGCGAATCTGGATCGACTCGCAGACTGCCGGGAGCTTCACCGACTGGGCCGCGTCGAATCGGCTTCTGCACAAATTGAACCGCCTGCTTAAAGCCAAGCCGGGCAAGGTCCACTGGTTGTTTCACAAGTCGTTTCATGGGGACCGAAACTACTACGCCCGAACAACTTCGTCATGCACAGAAATCTTAGAGCCGGCCCACAAAACCCTCTCGGTAGGCTCCGTCCGAACCGATGTCTTCGGGTGCGTGGCGGTAATGCCGCCCCACAAACACCTCAAGACCCTGTGAATCAACACAATTTGCGGTGTAAACCCAGCCCCAGGCGACCGCAGCCACGGGTGTTTCAAGCCCGTCATATGGCGTCAGAATCCACCGAAAAGCCCCACCGCTGGCGGCATCCTGGACTTTGGCAAACTCACGCAGAGCTTCGATATCCGTCGGACTGGCGTCCGGACGATACAAGAAGACCACGCCCCCGTGCTCAAGATTATGCACATACACTTCGGGCAAGAGCTCCGAATACTCGCCCCATTGCGCCCAATAGGGCCGATGCGAGCCACCCGCTGGCGGCTCGAATTCGTAGGGGATGGGAGTTGGGGCCGAAATATGCGCGGCTGCTGCGAGGGTCTGACTTGAAATCAGGCCCTCGCAAGCAAGCTGGAGATCGACATCGGGTGAAATGTCGGCACCAGCATCCACTTCCACGGTGTTCACCGAGGTTTCGTCATCTGCACACCCTACGGCGAGGGCGACCAGCAGACTAAATATTTGGGTAATGTTCGGGTGTCGCAAGGTCATCCATCCCAATCCACGTGTACATTGCAGGCAAAACGAGCGCTCCCCATTTGGAAGACAATCGAAGGTGCAAAAATTCCTCGTAGATTCGTTCTAGAATCTCTTCGAGCTCTTCCAACAAATACATGCGTTCAAAGAATCGCTCGTCGTCGTCACGGCTCAAGACCGCTGGGATCTTCGCGCTCGCGATATCCAGATCCTCAGCCTTCAGAGTGAACAACCACTCCCGACCTTCTTTCACGATGCGCAATTTCGCTTTAGAGACACGTTTTCCGTGCCGAAGCGCTGTCTTGGCTTCCGGCGAAAACGCTGGAGCGCCGCCCTTGAGGTCGGAGCGTTCGGTCTCGGCCATATAGGCTTCTAGCGTCAAGGCGTCGTCAAAAACGACCTCGAGTTTGCCGTGGCCCTTCACGTCCAAAATTCCGTCGTAACAATCGCATTTGAACCAAATCCACATCATGAATTCGGACCCAAGGAAGCGCTGGCTGTTGATCAGGTCAAGTAAATCCATACCGCCTCCTTAGTATTCAATGCTGGGGACGCCAGCCATGAAATTGCTTGGTTCGACTGTGGCGAGCGACTCAAGTTCGTCCTCGCTCAGCTCGAATTGCAGCCCGTGAATGTAGGGGCTCGCTGGCTGAAGTGTCAGATCGAAGGTTTCTTCAAAAAACTCTTCAAACAATTCACAGACGGTGCCCGACTGACTCCAGAAACGAACGCGTTTGCGATCGATATCCCAGCTCATGTCGATGACTTTCATCTTCGGTATCGAGCGCTCTTTGAGCAGCTTTTTGACCCGCTTTTTCAGGTCTTCGCGCTCAAAGCGGCTCAAATGTTTCTTCTCGTTCTGGATCTTGTATTCGCCTTCGGCTTCTTCAAGATGCGCCTTCAAAAGGTCCGACGGAATCGTCCATCGGTCCTTACGAAAGCCCAGATTTATGAATGAGTTGAAAACAACATTATTCAGATGAAAATCGGTCTGTAGAGGCCGTTCGATGCTCACCCAACCCACGACTTCTTCAGCCTCGGCATCGGGAGTCAACGGCTTAAACTCGAGTTTGCGAATGCTGTTCAGGTAGAGCGTCTTCCAGTCTTCTGGAAGTTCTCCCTGCACAAAAAACGTCTTGTAGGTCAGGTTTCCTTGAAATGCGCCCATTGGCCTTCCTTGGTGATGGTTCACTGCGCGAAGCCACGAATAACACGGACTTTCAGCTTCATCGAAGAATTCAGATCCTTTTTTTCCTTTCCGCGTTCAACCCCCTATCCATTCAATTGCTCGCGGAGCCGTCATGAAATCCCTTCCCCTGCTCGCTGCCCTGTCTTTTCTGTTCATCGCCGGTGAAGCGCCAGCCAAGACAATGTTAGAAATCGGCCCCCAGAATGCGGACCGACTGTCGATTTCGACGCGGCTCTCGCACCCGAACCTTCCGGTAAACGTATCAAAGGAAGTTTACGCCTCGGTCGAGATCAAAGGTGGCATCTCACCGACAACCGGCAAACGTCTGCCACTCAATATTGCCCTCGTCGTCGATCGCTCGACCTCGATGGCCGACGGCAAACTCGAGCTGGCCAAAGAAGCCAGCATCAAGTTGGTGGACAGCCTTCAGGCCACAGACCGCCTCGCGATCGTCAGCTACGGCACCGACGTAACCACCGTCGTCAAATCGCTTTCGGCGACACCAGGCAACAAAGAGCTCTTCTATAATGCGATTGCTGGAATCCAGCTGAGTGGGTCGACAAACCTATCCGGCGGTTGGGCAACAGGCGCACAACTCATCTCGGGCTATCGCAGCGACGATGCCATCAGCCGGGTGCTCTTGATGTCCGACGGCCATGCCAACCACGGCATCACCGACCAAGCCTCGTTGAACCAACTCGCACAGAAGCAGCTCGAAAGCGGCATCGGCACCTCCACCTTCGGCATCGGTCTCGATTACAACGAAGACCTGATGACTCAGGTCGCCATGAATGGCGCGGGCAATTACTACTTCTTTGATACGGCCGAACCTGCTGCCCTTGCCGCCATGTTCGAACAAGAATGCAAAGGCCTTTCAGCCACGGTCGCCAAGAAAACCACGCTCACGATCGATGTCGCACCAGGCGTGGAATTATTGGGTATCGAAGGGTTCGCACACTCGATTAAGGGCAACCGCGCCACCGTTCGACTTGGTGACTTCTACTCGAACCAAACCAAAGACCTTCTTGTTCGCCTCAGCGTCACTACGCACGAATCCAGCAAGATGGATGTGATGAAAGCTACACTTTCGTACACTGACCCATTCCTCGATACCAAACAGGCCAAGCGCTCTCTTCGCCGCAACGTTCAAACCCTTGTAACCACCGACGAAAAAGCAGTTGCCAGCCTCGACAAAGACGTGATGAAGCGTGCTCAACAGGTGCAGGTTGCCGAGACCATGAAGGTGGCGATGGATCTTTACGCTCAAGGCAAACAAGATAAAGCAGCCGAGGTCGTGCGCGATCAACGTGCCTCTAACCGAGCCTCCGCCCAAGCTTACGACTTCGAAGACGATGTCGCTTTCGGCCGAGTCGATGCCGAGTTGAAGGAACTCGAATCCACGGTCCAAAACGCCGCCCCAAGCTCAGACGACGGAAAACGCGCCAAGAAAGCCTCGCTCAAGCGGTCCTACGACATCGCAAATACCAGCTCTTTATTCTAAGAGACGAGACGTGAACGGGGTGCTTGGCTACACTTGATCAGCGATGTTCCCGTTCACGACTCACGGCACGGCTCCCATGAAACGATTTTCAGATCCCGCGGCGCGAAATGCGCCGTTCATTGCGTCGGTCTTGGCCGAAATTCTTCCTAAGGCCGGACTGGTTCTCGAAATCGGAAGCGGGACTGGCCAGCACGCCGACGCGTTCACCCGCAAATTCCCGCACCTTCAATGGCAGCCCACCAACGCCGATGACCTGCAAAGTATCTTCGCCTGGCGCGCAGAAAGTGGAGCGCCGAATTTCCTGGAGCCTCTGGCATTCGACCTCTTCGACGACGTCCCGCCCATCTTGGCAGCCGATGCCATCTACAGCGCCAACGTGATTCACATCGCGCCTGCTGAGGCGACTCCCAGACTCTTCATGCACGCCGGGGCTCTTCTTCAAGCCGGAGCGCCGCTGGTTATTTACGGTCCTTTCAAATACCGAGAGCGCCAGCTTGAGCCCAGCAACGTCAGTTTCGACGCTTGGCTGCACGAACGCTATCCGGGTGGCGGCATTCGTGAATTCGAAACCGTGTGCGAGGTTGCCGCAGCGGCTGGTTTCGATTTTATCTCGGATATCGAGATGCCGGCTAATAATCGAGTGCTGGTCTTTCGCAAGGCGCAATGAACCCGCTTGCATGGGTTCGGCGGGCCATCCATAATCAATGGCATTCAACAGCGGATCCAAAATGAGCAAATTTAAACTCAGCGACACGATGCAGTTCCTCACCGGGAAACTGAACGCCATCACGGGCGGCGACGTCGTGCTCACTCTGGCCCTCGATTCGCTTAAGGTTCGGCCGGGCGAAGAGCTACGTGCTACCCTTCGGCTTCGAAGCCCAGAAAAAACACGAAGTATCGATTATATCCTGATCAGCATCAACGGTCAGGTGCAACGCGAAGGCAAGTGGAAGGACTACGTCCAGACCGCAGAAGTCGCTCAAAACACGCAGCTTCCGGCCGACCATGAATTCGTGATTCCGATCATCATTCTTGTCCCTGAAGACTCTGTATTGAGCGAGGATGGCGGTATTTGGGCGCTGCAGGCTCGCGCCTTCATCGACAAAACACTTGATCCACGTACCGAAGAAACCTTCTCGGTCATCGCTTGATCGAAACGAGGCCAACTTGAAATACCGAGGATGTTTAGGGTTCATTGGACTATCGACAATCGCTATGTCGCTGTTTTTTGTAGCCAATTCACTCTACGAACTGTTTTCCGGGACAGGAGAACAACCTGGAATCATGATTGGGTTGGCTGTTTTTTTTGGCGTCGCAGCCGTAGCAGGCGGCGCTGCCACGTACTTTGGCTTTCGCCCCTCGTACGATAAGGCGCTCGACCCGCGCGAGATCGAACAAAATCTCTTGGGAATTGCACGCGACTTGAAGGGCGAGATTACCGTCGAAGAGTTCGCGCTTCACACGCCAATGACCGTTTCGGAATGCAAAGTCATCTTGGAAAAAATGGTCAGTGACGGGGCGGCCGAAATCGGTTTGGGGCCAAACGAAGAGACCATGTATGTGTTTCGCGGTTTCTTAGTCGGAGGCAAACGAACACGCTCCTACGACCCGTTCTCGCAGGATGAAACCGTCCTCGATCTATCCGACGAGGGCGAAACTCGCCGCACCACCGAGCGCTTAACGGCGACGGCGGCGAATAAATCCGAATCCCAAGAGTAGCAAAAGCACCGATCCTGTTGAGCCCTCTGTGCTCCCACATCCACACCCCTCATCGCCCACGCCGCTCTGGCTGTTGGTGCCCGTCACCGTGAATCCGTTCGCTAGGATGGTGCTGGCACCGCTCGGGACGCTCACGATCACGTCGTAGGAACCCAGCTCAAGCCCCGAAGGAATCGAAGCGCGAATGCGTTGCGGCTCAGTGTCGGTCACCCCAATCACCGTAGCCCCAATCGAGACTTCGGCACCGGGTTCAAAACCAGTCCCCAGAATCACGACGTCGGTATTCTTGTCGTTGCTTGCGCTTGCGGGCGAAATACTGGTGATCGCCAAGGCACCGATGCCGTTATTGGTTCCGTTATTCGTCGAATTATTCGTCGAGTTATTGGTCGAATTATTTGTGGCGTTATTCGTTCCATTATTGGTTGCGTTATTGGTGCCTGACATGTCGGTCACGAACATATCTTCAGCCATGCCCGCGTCGGACTCGCTCATGTCCATGCCGGCGTCCACCATGGGGCCGGCGTCGTCATAGTCCACGATGAGTCGCATCAGGAAGTCGCCCGGTGCCACCGAAAACGCCGGAGCAAAATCTTCCCAATGATAGTCCCGAAATGTCGGACAAAAATTTTGCTCACGCCCGTAAAGGAAGTTGGTTGCGGGTGCGGACACACCGTCTTGATCGGTCACCATGATGGGATAATGGTCGCCCTGCCCCACAGCGCCACATTGTTCGTCAAGAGCGCGAAGCACGACTCGGACACGACTTGTGGTGATTGGGACCGCAGCGATATTGACGCCACGATTCATGTTGATCGCCGATACCAGCAGGTCCGTGAACGAGGCATTCCCCATGTTGGGCTGTCCCTCGACCACAAAACCAAGCGGACCATTCGTCACGGGAATCTGAGCCAAATCGAAGAACTTCGCACCAGGTGTTTTGTACTTAGGATTTGTGAGCTGACCCGACATGAGATCAATAACGGTACAAGACGACTCAACCGTCGAGGCGTTATTTCCTTCGGCGTAGAGCTCCACCGAAAAGCGACCGCAATAACGGCCCCCCGCAGTTCCATTCACCATCAACACCCGCAGGCCCAGAAAATTCAGCGGCTTGCCCGAATTCTCGGCAAGATACTCCGCTGGAATATCAAACACGGCCTCGTAGGCCTCGCCGGTGATAATATCGGCGGATGCCACGGTTGCGTTCACGGTCTCGCCAAGACTGTCGTTTTGAATGACTCGTTCTGCGAACGCAGCAGTAGAAATCGTGCTCAACGCGACGAGCGCACACAAAGGTAGAATGCGACGCATGAAATCCTCGGTTTTCGAAATAAGTGGTTGTCGTCTACAAGTATACACTTTCGTCGCATTGAAGCCACAAACCCAAAGATCCCAGCATGTTTAATCGAAGTGCCCTGCTCGCCCTGCTCGCCCTCTCTTGGGGATGTTCCAACCAATGCCCGCAGATTCGTGCCGACTACGACCAACGTGTTGAAGCCGAAAAGCCTTTTGTGACGCGCACCGACGCCAACACCCCCACGCATTTTGGCGTGACTTTGCGTTCGACGGTGCTGAATCGAATCGTTCAATTGGCTCTGCAGGACGGGCTGGCGCATGCACTC
The DNA here is from genome assembly GCA_964394615.1 of uncultured Bradymonadales bacterium. GTDB lineage: Bacteria > Myxococcota_A > Bradymonadia > Bradymonadales > Bradymonadaceae > JBFFMO01. Next base: position 171,259 of record CAYMYJ010000005.1, on the reverse strand, counting down.
GACCTCACCGATACGATCGAACTGTCGAGCGGACAGTCACTGTCCATCAAGACCGACGGTGCAGGCGCCGACCTCGCCGTTTATGCCGACAAAGCCTGCGACCACTGTCTGCGTGTGGCTGGAAAACTCGACGGAACCTTGTCCGTTAAAGTCCCAATTTTGCCGATTCAACGGGTGCCATTGAACGGAACATTTTCCTTGGTCGCACCGGTTGAGTTCGCGCGAAATGATAAAGGAAATAGCGAAGTTCGACTGAATCTCGAGAAGATGGCAGAAATCGGGAAATCCAACCTGGATGCGCAGGTGGCGCAGCTTCCCCCCACCTGGGCCAACGTTCTGAAAGGTCCGTTATCCGGAAAGCTCATGAAAGCGGTCGCAGCCAAGCTTGGTGCGGTGACCTTGCTTGAGTTCAACGGCCCAGGATTAGGTGTTGAAGGACTTGAGATCTTCCCGACCGACCTCAAAACCGACGCCGTCAAAGGACTTGTTTATCTGGGATTTGGCAGCAATCTCGCCGCGGAAGATTCCGTTCCACCGATCCTCGACCTCACGGCAAATCAGAACGCCGCGATCTCGATATCTCCCTCGATTTTGGTCCCGGCGCTCCAAGCGGCCCTGAAAGCTTCAAAAATCTCGCGACGATACACCGATAATGGCAAGGACAATCCAAAGGGACCGCTGCACGTGACCCTTCAGAGCTTCACCCTCGGCGAAAGCGCGCAGGACACGTCGCTCAAATTCCGCCTCTCGAATATGCCTGAAGATGGCAAATGTTATTGGGTAGACGCCGAGGCCGTCGCATCCATGGGACTCGCGAACAATAAGTTCTCGATGGATGTCAAATCTGTGGAGCTCACGGACTCGTCTCTTCCGGGCCTTGTTCTAGCGATGGCAAATTGGAGCGCGTCGAGTTTCGTGGGTGAGGGCCGCCGCGTTCTGGCGAAGTCATTATCCGAGAATATCATCGAGATTCCTGGCTCAAAAACGACCCTAAAAGGCAGCGCGCTCACGGCTGACTCTCACGCGATCGTCCTTCGTGGAAATCTGAACGTGACGCCTACCAAGCCTTGAGAAGTTTGGCTTCGCCCCGTACCATGAGGAATGGCCCAACAAGCTCCTCTTCGATATTGGATTGCGATCCTAGTGACCCAAGGACTTGGCGTACTCGCGGTCTATGCGGGTGCGGTCTACTTTTGGTCGACCAGTCTACTCACATTAGCGGTCTTTTTTGGCATCATGGTGCTGCCCATCGCGTTCTACGCTGCGATGGCGTCCTTTGTGTTGGACCCCACAAAAACCAGCAACGCACTCGTTACGAAAGACGCCCCAACCGTCACGCGGCGCCTATGGCTGGCCACTTCGCCCATCATCGCATGTTCGATAATCTATTCGGGAGTGCTGCTTTCGTTTCATGTCGACGCCATTCGAACTCTCCTTGTTCAAGCCAGCTCAAGCCATGGTTATTATCAGGTCGCTGAACGCGGGCTCTTTGATCAGGCCGCGGAAGTTCGCATGGCCGCATGCAAGTCGGTGGGCGAGCACTCGCCTGAAGCCTCGACCCCGGCGCTGGCCTATGCTCTGCAACTTGACGACGCGTTGGCGGACTGTGCCATGGAGTTTGTCGGAGCGGCCGCCAACGACATCACGATCGATTTGCGAACCGCACAATGGGAAACCGAACTGCTCGAAATGACCGATAATCAAGAATCTGAGCGGGCTTGCCGGCTGGCTCGGCGACTTTATCACGCCGATCGCATTGGCATGGGGTCGGCCGTGCCACGGCTTCTAACTTGCGCCACCGAATCTGGATCGGACGCTGCGCGAGAATGTTGTGCGCAATCGCTTGTGTCCGCGATGGGAGAAGCCCCAAGTGTCGCAGCACTGCTGCCCGCGCCCGCGAGTTTTGCGGCGACTTCTTTTGTCGAGCGCTTGCCGGGCTACATGAGAGCGACCCAATCTGCCCCAAAGAATTCTCTTGAGGTCGCCTTGGGGCTCAACTCGCCCACCATGAGGGCATGGACGATTCGTTCCGCCTGTACCGCCATCGCTAAGACACCAGACGTTCGTGACGGCATGGTCAATTCATTGGCCGATGCCACACAGAGCAAAGATTGCACGGGTCCTGAGGTGAACGAATTCTCTCTGGTCGCGTGGGAAAACGCCTGTGCTGGCCTGAAGCCCGAGACCGAAGATTCCGAAGTCGCAATGAGTGTCTGCAGATCGGCGAGCAAGAATCTCGTGGAAGACTCAAACCTGTCCGCTCAGCGCTTGGTTCGGCGCGCACTTCTCGCCGCGCTGGAACCCGAACGTGACGCAAGACTGAGCCAAGCCATCCTGACCTACATTTCAGCAAAGGCTAACGATGCCGATATTCCAGGAGCAAATGAGTCAAACACCATGAACGACTTGAAGAACAGCATCGATCTTTACAACACCGACCGTCTCCAAGATGTCCCTGCCTTCATGAAGATGATTCAGAAGACGAATTCTCAACCCGCCAGACGAAAAGACTGAACCGTTCCCAGTGCTTTACGGGCTCGAACGCGCCTGTTAGAAATGCTCGCATATGACACAATGCGCTCAGGAGCTGCCATGGCTAGGGTATCCGACACCGACGTTAAGTTGGTTGGCAAAGAGATCTTCGAACGCATGAAGGGCCAGACCCCCTCCGTCTTCAACAAAGACTGGTGGAGCGGCAAGGTCATGGACATCTCGATGAAGGACGAGGCGTTCAAGGTCGAGATGTTCCGTTTCGTCGACGTCTTCCCAACGCTGCGCAATCACGTCCAAGTCGCCGAACACCTGCAAGAGTATTTCTGCCGACCCGAGACCAACTTCCCTGCGGCCTTCACCTGGGGTCTGAACAAGGTCAAACCCGACTCGTTGGTCGCCAAAATGGCTGCCTCGCAGATCGAAAAGCAGATGACCGGCATGGCCTCCAAATTCATCGCCGGCACAACAGCTGCCGACGCGATCGACAGCCTGCGCAAGATCTGGAAGTCCAACCTGGCCTTCACCCTCGACCTCCTAGGTGAGGCCACCGTGAGCGAGGAAGAAGCCCTAGCCTACGCCCAGCGCTACGACGAAATCTTGGACACGCTGATCCGCGAAACCGGCGGCTGGAAAGCCAATCCACAGCTCGAAAAGGCCCCCTGGGGTGTCGTCCCTCGCGTGAACGTGTCGATCAAGGTTTCGGCGCTCTACTCTCAGATCGACCCCATCGACTTCGATGGCAGCATCTCGCAAATGAAAGACCGACTGCGGCCGCTCTTTCGCAAAGCGGTCCAAAACGGCGCTTTCGTCAATCTGGACATGGAGCAGTACGCGTTCAAAGACCTGACCATTGCTCTTTTCAAGAGCCTCTTAGATGAACCAGAGTTCATAGCGTTCGACCGAGCGGGCATCGCAATCCAAGCCTATTTGCGCGACGCTGAAAAGGACATTGCCGATCTGGCAGCATGGGCAAAGACGCGCGGGACTCCCGTTACCATTCGCCTGATCAAGGGCGCGTACTGGGACTTTGAAACCATCCATAGCGAACAAGAAGCTTGGCGAAATCCAGTCTGGTCCAAAAAATGGGAAACCGACCTCTGCTTCGAAAAATGCACTGAAATCCTGCTCGATAATTATCCCCACATCCGCTTGGCCGTTGGCTCACACAACGTTCGCAGCATTTCCCACGCGATCGTCTACGCCCGCAGCCTCAAAGTCGAAGATGCGGCCCTCGAATTCCAAATGCTCTATGGCATGGCCGAACCCATGAAACTCGCGCTCGCCCAGATGGGCTTTCGTGTTCGTGAGTACGCGCCCATCGGTGAGATGATCCCGGGCATGGCCTATCTGGTTCGACGATTGCTCGAGAACACGAGCAACGAATCATGGCTGCGTCACTCCTATGCCGATGGCTTTTCCGTCGATCAGTTGCTCGCTGCTCCGGCTGCACCAGCCGGTGGACAAATCAGCTCAGGCGTCGAGCATATCAAGCCACTCAACAACATGGGCTTCAGGAACGCGCCGTTATTGAACTTCGCGCTGCTCAATAATCGCGAGAGCTTCGCTCGAGCGATGACCGAAGCACAAAAGACGTTCGGGACGACCTGGCCGATCATCATCGGCACCGAGGAATATCGCACCGATCGAATCATCACGTCGACCAATCCAAGCAATACGACGCAGACAGTCGGCAAGGTTTGCGCGGCCGATATCCCACTGGCCAAAAAGGCGGTCGAAACCGCTCAGAAGGCCCATGTCTCGTGGTCTCGATTGCCTGCCGAGGAACGCGCATCATTATTGATGAAGCTCGCCGAAATCATGACGCGTAGGCGCAACGAACTTAGCGCCACGATGGTCTACGAAGTCGGCAAGAACTGGAGAGAAGCCGATGGAGACGTGTGCGAGGCCATCGATTTCTGTCGCTATTATGCCCTTGAGATGATGCGTCTTGCGGAACCTCAAAAGCTTGGACATGTCGCGGGTGAATCGAACACGATGTTCTATCAATCACGTGGCGTGGCAGCGATCATCGCTCCGTGGAACTTCCCCTTAGCGATCCTGACCGGCATGGCCGTCGCGGCCTTGGTCGCAGGCAACACGGTGATTCTGAAGCCTGCGGAACAATCGTCGATCATCGCCGCACACTTGATGGCGATGTGCCGCGAAGCGGGTTTCCCACCGGGTGTCGTGAACTTCTTGCCCGGATTCGGCGAAGAAGTCGGCGCCTACCTCGTCGAACATCCAGACGTAAACCTGATTGCCTTCACTGGCAGCATGCAGGTCGGCCTGCATATCCTGAAAAGCGCGGCAGACACGCATGAAGGCCAGCGGGGCGTCAAGAAGGTCGTCTGCGAGATGGGCGGCAAAAACGCCATCATCGTCGACGCAGACGCCGACCTGGACGAAGCCGTTCACGGCGTCTTGCAATCCGCCTTTGGTTTCCAGGGGCAAAAATGCTCGGCTTGTTCGCGGGTCATCGTCGTGGCCACGGCCTACGACGAGTTCAAGACACGCCTCGTCGAAGCTGTGCGCAGCCTTGAGATTGGTCCCGCGACAGACCCCGCGTTTGGCATCGGCCCCGTCATCGACGAAGAAGCCCGCGCCAAGATCCTGAGCTACATCGAAATCGGCAAAAAAGAAGCCACGCTGCTGGTGACCCGCGAAGCTCCGACGGGCGGAACCTTCGTCGGCCCCACCGTCTTTGAAAACGTCCTACCGGACTCCAGATTGGCGCAGGAAGAGATCTTCGGACCTGTCCTCGCCATGATGAAGGCCGACACCTTCGACGCCGCTCTGGCGATTGCAAACGGCACCCGCTACGCGTTGACAGGCGGCATCTACTCACGGTCGCCGCTGAACTTGGACAAAGCTCGCCGAGAGTTCCGAGTTGGGAATCTGTATATCAACCGAAAGTGCACAGGAGCCTTGGTGTTCCGACAGCCTTTTGGCGGCTTCAAGATGTCCGGTGTTGGCGCCAAAGCCGGCGGTCCCGACTACTTGGTGCAATTCCTTGAACCCCGCTCCATCAGCGAAAACACGATGCGGCGCGGGTTTGCGCCAATCGAGTCGTGATTCAATCGACCAAGAAACCAAAAAAGGCCACTCAATGAGTGGCCTTTTTTGTTCCTACCGCGGGCTTCCCCACCCGTGTTCGGTTTACCCCAAGATTCCGATGTCTTCGCCATCGAGTCCGAATTGGAACGCGATGGGTGAACGCTCGATCTTCGCAAATTTACGAATCGCTGCGTGGACATGCTCTGGCTTGATGCGCATTCCGCCGCTTTCGACCACCTGAAGAGTCGCCGGGTCGACCATTTTAAGGCCGTGGCGAGGGTCGGTTCCACCGATGACTTTGTTTCCAGGAACTCCGTTCCCAAACAACATCATCGAGTTCACAGGCCAGTGATCCTTGCCGTTTCCGCCGTTATAACCAGGTGTACGGCCGAATTCCGAGCCGACCATCACAAACACGCGGTCTGCGATGCCCATTCGTTCGGCTTCGTCGAAGATGAAGTCGACACCTTCCAGCACCATCGAAAGACGAGGGATATGGCGGTTATCATGGTCGCCGTGGGTATCAAATCCACCGGTGCGCATGTTCACCGACACGCCAAGGCCAGCCTTGAATGCCGCCAATGCAACGCGTGCCTGACGCACGAGTTCGTTGTTGTCGTTCAAGTTGTCGGGCAGATACGCGAGAACTTCTTTGAGTTCGGCTTCGCCCAGACGTGAAGTCTGGAGCGCACCCATAGCGTTACGCAAACGAGGCAACTTCACCCGAGCCATGCTGTCCGCCAGACGCTGATCAGCAGCGGCCTGAATCTTCTGATATGCAAATTCGCTATGGAAGGTCGCGTCGTTGCCGACGTTGATCTTGTTCGCGAATGCAATACGAGGAATCGTATCCACACGATCAGCGCGCGTCGCAGCGACAATGCCCATGGTCATGTCGTACCCGCCGTTCGAAATGAACGACATGGGCAATGCAGGACCGGCGGTTGCCGCAAGCACCGCACCAAGAGCAGGATGGCCCTCGTTGAGCTTACCAGACCACGTGTAACGCTCGCCCTGCTCGTGGCCGTTCGTGGACTGGTCGATGCCGTTCACGATGAGGGTTTTCTCATAGTGCTTCTGGAAGAACTCGGCGTGATTGGCGACCGGAGCGTAGGCGATATTCCCTGCCATCTCGATGGCTGCGGTATCGTACCGGTTCATGTTGTTTGCGTTGCCCTTAGGGTCACACAATGAGGTCGGATCCCATCCTCCATCACAATGGATGAAGAAGAAGACTGGACCGTTATAAAGTCCGTTTGCTGATTGCGCCTCTGCCTCCTTCATCGAGAAGGGGGAGACGACGCTGAGACCGGCTACGGCTGCTGCTTTCAGGAATGTTCTGCGTTGCATGGCTTACCTCTCGTCCAAATCTACGTGTCGTCTAGGCTAGTTTATTCGTACAGGAATTCGTAGGAGCTGAGCATGTAGGATACAACGGCCATCCAAGAGCGGACCGTGTAGCCATTGTCAGAGTCGACGCCATTGGCTCGACACATCCCAGGAAGGTTCCCGTAATCGTTGTCCTGTCCATCCTGCCATACGTCGGCAAAGAGTTGGAATGAACGCTGAATCTCAGGGTCGTTGTCTTCAAGTTTCTCTCCCAGCAGCTGCCAGTAAAGGTGCTTGATATTCTCGCGAATCGCGGTTGGGTTCGACTCAGGCGTGTCGCTAAGTTCGACCTTAGGGAACATGAGTCTTTCTTCAGTGGCGCGACCAAAGTCGTTGGCTGTCGCCAAGCAGCTCTGCTCGTTTGACATGCGACGTGCGATGCTCGAAGCCACGGAGTTCAACGACTCCATACGCTGCGTGATCGAGAAGCTGTCGATGCCTCCGTAAAGGAGGTTGAACTCACGTCGGTCGATCAGAACGTTACGGCCATTTACAATCCACTCAGCGCCAGTCGTCGCGATGATTTTGCGATTCAATTGCTCAGGTGTGAGCAGTCGAGCCGTTCCCATGCTCTTAAGCTCAAGCTGCCGATTGGCGCTGATGTCTTCTCGAGCATCACGGCCTCGGTAGTAGGCGCTCTTCACGATTTCTTTGATGAGTGTCTTGAAGTTGTAGTTCGACTCAACGAAGCGCTTTCCGGTCTGCTTGAAGAACTCGTACTGAACTTCGTAAGCGTGGAATTCCGACTCGTAGCTCGCAACCGAAGGATCGAGTGGGTAGTTGAGCGGCGAATCACCGGTCAACAAGCGGTAAGCATGCTCGACCGAGGCCTGAACGAAGCGTGGGTCAGCGGTCGACTTGGCAGCCAACCACGAGAGGCTCGCCGCAGATTCCCCCTGAGTGATCTTAGCTTTCTCGATGCCTGGAGGAAGCATGTCGGTGTACCAGCCCGATTCACGCGGGTTGTAATGACCGTTGTCATCGAAGTTCTGGAACGCGCCGGCAACTGGGTCGATCACGTCGTGGCATACGTTGCATTGTGGGTCGAACAAGGTTGGGTTGTTCGAAAGGTCCGACTGCAATGGATCCAAAGGTCGGTCAGCAAGCTTGAGGACATCCGTTGCCAGAAACAGCTTGTAGAACACGCCCGAACGCTGACGATTGCGGTTCGTTGCCGTCGTTGGGTAGCGATTCAGGAACGCAGCGGTCGAGATCATACCGGCGTGAGGTGCGCCTGGGATGCGTGCTTCTTGGTAATCGTTTTGGTCGTTCATGTCAGCGAAGCTCAGACCGCATGAATCAACCAGGCAATTGCCGTCGTTGTCCACCAAGCCGTACGAACGAGCTGAGAAGGGGTTCACGACCGTGTAATCAGCGTTGAGGATGTCCGAGAAAGGACGATCGTTGCGGATGATGTAAGCAACCAATTCAAGGGGCTCACGAGCAATCGCAAGGTTTGTTGCGTTGCGCATGTCGGTGTTGTCGCCGTACCACTCGCGGTTGGGGTAGACGTCTTCGTCGAGCAACTTAACCGCCAAATCGCCCGATGCGTATCGGTCGGTGAGCAGCGTGTCGTTGAAGGATTCAACCAAACGATTTGCGAAAGCTTCTTCGGTCAGGACGCTGTCCAACACAGGGTCAAGGCCTTCATTCATCAACGAGTTCATCTCAGCGTCGGTCGGCATACGGCCGGCCAACGAGAGAGTTACCTTGCGGAGAGTCTGTTCAAAGTCGAGGAACTGAACATCCTGGAAGAACTCGGCGTCGTCGGCGACTTCGCACTTCGAGTCGCTTTCCGCGCGGTTAATGAATGCGTCCAAACGCTGGTAGTTTTCGTCGCCCACTTCCATGAGCTGTCCACCACCGTGTGCCATTCGGCCCGTTGCCTTAAGCAGCAGAACCGACTCGCCGTCTTTTTGCGTGCGGGCTTGGTCGGTCAACGCATCAAGGTTGGACTGAAGGTAGTTACCCCAGCCAGCATTGAAGAGCACCAAGTTGGTCTCTTTCGCCGAACCTTGCGAGTTGTGACATGCGTAACAGCTCTTGGACACCACCGGCGCCCAGACTTCGCGAAGGAAGAAGCGGTCGTCAGGCATGCAAGTCGTTGGACCTGCCACCACGTCGTCTTTGCCGGTTGTCGGCTTGACGTATTCGACTTTGTCACTGCCATCAATCTCAAGTGAGAAGATGCCCTTTTCACATCCGGTCATGGCGAACATAGCCGCGACCGTGATGGTAAGAGTTGTGAGTTTTCTTTGCGTTGGAGTTTTCATCAGCTGCTCCTCGTAGCGACGATGTACACACTTCTATGTAGCAACGGACGTGCCAAGTTCTGAAATGGACTAATTACAAGCAATGATCGGGGTTTTCCCATGTTCGCACCTTCTCCTACATGTAGGCGCATGTCGCCAATGCGCGCAGAATTCCGCCGATATTCAGCGTTCTCGTGAATGACAGGCCTTCGGCTTGGTGTGTATTAGGTTCAAGACCATCTTGAACTAGATCTGTGGATCAGACATCACAGATCTACATTTTGACCCCGGTCGATTCACCCCATGTGTGGCACGAATGACACAGTCCAATACCTCAACCGCGATTTTTTCGCCGACCCGTGTGGCAAAGCTGGCGCAGATCGAATGGCCTAAACACGCTGTCATCATCGCGGATGCTGGGCTTCCCGCCGAAATTTTGGCGCGCCTGCCTGATCCCATCAGTGTCGAAGCCGGTGAGGGTCTCAAATCCATGGCAAGCGTCGAACGACTGGCAGAGGAAGTTTTGAAGCGACGGGACTCCAGGCCTTTGGTCATCGTGGGTGTCGGCGGAGGCTCTCTTGGCGACGCCGTCGGTTTTTTGGCCAGTATTTTATGGCGAGGGGTCGATCTCTGGCATGTGCCAACCACGTTGGTGGCCATGGTCGATTCTGCTCACGGTGGGAAAACCGCCGTCAATGCGGGGGCCAACAAGAACCAACTCGGGACATTTTACCCCGCCTCACGCGTGATTCTTTGCGAAGAGCTGCTCGAGACGTTGCCCGTGGCCCAGCGGCGACAAGGTCTGGTGGAACTCATCAAAGGGCTGTGGCTAGGAAGTCCTAACGGAGTGGACCTGCTCGACGAGTTCAGAGTGGAACGGCTCGGCTCGGCGCCCTACCCCCTTGTTAAAGAAGACCTCTGGCGAGTGGTCGACCTCGCGATCGCGGTCAAATTGAAGATTGTGGCCCAGGATCCCCACGAGAAGCTCGGCATCCGGACCGTTCTGAATCTCGGCCATACGCTCGCCCATGCTTTAGAACTCCATTGTGGGCTTGACCACGGATCAGCGGTGGCGTGGGGGATGGCGGCCGCGGGGCATCTCTCGACCCAATACACAGGGCTTTCGGCGCCAAACTTTGAGCGCCTCTATAAACATGCGTATCCGGCGATGCGCCATATCCACGAATTTGAGCGCCCAGCCGAAGGGCAACTGCGCGCGGCGCTCAGCCGTGACAAGAAGCGCATCGATGGCCAGCTCCGTTCGGTCCTTTTATCCGACGTTGGTCAGCCCGTGGTGATGCCTATCTCCATTGAAGAATGGATGAAGGCGTTCGACGTCATATTCGAACGATGGCATGACGAGGCCGTATGCCTGACGCAAACCGAGGTGTGGTCAGCCGCCCCCGAAGTCTCTGCGAGCAAGTCTGAGCTGAATCGAATGAAGGTGATCGAGTACCTTCGACCCGGCGCAACCCAAGTCCTGGGGCGATCCCGAGCCGCCGATGTGGTTTTGCTTGAGCGAGGCCTGGAAACGATGGACCGAAATGAACCGGTCTACGTCGGCGATGGCGGGACAACGTTTCGCTTTCTGCTCGCGCTCGCTGCGATGCGGCCGACGGAGACCGAATTCCACCTTTCCCAGCGACTCTATGCACGGCCTCATCAACCACTTCTGAAGGCGCTGACCAAGGGCGGCTGCGCGGTAGAACAGGATGACGATGCATGCATAATCAGGCTTCGTGGCTGGTCTTCCGCTCCCAAAGAGCTGGAAGTCGACGCTTCGGCGTCATCACAATTTGCTTCTGCACTCGCCCTTCTTGCCGCCGGTGGGTTGAACTTCACACTAAAAATCACAGGCTCCATCGCGAGCGAGAGGTATTTTGAGATGACCTGTTCGCTGCTGACGCACGCTGGCGTGACGATCATCCGATCTGCAGACTCTTTTCATTTCAAGCCCACTGCGATCCACTCTCCTATATATATGCAGGCTTCCCCAGATGAGAGCAGCAATGCTGTATGGCGAGTTCTCCGATGGCTCGGCCTTCCTATCGAAGTTCCTGAGGGGTCGAGCCAGCAACCCGATGCCGACCTGACTCAGCGTCTGGCGATCCCCACCGACCGCATCGATGTCACAGAAATGCCCGATGTTTTTCCGGTTCTGTGCGCAGGTCTGGCTCTTCGAGGCGAGCCCGTGCGTGTCACGGGTGGAGCGCATCTTCGCGGCAAGGAATCCAACCGGATCGACGATTTGGTCGAAGAACTGCAAAAGAACGGCTTGTCGGCCTTTGCCGAAGAGGATGGAATCCGCCTCGCGGGTGGTCAGCCTAGGCTCAAAAATCTGGACCCCGGCCACGACCACCGACTGGCTTTTGCGGCGCTGGTACTATCAACGGCCGGTCCATTGGTCCTGAAAAACCCGTGGGTCGTCGAGAAGTCCTACCCCGAGTTCTACGACGACGCCCGACTTGCAGGTTGGTCGATCCTACCCACTTCTTATGAAGGCGCTTGATGGACCGCGCTTGGGGCCGTACAAGAGGGTATGCGTGATGCCGTCTCTATCCTACTCGTTGTTTCGCTCGTGTTGGCGTCCCCGGGGCTCTTAGCTCAGGAAGACCCGCATGGGAGTCGAACTGAAGCCGAACAGCACTACCAGAGCGCAGTGTTGCTCTTGAGCGAAGGTCGGTACCTCGACGCGCTCAATGAGTTCGATGCAGCAATCGAACTCTCCCCTCAGGCAATCTTCTACTGCAACCGTGCGCTCGTCTTGGTGAAGCTCAAGGAGACAGGCGAAGCGGTTAAAAGCCTGCGCCTCTGCCGGGATAATTTTGAGGGCGATGCGAGCGAACTTGCCCAAATCGACGCTCAGTATCATGGGGTGGGGGCATATCACGACATCGTGAGACCTCACTCGATCATCATCGCTCAAGACATCGCCAGTGGTCCGGTTACGGGTGCACGCTCAGACGACGCCTGGAATGTTGCCGATTTCGGGTTGATCTCGATGGGTGTAGGAGCCGCATTCCTCGCCAGCGCGTTGACCGTTGACGTGTTGAGCCAGACCTTGGCCGATGATTTCGTCCGGGAATCTGAAGGCGGGCCTGGCACGTCGCAAACCCGCTACGACCAACTCAAGAGCGACCTTGAGTTCAGAAAGGCCGTGTTCTGGGGCCTAGCCGGCGCTGGCGCTGTTTTTGTCGCGGTTGGCGGCACCATGGTTGCCTACGAATTTGCGTCCGACGATGGAGCCGTCACGCTTGTGCCCATGTTGGATGGGACCACCGCGGGCCTTCAGATCTTGACTCAGTTCTGAATTTCCAAAAAGACAACCACCTAACATACCGAATAAACACACCTTTCCGGATATTTGACGGCACGGCTTTCACTTGTCAGTATTACGACCTTCAAATAAGGCTTCGTATACGTAGCAAAGCCCCGTAAGACCGCATGGCTCTAAGCAAATCCCTACGAATATCGTTTCTGACGGTTGCCATCACTCTCTTGACCACACCGTTGGTCGTGGAAAGTCAGGCCCAACATGGGGCGTTGCTGTCGCCTTCTGCCCTGCGCAGCGCGGCAGTTCTGTTCAGCCCCCTGCCCAACAGCACACTCCTGACACCCGAGCTCGTCCGGCATGTAGACCGACTTGCAGCTAAGGAACGTTGGAGAATTCCACAACCAGAGCCGACTTGGAAAATGGAGCTTGGCAGCCCCGTTGTATCCACGCGTCGTCTGGACGAGATGTGGCAGACGGTAGCGTACCCGTCCAAATATAAGCTTCTTGGCCAAGGTCTTGGGCCGATGAAGCAATTGCAGGCGTTGAACCCTGAAGTCGACTTTGATCACCTCGAAGAGGGTCAACAAATCTTAGTATGGAAACGCTCGGAATCCGTCCCGCGTTCTTGGGGAGAAGCCAATCGAGGCCGGCTCTATAACGGCGAGCCTTTGCCACCTGGCGAAGGCTACAGGATGCTTTATCCGCACCGTACCTTTGGCACCTATTACACGATCAGCGAAATTGTTCGGGTGCTCGACGCTTATAAAGAGCGTTACCCGGATGCCAAACCCCTGCTTATCGGCGATGTGAGCGTGAAACACGGTCGCCGCATCAAACCGCACAAATCACATCAGAGTGGGCGCGACGTAGACATCACCTATCCCCGTCTGCGAGAGCCCGCAAATTATCATCGGTTTCACAATATCGCTCGACGCGATTTCGATGTTGAGAAGGCCTTCTGGCTGATCAAACAATTCGTCGATTCAGGCAATGTTGAGTACATTTTTATGGACCGACGTTGGCAACGAAAACTTCGCGAGTACGCTCAGGCGCAGGGCGCAACCGACGAATGGCTCAATGCAGTTTTTGAGTACCGCAGTGCGCGATCCGGGTTGGCGATTGTCCGGCATGCGCGCGGTCACGCGCGGCATTTCCATGTGCGCTTCAAGTGCCAGGAAACCGACACTCGTTGCCGTTGAACACGAACCGGCAGGTTAGGCGAGCTCCAGCGCTCAATCCTAAAACATCTTGATACGTTCGTAGTCGAGCTTGGTATTGACCTCTTGGTCTTGATCCGGGATCAGCTCGAACACTTCGTGTTTGTAGCCGACATGCGACACACGAACCCGCACCACCTTGTCGCCCACTTTCACCTGACGTTTCAGCGGCGTATTTCCCACCAGAACACCGTCGAACGTCACCGTCGCATCCGCGGGGGTCGAACCGACACGAAAGGTCACCATCTCGACCTTGTCTGGAGTGTCTTCGACCTTCTTCTTGGGCTCTTTGGGCTTATGGACGGGTGAGGCGACCACATCGGGCTCGCCGGCATCCTCATCGAACTCAAAGCCCAGATCCTGCTGCGAAACACCGACGTCCGGTGTCGTCGGCACCACCACGTTCGCAGCAACCGTTTGCGGTTGAGTCTCCTGGGCAGTCTGAGAAACCCCGACGAGATCAACAGGCTCGAGTTTGGAGTCAAAAAACACCAACCAGAGCAAGGAAGCTGCAATCAGTCCCAGCAGTGCGAGCAGTACCGTCCACCGTGCCCGCTGAGCTTTAGATGGCGGCGCCTGAATTGTGATCCCGCTGACAATATTCGACGCCTCAGGTGGCCCCACTGTGGGAACTTGCATCGCGGGAAGGTCGGCCTCCGCAGTGTTCAGAAGTGCCAAGATCTCCTTGGCCGACCCGATTCGATCCTCGGGTTGTTTTTGCAGAGTTGCCTGAATCGCATGGTCGAACGCGGTGCCAAAGAGCTCACCGGTCAGATGAGGTGCGTCGTCTCGCAGATGACGGACCATGACGGCCGATGGACTGGGCGCCTCAAACGGATGTTTACCCACCAACATCTCGTACATGATCACGCCGACCGCATAGAGGTCGGTCTTATGATCGATGGCATCGCCCACGATATTTTCGGGTGACATGTAGTGCGGCGTCCCAAGAACGGTCCCGTCCTGGGTCAGAGTTGTGAGTTGGTTTTCCTCGAGGTCGCCGCGAATCAGCTTCGCGATCCCAAAGTCGAGGATCTTCACAATCTCATCGACCGTGCCCTCGTCGGGAGGACTCTTCAACAAAACGATATTATCGGGCTTGAGGTCGCGATGAACGACACCCTGACCGTGCGCGTAGTCAAGCGCCGCAAGAATCTGAGTAATGATCTCGCGGACTTTGGCCGGAGGAAGTGGCGCTTCGGCCTTGATCAGCTCCGAGAGCGTGCGGCCTTGAACGTACTCCACAGCCATGTAGAGAAGGCCATCGACACCATAATCGTAAAGCTTGATGACGTTGGTGTGATCGAGGAGTGCGATCAGTTGCGCTTCGCGTTCGAAACGCTGGACGATATCCACCTGCAGGAAAGCCTGAGGAAGCAACGTCTTCAGCGCAACGCTTCGCCCTAACCCAATCTGTTCAGCCCGGAACACAACGCCATAGGCACCGCGTCCCAGTTCTTCTTTGACCAGGTATTTTCCGGCGACAGTGTCACCAGGTGTTGGAATGGAGAAGTTTTCCGACATGGAGCGTTCGCCCGGCGGCCCGTATACATGCCTCAAGCCAACAACCTGTCTCAATTGCAGCGGCTTGTCGCACCATGAAGCGTAAGGTCAGAGACTATCCACATTGCGATCGCCTCGCAAGCCGATCCTTTCTCAAATCTCGAATGACCCGTGAGCCCACGCCACGTCAGAAATCTGAGAGATCCATCTCGGAGTCACAGAAAACTGCGACCTCGGGTTCCTCGTACGCCCCCATGCACTGCAACAAAGAGATTAAACTTCATCGACTTACCCTAATGATCGATTCTGAGCGCGGGTTTGGATCGGGCATTGCAGAAGCCTAATGACGATGATGACCGCACCAACCATACTTTTGCAGCTGATTATGACCATGGCCATGTGGATGCCTGGCGTGACTCCGCTGATGCCCAACGCGGCCCTTCAAGCCATCGAGGCTCGCTACGAGACCGATCTTGCCAAACGGGTCACGCTCATCGAAACGATGACTGTGCTCGAATCACAGCATCAAAACGTCATCGCTCGGATCACCAAGCTCAAACAGGGCGCAAACACCTTGACGACCCGTCTCGCGCTTGAAGACCTCTTGCGTCAGAGCAAAAAGCTCTCCGAGGAACTCGCCGAAAACGACAGCCGCTTGCGTGTGTTGGATAAACAAATCGGCACGCAACGGTCAGGCATTGTCACCGGACTTGAGGAGCAAATGCGCGGTCTTGAAGCGACGTTGGCGAAAGCCACAACCGCCGAGCGCGCCAAGACGGTCAAGAATCTGAATGCGCTTCGGAAGCTGCGCTCAAGTTTCGAGGCGCCCCTTCCTGCCGCACCGACCATCCGGGACCTAAACGCCGCGCTGAGTCTGGCCGAACGCGTTTCTGACCCCGACGAATTGCTCGCGGCAGCTGACGAACTTTTGGACTCCGAGGATCAGGTTCGACGCCGGATGTCGGCCATCGACCAGCGGCTGAATGAGCTCAAAGAATCGAAACGACTGACTCGCCGGGCGTCGTCGTTTTCGCGCGAGGAACGCTTCTTCGAGGAAACCGATCGCGATCGGGTCATCGCACGCTACGAGCGCACAACAACGACGCCGAAAGGCTCGAGTGGCGACAGTTCACCACCAGAGACCACCAATGCGGCCGAAGACGGAACCAATGTCGCTGTCGGCTCAAACGATCAAGGTGCAAATCAGAACAACGCGAACGGCGATCTGGAGTTCGACGCTGTTGAAGCAGGCGCACCAGCGTCCGAGCCGCTTGTCGATTCGAGAGGCGTACCTGTCGTGGCGCCGGAGCGAACCGACGATCTCTTTGTTGATTCGACGCAAACCGTCGTCATTAACGCGAATTCAGACCCGGCTCGCTCGATCGGAGGCGCCAGCGATGTTGTCGGGATGGGAGTGGATGGGCAGATCGACACGCTCGTGCGTGAGCGTGACCGCCTGAAGCGCCAGGCCGAGGCCCTGCGAGCTCAGGCCAAAGACCTTCAGCGTCGGGCGAAGACCCCGTAATCGCTCAGAGGTTGAAGAGGTCAGCAAGCTCAGTAAGCAGAGCTTTCTCTTCCTTGCCAACCGGATCCTTCAATCCAAAAAATCCGCCTGAAGCCTCGGCAACGGCTTTGGCCAATTCCAGAATATTCGAGGTCGACTCGTTTGACGGGTCTTGAGCAATGATATGGCTGATGACTCGATCGGTGCGCTCAAAAAAGACCGCCGAAGGACGTTTTGCCAGCATCATGTCCAGAAACTCCAACGCCTCAGGGGCATGGACGTTTCGAGCCTTTGCGATTTCCAAGACTTTCTGGGCTTCGCTCTCGGTAAGTTTACCGTCGACCCAAGCCACCTGAATCAGGGGAATCAAAGGCAGAACCGATGAAGTGGCCGCATCGAATCCGAGTTCAAGAGCCTCGGCCGCGACGTCTTCTGACGTGTTCAATGCGACTGCGATCTTCGAACGCTCTTCGTCCCGCAACGCCTGCAATTGGCGGTCGCGACGTTGTTCGTTAATCTTGTCGACTTCTTGGCGGGCGATGTATTTTTCTTCATCATGCTTCATGACGTCCTCATATGTGTTCCCAAAACGCGCGCATTATAAGACCGAGGTCGTGTTTTGGGCAATGCCGAACGGTCTCAGGCCTGCCCTATCCGTTGCACTTCCAAACGAAGTCGGTCAATTTCCGCCAGCCGCGCAGGAGTTCCGCTCGAACCTGAGAGTTCCAACTGATGTTGCCGGAACGCGAGAGTTGTTGCCAGACGAATGTACTGCGCCCGATTTCGATTCTTCACTTTCCCGCGCTTGGACCAATAGGGGATCTTGAGGGCGTCCTCGACAGGCAAGACACCCGCGGCAGCCTCGCGCTCTAAAATTCGGCGTATCACGTGGTGCTCTCGCAACAACATCCACTGGGTGAGACCAAACATCATCGCCCCCGCCGCAGCAAGAAGGCCGCAAGATAAAATGAAAACGATCCCCTGCCCCGAGCGCTCCGTGAGCACTGCCAAACCATTCCACGTTCCATGCACCATGACCGCGCAGATGTAACCGACCACGACGGCCCAAATCGCCGAAAGGCGGCGGTGCATGGCCCATCCCACCCCAATGCCGACCAACGACGAAGCGACGCAATGCACGATCGATGAAAAGAGAGTTCGAACGACAATCGTTTCGAAAATCGCATCCCCGGCACCGGCGTAATAGAGCAGGTTCTCTATCGCGGCGAATCCAAGTCCTACGGCAGCTCCGTACATCAAACCGTCGGTCTCGGTGTCGATCTGTCTTGAAAACACGAGGGGCAAAAAAACCAGTCCTTTGGTGAACTCCTCGACCATCGGAGCGACCCCGACCGTGGTCAACGCCACACCAATATCGTCTCCAAATAACGCGATGAGGCCGGCCTGTGGTCCCGCCGATAGCCCGATGGCCAGGCATGTGCCTCCAAGGCCTCCCCAGATGAACGAAAGAATAATGAGCCAGATCGGCTCGCGTTCGTAGCGGTCCAGCCACCAAATCGTGACGAGATAGCCCATCACGACCAGCGTGGACGCCATAACCGCGAGCAGCACCATACTTAGTCCTTAAGTGACTCTAGAGCAGGCGCCAACGACTCGGAGTCGGCCTCAAGAATCTGCGAGGTCAGCTCAGGCATTCGATCGTAACGCCGCTCTAGGCCGCGCACGATATGTAGGATTCCCCTTCCGTCGGCGTCCTCAGCGTTGTCGCCGTAAAGAAGTGCATAACGCGCAGCATTGAGCTGACGGATATACTGCCCTTTGACGTCTCGCACCGAGTTCAGTGTGAATTCCATCAAGCCGCCCAGCGCGAGGGTTCCGACGATCCCGCCGGCCCAGCCCACCGCGCCAACCCAACCGGGCACATCAAGTCTGCCAACCTTGACCAGCACCTTTTGGTACACATCGAGATTTGTTTTGTAGATCTTCTGGGCTGCGTCCCCAAAAGTCGGGCCACTTTGAAATTTGCCCATCAGCACGTAGCCAAGTGTCGCGGGCACGCCGAGTTTAACGCCCGTACGCAGCGCCTGAGCCAGAAGCGGATCGTGGCCGATATCTCGCTCCATCATCTTTTCCAGACGAGCACGCACCAAGGTCAGTTCCTCGTTATCCTCAAGCGAGAGCTCTTCCTGAGCCTTCTGCCAAAGCGCTTCTTCGAATTCAGCGAAGAGCCGGGCGAGCAGGCTTTCGAGCTCTTGTGGAGAGATCACCTCACGCTCGAACGCTTCGACGAGTTTATCGTGAGTGAAGGTCGTGGTTGAAAACCCAGGACCACCTACGGCCTCAGACACTCCCGAAACGACATTCCTGACCCCTACGAGCACGTCACCCACGCCAGTTTTGGGCGCAAGACTGCGTCCCATCACTCGCCGAAAACTTCTGAGGTGACGATCCGCAAAACTCGGGACGCGCGCGATAGCCTCATCAAACAGGGTGTTGATCTGGCCCTCAAAGCGCTCTTCCCAAACGGTCGGCTCAGCACCTTCGCTCATATCAAATTCAGTCATTTCAACCTCTTTGCACTACTTCCGCGACAAACGACGCCACCTTGGACGCTGCTTCGAAAAGCAAGTCGTCGCTCACTGTGTAAGCTAAACGCAGATACCCCTCTCCGCCAGTGCCGAACCCAAAACCAGGTATCGTGACCACGTCCGCGTGATCCAGGATCGCCTCTGCCAAAGGAATCGTCCCACCCAAAATCCGCGACGCTTCGGGCACATGAACAAAATGATAGAAGGCACCCACGGGATCAGGACACTCCAATCCCCCCTGCCGAAGTCCGTCTTGAAGCGACAGACCTCGAGCATGGAAAATCCGACGCATCGAATCGACATGCGACGAATGAACGTCCAGTGCGACAGGAAGCGCGGCCTGAGCCGCCCCGCAGGCCGACGTAACGAGATGTTGATGCAGGCCCTTCAACGATTCAATCACGTCTGGATGGCCCGTCACCCAGCCGATTCGCCAGCCCATCATCGAATGACTCTTTGATAAGCCGCCGATCCTGAGACCTTGGTCCGGATGAGATTCGGCGGGGCTGACATGCGATCCGACGTAGACAAAATCTTCGTAGATTTCGTCGCTGATCCAGTGAATTCCCTTCGCGCTGCAAAGTTCCAACACTTGAAGCAAATCGGCAGCCGCGTGGACCGCCCCCGTGGGGTTGGACGGACTGTTAAGCACGATCGCTCGCGTCTTTGGGGTGATCACCGATTCGATGGCGGCCGCCGAAAGGCCCCAATTTCCCGATTCAAGCGAATACCCAACGGGAATCGCGCCAGCGGCTCGCACCAGATTCGCATACGCCGGAAAGCCCGGATCGGGCACCAAGACTTCCTCACCTGGGTTCACTGTACCCAGCAAGGTCACCGCGAGCCCTTCCTGAACCCCCAAGGTGATCATCACCTCACTGGCGTCAATCTTGAGGTGTTTGGCGACGGCCTCACGAGCGGCGTTGGTCCCCAAGTTTGGTGTGTAGGGTGCCCGTCCAATCTTCAGATAATCTGCCAGAGCCCGCTGCACATCTGGATGAATGGCAGTATCGGGCTGGCCGAGCCCGAGGTGAATGCTCGTGGGGCGCGCTCGGTCGGTGATACGTCGAATCTGGGACGGAAAAATACCCCGTGCGCGCTCAGCAATGTTCATCGAAGCAATTCCTCAAGGGCGGTGCGGGCATCGGTCTTGTCGTCTCGGTATTTGACGATCAAAAGGGCCGCCATTTGAAGCCCGTGTTTGGCCGCAAAGTCTCCCTTTGCCGGACGAGATCCAGGCACGACTACGGCTCGTTCAGGAATCTCAAGTGGTGCGTCGGGCGTGGCTCGAAGTACGACCTCATTCACCAGATCGTAAACAGGTGTAGAGCCCGTCACGACGCAGCCGGAGGCCAGCACGGCGCCCTTTCGGACTCTCACGCCTTCGTAAACACCGCAGTTGCCACCAAGCATCACACCGTCTTCGATGATCACAGGGGTCTGACCGATCGGCTCCAAAACGCCGCCAATCTGAACGCCTGCAGAAATATGAACGTTGTTTCCGACCTGCGCACAGCTGCCCACGAGCGCGTGAGAATCGACGATCGTCCCGTCGCCGACGTACGCGCCAACGTTGATGAAGGCCGGCGGCATGATCACGACGTTTTTCCCGACATAAGATCCACGACGCACGGAATTTCCGCCCGGGACCACCCGAATATTGCGCTCGATCACAGGAAGGAGCTGAGCCGGATAGGTGTCTTTGTCGCTAAATTGCAGGGGCTCGCGCGAAAACTCAGTGTTCTTTCCAAGGCGAAAGCCGAGAAGAATTCCGCGCTTCACCGATGGATTCACCACCCACTCGCCATCACTTCGACGTTGGGCAGCACGGATCTCACCGGCTTCCAAGGCGGTCAAAAACTTGTCAAAACAGGCTCGAGCCTCGGGTCCAAGCGTACTGGCATCCGCCGAAAAATAGGCGTCAACCTCACGCAAAACTTCTTCATTCGTCATTTTAGGCTCCGAGTGGACGTTCGATGGGCGTATACGACGTTCAACCGGGAGGAGCAACGGTCGCAACGCTTGCGAGCGTGCAAGTGCGCGTGGTATCAACCCGTTCTTTGCGAGCGTGCAACGCATCCGAGGCATCATGGAATCCAGCGGACACATGACCTATCAAGGTCGTCTTGGCACAACTACACGCGCATCCGTGCACGTGACGAGCGGCTCTGGCTCGACGTTTCCTGCGACGGTCTATTCGTCGATCAACGTCACCGACTCGCCCGAATTACTTCAACAACTTGCGGCGGGGACTCTGCATCAAGTCAGCGATCCAGCGTCAGGCACCGAGTACTCGCTCGCTCAGCCTGTGATGCTGCATGATCCGTCTCGGGCGGTCATGGCACTGTTTCTGCCTGATGCCTTGCGCCATCGCGAGTCCGAGGAACGCCGACGCGTGCTCGGAGAGCTCGATAAGGACGATTCGCCGCTTCCCCGTTACGTTCGCGAATTTGCGGCTGTTTATACCGTCGAGGAATTCGAGTCGCTCCACACGAAGACGCACGACGAGGCGCCTGTGGCAGCTGCTTCTGACGCGCCAATTGCCGCATCTCCAGACCATGAACTCGAAGAAGCCCAGGCGGAAATCGCGGCAATTCGAGCCCAGGTCGAGGTCGAACGATCGGCTTTGGCGGTGGAGCGACAACAACTGGCGGATTTACGCGAGCGGTTTGACCGCGAACGTACCCAAATGGATGAAATCGAGACCAGAATCACCTCGGAGAGAAGCACTCTCAAGGCCTCTCAAGAGGCTCTTGAAGTCGAACGTCGACGTATCGAAGCCGAGAAGCTCAACCTTGAGCAGCGCCTCATCGATGAAACACACGGCGGGCCGATTTCACATGCCGAGGAATCCACTCAGATCGTCACCGACGACCAATTCATCGAACTGAGCGCCACGGACGATGCGGATGGACTCGCCTCGGAAGTCTCGGAAATCGCCGATGAAGGGATCGAAGAATTCGAACCCGAATCCACGATGATCAACCCGTTGATGACAGGGCTTCCTTCTCGATTTGCCGATTATAAGGTCCCTGGAGATCGGGTCGAAGTCATCCGCGACGAACACGTGGTGTTTGCAGCGCGGGCGCCACGTACCGACATCGAAGGTCTCTTTGCTGACGTGACCGAATGTTTCATTCAACTTCACGAAATCGAAAATTATCCCGTGATTGGCCTCGTGTTGGTCAACCTCGACGAAGGTAAGGCGACCGCATCGGTGGGCTGGGCATTGGACATCAGCAAGACTGAGGACGTCGAATTGCTGGAACGGCTCGCCCAAGGCGCGAGCATGCGCGTGGGTCTTTATGAGCCTCTGGGGTCATTGCTCCGTGCCGTCGAGATTCAGGCACCGATCCGATCAAACGTCACCTGGATTATGGAACAAGCCGCAGCTGCGTTGGACAATGCCAGCGGGTCGTTTGAGCCGGCTGCCAAGAAATACACCGAGCGCGGTTTTGAACGCGTCGGCGCGATGCGGCATCCGTTCTTTGGACGGGCGTTCGATGACCTGACTTCGACCTCTGAGGTCAAACTTGCCGCAGGTATTCTGGGGTTTTGGTCTCAACCAGAGAAGCTTCGATACGTGATCGCCAACCGCTCGTTTCCACTTCGCCGTTACGAAATCATTCGTGATGCGGTGATTCATGCGGCCGTTGAATCAGGCATCTACCTCAGCGAGGAACTCCGCGATCGCGCCATCGAACTCGGCCTGGCAACCAACGAAGACCGACTCGCCGAAATGCTGGTGGCCAACTTTGCGGAGGTTTGTGTCTCGATCCGGGTCAACGACCTGGATCCCGCAGCGCAATGGGATAACTGGGACGCTCTGCTTGGCTTGGGCGAAGAACTCGGTATCCCACCGGATTCCGACGTCGTCGAGCTGGCCGAGGTGAGCCTCAAGCGTGCTCAGGAACTTGCCGAGCTCAACGAAGTTCCCGTGGCAAACGTAGAAGCTGGACGCACCTACAGCGTCGATCGAACGCTTGTCGTGGCGCGACAGAGCGAATCGACCGGCGTTACGTACTTTTTGCCCGACGACGCCATTGTCGATTCATTTGACGACATTGCGGGCATGTCCAAAGAAGACCTTGAGCTGTTGGTTTTAGACCCGAAGGGTCGACTTGAAGCGTCGCAGGTTCTGATTGAGCGTTTCGGCGCGGACACCCTGACCACCGTGCTGGAAGCCAGTGAGTCGATGAACTCACCCGAAGTGGCCGCATTGGCCCGTTTTGTCGAGACCAAGAGTGGCTCGCTTGAGGGCGAACTGGTTCGGTCGCTCGGCTCGATGGGGCCTAGTGGCTCCTACGTCGCCATTCACGCGCTCTCCTCCATTCGAAGCAGCACGGCCATCCCTGCGATTCTGGACATCATCAAAGACCCGGTTAAACGCGGAGACGCGAACCGATTGGTCCGGGTGATTGCCCAGTACGGTGACCGACTTCTGCCCGCGCTCACACGTGCGGTCAAACGAGACGGCACACTCCCTGAATACGTTAATTTGTTGGCTGCACTTGAAGACGTGCAAAGCGGAACCTTGGCTAACCTGTCGAAGGATCGTAGCAAAGTGCTGCGGGACGCTGCCCGGATGGCCCGAGAAAAACGCGATGTCAGATAATACATGCGCGTTCTCGGTTTCACGTAATTTGATTTAACTGTAGGGTAACAGCCCTTTCGACGAGTGCTGTCCATGAAAGTTGGTATATTTAGCGACGTTCACAGCAATATCGAGGCTCTCGAAGCTGTGATGGCGGAATACAAAAAATCCACCCCAGCAGTCGATATGTTTGTGTGTCTTGGGGATGTTGTCGGCTACGGAGCCGACCCCAACGCATGCTGTGATGTTGTCCGTGAAGTCGCCACCCATACCATCCTGGGAAACCATGATGCCGCCGTATGCGGTCGTATGAATTACGCTTTTTACTACGATGCAGCGCGTAACGCTCTGGATTGGCATGCAAAGCAGTTGCGCGAAGAACACCACGAGTGGCTCAAGACCCTTCCTTATAAAAAGGATTGGGAGGACGTCACTTTTTGTCACGGCTCTCCGATCAACATCGCGGACTTTGAATACGTATTCAATGTCCATCAGGCGTCGCAACTCATCCAACACTGGGATGAGCTCAAGCACGTCACGTTCATCGGACACTCTCATTTGACCAAGTCGTTCCAGCTCCACCCCGAAGAGGGTGTGATGGAACTTGAGCCTCCGTTGTTGCACTTCAAGGAAGGCTACAAGTATATCGTGACCGTTGGCAGCGTTGGGCAGCCACGCGATAACGACAATCGTGCATGCTATGGACTCTACGATTCGGAAGCCAAAACCTTCGAATACAACCGAGTCGAATATAATATTCGCGAAGCCGCGCGGAAGATCTTTGAATCAGATCTCTCGTCAGACTTTGCCAAGCGCCTGTTCTTTGGAATTTAGGCCCACGGATCTGTTTTTTGCGGGTCCCTTTGTGGTCTACGTTTGTTTAGCCCTTCGCGCTGCAGGTGTGGATCTCCCATGAAAAAATTTCTCGATGCTCTTCAAGAAGGCCCGCTCGTTTTCGACGGCGCCATGGGCACTCAACTCTACGAACGCGGCATCTTCATCAATAAGTCTTTTGATGACGCTAACTTGTCGCATCCTGAACTCGTGCAAGCGATCCACGCGGCCTATGTCGACGCGGGCGCCGATGTCATCACGACCAATACGTTTGCGGCCAATCGCATCAAGCTTAAGCGGCATGGCCTTGAAAAGAAGGTCGTCGAGATCAATCGCAACGGCGTTGAACTCGCACGCGGGGTCGCGCAAGGGCGCTGTTATGTTGCGGGATCGATGGGGCCCACCAGCCTCACTCCGACGATGATGACCGACACGGAGTTGGTCGAGATTCGAGACGCGTTTGCACAACAGGCTAAGGTCCTGGCGGACGCGGGTGTTGACGTCATCATCCTTGAGACGTTCCGCCTGCTCAGCGAGATCCGATTGGCGCTTGAGGCGATTCAAAGTGTCTGCGACTTGCCGATCATCGCGATGATGGCGTTCGACTCCGAACATCGCACAGGCGACGGCGCCGAACCCGAACGGGTCGCAAAACTGCTGATCGATTGGGGAGCTGACGTCGTCGGCGCCAATTGTTTGGAAGGCCCGCACGTCATTTTTGATGTGGTCGAAAAAATGGTCGGGCTTGGTGTTCCAGTAAGCGCCATGCCTAACGCGGGCTATCCACGTAAAGTCGATGAACGCCTGATCTACATGGCCACGCCCGAATATTTCGGCGTCTACGGACGGCGTTACCTCAAGGCAGGAGTCCAAATCATCGGCGGTTGCTGCGGCACCGGGCCAGAGCACATCAAACGCATGAGCGATGCGGCTCGCATGATGGGCGGCGGCCGGGTGAGTCGAGCAACCACACGGCTGAGTATTTTGGATGTTGGCGATTCAGTCGGTTTGCCTGAAGTCCCGCCCCGTGAACGTTCCAAGCTTGCCGATAAATTGATGCGAGTTTGGGAAGACCGTGTCCTGGGCAAGGGCGACGAGGCCGGGCGTAGGCTGCATCGCGATAATTTTGTGGTGAGCGTCGAGGTGAATCCCCCCTCGGGGCTGAACTCGAAAAAGGCGATCGAAGCTGCACGAATGCTGCGAAACGGTGGCGTCGACGTCATCAATATCGCGGACGGCCCGCGTGCGTCGGTTCGAATGGCAAATTGGTCCCTTGCGACCCAATTAAAGCGCGAGCTCGACACCGAGGTCATCCTGCATGTGTGCGGACGCGACCGAAATCTGCTTGGTCTTCAGTCCGATATTCTGGCCTATCATTCGCTGGAGCTTCATAACCTGGTCGTAGTGACTGGCGATCCCCCCAAAGTGGGCGACTACCCTCATGCTACGGCAGTTTTTGACCTCGACAGCATTGGGATCTTGCGGCTGGCTCAGAACTTCAACCGCGGCGTCGATCCCGCAGGCCGAGAAATCGGCGACACCACGCAATTCTTCTGTGCCTGCGGCGTCGAGCCTGCGGCGGCGGATTACGACCGCGAACTGCGCCGGCTCGAGGATAAAATCGCAGCCGGGGCAAAATTCATCATGACGCAGCCCGTCTACGATCCGCGTGTATTGGAGCGCTTCCTTGACGATACCAAACACATGAACACACCGGTGCTGGTGGGCCTGCTGCCGCTGGCGTCTTACCGAAACGCCGAATTCCTTCACAACGAAGTCCCCGGCATGAGTGTTCCTGACACTGTCCGAGAACGCATGCGAATCGCCGGGTCTGGGCCAGAGGCGCGCAGCGAGGGCGTTGCAATCGCTCAGGAAACACTGCTCGCCGTCAGTGACCGCGTTGTCGGGGCCTACATCATGCCTCCATTCGCGCGTTATGCCGCGGCTCTGGAGATTCTTGAATGCATCGAAGGTTACGACCGAGCCGAAGAAACCGATGAAGCTACGAGGTAGCCATGCCCATCTATACAAGTATTGTCGACCTGATCGGAAACACACCCCTTATCCGCCTGTCGAAAGTTGTCGGCGATTGCCACGCTGAGATCCTCGGGAAGGCTGAGTTTTTCAATCCGCTCGGAAGCGTGAAGGACCGCATCGGGGCGAATATGATTCGCCGCGCTGAAGAGTCCGGACGAATCGGACCCAACACACGAATCATCGAGCCCACAAGCGGAAATACCGGTATCGCACTGGCCTATATTTGTGCGGCACGCGGTTACCGACTCACGCTAACGATGCCCGACACGATGTCGCTCGAACGACGGGCGCTGCTGAAGGCTTTGGGCGCGGAATTAGTCCTCACGCCTGGCCCACTGGGCATGAAAGGCGCGATCACAAAGGCGGACGAGCTTTCTGCGGCGGACCCGGACGCGATCGTGCTGCAGCAATTCGACAACCCTGCCAACCCTGAAGCTCACGCGCTGACCACGGCCGAAGAGATCTGGAAGGACTGCGATGGCAACGTGGACGCGATCGTCACTGGGGTGGGCACAGGCGGCACGATCTCGGGGATTTCACGGGTTTTGAAGGCGAGAAATCCCGCCTTTGTCGCTTATGCGATCGAACCCTCAGGAAGTCCTGTTCTTGCCGGTGGTGCCCCTGGCCCCCACAAGATTCAGGGGATTGGCGCGGGTTTCATTCCAGGAAACTACGATGCCACACTGATCGATGGAGTCGTGGAAGTCGGCGACGACGAAGCGATGGAAATGGCACGACGCCTTGCTCGGGAAGAAGGCATTTTTGTGGGCATCAGCGCCGGCGCCAACGTGGTTGGAGCCTTAAAAATCGCGGCGCGGCCTGAATTCAAAGGCAAACGGATCGTCACAATGTTGTGCGATACGGGCGAGCGTTACTTGTCCACTCCGCTTTTCCGCGACCTTTGAGACCATGCTGGGTCACCCATACCGGGCGCACGCCTGGTGCAGTTCTGGAGCATCTTATGAAAACATGGGCCGTTTTTCTGCTCGTCCTGCTCGCTTCACCACTCTCGGTGGCCGCCGAGCCTGAACTCACAGGCGAACAAATTGTCGATCGCGCGGTCGACCGCAATGCCATGGGCTTTCAGGCCGGGCAGGCTCAGCTTTCTTTTGTCATCGAGGACTCCAAAAAGGAACGGCGCGAGCGTCGTTTGGATGTGAAGAGCAAGAAGATCGGCGGCTTGGGACGCACCCTGGTGACGCTTCTGGCTCCGGCCGAGGTCAAAGGACAGGCTTTCCTTTTTGCAGAGCAAACGGGCGAAGACGATGTCTGGATGTTCTTGCCGGCTTTCAAAGTCACGCGACGCATCGAAGGTGGGCAAAAAGATGGGGCCTTTCTGGGATCGCATTTCACGTATGCAGACCTCGAGTCACGCGATCTCAAAGAAGGTGTCTACGCTCGACTGCCTGACGAAAAAATCGGCAAGACCGAAGTTTATGTGGTCGATGTCACGTCGAAGCCCAAGGCAGAAAGCTCTTATGGCAAAGTGACGATTTGGGTTCGAAAATCGGATTTCATCCCGATGCGGGTTCGTTTTTTCGGCAAAGATCTGAAGGTCGTAAAAACGCTCTTCATCGAAAAGCTCGACAAGACCGAGTCTGGGCAAACCTACGCCAAACAACTTACGCTTCGGGCCGAGGGTGGTGGTTTTTCGACCATGACGATCGAAGCATTGAGTGAAGCCGAGCTCGACGATGCATTATTTTCCAAAGACCAACTCGGCAAATAGGCATCCCTTCTGGATGTCTGGCCTTTGTGTGGCTCTTGTCGCGATACCTGTCCTGGGTTTCGGACAAGAGGAAGTGCTCTTCGATCCCGAAAACCCAACAGAAAACCCTGTCCTGGAATCCGACGATTCGGATTCGGAGACCTTCCACGATCCCGAAAATCCCGCCGCGGAATCTAAAGACGCTGAGACGTTTTTCGATCCCGAAAACCCCATCAATGATTCGTCGACCTCGGAATCCGTCACCCCCGCATTGGTACTGGAGCGCGCGGACTTTCTTGTCACGTACTCGAACACGAATTCTATCGACCTGAAATTCGACGATCAGGAAGATGTTTTTGAGGAGTTCACGGCGCTTCGCTTACGGCTGAATTACGAACGAGGCTCCTCGTTTCGAGCCGTCGCGGAGGCTGAATTTGAGCATTGGTGGGCGTTCGACGCCAATGGGTCCAATCTTCGAGCTGCCTACGAGGCTCGACCTGGCGAAGCCTACGTGGTTTGGCGCGATGGCAAGCTTTCGCTGTCTGCCGGAAATATGGTGCAGCGCTGGGGCGTCACGGACCTGACTCGCCCGACCGACGTGATCAATCCGGTCGACTTAACCGTAATTACGCCCGACCGCGCCCAACGTCGGATTCCCCAGCTGATGGGAGAAGCCAGTTGGGGGTCCGAAAGGCTTCGGATCACGGCATTGGTTGTTCCGTTTTTTGTGCCCAATCGAACCTGGGCATTTGGGCGCGACACAGCGTCATTTTCACCTACAAACCCCGCAGTAGCTGCGGCTTTCCCGGTGTCAGGCATCCTGAACCGGCTCTTTGACAAGAGCGTCCAAGACGACGTCCAGCCAGCTTTCACCGCCACGAGCGTGCCCGACGAATTGCCCACCGGGGTCAGCGCGGGGACGCGCCTGACAACGACATTCTCAAATACCGATTTGGCGGTGGGGTATTTTTTTGGCTGGGACCGCACACCGTCGATCAGGCTCGACCCCAACGCGGCGAGTGTGCTGAGCGTCGTGGCAAACGATCAGGAATTCCTTGGCGACTTCGACTTTACGGGGCTGCTCAGGCGCCATCCAGAATTGCTAGGACAGCTCTCAGCGTTATCCGAGGCCGCCAAGGCGGGCGAGGCGATCTTCGAGTCGACTTACGACCGTTTGCACACGTTCGCCCTTGAGGCGAATCGATACGTTGGGCCAATTGGAGTCCGATTGGATATCGCCTTTCACCCTCAAAAAACCTACCTGCGACCCGATTTCTCGTCGGTTCGCACGCCCACAATCGCCGCGGCCCTCGGGCTGTCATACGAAGATTTGGTCGATGAAGATCACGCGCGCTTAGTCTCGGTCGAGGGATTTGCGACCGAACCCTTTGATGACGACGAATACCTTGTGGTCGGTAGACGTTCGATGGGGCTAGCAGGGGCGCTGCAATGGACCACTCCCCTTTTGGATATGCGCCTGGTTTCCATCGCCGACCTTTCGAACGCGTCCGCGATTTTTACCTTTAGCGCCGCTCATCGTTTTGCCACATGGTTGCGCGTATCGGCCGGATTGACGGTCTTCCAGCCATGGGGAGACGACAAGTCCATCACGCCAGCGCGTATTTTGGACGCCAACGACTTTGCGTCAATCAGCGTTGATGGCGCGTTCTAACGAATAGCGAGAGGGGCGCATGTTTCTTGACGCAGAGCGTCATAAGAGACGCTTGCGGTTCGACGATCCACGACCTATAGATTGGTCCGTTACCCAATCATGGCGCGTAGGAGAACTCGGTGGATCTTTTTAATTATTCAGATGAACTCAAATTTGGCGACCTTCACCTCAAGACCGACTTAGACAGCGGTCTTCATGCGATTGTCGCGGTCCATAACCTCAAGTTCGGCCCGTCGATCGGTGGTTGCCGATTCATCGAATACCCGGATACAGCCGCGGCGATTCGAGACGCGATGCGTCTTGGACGGGGAATGACTTACAAAGCGGCGATCTCTGGATTATCACACGGTGGCGGCAAGGCTGTGATTGTCCGGCCTAAGAACCTGACCGACAAACAACGCGTGAAGATTTTCTCGGCGTTTGGCAAATTTGTTGAGTCGTTGGGCGGCGATTATATCACCTGCGAAGACAGCGGCACGTCCGTGCCCGACATGAACGTGGTCAAGCAACACACGAATCACGTGCTGGGTTACGATCCAAGCTCGGGATCGTCCGGCGACCCCTCACCGCTGACCGCCTTAGGCGTGCGTAGAGGCATCGAAGCTGCGGCCAAGTTCCGTTGGCAGCGAAACGACCTCGATGGCCTTCACGTGGCCATTCAGGGCGTTGGACATGTCGGATACTACCTCGCCAAAGAGCTGCACGACCTGGGCGCTACATTGACGATTGCCGACATGAACAACGAAAACGTCGAAAGATGCGTCAAAGACTTTGGAGCCAAGGTCGTCGCTCCGGCTGCCATCTATGGCGTGAAATGCGACGTGTTCGCCCCTTGCGCTCTGGGTTCCGTGTTGAACGACTCCACGATTCCCCGACTGGCCTGTGAGGTGGTGGCCGGCGCCTCGAACAACCAGCTGGCTGAAGCTCGTCATGGGGTCCTACTCAAGGACCGCAACATTCTTTATGCTCCCGATTACGCGCTTAACGCAGGCGGGCTCATCAACGTCGCTCAGGAATATGCGGGTTATGACGAGACCAAGGTCCGCGAGAAAGTCGGCCTTATCTACAACACAATGATGAGAATCTTTGAACGCGGCATGAGCGAAAACTTACCGATGGACGTCGTCGCCGACCGCATCGTCGAAGAACGCCTTTACGCGTAGTCGAGAGACCAAGCGCAGCGAAATCCGTGGTTGGCCCGCCGCTCATGTGGCGCGTACCGACCACGGGTCGCAACTCGCAGGGCAAACGCTTCGTGCACAAACGAACCGCCGCGCAACACCTTCTTCGAACCGACATTGGGGCCTTTAGGATCGGTCTCGGGTGCCACTGAATAGTAGTCCCGGTTGTACCAGTCCTCGACCCATTCAAACGCATTACCAGCCATATCCAAGCACCCGCCTGGACTCGCACCCATGGGGTGGGAGTAAACGGTTTCGCGTCCTTCAGACTGAAAACACGCCAATTCAGAATCCGGCAAATGGTCGCCCCACGGAAATTCTCGGCCGTCAGTGCCCCGGGCGGCTTTCTCCCATTCGGCTTCGGTCAGCAACCGTTTGCCAGCCCATTGGGCGTAGGCCTTGGCCTCATCCCAAGTCACGTAGACGACCGGCAGATCAGGCTCGTCGATGGGGTTATGGCGCTCCCATCCCGACGGCAGCTCGCTTCCGATTGCCCCCAAATAGGCGCGAAATTGTTGAACGGTCACGGGCAGGCGGTCGACAAAAAACGCCGAGATTTTCAGCGTTCGTTGAGGAGATTCCTCGGGACGCGCGTTGGGCTGACCACGCTCAGACCCGCGAATAAAGGGCCCGGACGGAATCTTGACCATCGTGGCATCGGCAATCGCGAGCAATTTCGAACGCGTCTCGGAGACATCAAAGAACCGACGATCTGGATCTTTGGCCATCAATCGATTCAAAGTCTCCTCAAGTTCGATGCTGGCTTCGGGCCTCAAGAGGCGCAAGCGCGTAGGAGGCTGTGAATGAATGGCATCGATGAGTCGATCCCCCTGTAGACCATGGCCGATAGGCTTGCGACCGGTCACGAGCTCAAAGAGCAGGACGCCAAGAGCGTAGAGGTCGGCGCGCGAGTCGGCTTCGCCGTCGATAGTTTCAGGAGCCATGTAGGCGGTGGGCGCAAGATGAGACGTACCGTCCGATACCTGCATGCCCACAAGGGTTCCGGTGCCGCCTGTTGCCGCGGCGTCCAGGTGAATCGCTCTCGCCAGACCAAAATCCGTGACGACCAAATGCGGAAGCCCGGTTTGGGGATGGGCGACCACGTGAATCGTGTCGGTCGATAGACTGCGATGAACGATGCCTCGGGCGTGCAAATAATCGAGGGCGTTCAGCAGCTGCAGCGCAAAAGCAATCGCGATTGGGATCGGGAGCTTCTCTCGACGCCGAATCAAAGCGCCGATGGCCTCACCTTCTGGGCTCGAAATGACAATCGATGGCGTCGACGAATCGGCCACAACGGCCAAGACTCTGACCATATGCTCGTGCGAAATCGATTGAAGCAGTTCCGCTTCGGCCAAAAACCTCGACCGAATGGTGCGGTCCATGGACGCGCTCTTCGAGAGACGTTTGATGCAAACGGGCTCGTTGGTTTCGATGTTTTTACCCACAAAAACCGAAGGATTCTCGGGCAATGAACCGGTGATTCGCCACTTGTCACCGATCATTGTCATCGAGCCGGTCAAGCTCCCAAGTTCGCCACCGCACCGTCGGCAAGTTTCCATCTCGTCGGCATTTCGGGTGCCACAGCGCGAACAAATAATCGTAGCCATAAATCACTTTGGATTGGGTCCAGTGCCAAGGGTAACACGAAGGAGCCCGAAAGATGGAAGCACTAAAACCGATTCGCTCACTCGAGCGGAAAATCTCGCTCTGGCAGGCTTGACCACTGCCACATCGAACCGGCGTAGTTCGAAACTTGGTAGCCCATCGACACCAGCACCGCGACCATCCAACCGGAGCGGATGCCGCCTGTGCAGTAGGCAATCACGGGCACGTCACGAGTCACGCCCCGCGCGGTGAGCTCTTTTTCTAGGTCGCTTCGCGAGCGGAGCGTACCGTCTTTTTCAAGCAAATCTTTGAACCAAAGATGCTTTGCGCCTGGCACGTGCCCTCCCCGTGACTCGCCGTATGGGGTCTTTCCGTCGTACTCACGTTGCTCTCGGACGTCCAGAATCACGGTTTTACCTGACGCGAGGGCGGCCTTCACGTCCGCGGAGGTGGAGGTCAATTTGGGCTGCCAACGAATCTTGAATTCCCCATCCGACTGAGGGTGTGAAAACCCAACACTGGTTGCGGCTCCAGCTTTCTTGAGCGCTGGATAACCTCCATCGACCATGAAAACGGCTTCATGACCTGCCGCGCGAAGCATCCAAACCACCCGGCCGTCTTCGCCCCAGGCATCGGGGTCGCCCACCACGATCACCGTTCGGTCATTGCGGACCCCAACGCGTTCGATGGCTTTCTGCAGCGCTTTATCCGAAAGCAGCTCACCACGATCCGAGGACTTTGTTTTCGAGAACTCTTTCCACGTCACGCGGGTTGAACCCTCGACATGCGAGAGGCCGAAAGTCGCCCCCCCACGGGTGTCGAGCACCGTTGCGTCGGGTATCAGCGCAACGGCCTTGTCGGCCGAAAGCAACCACGATTCTGCCGCCTGCACTGGGAGCGCCATAAAGACCATGATGATGAAGACAAGAATTCGCATAATAACCTCGTGCTGATAGACGCGGCGGAGGCGCTCATGATTCAAAACAGACCTCGTCCCAAATCGTGGGCAGCGGGGCTTCGAAGGCCACGTGCTCCTGCGTGATGGGATGATTGATGCCAAGGCGCCAGGCATGCAGCGCGTGACGCGAGAACGGCAATCGGTCGCATAATTCGAGGTCATCTGGATAATCACAGATATTCGCGAAAAACGTGTCGTCGTAAGTGTAGAGCTTATCGCCAGCGATTGGTGTCCCCTCCATCGCGAGGTGAATTCGAATCTGGTGTTGCCGACCGGTTTCGATCACGACCTCAAGGTCGGCGAGGATAACTTCACCGAGCTTGGGATGAATCAAGCTTCCTCGTCTCAAGCAGGTGACATGGGTTCGGGCGTGCAAGTCGCCACGCGTCATCTTCAGGCCCAGCTCGCTGTTTGGGTCGAGTCCAAGCGGTGTGTCGAGTGTGTCACGAACTCCCACCTTCCACCGTCCATGCGGATCCACCGTCAGCGCGCGATAGGTTTTTTGAGGATGGTCAGATGCAAAACGAGCGCGCAAACCCGGCACGAACTCGGCACGGCGGGCGCAAACCATCACCCCGCTGGTTTCTCGATCGATTCGATGGACGGCCTCGGCTCCCTCAAATCCATGACGTTCCAGATAGCCTGCGACGGTATGAAGGCGCACGTTGCCTGCCTCGTGGACAAGCATCCCCGAGGGTTTACTCAGAATAACGAGCGCTTCGTCGTCGAAAATAACCTCGACGCCCTCATCGTTGATTTCTTCGGGTGGAAGGTGTTCGCGAATCGTCACGAGATCCCCCTGACGAAGCCGCGTCCCGGCTTTGACCTTGCGGGGCGGCATGACCGAAATATCGCCGTATTTGGCGATATCTCCGGCGCGGGAGCGTGAAAGGCGTCCGATTCGATTCGCCAAGAATTGATCCAGACGCCAACCGTCGAAATTCTGATCGACGGTGAACTCGCGCTCCCTCACATTCTGGGTGTCACGGGGCGAAATCTTCATGGCGCCATCAGCCTTCGGCCCAGCTTATCGATAAACCCAACCGTTCGCCCAAATTGGGCCACATCGAAGTTTTCCGGATTATCAGCAGGCACATGGTAATTCTTGGGAGCCCCGATATCAGGATCGACACAACCGATGCTCAGCGCATCGAACCCGTAGCGTTCAAAGGGAGCGGCGTCCGTGGCGCCGGAGGGGATATTATAACGTTCAACCGTGCCGAATTCAGGGTGGGCGCTGGCTGTTTCCTGCACGGCTTTCGCAAGCGCCGGCGGAATCGAACCCGTAATGATTTCACCGTTCACAAAGGTCCGAATCGTTCCCCCCGTAAGGGTGTCGATCGCCAGAATCACGGTTTCTTTGGTCGACCAGGTCGTCTGCATGTCCCGCGCTAACATCCACGCCCCACCCGTCGAGACTTCTTCGGCTCCTGTGACCACGTAGACGACCTCGACGTCATCAGGGATGGAGTCGGCCCATCGGCGATGCAGGACCACCAACGCCGCACATCCGCTCAAGTTATCCGAGGCCCCAGGCACCACCTCGTTCTTGATGACGACCTGAACGTTGAGCACCAAGCCAATCGCCGTTGGAATCGTGAGCGCGGTGGCCCATAAGCCCCAGTACGGCAGGCCGATGGTGCCGCTCAGAATCTCGAGCACGCTCAAGAGCGTGAGTGTGAACAGGATCAACGCCATCGATTTTTTGAGCGGACCTGGTGACTGTGTCGCGTTTCGCAACATTTTTTCGTGAAAGAGCCAGCCGGTATAGGCCGAATCCGCATGCCCCATCACGACCAAACGCCGACGCAAGGGAGCCTTGGCCGGGTGAACAGCCAGCAGATTCTGGGCATCCACAAAGGGGAAAAGGCGCCTCAACACCATAGCGTATTTGGTGGTGTCGAGCGTGTACGAGACCACCACCAGCAGATGCAAAGCCGCCGCAATCAGCGGCCAAGTGTATCCCAACGCCGTTGCGACAACCGCGATCCCAAAATGCAGGGCGAGGTTGGCGTAAAGACTCTGATTGTACCGGAACGCGTGCCAGGACAGGGCTAGGCCATCGCGCTCGAACTCACGGGCGAACACTTCTTGAGCACGTTTTTCTTCAGGAGTGCCCGCAAGCCTTGGCCCGATATCGCGGCAGATCTCTTGAATCAGTGCAAAACCAGTGTCTTGAATATCCGACATTTTTCATCCTCAAGGCTTGGCCTCAAATCGAGATCGAGCCCTTGCGGAAATCAGAGCCACCAATATGAATATTGATGAGCACAGGCTTGCCTGTCGCGGCTATTTTCCTGGCTTCGGCGATGGTTTTCCCAATTTTCTTGGGATCCGTCAGCAAGAGCCCCACTCCACCGTAACCTTCTGCGATTTTATGGTAGTCGGTTCGCAGCAACTCTGTGCCCAGGGCCGTGCCGAGCACCTCGACCTGTTCACGTGCAATCTGCGCCCAGGACCCGTCGTTACCCACGACGGCAATCGGAGCCATTCCGTGTCGAACGTAGGTGTCGAATTCCGAAATCGAATACCCCGAGGATCCGTCTCCCCAGATGATCCAACATTCGCGATCGGGCACGCAGGCCGAGGCACCGACCGCAAATCCACCGCCCACACCAAGCGTTCCAAAAACCCCTGGATCGAGCCAGGCGAGCGGTTTGCGTGGACGCAACACGTACGCAGCAGTGGCCACCCAATCACCACCATCGACCACCAGTGCGGCGTCGTCGGCCATTTGCTCTTCCATCTGCAGGAAGAAATCCAAGGGATTGATCAGCGCTTCTGAATTCGGGATTTTGGATTGTTCGACGATCTCTGCGTCTCGAGCCACTTCACGGGCTCGAATTTCGTCAAACCATCCGTTCCATGAAGCCTTGTCTTGGTTCGCAATCTTGGACACCTGAATCAGGAAACTCCCAGGATGCATTTCAATCCCAAGCGTGGGACGACGATTTTTCTTGAGGTCAACGGCGCTCAGGTTGGCAGAAACAAGCTTCGCTTTCGACGAAATTGAGCGGCCATATCCGAGGCGAAAATCGAAAGGAAAACCCGCTACAAAAACGACGTCGGCTTTTTTAAGCGCGGCGCTGCGTTTATGACGAAATTGAATGTCACTGAAACGCCCCAGGAGTCCGCGGGCTGTGCCGCCAAGGAAGACTGGCATACCCAAGGCCTCCACCGCGGCAGCCAATTCGTCGGCTTGAGCAGGCGTGAAATTTACAAGCGCCTGAGATCCAATCACCAGAACCGGTCGCTTGGCCTTGTTCAGCATCTGCGCGGCCTTGGCGACCTGTTCCTTGAGGTCATCAAAAAATGGCAATTGCGACAGGCTTGGGCGCGGAATTTCCAAATCAACATGGATATGCGGCTGACCAAATTGGCGTTTCAAGTAACCCCGCATCGCCAACTCCAGGCCTTTTTCAGGGAGAGTTGTCGGGTTATCCAGCCCCGCTTCTTTGATGTACCAGCTCTTCACGACGTCTTTTGGGTAAAGCAGATCGACGGGAATCTCGACAAATACCGGGCCGGGGACCCCTTCCATCGCGACTTCGATGGCGCGGTCGATCGTGGGCCCCAAAGCCTTGACGGTGGTGACACGAGTCGCCCATTTGGTCACCGGCGCCATCAAGGCGATCTGGTCGATATCCTGCAATGAACCTCGGCCACGCAGGACGGTTGCGGTCGCGCCTCCGAGCACAAGAACCGGAGACTGCGCCATCTGGGCGTTTTTGACGGCGGTGACGGTGTTGGTGACGCCTGGTCCTGCCGTGATGGCAACGACGCCAGGCAGACCGGTCATTCGGGCAGTGGCATCGGCTGCAAAGGCTGCGTGTTTTTCGTCGCGCACATCAACGACACGGATGCCGTGGCTTTCCGCTCCCACGAGGATGGGAGAAATATGCCCGCCACAAAGGGTGTAAAGCACTTTGATTCCGCGCGCCGCGAGCCTTTCCGCGATAATGTCTCCACCGTGCCGATCTGCCATGTCTTTACCTCAAAGATGTCCGCTTTAGAGATCTCTGCGTCCTTCAATCACGAGTCCGTGTCAAGCGCGGAACTTGATGCCCAAAGCCTAAATAACGCATTGCGTCATAAATGACTTGATAACGCATTGCGTCATGATTAGATTGAGAGACAGAAATAACGGAGGTTAGACATGAACACGCTGAAATTTGAACACGTTGAAAAGGCTCTAGACACATCACGAGTACGCCTTGTCGCCCTAAAGGACGAGACCCGCACCCGCGCTATCTCTCTGGCGCATGACTTGGAACTGGGAGGCCAAAAAGGCCTGAACACCCTGCTTGAGGTCGGCGAAAACGCGATTCACTCCGTGGCAGATGTTGCCGCACGTTTCCCAGCTCTCGAGGGCCAAGCGAATAAACTTCGCGAGGAAGCCAATCGTCTAGAGAAAGCAAGGAAGCCCAAAGCGCTTGTTCTCGCAATTCCTGAGTACGACGGCCTTGGTTTGAAGGATATTCTTCCGTTGCTGGACGGACTGACTCTGGAGCAGCTCCAAGGCGTCGAAGCTTACGAGCTGTCTCACAAAGCCAGAAAGACTGTGTTGAGCACCATCGCTCGCGCAATCGGCAAGAAGAACTAGAACGACGCTCGGACTTGAACGCTTGCCGGCCCAATGCTGACGGCGGTTCCCGAGTCATCGACCCACCACCAAACGCCTGCACCTACAAGGCAGGCGGCGGCCGCACCAGCGGCGGCCCAACCCATCACACGATAAGTTCGTTCTTGGTCGAGCACCTGGTCGTATTCGGCCGGGCGCGCACTTCCCTGCCGAGCAGCATCCCACGCGTCCAGCGTGTCCTGTCGGTCCGAAGCAACCAAGAAAAATACGGCCGACGCGATGCCTGAAGAGACGCCAAGGCCACCAAGGACCCATGGAGCAACCGACGCTTCCTCGACCACGACCACTTCGGTCGAGCTCAGCCGGAAGTCGAATGTTCGAAGGTCGCCAGCTGCGACGCCAATCGTGCGAGAGCTGTCCTCATAACCTTGAAGCTCCAGACGAATGTCATGGCTGCCTGGCATGACTTCGATTTCCAGAGGCGTGACGCCCTGGCGCTCAATTCCGCCCAGGTAAACCACTGCCCCCTGAGGAATCGAATCGATCGTCAATCGAGCCGTCTTGGGCCGCGCTGCCTCACGCTCGGCACGCAGGCGCTCGATGCGTGTCTGGACGACAACGGCGTTAGAAGCATCGGGTTTCTCGGCCAGAAATTGCACATAGGCTTTTAGCGCCTGTTCACGCTGGCCGAGCTCCTCGTTCATTTCGGCGATGCGATACAAAATATTCGGCTCAGGAAAGAGCGCGTAGGCTTCTTCAAGGCGAGCGATCGACGCGGGGTAATCGTGGGCTTCGTAGGCTGTTCGAGCGTCTGTGAACAAGCGTCCCAGGAGCTCGCGTTGCTCGCTGGACAAAGAGTCTACACTTTGCGCAACGGCAAGAAATGGGCTCAACGCGATCGAAAGCGAGATCAATATTGCTAGTGTTTTAGCCAATCTAGCCCCTCTTTGACCTCATCGACCTTCGCAGGCTCCTTCTCCGGCTTGGGTTCAGGTTTAACCTCAGCCGGCCGTTTTCGTATCGGTGGCTTTTCCACCGCGACCGGCTCTTCGAACACGATTTCGTCAGCGGCATCCTGACCTGCGTCGCCCAGCACAACCTCGGGCTCTTGCACGACCTCCAACGGGGCTGTCAAAACAGGCTCCTCGACGGCTGGTGGTGTAGGCTTCAGGTCTACAGGAGTCGGAGCAGGCCGAGTCAAAAACCAAGCGATGGCCCCCAGTGCCAAGACAACAGGAATCGCCAGCCACCACGGACGCGATGCCGCTTTTGGTGGAAGAGGATGCTCATAAGATGAGGTGGGCAAAGGATCTTTGACCGCAGCGATTTCATTCGACACATCAGGCAATGGCTTTGACCAACCCATTTCCATGAAGTGACTTCGCGCCACAGCGGCAGGTACGGCAATCATCGACGAGTCGGTTTCCCTTGCGACATCGCCAGACCCCATGGGCATGGTCGATTCGAAAGAATTCGCGTTCTGGTCGTCGAACTCCTCGGTCGTCTCGTTTGAATCGCGCAGATAAGGAAGCAACGCAGTCATGGTGTCACCGGGCGTCACCCGAAGTCTTCCAAACCCGTACTCATCCCGAATCTGATCGATGGCTTCGCGAACGTCCCTTGCTGATTTCAAGCGATGGCCAGGCTCTTTGGCCAAAAGGCGGGTCACGAGTTCAACTATTTTTGGATACGCAAAGTTATGGACCGTTTCGTCCAGACGCGGCGCGGGTTTGGTGACATGGTCGATCATGGTCGCCACCGGAGTCACACCGACGAACGGGGTACGTCCCGAGAACATTTCGTAAAGAATCACGCCCACAGAATAGAGGTCGGTTCGGGCGTCCACCGACGAGCCTTGAATGGTCTCAGGCGCCATGTATCTGGGCGTTCCCATCACGACACCTGTGGTCGTGAGGCGTCCACCATCGGCGTCGTGTGATCGCGCGATGCCAAAATCCAAAATTTTCACCTGAATCGTGGCGTCCGACATCACCGTCACCAGCGTGTTTTCAGGCTTGATGTCTCGATGGATGATGCCAAGAGCATGAGGCTCCGTCAGTGCCGCACACATCTGGTAAACGATCTCGAGCGCGAGTTCGGGGATCACCGTTTTGTGTTTCAAAACCCTGTCGAGCGAGACGCCATCTACGAGCTCCATGGCGATAAAGTTCAGCCCCAGCCGCTCATCAATGCCCGAGTCGAACACACGCACGATATTGGGATGCGAAAGGCCGGCGATGATTTCGATCTCACGCTGAAATCGCTCGAGGCGTTTTGCGCCCTGCACCCCGCCAGGCTTAAGAAGTTTGATGGCGATATCGCGCTGAAGCTTGGGCTCACGAGAGCGAAAAACGATGCCCATTCCCCCTTCGCCCACCACCGCATCAAGCCGATAGCGGTCCGCAATCTGAAAACCAATCAGGTCTTCGGCGGCCAGCAGAACGCGGGGTTCGTCTGACTCTGTATTTTGCGTTTCTGTGGCCATAAAAAAGTCGTGGTATCGACACTTCAAGCAACCGGGTTCGAACCCAATGAATAACCCATACCGACACTTCTATACACCGCAAATGCGTTAGATCAGCCCGGATTGGGGGTCACGCAATACGTCAGACAGGACGTGGCTCCAAAAGGCGGCGAGCAATCTGCATCGGATTCGCACTGGTAGGAACAGCGATAGACTCCGGAAAACGGCTTGCAAAGGCCGTCGTTTAGTCCCTCCACGCCACAGTCGCCATCCTGATCGCAAACGTCGCCGTATTGCAGCAGAGCCTCACAGGTGACGACCGCCTCATTCACGGTGCAATAGGTGGTCTCGGGTTTACCGCTGAGCGATTGCCGATCAACTCTGACCGGATAAGGCCGCATGCAATTAAACTCCGAGGCGCGGTACAGGCAGTACCCATCGTCACGGTCGACACCGTTGAACTTCATTTTTACGCAGTCTTGATCGCGGTCCAAACAGTCGTCGTCCGATACACAGCGGCCACAGGCGCGAACGGACTCAATCTGCGTCGTTGAACACAAATTGGTCGCCGGATCACAGGTGTTTCCCGAACACTGGTTTTTTTTGGTTTCGGTGCATTCGACACATGATCCATTGCTGCAAACAGGCAATCCAAGTTGGAGCGCACAGTCATTATCGTTGCGACACGCCACACAATTGCCTCCTGAACAAACAGCATCATCGGCCGGACAGTCAGCATTGGTGAGGCATTGCACGCATTCGAGTTCAGAAACGTCGCAATCGTCGCCACACCGCAGAAATTGTGGATCGCACTGGAAAGAACACGCTTTATTTTCGCAGATGCCCGACCCGTTGATGGTGTCTGGGCAAGGGTCACACCGGTCGCCGCATGTGGCATCAGCATCGTCGGTCACACAGGTTCCACCACAAGGATGGTAACCCGGAGCGCACTGACATTCGCCACTTGGTTCATCGCACGTGCCGTTAATCCCGCACTGTTTGTCGAAGGTGCAGTCGAAACACATCCCGGTGGTGGTGTTGCAGACTTGCGACAAACAAACGCCCGGATTGGCTCGGCAATCGACAGTGACGGGCATGTCGACCCGAACGTCGACGCCCATATCCAAGTTCGGCGTGGCCGCCACGCATGCCTGGTCGAGGCATTTTTCACCCAAGAAACAGTCTGAATCGATCGAGCACAGAGCCCGCTGAGCATCACAGGATAGGGACCCCATGAACAAAATGATGGCAAACGCGCGGAAGTTCATGAGCTAGAAACCACCGCAATAGTCGGCGCTGATGCAGCCCAAATCATCGGTTGGAAGGCATTGCGTAGAGCTGGTGCATGAATAGGTGCACTGCAGAATGCCGTCAAAACCGACCGGTTCACAACGACCATCGGCGACACCCACAGCGCCACATTCCGAGTCCAGACCGGTTGGGCAAAACGACCCAAAATCAAGAATGGCTTCGCAAGTGGTGTTCGGCTCATTCAGACCACATACGGTCGTCATGTTGCCGTCGATGGGTGCGCGCGTGATCTCGAAAACCCAGGGGCTGGGGCAATCTTCTCCCGATTTGATAGGAAGACAGTAATTTCCGTAATCCGCGCCGTTGAACTTAAGCGGCATGCAGACGCTGCCAGCTTCACAGGCATCGGAAGCGGGACAAGCTTTGCAAGTCGTGACCGAAGCGACCGCGATTTGTGTGCAGGTGCCGCTGACCGTATCGCAGACACTGCCCCCGCAATCAGCACTCGAGCCGCACTCCACACAGGTGCCATCACTGCAGATGGGCGCCCCAGCAATATGAGAACAATCCGACGCTGCCGCACAGGCCACGCAGGTTCCCGCGTCACAACGTGCCTCGGCCGCGCCCGTACAATCGGTGTTGCTGGCACAACCCACACAGGTGTCGTTCAGAGGTACCAGGGGATCGTTGCAGGTGAAGCTACACTCCGTTCCGTCACACATGATGTTGCCGTTGGACGGGCCGGCGCAAGGCTCGCAGCTAGTGCCGCATGTGGCCACATCCGTGTTGGACACGCACGCGCCCGAGCAGTCGTGGAAACCACCCGCACATTCACAAGCCCCCAAATCGTTGCAAATGAAATTGAGGCCGCAGGCCTCGTCAAACTCACATGGTACGCACTTTTTCGTGTTTTCGTTGCACAGCAAGCCACCGGTGCAGCCGTCAGCCACGCAGTCTTCGGCGACAACAATGACATCGCTCCCCACGTCCGCTGAGGATGTGTCGGATCCGCTGTCGACAATACAATTTGCCCCGGTGCAGACTTCGTTATTGGACTTTCCGTCATCGGACGAACAAGCCACGGCCAATACAACCCATCCAATCCACCAGTTTCTCATGCCAAATCCTCACAAAGTAGAAGCTGTCCATAGGATAGGGCGGACCCTGATGTGGTACAAGAACCTTCAACTTTTCGCGGAAATCACATGGCCGAGCAACGGTTGACCCATAATTTGGTGTTTTGGATCGCAGTCTTCACAACGGTGGCCATCGGCGTGCACCTCGTGCTGTGGGGGATTGAGGCCGATTACGCACAAGCTCCATTGATCGCTGCGATCGTGCTCGGCGGGTTGCCGCTTATTTGGAATCTGATCAGCAGCGCGATGCGGCGTGAATTTGGCGCAGACATGCTTGCGGGCGTGTCCATCATCACGTCGTTGATGCTGGGAGAATACCTCGCTGGGGCCATCGTTGTTTTGATGCTGTCTGGCGGGGAGACACTCGAATCGTACGCGATGGGGCGCGCTTCCGCCGTGCTGGCCGCGCTCGCCAAGCGCTCGCCTACGATCGCCCATCGACGAACGGGGTCGAATATCTCGGATATACCGGTGTCAGAAGTCGCGGTCGGTGACCTCGTGATCGTGCTTCCTCACGAAACCGCACCTGTGGATGGCATCGTGCGAGAAGGCCACGGCACGATGGATGAAAGCTACCTGACAGGCGAACCTTACAAAGTGTCCAAGGCCCCAGGTGCTGCGGTGTTATCGGGCGCGATCAACGGTGTGGACGCACTGACCATCGAAGCCACCAAAATTGCTGCAGATTCTCGTTACGCCCGAATCATGACCGTTATGGAAGACGCCTCACAGACCCGCCCCAGAATCCGCCGTTTGGCGGATAGCCTTGGCGCTTGGTACACCCCGTTGGCGCTTGTTATCGCGGGGCTGGCTTGGTTGATTTCTGGGGATCCGGTCCGCTTCTTGGCCGTCCTCGTGGTCGCCACGCCCTGCCCGCTCTTGATCGCCATTCCGGTGGCGCTTCTGGGCGCCATCTCGCTGGCTGCGTCGCGCACGATCATCATCAAAGACACGTCGATTCTCGAACAAATCGATCGTTGCAAGACTCTGATTCTGGACAAGACTGGCACCTTGACGCTGGGAACCCCGTCCGTGACCAACGTCGAAGGCCCCGACGTCGACCGAGGCCTGCTTTACGCGGCCGCATTGGAGAGGTTCTCGAAACATCCTTTGGGACCAGCCATTGTCGAAGCCGCCAAGGGCCGAGCTGACGACCTGCAGGTCGACTCGATGAGCGAACGCCCTGGTGAAGGCCTCAGCGGCATCGTCGCTGGCGTCGAGGTCAAGGTCACCGGACGGTCGAAACTTGTGAGTTCAAACCACCCAGACGCCGCCCTGCTTCCAGAAACCCGCTCCGGGCTTGAGTGCATTGTTTTGATCGAAGGCAAATACGCCGCCACGATTCATCTACACGACCAGCCACGAACCGAGGGCGAACCCTTCATTCGGCATTTGAGCGCAAACCACCGATTTACGAAGGTGATGATTGTCTCGGGTGACCGCGAGAGCGAGGTCGCCTATCTGGCCCAACAGGTCGGCATCGATATTGTTCATGCCGGTTGCACCCCTGAGGAAAAAGTCGAGATCGTCCGGGCCGAAACCGCGCTGGCCCCCACGCTCTTTGTGGGTGACGGCA
Organism: uncultured Bradymonadales bacterium; assembly: GCA_964394615.1. Taxonomy (GTDB): domain Bacteria; phylum Myxococcota_A; class Bradymonadia; order Bradymonadales; family Bradymonadaceae; genus JBFFMO01. The sequence goes on along the minus strand of CAYMYJ010000005.1, from coordinate 126,423 downwards.
TCAATGACGCACCGGCTCTCATGTCGGCAACTTGCGGTGTGGCGTTTGGCCAAACCAACGAAGTCACCACCGAAGCTGCTGGGGCGGTCATCCTGGAGCCGTCGCTTCGACGGCTGGACGAGCTCTTCCATATCTCCACAAGGTTCCGCAGCATCGCGCTGCAGTCGGCCATCGGCGGCATGACGCTGTCGATGTTTGGGATGGGATTCGCGGCGTTTGGCGTGCTGACGCCTGTGATGGGCGCGGTGGCCCAAGAGGTGATCGACCTGGTCGCTATCTTGAACTCGTTGCGTGTCGCGATGCGTCCTGGGACGCTCTCGGATGTCTGAAAGCGATGGTTAATTCGAGCGGCGCGCCGTGATGGCCCCGTTTTCGATCGCCAGCACGTAAGACACATGCGTCTTAGGCAGGACCTCGATGCTTCCACGAAGGCGCTCGCCAAGGTGCTCTACGACGACCGGGTATTTGCCTTCTTTCAATTCGAGCTTGTTCACCGGTTCTGTACCAAAGCCATTGGCGCCCACGTAAAGCGTTCCGCCTGCTGGCTCAACGGTGATCGAGACGAAGCCTTTTTCTCGCTTCATTTCTTTCAAGAAAGGACGGACCTCAAGGGTGCCGACTTCGGCCATTTCAAGCACATAGGATTGGGGCGCATGATCGGCTTCATCCAGTTCAACCTCAACCAACGAACCGCGTTCGTGGTTTTTCCGCATTGGCGTGGCTCCGGAGGGTTCGCCATCGAGGTTCACCGCGGTCATCCGCGGAATGGCGGCGTAAATCACTTCAACGTAATTTCGCCGAGCTGAGTCCTTGCGCGCGAACTCGACCTGCACCTCATTTTCGGCACCCGGGACCAGGCCAATAAAACCGGCGTATCCAAAAAAATCATCCTTGGTCAGGTACACATAATGTTCGACGTCCGCGGAGAGGTCGTTGAGCGTCATGGGGGTACGGCCAACCTCACGCCCATCCAACCATACTGTGGCATCGCGAGGCTCTGATACCACGGCGAGCGACGCTGTTCTGGCGCCGCTTCCGGTGGGAACGGGTTGGTCCAATTTCATGGTATATGGATTGGTTGCGGCTTTCCCCTCGACCGTCAGCGACGCGGGCACAAAACCATCAAGCAATGCCACCACCTGATTTGGACGACCCTCGCGAAGGGTTAAACCGCTGCCCTCATTCAGCGCGGGCAGCCCGTTCACGATAAAGCTTGCGCCTGGCGGATCGCTGGCAAACGCCACGGTCACGGTAGGCGGCGGCGGAACGGAATCGTCATCGAGCAGCTTGGGGTCGATATTCGTCGCGACCGCTTGTTTCTCGATGTCGGATTCCTGATTGAGCTTAATGTAAAAAACCAAGGCTGCCGCGGCGATGATCAAAACAAACCCAACGGGAATCAAGAAAGACGACTTCCGACGAGACACCACAAAACCGTCCAGCGACACGTCCGCATCCTCGACGGTTTCTCGTGCCGGGGCTGCCTGCCTGGCCGGACGCGGTGGCTGCGCAGAAGTATTGGGAGGAACACTGCCTCGGATATTCGGTGGAGGAGCCAAAGTCCCAGGA
>CAYMYJ010000005.1:99559-124754 GCA_964394615.1 uncultured Bradymonadales bacterium | reverse complement strand
AGTATTGGGAGGAACACTGCCTCGGATATTCGGTGGAGGAGCCAAAGTCCCAGGAAGAACCGAGCCCATCACGTTGGGCGGAGCAGGCTCAACGGCTGCTGGGGTCGGAGCCACAGCCGGAACCGGAACGGGCTGAACTCTCGGCGGCGCCGCTGACAGCCGTGGTACGGCCAACGGCATCGGCGCGACCGGTGCTGGTGCGACAGGCGATGGTGCGACAGGCGATGGTGCAAAAACGGGCAAATCAAGATTCGGAACGCCCGGCTCAGAAGCCTCTTTGAGGCGATCGCGCTGGAAGGCGTCCATTTCTGCCGTCTGGTCATTCGCGCCAACGATCATCACCGTTTGGTCACTTTCGTCGTCATCCCAATCCGAGAGATCGACCACAACCTTTTCTTCCTGAATCGATGAACGAACGTACTCATCAACGTTCAGCATCTCAGCTGTCGTCGAAGATGGAGCCTCGATGATCATCGTTTTGTCTTCGTGCTCGAACGAATCCTCAGCGGCTTCTTTCCCGCTCAATTCCGGAAACAGGGCCTTCATGTAGCGACCAATATGCATGGCGCTCGGGCGACTTGAGGACTTATCGAGCCATTCCTCGACCGCAATATGGAGCTCTTCGGCCGTGGCAAACCTTTTTGCCGGATCCTTATTGATGCACTTCAGGACAATCGCCTCAAGTTCCTCGGGGTATCCAGCTACGAGCTCCGAAGGCGGCCGAATATCGCCGATCGACATCAACCTCACAATTTCCAGATCGGTGTCCGCATCGTACACCCGATGGCCGGTTGTCGCTTCGTAGAGAAGCACGCCCAAAGAATAAATATCCGTGCGTCGATCGAGGTTCGACGTCTCGAATTGTTCGGGGCTCATGTAGGCAAGTTTGCCTTTGAACTGCCCCTGTTTGGTGTGCTGCAGGCGGTCTTCGGCCTTTGCGATACCAAAATCGCAAACCTTGACGTGCCCCTGATCACTGACGAGCACATTTTGCGGTGAAATATCCCGATGAATCACGTTCATCGGCTGGCCTCGCTCATCAAGCTTCTCATGAGCGTAATGCAGGCCCGACGCCACTTGGGACACGATATGAACCGCCATGCTCAACGGCAGCGGGGAATCGACTTCTCGACCGCGCTCGATGACTCGCTTCAGATCGCGACCGTGCACGTACTCCATGGCGAGGTAGAGATTTTCCCCTTCCCTGCCCAACTCGTAAATTTGAACGATATTTGGATGGTTGAAACTGGCCGCAATTCGGCCTTCGTCCAAAAACATGTTGGTCGCATCTGGAGAATCCGCCATGTACGAAAACATCCGTTTGATCGCGACTTTCTTCGAAAACCCACCAAGCTCGCCAGTCTGCTTGGCGAGGAAGACCTCGGCCATGCCGCCCGTGGCCACTTTTTCGATGAGTTCGTATTTACCGAATGCTTCGCCCATTTCTGGTGCCATCCATTTAACTTCATGAGTGATTTGCAAACTTACCACGAGCGCCAAGTCACGTGAAAGAAATCGCCCTTTTGGTTATACTTGTTCGTTGGTGACGCCTCGGGCATGGTTTGACGATATGCGATGGCTACTTTGTTTTTTGGGGCTCATGTGTTCGGCAGAATTGGGCGCCCAGACACGTTCATCGCAAGCACCAATGCCATCGTCCCCCCAGATGGGTGGTCGGATCGACCCCACCTTTGAGTTCCTAAAGTCCCAAATCAATTCCTACGGCCGAAAGGCGCCGATCTTTGGCAGGGGCCTTAGTCTTTCGCAATCGATCGATGGAACCGCTGCGCTTCTGCACTTCACTCGACTTCTGCGTTCCGAAGAAATCAAAAGCCTCGAGGTCGCTGGCGTTGTTTTCGCCCAGCGAAGGTCATCGCCGCTGCATGTCGGAACGGTCTACAGCGTTTGGCTGCCGTTTTCAGCGCTCGAGACATTACGAGAAACCCGGATTTTGCTTCGGGCCGAGACCACTTGGTCACCATTCATTCTTGCACCACTCGACATCACGACCGCTGACATCGGGGCGGTCAACGCACGGCTGCTGCCCACCCTTGGCTTCGATGGCACGGGCGTCCTGATCGCGGATATCGACTCAGGAATCGACCCCACACATCCCCATTTTTTTCGTGCCGACGGCGGTCATTATGCGTGGATCGACGTCAACGCGAACGGCGTCTTCGACAACGGTCGTGACGCTGTAGACCTGAATCGAAATGGGCGGGAAGATAGCAACGAAGTGCTGGTTCTTATGGATGGCGCCGTGGTTCATAACGGCCAAACCGCAAACAAAGATGGCGTGTTCCAAGCCAAATTGGACTGGTTATTCGCCGACCAAAATAATGACCGAATCCGAAATGTCGGGATGTCCGATGGCTTTTCCGAGGACGACCTCACCTGGGGCGAACCTATTTTTGTCGTCGACGACGTCAACGGCAACGACGCCCTCGACCCAAACGAGCTTCTGGTCAGGCTCGGCACTTCAAAAGTTCGCGCCTTGATCACCGATGACACGGTGTACGAACGCGGTCGAAACCTCATCGACGCGGTAAACGACCCGAATTTCGAGTATTTCTATCACGGCACCGGCGTGGCCAGCATTCTGCTTGGCGGCCAGGCTCCGCATGCACGGCAAGGTGTGGCTCCGGGCGCGGAACTCATCACGTATGCCGCAAGCGAACTTGCGAACCTGAATCAAAATCTTGAGACGAGTCGTCAGTTCGACGCGCTTGCCGACGCGGTCGAACGTGGTGCGAAGATCGTCCTTCATGAATGGACCGACCCTTTTCGTGTGCCTCAAGACGGTTCGACGCTCTTCGAGACCGCTCTCACGACTTCTCGGGCACAAGGCGTGATCCACATAACACCGGCAGGAAACCTGAATCTGAGCGGCAAACACCTTGAAGTCCCGAGCGTCGCGGGCGCACCGACAGACTTGCCTTTCAAAGTCCCGAACCAGCTGAATGGCAGCTTATTGAACAGCGCTTTTGGCTCGTTGATGTGGCAAGGACCGGAGGCGACACTCGAAATCACGAGCCCAGGGGGGGCGCGAGTGGTCGTCGTGCCCGGCACGGCGGTTCAAATCGACACAGGCTTATTTGTTCAGACCACGTTCGAGATGACCTCACGTGGATTCGCCCATCTGCAGTTCTTTTTATGGAAAGACGACGGCTCGCTGCCGGCCGGCGCTTGGGCGCTCCATGTCACGACCTCGACGTCCACCACTATTTTCGGAAGGATTACCGACTATTTCAGTGGTTGGGGTGTCGGAATCGGATGGGAAAACCCGACCGTTGACCATGGAACCCTTGTTCATCCCTCGACCGCCGACGTTGGAATCGCTGTCGCGGCTTCCGCGGGACGATGGGACGTCAACGGCGATTCCACAACAACGGGCGAGCTCAGGGGATTTTCGGGACGCGGTCCGCGCATGGATGGCGTCTTGGCCCTCGACATCGCGGCTCCCGATGACCCCTACGCTGCCATTTCGGCCACACCTCAATTCATCGAGGCTGGGTACGAACGCCAATGGCTCGCGACTTTTGGCGGCACCAGCGGCGCGGGACCTCATGTCGCTGGGGCTTTTGCCATCTTGATGCAGGCCTATCCAACCGAAGCCCCAGACGCACTTGAGTCGCGACTCCTGTCGAACGCCGCCCAAAACGGACTCGACTCCTCGTTTGGTACGACATTTCCCAACCCCGCTGTGGGGTATGGACGTCTGGACATCTTTGCTGCACTCGGCGACCAACCACGCCCCCCCGCCTCAAATCGCCCGCCCGACGTGGAGGTTTTTGCAGAAACCCTCGACGGAGAGTCGAGCCTGAACACAATCGCGGTCGATCCAGATGGGGACGAGATTTCTTTCAGATACGATTGGGACCACGATGGCGAGTTCGACACCGAATGGACTCAGGACCAGACATGGCGCGGCCCCGCGGTTGATGCGCGATTCGCTCGTGTCGAAGTCCGTGACGTTTTTGGGGCGTCGCGTGGTGCGGTGATTGAATGGCCAACGACCTCCACGGGCGACGACGAACCAGATGCCGGCCCTCCTATTCCGGGACCTCCTGACGACTGCGACGGTTGCGCCACGACTTCGGCATCAAATGGGCTGCTTTGGCTTCTGGCCCTTCTCGGGTTTGGCCGTAAACGGCGGTTTTCCCGTCTCACTTGACTTCCATGGCACCTCGATCGATAAAGGCGCGCCAAAACACGTTCTGACGAGGGATAAGCATGGCCGAAGATATCGAAGAACCGGAAGAAGGGTTTGAAGAGTTCGAAGAGGACTTTGACGAAGATGCCGACGTCGATGTTGATCTCGACGAGGACGTCGAAGTTGACGACGACGACGATGATGATGACGAGGGTGCTCCCAAGAGCAAAAGCTCTGGCGGATCGAAGAAGTCTAAGGACGACTTCGCTGCTGAGCTGACCGAAAAGACCTACGATCAGGCTGTTCGAGCCAATCCTAAGCGACTCGCCATGGTGCAGAAGCGTGCTGGATTGATCGAGACGATTCTCGACCGTAGCGACCTTTCGACCCCTGAAGGCGTCATGAAGGCATGGGAAACTCTTGTCCAAGAGACAAATACTTCCGTCCACAAGCCCTACGATTTGAAAGCCAACTTCATCGAAAACGAAGTCGTCGGCCACCCACTCTTTGGCACTGGCTTTGTCGCTCAGGTTCTCTCACCGACTAAGGTAGAGATTCTGTTCGAAACAGGCTTCAAACGATTGGCCTGTAACCGATAAGTCGCCCCCGAGTTTTCGACCGCACTTCCAGCGGTCCAAGAAAAAGAAAAGCCGTCCAATGGACGGCTTTTTTATTGAGCTGACTTTGTCTTAAGCGTGGAATGCCATGCAGACCGTCGTGCGATCGTCGCCGCCCATATTGGCGGTAAATCCGACGGTCGGCCTATTCTTGATTTGGTAATCGCCGCAAAGTCCCTTCATCTGACGGAAGATTTCCAGAACCTGCTTGATTCCGGTCGCGCCCACTGGGTGCCCAAAGCCGATCAGGCCGCCACCGGTGTTCACCGGAATGGTACCGTCGATTTGAGTTGCGCCACTCTTGGCGAGCTCAGCGCCTTTACCTGGTTCACAAAAACCAAGAGCCTCGTACATCAGGCATTCGGTGACTGCGAAGCAATCGTGGACTTCACAGACCTGAATGTCGCTGGGTTTGAGCCCCGCATCTTCATAAACCTGCTCTGCTGCAAGTTTCGTGTTTGTCAGCTCGGCAAAGTCATCGACCTGACCCAGTGGGCTGGTCGTGATTGCGTAAGCCAGAAGCTCAATGCAGTCGGCTGGAGTCTTGCCAATTTTGGCAAGGCCTTCTTCGCTTGCAAGGATGATCGCTGCGCCGCCATCACTGACCTGCGAACAATCCGTGACCTTGAGATACCCTTTGAGTTCTTCATTGCGAAGGAACTGAGGGTTGTTGTCGCCAGGCTTTGAGGCCATGTCGTAGTCGACCTTGACTTCACGCATATGAGCGTAAGGGTTCTTGTTGGCGTTGGCATAAGCCTTGACCACCACGTGAGCAATATCGGCCTCGGTGACGCCGTATTTTTCTTCGTAGTGCTTCGCACGCCGAGCGAACATCGCTGGGAACGTAAAGTCATCGAGTTCACGCTCGGACTCCCAGTGTGAAGCTCGAGCGAGGAAGCCCGCGCCCTCACGAGCACTGACGGTCGTCTGAACTTCGGCGCCAACGGCCATGACCACGTCACAACCCGCCTGAATGGCGTCAACAGCCGAGGTGACTGCCAATCCACCCGAAGCACATGCGGCTTCGAGCCGAAGGAAAGGTTTGCCAGTGAGTTTCGGGTTGGCGCGAACGGCCATCGCACCAAGATGACCTTGGCTTGAAAAAAGCTCGCCCGCGAAGTTGCCGACATAACCGCGATCGATTGCGGAAGCATCCACGCCGGTCTTTTCGAGAGCACCGCTAATCGCGCTGGTCAGGAATTCTTCAAGCGTAGGGTTTTCACGCGTGCCGAAATCTGGGTGTTTCTTCCAGACGAAATCGGGGTGGCTTTTACCAATAAAGGTAGTGAGATCACCACCAACGACATAAACTTTTCGACGTAATTTCATGATTTCTCCGTTCGTTGAGCGAACTCCAGCGGACGGCTCTGGAGTAGCCGAATCACGCCACAAATTCAATCACGGAGTAGGACGCTTGGGGCAGGAAAATGATTCGGCAAACCAGGTCAGGTCAGTTTGCAGCCCGACCAAACAAGATCCGCAGGGGTCAATGCTGCGGCCGACTCGGGCAGCACTTCGACCGCACGGAGTGTGGTGATCACGTCGGTCAACATGGTGGATGACACCGTTGCCGAAGTGCACCAGCGATTGGTTTCCAGCCAGCTTTGGACATCAGCATCTTTAAGACCGAATCGCTGCGAAATCTGTTCGACCGTGCCTTTGGTGTCGATGGTCAACACCGCGCAAATCGCGGCGACTCGCTGCAGGATCGCTTCCAAGGCGTCTGAGTGTTCAAGGCAAATGTCCGCGCGCGCGGCCACCGAGAACCCGGGCCACGGCGTAACGCACTCACCAATTCTGCGCCATTCACCATCGTCGACCAGTGGTTTGGTCGTGAATTTCTCCCACAAGAACATGTCCACTTCGCCCGCCTCAAAAGCCTTGCGAGCGCCGTCCAGATTGCCGACCTGCACAAATTTCAGTGACGACAGTGGCCAGCCTCTTCGATTCGCCTCCACCACCGCCATGATATGCGACCCGGAGCCGTAGCGAGAGATCGCCACTCGTGCACCGCGCATCTCGTCCAAATCCTGCCACGGGCTGCCAGCGGCGACGTGTGCGCCCCAAATCAAACCAGAAGCTGTATGGCTCCCCACTATTTTTATGGGATGTCCTTTGCCGATCGCCGCGACGATGCCTTCGGTCAATGCCACCACCACATCGACGCTGCCGGCATCCAGTGCTTCCACCATCGCCCCAGTCCCACCATGGTAGACGGTCCACTTGAGCTCAAGGTCAGGCACGTCATCGGCTTCAACCATACGATACCAGGGGAGGTTCACGTTCTCCGCCACACCACCCAACCGCAGCATCATTGGTCGCTCCCACCGGCATCGACATCGGCCTTAGGTTCCGCACTTTCTTTTGCGGGCGTTGGCTTGGCATCGAACACATAACGTATCGCGATATCAGTCGAAACGCTGACACGAATGGTATAGAGACCACGTTTGAAGGCTTCGCCTTCGGTCTGATGCACGGGTGGTTTTTCGATGACCCGAGCGACGTCGACTTTGACGCCGGTAAGATCGGTCACGATCGCGGCAAGAGCCTCTTGAACCAAAGGCAGGGCGAGTTTTCGGGCAGCCAGAAGATCTTCGGGATTTTCCGGGCGCAATTTGCGATCCAAAACCAGCTCAATCGTAGTCACACCGCCGTTCTGTTCGGTGCTCCAGCGATTTGTGGACTCACGACGAGGTCGAACTTCTTTGTCGATCCGCGTCCGAACTTCGTCCGAAAACACCTCAAGGCGTAAATTGCGCCCCTTCGTTTCGGCCTCAGTTCTGACATTGGGCAACGTCCGAAACTTCAGAATTTCGTCGTAGAAAGCTGCCGCCTCGGCCTTCTGGCTGGCCTCCAACGCGCGTTCAGCGCGCGACAACAGGAACTCCACCATCAGCGTGTTCAGACGATTTGACCGCTCTGCCCGCACCAGACCGCGACGAAGCACGGCTTCATAAGTTTCGGGGTCGTCACGAGGGTCGAGTTTCTCGACCCATTCGACATAAAGGTCATTATATTGCTGCTCCATGCGATTGCGCAGAGCCTTATCGCTCGGCAATTCCTGAGCATCCCCATCAAAACCATGAGACTTCCAAAGGGCGTTCAGCGCTTGTTCAGATGCCTGAAAATTTCCGCGTAGTCGATGAACTTCGGCCATAAGCCGAGCGGCCTCGCCGTTGGCCGGATCCTTCTTCAGAACCCGCTGTAGGTTCTGTTCTGCGACCTCCGCCTGCCCGCTGAGAACCGCCGCTGTTCCAACCCTCATCGGATCGTCGTCACAGGCAATCAACGCCAGCATCGCGATGCCAATCATGTTCATGATCGTCTGTCGCTGCAATTTCATCTTCGGCTCCCATCAAGTCAGCACCAAGATAGGCGCGAACGGGAAATTCGCCAGAAAACTTCAGGGAGTCTTTCGCTCTAGTCGCCAGAATGCCAACGCAAAACCAACGTTTATCGGGACCAATAACGCGATCGGAAGTCGCATCGATTGAACGACAAATAGCGCTGTGATCATGCCGACTAATGAGGCGACGGTCATAATTTTCCAGCAAATCCCAGTCCACTTTTCAGCACGACGTGAGCCCCAGAGAATGCCAAAAGAAAGAGGCAAAACAAGGAAGGTTACAGGGCTGGACAGCAGGATATTCGGGTTGTTGTGGGTGATCAGGTGATCGGTGAAATTGTAGAGAAGAACAACCAGGCCCGGAATACCAATGATAATGCCAGTCACAAGGTTCAGCAGCCCAAACACGACCCGAATTCGGCGCTCAGGCTTCTGCTCGGCTCGAGCCCGCGCCAATTGACGCGCCAACCCGAAGGCTAATCCGCCCCAAATCCCGCCAATCAAGAGCAGCCACGGAACCCGTGTAAACGGCCATTCGGGTACGGGTTCGCGGTTATGCGACGCATAGATGACCTTGGTTTGGGCCACCAACGGCACGATTTCCCCCGCTTCATTCACGTACTGCATCTTCCCGACCCGCAAGGCGAGCTCGGAGGGAAGGAACATCTCGTCCCATTCGTGAATCGGCTGGTCGATGCGGTCGTTCATCCAGAAAGTAAGCAAGATATCGATGAAACCGATTCGCTGCGTGTGCCGATGAACGTGGTCACGAAGCGTCATGCGCGCAGGCACGGACGTCACTCTCTTGAACTGTCCTTCGGTCGCACGATCGATCACGTCTCGAATCCGAGTCGCGCAATTATCAAAGTAGTGGTCGTAGAGGTAGTCCCGGTTTTCGGGCTCAACATTCCACGCCAAAAACTTAGCGACTTCGACTTTTTTTGCCGGGGACAGATTGAAGACCTGAGATGTGATGTCTCGATCCAGCGACTCGTAAATTGACACGGTCCTTGGATAACTGGCCTGGCCTACCCAGAACTCAAGCCGCCCCATCAAGAATTTCGGCAGCATGTCCGGACCGAACGAAAACATGCCGTAATTGTACACACGCTCCACCCCCAATCGGCGGTCGCGCACCATCAACGCGGTATGGCCAAACCAGGACGGAATGTCGTCTCCAACACTGAAGGTGAGGAGTTCGATGTCCAAATCTTCGCCTCGGCTGACACCCGTGGCCCACGGAGGTTCCGAGGCCATGCCAACCGAACTCGACACGATGACCACCAAGAGGGTCATCACGGCAACTGCATATCTAATCAAACGTATATCCCACATTGAGATGAACCTGCCCAAAACGCTCTCCCGGACGGCGGTTAAGTACCACGCCGTAATCAAGCACGATTGGAATTTGGTCAAGGATCAGCGCTCGAAATCCAAGGCCAGCCGAAGTACGGACTTCGGAGAATACGCCAGAACCAAACGCGTCCTCATAACAATTTCTTTCGGTCGAATTTTCCGGAAAACAATCCGAGAGCAAACCGGCATCAAAGAAAGTTGCGCCATAGACCGAAAATTTTCGAATCAACGGGTATCTGAGTTCCGCATTATAATTCAGAAAAAACTCGCCGCCGGTGGGAGCTTGAGACGAACTCACGGGGCCGAGCGTGTCGTCTTCGAAACCACGAACACTTCGAATCCCACCCAAAAAGAAGCGATCTTCGAGCGGAATCAGGACAGTTCTTTTCGCCAATGGGATGGCCTGCCCTGCGCGAATTCCCTGACCAAACACGAGTTCGCCACGCCAAAGCGGCACAAAATGTGAGGCGCCAAACTGCAAGCGAAAGAAAGCATCAACGACAAATCCGCCGCCACTTCCCAAGGCGTCACCACTGACAAATGACGGTTCCAGGCGCAGCAAATAGCCAGACTTCGGGTTCAGCGGACTGTCACGACGATCGAGCGTAAAAACGGGCTCTACTTTTGCGACCGTACGGCGAGGAGAAAAAATCCGCTGGCCGTCAACGATTTGACCGTCGGCGCCAAAGGTCGCGATTTGCTTGAACTCGAGGCCCAGCTTAAAGAAGAGCCGATTCATCAACTCCGACAAGTCCTTTCGAAATTCCGAGCGCAAGCCCCACTCTTCTCGCAAGACTTGTGAATTGATCACGCCTAGGAGGTCCAATAAATAGAAGGGACCGACAGAAAAATAGAGCTTGTCGATGTTCAACTGCTCTTTGAGGAAACGCGGGTGCGAATACAGAATTTCGCCACCAAACACATAGTCCAACGTGTTGATGGAAGTGGCCGCGAGAGGATCCGCGGTGCTCACGCCGGTGGTCTCCGCCAATTGCAGCGTATCAAACGCCCCAATCACGCGCGGTTGGATGCCTTGAGCAAGTCCAAACAAATTGCGATTCGTGTACTGAACTTCGCTGGTGAGCAGGAGTTGTCGCGTATCGACGAAGGGCTCTCGAAGTTCGAGGCCGGCTTTGAAATCAACGTACGAGGTGCTGGCCTCCTCGACGTTAATGAGCAACGCCGCACGGGCCGTGTCGGCCTGTTGTGCGCGCTCATCAAGGCCGATGGTTTCGACGCTCACCGAATCAAAGACGTTGAGCTGGCGCAGATTGCCCTGCCCCTGAATCAAGCGCTGAGTGTCGAGCAGATCCCCGCGTTCGAGCTCGATTTCGCGGTTGATGACGGAGCTTCGAGTCTCGAAATTGCCCTTGAGCAATCGTGCGCCCACATAAACTCGTGGCCCCTCAACAATGGCGTGTCTCACTCGCATTTCAGAGGTCGTCACACCGCCGCCATACACACACTCAGGACTCTTTGCGACGCGGGCGCAGGTGTATTTCGTCTTTTTGTCGTCGGACCACTTGCAGCGCCCCTCCAGTTCCTCATCAAGGCGGGCGACACACGCGCGAGGCATACGTGGTGCCTCACAGACGACTTCCTCCCCGGACGCCAAGAAGCACTGTGACTTGACCTGCGCCAGTGGATACCCAAGCCGAGAATAACGTTGGACCATTCGTGTTTGGTCGGACTTCAAAAAAACGGGAACAAAGGGTTGGCCCGCCACGGCTTGAAGTTGACTCAACAACTCTCCATCTGTGGTCTTGCGGTTCCCGTCGACGTCGACTCGGGTAATCAAAGTCGGAGCCCCCTCCTCAATCCACACGCGGACTTTGAGGGCATTACCTTCCACGGCGATCTCGAATTTGGGGATCTGTGCGCGGTGGTAGCCTCTCTCGCGATACAGGCTCTCAATGCGGCCAAAATCACCCAGCAGCTCGTCGGTTTGCAGGTAACCACCGACGTCAAAGAGGGCAAAAACGCGGGTGCTCATCACCGCTTTGAGTTCCTCGGTCGAGATCTGCAGGTTGCCGTAGAATTTCAGGTCCCGAATCTCAAGCTGGGGTCCTTCGACAATGACAAACTCCAGAGTTCGGTCCAGATCATCGCGCTTGGTCTCGGTGCCAGTCACCGTGGCAAAAGGGTGTCCGCGGGTTTCGTAGAGTTTCTCGATGGCACGTTCGGCGCGACGAATCTCCTCGGCATCGACATAACCTGACTCGTAAAACGGAAGGTTTTCGGTCAGGTCTGCTGCCGTGAAACGTTTATTGCCCACAAAATCGAGCTGCCAACGTGGCCCTTCAACGATGTCGACCAGCAAGGTGACGCACGATGAATGTTTATCAAATTGCGCCCCTTTATCGACAATACGTGCCTGAAAGAAACCTCGGCGCCGATAAGCATCAACCAACGACAGCTGACCTTCTTTGAAGCCGCGGGTGGTGAACGTCGAATTGACCAATTGCAGTCGTCTGGAAAAAAACGAACCGTCGCTCAGCAGCAATTCTCGCGCCTCAGCGTAGGTCATCGCTTTGGCGCCCCTTACACCGACATCGCAAACCCTCCGCGCCGAGCCTCGGGCAATCTCAAGGTAGAGGTCGACCAGATGGGTAGCGCCCTCGACTCGTTTGACGTTCAGTTTGATTCGCGTGCCAAAATAGCCCTCTTTTTCGTAGAGCGTTCGCAGGCTTTCGATCTGAGTGAGCGCCTTCTGTCGATCGGCTCGATAGGCCTGCCCTTGGCGATAAATCAGCAGCTTTCGCAGCTCAGACTCGAAAGGAGGCGTCTCGGCCCCTGAGAATTCAACATTCCGAATCAGCGTGGCGCCGCGGGCCTTAATCTCGATGAAAACCGACCCTCCGACGAGCTCCTTCGTGACGGATAACTTGTCAAAAAACCCTGTCTTTGCCAGACGCGTTTCGGCCACATCCAAAAAGGGCAGAGCAAAAGCCTGCCCGACATAGAGGCCGGAGATATCAACAAACTCCGCCGTATTGGCCGGGTTGTCGCAAATCTCGAGATCACAAGTGAACGAAATTCGCCCGATGGGCTTGCCGGCAAGTTCCGCGTCGACTTTCTCGCGCAGGTCCTTTGTAGGCGTGGACTCGGCGTCTTCTACCACGCGTGGCGCCCCCACTTCGGCCGGCGTCTTGGCCGCTGCATCCGGGCGCGACTCATCCCCTGGCGCCGGCGCCTGTGCTGCTGCATCGGGCACCACAGAGAACGACATGAGCCAAAACATGGCCAAATATGTCAGGAAGCGAATGAACACATCAGTCCAAGAAAAGCCGGTACTTCAGCTTAAAATCAATCACAAAACTATTATCGTCGGTCTTGGTGCTTTCGCTGAGTTCCGCTGCCCAAGCATCCGAAAGCTTGTAGTTCAACTGATAAAGCTGCCCACTTGAGGTGTCCGCCAGCCCTGTGTCGACCTGCAAGCGCCAACTCAGGCGACGCGAAAGCCGGTCGCCCACACTGGTGCGCAAGCGATCCACAGAAGGCGTAATCGTAAACTCTTCGACGGCCACAGCGTCCTGCACCGTCCCTTCGATCCAACCCAACACAGGAGCCAGCGCGACTTCAAGCGTAGGACTTGAAGCACTCGACGCCGTGATTTGATCGACCGTACATCCCGTCAAAATCAGGCTCAAGATGTCACGTTGATCGGCAAAAGGGTTGCTTTCAAGCTGGATATCCAAATTTGAGAGTCTGCCTTGAACGTTCAAAATAATTCGGAAAATTTGTTGTTCAACCGACGACGAATCGCCGCTCAAATTAAAGCTGGTCAGAGTGTCGTCACCCAGGTCGGTCTTGCGACAACGATTCGAGACTTCCGCATCCGCGACAATGTCCACGTATGGATTTTTGGCTTCACCCGAAAACGTCAATGTACCGCTACTGACTTCGAATTTCTCGTCCTGAAATTTCACGCGACCGTCAATCACGTCGACGTCGCCTACGATCCGAGGAAGCGCCAGAGTATTCTGAAGCCTCACGTCAACTCGGAGTTCAAGGTCCAGCCCAAGTCGGTCAATTTCACTCTGGATTCGAAACGAATCACGGGCGCGAATATTCAGGTCAAAATTGACCTCTTCAAGGATCGGAAATCGCTCAACCAGACTTGCCTGATAGGCATCGGATTGGCGCGAAAACGCACCCAGAATTCGGTTGGTGAACTGCTCTTGGAAGATCGAGATATTCTCGTAATACAGGCCATCAACGACATCCACCAAACCAGTGACCTTCCAAGATTCCGGACGATCGATTGCGGGGGCATTGAGCGTCAGGTTCCCGCCAAACGTCAGGTTCGCCACGTCTGGGATTCGATACGACATGTTCACGGCCTGAAGATTCAGAACCAAATCGCGTGCCTCGAAGCCCACAAGCCCGAGACTTCCACCCAACTCAAAGATCCCTTGCAGCGCTCGCCCGCGAATAGGCTCAGCATCATCGATTTTGAGCCCCTCTCGAGAGAACCGAATCAAACCACTGTTGATCACGACCGGTTCTGGCAGGTCGCGGAGCTGGATCTCGGTGGGCAGAAATTTCAGGAAACCGTCGGCCACCAACGTGCCACCCGGCGTGCCTCGGACATTCGTGTCGAGCTCAACAACGCCACGTGCATCGATGATGGTGTCTGGGAAATACTCCGGAAACGACGCTCGAAAGCTATTCAGGAGCGCCATATCCAGCGATCCCGCAAGCGAGATGTCCAGAAGAGCCTCATCGAGGAAAATACCGCCTTGAATCATCACGTAGCGGCCCTGCGCGCCGACTTCCGCCTGCTGAATCTGAATCAGGTTACCGTCGTTGAGGCCGGCAATAATGGGACCTCGATTGGTGAATCGTCGCGACATCGTGTCGAGCAAAAACTCATCGAGCGTGACCAAGACCTGATATCGAGAAAAATCTCGATCCACAAACGTCTCGACCGTGCCGGTCACATCCAGCCGCTCCACCAACTGCGAGTCACGTAGCTCGTCAAGCGCGGCGCGTACATCCAGATGATCCAGCCCAAGACGAGCGTAGAACGGCGACTCCGCATCCAACGGGAATTCCAGCGCGACCGTGGCCAGCGATGGAAACGCTCCCACGACATGCACGGTGGTTCCTAAAGTGTTGACGACCACCGAGCCCCCACCCAGTTTCCGGTCATCGATCCCAAGCCCATCGACAAGGACGTACCCACCGATCTGCGGCTGGGCGAGTGAACCTGTGCCATGCAGTTCAAGCTGAGAGGTGCCTTCGATAGGCACCGGCGACATGGCAAGAAGTGGGGACAAGCGCTCAAAAACAACGTCTTCACCCGAGAGGGCAAAATCGAACGTATCCGCCCGCAGGTCGTAAGCGCCGCGACCGCTCACACGACCGGCGTCTCCCGCGTCAGCTTCGAAGCGGTGAGCCTCGATATTTCGTCGAGAAAACACACCTTCAAAAGCGACCCGATTGAAATCCTGACCTAGGGCCTGCCCATCGCTCAAAGCGGCATCGACCGCCACAACCGGATCCGAGAGGTTTCCACTAAGAACGCCCGAAGCGTCGACACTGCCACGCAGTCCCATGCCCGATTTCAGGAAGTGATCGGCCAGGGCCATATCCATCCCCACGACCTCAAAGTCGACCTTCGCGTTGTCACTTCGTGCTCCCAGAAACTCGCTGGTCTGCCGACCGGTGAGTGGATCGATCACCCCATGCGGGTCCCGCAAAATGGCGAGCGCCCCGCCCAAGCGCAGATTTCCACTTGCGGTGTTGATCTGCACGGGAGTGAACTCGAGACGGCCCTCACGGATTCGAAACTGTGTCGATAAATCACCCGAAGCGATGGTCGTCCCGTCGATGGTGATCGACGGGGATTTTAGCTTCAGGTCTCCGTCCGCCGTTGGGAAATTCATCAGACCAAGGGCGTTGATTTCGGCCTCCATCCCGCCCGCTAGCCCTTTCACCCCATAATCCAAACCCAGGCCGCCAAGAGTGTTTGTGCTCAAGCGCGCGCGCGCTGGACTGCCGCGCAGACCGGGATGAAGGACATTTTGGACCCAATTGAAATGAAAATTCGAGATCCGCGCCGTGAGATGGTCAAAAACTGCCGTGAGGTCAGAGATATTCGCGGTATCAAGGCTGGTGGCGACCTCCCCGCCCTTGAGCAATCGAATTCGCCCCCCTGGAAGGACGTCACGCGATTTACGGACGATCGTGGCGTCACGGTCCAGATGTATCCAACTCACAGGCCTGGTGGCCTCGTTGATGCGCGCAAACGGGTCGTCGCCCGGTTTTTCCCATTCCGGATCTTTTGGAATCCAGCCCATCATCGTGACTTCGCCCTGCGCCGCCCCGGCCATCCACGGATAGTCGAACTCCAGATCGCTCAGCACGCCTTGAGGATCGACGCCTTCGAAAGTCGCCTGTGCGGCATAAATGCCTTCGAACATGCTGAAAATACCGTGTCTCAGATCAATCTGTCCGCCATGCAAATCCGCGACTGCGTGTTCGATGAACACGACGTCATCCAGCAGAAAACCACGAGCCTGCAGGTACTGAAACTTGACCTTCTGAGTCTCGAGGTAGGGCGCTTCCGCCACAAAAACACCTTCGATATCGTCAAGCGTGCCACGTACCGAGATATTTGCGTCAACGTCGGCGTGAAAGACTTCGTCCAGGAAATAATCGCCGAGCTTCGTGTTCACCGGGATATGAATCGAGCCGCCGGCTCGGTAGAGCATCTGGGTCGGGTCGTCTGGGTTCTTGCGGTCTGGAAAACGCATATCGCCCGTGGCGCTCGCAGTCACGCCGTCTGCCATCAGCGAGACGCGTTCAACGGCAAATCCTTCGTTTGACCATTGCCAGTGCCGAATTGAGACGTCCTCACCTCGGAATTTCCAAGGCCCCTGATCTTCGGGAAAACCAAAGAGGTAAGCCTGAAAGGTCAAATCGAGTGCTGCAACGTCCAATGCCGGCACCGAGATGCTCAGCGTTTCACCAATCTCCACCGATGCGTTCGGAATGGTCACGACGGGGATATCAGCACGAAAGAACCCCAAATCGATCGAATAGAAGCACTCTTCACAGCGCACGTTTCGAAAAGCGATTTGGCGAATCAGCGGCTCGGACTTGTCGTTGGGGTCTTTTGGCTTGTCGACCCCAAGGGCTCGCAGCAAATCGAAGGTCTGTTCAGAATGCTCCGGCAACGTCATGTGCACGCCGCCGTGCCGGACGACCGCATCGTAAATTTCGATTCGACGCGCCAGCAGTAGAAGGGGCGCGAGTTTGACGTGGGCTTCCTCAGCCCGAATCACCTCGACGTTTTCGGGCGAATAAATATGCGCATCGTAGACGTGTGCGGCGGTCAGGGTCGGAGAAATCACCAACTCGGTGGCTTGAACGCTGCCGGGAAAAACGTCGTCGAGTTTGCCCAGCAGGGCATTCAGGAAGATATTGGAGTTCAAGAAAAGATAAGTGAGCGCATACACCGTGACGAGGAACGCCCCAGGCACAAAGAAGGCCACAGGAATCTTGAGAGAACTCCGGTATACCTTAACTTCGATGTCCTGCATCAACACCAGACGTACCCTGCGCGGACCAGAATAATATGAACGTTAACCCACAACACCTGAGTGTGCCTCTTTTATTGGCCGCGTCCATTACGTTGAGCTGCGGAGATACTGCGGGGGAAGCCACCACAGGTCAGCGCGCCATCTCTCAGGCATCGATCGATGCCCTCGACCTGCAACTAGATATCACATCGGGAGCATTTCGTAGTGTCGGGACGAACAGCGTTTGGGCGCGCGCTGCGGGACCAGTCGCACGTTTTCGCGTCGCGGCAGGACCGGACGCGGTCGGGACGGTCTCGGTTAAGGTGTCAAATCTACACACCGCAGCTGAGGTGAAACTTCTTGCTGTGGATTACCTGAACGATTCCGCCATCACGGGCTGCCCTGCGGTGGCCGAGCGAACGTCGATTTCTTGCGAAAGTGCCTTGGCCGCGATCGGCGACCCCTGCATATCGGCGACCGACTGCCCATCGGGATTGACGTGCACCGCAGCCGCTTGTTCGGCGACTCCCCTGCTCGATGTTTGTGAAGTCCCCGTGTACGTGCGCGATCCCGACGACGCGACCGCGCTGAGCTTTGACGTGCTGAGCGTGCCCTGCGTCGCGAAACAATACGGACTCGCCCCGGCCCTGACTCCAGAAACTGTTCGGTTTGGAGTCGTGGGAGCGACCTCGTCCCTAGACCGCATGGAGTCGGCCATCAAACGCCTCAAAGAAGAGGACGTCGATTTCATCACGCTGACTGGCGAAAATATCGAATCAAGTGACTCCTCGGCCATCGACGCGCTCGAAACCAGGCTCACCCGGCTGGGGGTTTCGATTGTCTATGTGGTGGGAGGAGACGCCGACAACGTCGATTCAGGACAATATGCGCTGCTTAGGCTCGGTCCGCATGACCATACATTTTCGATCGGAAGCACGCGGTTCGCTGTTTTCTATTCTGCCCAACGTGAATTGGCGACCGGCGGTTTCGCTCGACTGGAGAGGTACGTGCGAACCCTGAAGGCCCTGCACGTTGGCGATGGGGCGGGCTCTATCATTGCCTTTACCCACACTCCTCCCATTGACCCCAATGGAATCCGCGACCTTGGATTCAAGAACCATGTCGAGGGAGCACGGACCATGGCCCTCTTGAACCAATTTGGAGTTCGAGACCTCTTCGCTGGACGCATTCCGGCCTCGGATGCTGGGACATTTGGGGATGTGGATGTTTGGCTGACAACCTCCACCGACTCGCTCCTCCACTCGGTCAGCGAAGTGCTGGTCGTCGAATCGGAAAATATCGTGGGGGGACAGGTGACCGTTCGCCGAATCAGTCTTTAGAGGGCACACGCTAACGAGGTATCCACGCAACCGTCAGGCGCACACCACCCACTTAGACACTCGTCAGAGGATGAACACGCCCCAGCCGAAACCCGCGCTGCACAAGTTCCCGCATCGCAAAAGGATGACGCGGCACATCCGCCTGGAAGCACGACCGCATTGCAGGTTGCCCCCGCCTGGGTCAGCTCTTTGCAGGTCCCGACATTTGTGTCGTCGATGTCACAAAAGAGCCCGAGTGCGCATAGGGACGAGATTCGGTCGCATGCCTGTCCGGCTTGAAACCCAACCACGCTCGCCGTGCACACGTCGTCGTAACAAAAGTGGTTGGCCTCACATGAGCCGTCGGGCACACACGCTTGTCCGGCCGAGGGCAGCGGCTTGCACATCTGGGTTTCTTGTTCGCAGTAGGCGTCGAGGCCGCAATTGACTTCAGGCGTGCCGCAGAAGACTTCCTCGATATAACCGGGCACACAGGCTCCCGCGCACCCGTCATCGTAGTTACGGTCACAAAAAAGCCCGCTCAGGCAATCGGCATTGCTGGTGCAATCCGCGAGGTCTCGACCGTCACCGTCAAAGGCCGTGCGGCAAGCCTCGATCACGACACCTGGGCCTTCAAAACCTGCCGGCACATCGCCGCAAGCCAGAGCCGGAATTGCGCTCAAACATTGCTGCGCGTTGGCGGCAACGAAGGTCCGACGAGTCGTTGTCACGGCCTCTTCGAACGCCGCAGGCGAAAGGCGCGCCACAAAATCCGTCACACAATCACCCACCGTCGCGATTTGTCGGGCACTCGCGAATCTAAGAACGCGCGAGTCCGTACGGCACTCAACGAGGCGCTCGCAGTAGGCCTGTCCCATATCAAAAACAAAACCCGACACTTCACCTGTCGGTCGAGCCGGCAAAACGCCAAGATAGTCGCGCGTATCGGTGTTTGGAGTCCCATTGTTTAGAACAACCGAGTTGTTGTCATCGACTTCGTTATTTCCCCCGGTTTCGCCGTTATTTGAACCGCTGTTGGTCGCGTTATTCGTGGAATTATTTTCTGCCACGTTGTTGCTGGAATTGAGCAACTGAGGGTCGTCAGAGCAAGCGCAAAGTAGCACCACGATCAATACTGCGATCGTCTTCATCGTCACTCCGTGGGCGGCGTTGGCCTACCGATCAAATTCGAGTTGTAGTAGCGGGCATCGTCGGAGACCTCGCGACCCGCCCAATCCGGCAATTCAAATTCTTCCTCTTCAGAAGACAACTCGATCTCGGCCATGATCAGGCCCGAATGAGCGCCGTCGAACTCGTCAACAACCCACTCGTGAGGGCCCACCATGATGCGATGACGTGTCTTCTTGATCGTGGTCCCACAAAGTCCGTCGATCATCTCACGAGCATCCTGAACCGGAATTTCGTACTGATACTCAGCCCGAGAGATTCCCTTCGTCGGCCCCTTCACGGTCAGAAACGCCTGTTCATCGCGAATCCGCACCCGGACAGTGGCGCCGTTAGTGTCCAAATACCCCTGCTCAATTCGCTGGGCCTTATGGACGTCGGGGCGCCAAGAGGCGCCCCGAACCAAGAATTTCCGCTCGATTTCAATCATAATGAGCTTGGGTGAGTGACCTAAGGGTTAACGCAGAGGCCAGGTGAAGCGGCTGAGCCCGAGCAAATACCCGAACAACAATCCAGATTCTTCGTACAGGCGACTTCGGCAGGACGGCATTCGAATGCACAGGTGCCGTTCACGCAGTCTCCGACACAACAATCCGCGCTAAGTTCGCAGGCCATGCCAATGACGTCACAGGTTGCACAGCCCTCGTCCACCACCTCGTCGCAGTCGTTGTCGACGCCGTCACAGACCTCGGGACGGCAACCGTCACAACCCTCGTCGACTTCATTATTGCAGTCGTTGTCGATGAAGTCGCAGACTTCCTCTGTTGGGGTGCAAGTCACGTCGTCTTCGACACAGGTGATATCAACCTGAATCTGAATCGCGGACGGGTCGGCTGCGTTTCGAACCGCATCGCAAGCTGCGCCGTTGAACTGAATGAAGCCGGCAAAACGGTCGAACGTAAATCCATTCACCGCACTCTGGGCCACGGCTGCACCGTTGACCGTCACGATGACCTGATCGAGGTTTGGCGGCACCATATCGAGCTGATAGGTGCACGAGACCGAACGCTGAGTGATGCCCGAAATCGCAGCGACCAGCTGAGCTGGGTTATCCGCTTTGAAGTATGCATCTGCACCTGGCGCGTCCGTTCCGCCTGCTGTCGCGATGGCATTCAAGTTCGCGGGAACCGCACCACTCAAGAACCCAACGACGTACACAGGAAGGCCGGCAGCCTTAAGTCGCGCTGCCGCACTGACAGCCTCTGGTTGTGCCGAAGCCTTGCTCAGGACGGGTGAACCGCTGTTGCACGCGACATTGGGGTCTCCGTCGGTGATCAAAATCACGGCTTTTGGACGACGTGCATCCAATGGATCCGCAGCATCGGTCAAAAGTGTCTGGTCCAAAATCTGGTTCAGCGCATAGCCCGTCGGGGTGTCACCGATCGCGTCGATGCTATTTGCCGCGGTCTTGATGCTCTGGGCGCTGTTGGCACCCACATCCAACCAGTTTTTCATCGTGCAGGTGGAAGCTTTGGTCGGTCCAAAAGGATACTGACCAAGGCCAATCCGTGCGGACCCTGCAATGTCGTCGGCCACCAGACCGATCGCCTGCTGCGCATCTTCGATCGGCCATGGGTGCGGCCGAGCGGCATCAAGCTGGTCTGCCATCGAACCCGAGGAATCCAGAATCACATAGAGCGACGGCTCAATGGTTTTCACGTCCGCGCGAAAGGTCTGCGAATAACAGATGTCGCCGACGTAATCGCCATCACAGGCGTTGCCAATTCCATCGCCGTCCGCGTCTTGCTGACCTTGATTTGCCTTCTGTGGGCAGTTGTCACATGCGTCACCCAAACCGTCCAAGTCTGCGTCAGCCTGCGTCGGATTTGCGATCGCGGGACAGTTGTCAGAAATATCTGGGCGACCGTCTCCGTCAGTGTCTGTGTCGGTATCGTAGAAGTCCTCGTTTTGACACGTGTCTCCGATTCCGTTTCCGTCTGCATCCAACTGGTCAATATTTGCGGTCAGTTGGCAGTTGTCGCAAGCGTCGCCCACGGTATCGCCATCACCGTCTTCCTGATTGGGGTTAAACACGTCGGCGCAATTATCGTACTTGTCCACGACGCCGTCTGAGTCAGTATCGGCCCAGTCGGCCCCACCAGGACCGTTATTCACCACAGCTGTTCGACAGGTATCTGTCGCAGCTTCGTAAACAGCCCCTTCAGGGCATTTACCGGTGTCAAGAACGGCAACGTCGTCGGCGCAAGCGCCGAGTAGAACAAGAAGAGCGAAGAGATGGGATTTTTTAAACTTCATATTCCAAACTTCCGAAAGCTAGCGAACGGTTCGAAGAACTATATAGCAATGCCAATGCCAAGTCTCTAGGTAGCGCAGAATATAGTCCTTACGGACCTGCGCTCACTGACGGGCGTGAATCGGGGACAAGTGTCACCAGCCAAATCAAGCAAAGTGGCGACTCTTCTTGCCACTTACTTTTTGACGCCCGAATTGATCACCATATGGATCATGCCCGTGAACCCTTCTTTGACTCTCGAATTGTCGGGTTTGAAGTCGTTAAACGTCAATGAGACATGGGTTCCGCCGGACGAGACCGCCATCATCCCCTCACCTGTTCCGCCCTTTGAAAACCCAACGGTATGCTCGCTTCCAATACCTGTCTTGAAACCCGCTGCTTCAAATCCCTTGGTCAGTGCCGCCACCGCATCTTTGACGGGTACCTTGGGCTCGATCATCACGGTCCGCATCTGAACACCCGCGACGGAGCGCGTGGTTTCCATCACGATATTATGCGCAAAGTCCATCTTCACATCACCGGGCAGCGGTGCCTTCAAAGCCTTCGCTTCGCTCGGTTTCGCCACGGCTTCGAGCAAATCTTTGGCAGCCATCGCAGGCTCCCCGACGACCTGACCCGGCGTAGGAACCGAATTGGAGGATTCGCTCTTGCTGTCGCAAGCAGCGACGAAAAGTAAGGCCACGATCACAAGATGACGCATGTTTTCTCCCATTTCTTTATTAAGGAATTTCTATTCGGAAGGCCTTCCAGCCCTGATGGGTCAGCGTTTCACACACCGACTCGGCGGCTTCGGGGACCAACGCTATCACACAGCCGCCTCCCCCCGCCCCGGTGATCTTGGCGCCAAGTGCACCCGCCGCCAACGCATCTGAACACGCTGTGTCGAGCGCCGGAGTCGAGACACCCAGCGCTTTCAAAAGGCCGTGATTGATGTCCATCAACTCTCCGACACTCGCCCAATCTCCCGCGCTCAGCGCAGGAATCGCCTCGTCAACAACTTCACGAATCGCAGAGAGCAAGAGCGGGCCGGCTTTTTTGCGTCGTTGAAGTCGCATGGCGACTCCTGTGACCATATCGGACGTCAGGGCGGGCGGGCCCGCCTCGATCACCACCAGTTCCACCGGCGGCATCTGGATGCCCGACATTTTGGGCGGTGTTCCGCGTTCGAACGAAAAGACTCCACCGGTCAGAGCTGCCGCCTGATCGATTCCCGAAGCGCTTCCATGGAACACAGATTCGGAGGCTGCTACTGCGGATTGCACGGCCTCGTCGCTCAAGCCAAGAATGCCCGCAAATGCCCGCGCAACTGCAGCCGCCATAGCAGCGCTGCTTCCCATCCCAACACCCATTGGTACATCGAGAGTCACGTTGACCTGAAAGTCGTCCGTTATTCCAAGCGACGTGATAAGGCCGCAGAAGGCTCGCTCAAGCGGGGTGCCCTTCGCCAACGGAATAGCCGAGGCCACGACTCGCCCGGAAGCATCCATAAGGGTCAGAGACGTCTGTGGCGAAGGCGTAAGGGTCGCGCTCGCGCCCATCGCAAGACCGGCGACGATCGCTGGCACGCCGTAAACCACGGCGTGCTCCCCAAACAAAATGAGTTTTCCGAATCCGCGGCCGGGCGGCCGTTCGGTGAGACCAGAGGTCATCAGGCCAAGCCAGCCCACATGTTCGAGCGTGTGCTCTCAAGTGTGATCAGCTCTTCTTCGGCGTCGTCGGCGTGTTCCTTAGAATACGCGTCCGCCAGGTTGTATTCGTCTTCGTCCTGAAGGCAAAGAATCACGTGCTCAACGTGCTCAGCACGAGGCAGCTCTTCGATGGTGATCTTCCAGAAGATTTCCAAGAATTCTTCAAAAGGAAACTTACCAACGCCTGTTCCGAGTGGCGGAATCGCGATTTCTTTGATTTCGAGCTCTTCGGCGAGGTCGTAGATCGCCAACAACGCGCTGCTAACCAGGCGACGGTCGACTTTCTTTTTTCCAAGCAACGACACGTGAATCAATTGCTTGCAAGCAAGCTGACCCGGATCGGTAGCCACCGCACGGCCTGGCTCAAGACGATTGCCTGGAAGCCCGCTTCGAACGGTGTGGAGTTGCTGCTGGAAAAACGGCCCTGCACGTCGCGCGATCATCTCGCTGACTCCGCTTCCCAAGATCAGCCCTGTGTTTGACGGATTGACCATCGCACCTTCTTTGAGGTTGATGAGGGTCATGTCTCCGTTCGTAATCGTCAGGGCCTTCGGCGCATCCACATCTGTCGTCATTCGAATCTCCAGAGAACTAAAGTAACGCGCACCCTTTTAGGACAGGACCGCGCCATGAGCAAGCGACTTCAAACGAGTTTACGCTTGACCATTTCTTGCGCGACATACGACGCCACGTCTGGCGCTGTGGTTCCGGGCCCAAAGCCGGCGTCAAAACCGAGTTCCAGAGCGAGCTCATGATTAATTCGCGGGCCGCCAGCAACAACGATTAGTTTGTCACGAATGCCCTCAGCCTCAAGCATATCAACAAGTTCCGAGAGGTTCTTGATATGCACGTCTTTCTGCGTCACCACCTGAGACACCAAGATGGCGTCGGCCTTCTTTTCGACGGCCTGAGCCACAAGTTCCTCGTTTGGAACCTGCATGCCAAGGTTGAACGCGTTGATCATGGGATAGCGTTCAAGACCGTATTCGCCTGAAAACCCCTTCATATTCATGATCGCGTCGATCCCAACCGAATGGGCGTCCGTGCCCGTGCAGGCGCCCAACACCGTGATCTTTCGACCGATTTTGTCGGTAATGAAATCATTGATCTCATAGAACGTCATGCGTTCGACTTCGATCTTGGCTACACGAATCTTGGTAAAGTCTATGTTTTCCATAAACTTACCATAGACAATAAAGTAGCTGTAGCCTTCGCTCAAATCTTTGGCGTGATAGATTCGCGGCGAATCGAGCCCCATCTTCCGGGCTACAATTTTGGCGGCTTCGCGCGCCTCAGGGCCAAAAGGCACCGGCAACGTGAATGCGACCTGAACTTCGCCATCGTTTAACGTGTCGCCGTAGGGCCGAACGCTATGAAGGTCTGGAGGAGTTGCTCCGACCCGTCCTCGTGTTGTCATGACACACCTCAGTGGAGCGGAATCGAGCGTATATCATAGCGCTTCATGCTTGTGGAGGGTTTAGAAACGACCAAGCACGAGTCATAGCAGCCATCAAAATCAGCTACTCGCTACGGAACATGTTTATCGCGGAGGTCGCGGTCAACGCACGAAGGTGCCATTCGCCCAGGATATCCGGGTCGTGACACGAATTCAGTCGTGCCTCTTGCTTGGAATTCAGCAAGAGCCCTCGAGCAGCGAAGACCTGTCGAATGGCCGTCCGAAGTGCATCTGCTCTGCCTCGCTCCAACCCTTCTTCTCGACCTTGTTCGATCCCTTGTTCGATCCCTTG